>CANRLC010000015.1 GCA_947631405.1 uncultured Clostridia bacterium | reverse complement strand
ACGCCGACGGATAACGCGGCGATGGAAGCTGTCAACGGATGGATTAAAGCGGAACTGTTCATGGATTTTCATGTGACAGGCACGGAAAACGTAGAAGAGCAGGTCTCGGATTACATTCGATTCTTTAACGACGAGCGGCCGGCCTATTCGCTTCTTTTCAAAATGCGCGTGTCTAATTTCTTCGCTGTTTGTGTCCAGTTTTTGTTGACTAGTACAAACCCGCTTTATTATAGCAAAGGAGGATTTTCTTGTATCTAAAGATTCTTATTCCACCGGCTGAGCCGGTGGTTTTTTCACGCTAAAGCCCCAAAGAAATGAGACCCACTTGCAGTGGATCTCATTTCTTTGGCTCCCCAGGTAGGACTCGAACCTACAACCCTTCGGTTAACAGCCGAATGCTCTGCCATTGAGCTACTGAGGAATATCCCGGAACCACGTCTATTATACCGCGCGCATCGCGCTTTGTCAACACCTTGGGCGCGAATTTTCTCGCTGCTCGCGCGGCTGACCCGGGCGGCAAAATGCGCGCCGGCGGGTTTTAACTTTTGAAAAGATATGGTATACTGTACGCAAAGGGGGAAATCCGATTGAAACCGATCCGATTCGATCTGGAGCGCAAGCTCCGTCGCTGGGCCGTCAGCGATCTGATGAAGTACATCGTCATCGGGCAGGGCGTGATGTTCGTGCTGCTCTTTATCTGGCCCACGCTGGGCTACCGCCTCTACAACCTGATGACGCTCACGCGCGAGGGCCTGCTGCGCGGCGAGATCTGGCGGTTGGTGACGTTCATCCTCGTGCCGCCCAACAGCAGCGTGCTCTTCATTGTCTTCACGCTCTATTTTTACTATATGATCGGCACGGCGCTGGAAGCGCGCTGGGGCGCGGTGCGTTTCAACCTCTATTACCTCGTCGGCATGGTCGCGGCGATCATCGCGTGCCTCATCACCGGATACGCGAGCAACATGTTCCTCAATCTGTCGCTGTTCTTCGCCTTCGCCGCGCTCTACCCGGACGAACAGGTGCTGCTCTTCATGATCGTCCCGATTAAAATGAAATACTTGGCCCTGATCGACGCGGCGCTATATCTCTGGCAGTTCATCGTGGGCAACGCGTCCACGCGCGTGACCATCGCGCTGTGCCTCGCCAACGTGATCCTGTTCCTCGGCGGAGACCTGCTGCACATGCTCCGGCGCGAATCGCAGTATTGGCGCACGCGCTACAATTTCCGCAAGGCGATGCGACGCTGACAAGCGATGCATATCCATCGGCCTCCCGCGCGGGAGGCCGTAGCTTATCAAAAACCCATATCTAGCACCAAAATCCATTTTAATCCGATTCAAAAGCCATACTATAATTGAAAGAATTGGATCGTCATTTTTCCCCCTTCGGAGAGAATGAAAAGGCTTCCTTAACAGACTGACGGCCTCCCGCGCGGGAGGCTGTTTCAGATCGTCAAAAAAGGGGGTTGCCCATGGTGAAACAATCAAAAGCGGGGTAACACAAAAACAAAAGGGTTAGGCCACCAGCCCTAAACTACACGGATGCAATTTCATTGATCACCTGAAATATTCGTACCGGATTTCTTCGGAAAGCGTTTCTCTCAATGTCTGCAGTTGTGTTTTCATGAAGCGCTTATCCGCGTCACAGTAGTCGCTGCTATCGACGATCATTTCGCACACTTTATGCAGCTGATCGTTTTCTTGCATGACTTACTCATAGGGGCCTCCCATTATCATCGCGCATTGTATCGTGGCGATATAGCTGCTCCTCAATTGATCAAATCTGATCATACGATCACCTCACGCTATGTTGTTCGATTGATCGGCATTTACACGATGATACATTCTTTCACTCTTGTTCCATATTCCAGCTTGTCCAAAACCCATGTTCAGCACCAAAATCCCTTTTGATTCGATTCAAAATCCAAGCAAGTATTGAAAAAATGGGTTCGCCTTTTCTCCCCCTCCGGGCGGAAGAAAAGGTTTCTTTGACAGACTGCATGTTCGTCGTTTTCCGTTTCCGGTTTACAGTCTGGTTTTCCTATCCCTATATCAACATATCACAAGAGGAGTAAAATTCCAATACTTTTTCCGTTTAGGTTTGTTTGCCCAATAAACCCGATCATCCCCGCGCCTCCGCTTAATCCTCTCGCACGAGGCTCCTGCATCGGCGCGCTTCTCCCGCTCACCCTGTTCTCCTCCCCCAATTTTACAACCTTGTAACGCCGCCCCGCGCCAAACCGTGCTATACTTTCATCAACAAACACCCAAAGGAGGTTTCCCGCCGTGGCGGACATCCTGATCGTGGAGGACGAGGCGTCGATTCGGCAGGTGTTGCGCATGCACCTGACGCTGGTGGGCCACGCCTGCCGGGAGGCGGAGGACGCGGCGGCGGCGCGCGCGATGCTTTCGGGGCGCGCGCCGGATCTGGCGCTGCTGGACGTGATGCTGCCCGGGGAGGACGGCTTTTCGCTGTGCGAAGCGTTTACCGAGCAGGCGGTGCCCGTGCTGTTCGTGACGGCGAAGACCGCCGTGGCGGATCGCGTGTACGGCCTGCGGCTGGGCGCGCACGACTACATCCTCAAACCGTTCGAGCCTGCGGAGCTACTGGCGCGGGTGGAAAACATCCTGCGCCGGGCGAAGAAGGAGGAGCGCGTCGCCCGCTTCGGCGATTTGACCGTCGATCTCGCCGCGCGGCGCGTGATAAGGGGCGGCGAGGAGATCGCACTGACCGCGCTGGAATTCGATCTGCTGGCGATGTTCGTGCGGCGGCGGAATACCGCGCTCAGCCGCGAGGAGCTGCTCTCCGCCGTCTGGGGATACGACTACGCCGGGGAGACGCGCACGGTGGACGTGCATGTGCAGCGGCTGCGCAACAAGATCGGGCCGGAATGGATCGAGACGGTGTACAAATTCGGCTATCGGTTCAGCGCGGAAGGGGGACGCGGATGAGGCGGCGGATGGCGCTGGCGACGACGCTCCTCGTGCTCGCGCTTCTGGCGGCGGGCACGGGGCTGGTGGCGTGGCGCAGCTTCGCGCTGACGATGGAGCGCGAGCGGGAACGGGCGCTCAGCGAGGAGGCAGCGATCGCGCGCGCGGTCGCGCTGGAGCTGTCCGGCGCGGACGAGGCGGGCGTGTACGCGGTCGCGCAAAGCGCGCAGAGCCGCTACGGCTCGGACAGCCTGCGCGTGCAGCTGCTCAGGGACGGCGCGCCACTGGCGGGCGCGGGACTGCCGGGGCACGCGGGCATCCGGGAGTTGATCTCCTGTGAGGGCCGCGCGACGCTGCTTTATGCGAAAAAGCTGTACGTTGCGCATCGGCTGACGGACGATCTGACGCTGCTCCTCTGCTCGGACGTGTCGCCGCTGTACACGCTGCGCGCTCGCATCGCCGCGTGGGCAGCGGCGGTCTGCGCGGCGGGCGCGGGACTGGGCGCGCTGCTGGCGGCGTGGCTGTCGGGATGGCTGACGCGGCCGTTGCGGATGCTGGTCGGCGCGGCGCGCGCGCTGGAGGGCGGCGCATACGGCACGCCCCTGCCGCGGGCTGGGCGCGACGAGGCGGGCGAGCTGACCCGCGCGTTCGGCGCGATGGCCTGGGCTGTGCGCGAGCGCGAGGACGCGCTGCGCCGGGAGGCCGAGGGGCGGCAGGAGCTGATCGACGCGCTGGCGCACGAGATGCGCACGCCGCTAACGAGCCTCGTCGCCGGGGCCGACCTGCTGCGCCGCGCGTCGCTGCCGGAACGGGAGCGCAGCGCGCTGCTTGCCACGATGGCGCGCGAGGCGTCGCGCCTCGCCGGGATGGACGAGCGGCTGTTGCTGCTCACGCGCCTTTCCCACGAGCCGGTGCAAAAGTGCTTCTTTTCGTCGATGGAGATGGCGCGCGAGGCGCTGGCCGTGTTTGACGGCGTGGCGCTTGCGGGCGAGGACGCGCGCTTTTTCGCCGAGCGGGAGCTGACCTTAGCGCTTTTGCGCAATCTGGTGGTCAACGCGCTGCGCGCGGGCGGCGACGCGCCCGTGACCGTGACGATGGCCGCCGACGGCTTCGCGGTCGAGGACAAAGGCTGCGGCATGACGCCGGAGGAGGCCGGGCGGGCGTTCGACGCGTTCTACAAGGCCGACAAGGCGCGCTCGCGCAGCGCGGGCGGCGCGGGGCTGGGCCTCACGCTCTGCGCGCGCATCGCTGCGCTGCACGGCGGGACGCTGCGCATCGACAGCGCGCCGGGCCGCGGCACGCGCGTCGTTTACCGCTTTGTTACGCCGCCGTGAAGACTTTGAAACCGAATTCACGCTATGCTGGCGCTGCGCCCGAAAGAGACGGGGCGTCGGCCTGTCAAAGACGATCGTTTTGGGGCAGGCGATCGCACCGCAAAAGGGTGGGCGCGGAAAGGATGATTGAGATGAAAGAGAGATGGAGCATGGCGCTTGCGCTGTGCGCGATGCTGGCGCTGCCCGGCGCGGCGGCGGCGGTGACGGAGGGCGCGGTGGAGGCCGCGCCAGACGTGGACGTGGGCCTCGCGCTGAGCGGGGACGCGCAAAGCCTTCTGCCGGGCGAGGACGCGTACCTGCCCGACCCCGGCGCGGCGGAGGACGAGCGCCTCATCCTGCCCGCATGGGCGAACGAGGAGACGGCCGTGGAGCCGCGGTTCGAGGGCGGCTATCCCGTCGACGTCTGTCAGGCGCCGCAGCTCACGCCGGGCGAGATCGCGCGCGCCGCGCGGCTGAAGGCACTCTACGACGAGGGACTTGCGACGGGCGACGGCGCGAGCGTCTTGGGCGTCACGGAAGACGTGCGCGTCGGCGTCTACCCGCTCGACCCGGAGGATTTTAACGGGGAGCGCGTCTATCATGTGCTCTGCGGCACTTGCCTGACAGACGAACAGCTGCTGGCGATCATCGACGCGTATCATCAGCTCGGCGAGCCGTTCGACCCGCAGGCGATCTGCTATCGCAACTGCGTGCGCGGCGGCGGGCAGGAGTGCTCGCGCCCCTACACGAGCGAGGAGCGCGCGCGCATGGAGCAGCTCTCCGACCTCATCGCGCGCGGGCTGATCGACGCGGAGGACGCCTGCCCCGAGCCGCCCGTCACCATGGATACGGACAAGCCGTACTTTATGGGGCTGGACAGGGTGACGCTTCTCCCCTACCGCCGCCTGACGGACGAGGAACTCGTCGGCGTACTGGCCATGCAGGGCGCAGCGAAGCTGTCGCGCGGCGCGGACGGCTTCGAGGCGCAGGCGCGGTCGCTGCTCTGCAAGCTGCTGGGCATGCCGCTCTCCGCGAAGGCGGGCGCCGTCAGCGAGGGCGCGGGGTACATCCCGCTCGTGCGCGGCGAGGACGGGCAGGTGACCAACATCGACTTTGACGGGGAAACGCGCGAGGATCAAAACCAGCGCGCGGCGTACTCCCTCTCCTTCACCTTCGTCGGGGAAACGGGCCGGTTGACCCGCGCGGGCGTCCTGTTTGACGCCGAGACGGGCGAGGTGGTTCAGCTCTACCTGTCCGAGGAAAACCGCGAAAGCGCGGCGGCGGAAACCGCACCTGCCGCGACGCCCGAGGCGGCGCTCGAGGAGGCCGCGCGCTACGCCGGAACGCTTGGCATCGAGCCGCGAGAGGGCGCGGCGTGGGCGTCAATGGGCGTCGTCTCGACGAACTGGGGCGCGTGCTACGCGCTGACGGCGAAGCTCGAGGAGGGCGCGTGGGCGGAGATCTTCGTCGGCTGCGACGACGGCGCGGCGCACGGCATACAGATCGACGCGAGCGGAAGGTTTGCGCAGTAACGCGCAAAAGGCCGCCCCGGCGCGCATGCGCCGGGGCGGCCTTCTATTATGTCTTGTTTGATGTCAGTCCTCGTCAAAGCGGGCACGCATGTACGCGCGCACGACCTCGACGCACTTATCCTCGCTCATGTGCCCGGTATTGAGGCACAGGTCGTAGAGCGCGGCGTCGTGCCACTGGCGGCCCGTGAAATACTTGAAGTAGTCCGCGCGGCGCTTGTCGATCTTCTTGATGCGCTTCTCCGCTTCCTCCAGATTCAATCCGTCGGTCTGCATCACGCGGCGCACGCAGTCCACCACCGGAGCGGAGACAAACACATTGATGACGTTCTCCCGCCCGCGCAGGATGAAGTTTGCGCAGCGGCCGACGATCACGCAGTCGCGCGTGGCGGCCAGCTCGCGGATGATCTTCGCCTGATAGCGGAACAGATTCTCGTTAGAGATGAAGTCGTCGCTATCGGGCGGGATGACCTCGCCGGTGTACACCTCGCGCGCGATGCGGAAGAGCGGCATGCGCTTATGCTCGTCGGCCTGCTTGAACAGCTCCTCGCTGATGCCGCTCTCATCGGAGGCGATGCGCAGGATCTCGCGGTCGTAATACTCGTACCCCAGCTCCTGCGCCAGCAGCTTGCCCATCTTGCGTCCGCCGCTGCCGTAGCTCCGCGCGATCGTGATGACGTGATTATCCATGGATCTCCCTCCTTATCCCGCGGTGTTCACCTTCATTATAAGCAATTTTTCGGACAAAATCAACAGATTTTTTTCTCTTTCCTAGACAAATTGGCTGCGGCGCGGCCAGTGGCCGCCTCCGTCTCCGAACGGCTTTCTTCTATATTGATCTGTTGCGAACGAGGCCGACGGCGCGGCCTATGGTGCGGCTGTGGTGCGGCCTGTGGCCGCTTCCACCTCCGAATATCTTTTCTCTTTACCATTTTGTTGCGCCCGAGGCCGTCGGTTGTATGGCGTTAGCGCCTTGGGGGATCTTCCTCGTCGATCAGCGCCAAAACATCCGTCAGCGTGGGGACGACAGCGGTACACAGCGCGCGCAGGGCGTCGTCGGGCTGGTCGAGATCGGGCACCATCACGGGGCGCAGCCCCGCCGCATGCGCCGCGCGGATGCCGCTGGGCGAGTCCTCCACGGCGAGCGCGTCGCCCGGCGCGACGCCGAGCTGCCTTGCGGCGAGCAGGTAGACGTCCGGCGCGGGCTTGCCGTGCGGCACCATGCTCACGCAGGCGATCGCGTCGAAGAAGCGCAGCGCGCCGACCATCGTCAGACACTTGCGCACGCGCTCCGGCGGCGTGGCCGAGGCCAGCGCGATGCGCACGCCGCGCTCGTGCAGCGCCGAAAGTGTCGAGAGCATCCCCGGCTTCGGCTCCACGCCGTGCGCGTCGATATACGCGTCCATCAGCTCGCGGCGCAGCGCGCGCACCGCGTGGTAATCGAAGTCCGGGCAGACGATCTCGCGCAGCAGCGGCTCCGCCCGCTCCGCCGCCATCGAGCGGATGCGCAGCGCGTGCTCCTCCCGCATGGGATAGCCGAGGCGATGCGCCGCCTCGAGCCAGAAGCGGCGGTAGAGCTTCTCGGTGTCCAGCAGCGTCCCGTCCAGATCGAACGCCACGGCAAGAATCGCCATCTTTCGTTCTTCCTCCTCTGCTTGCGCGCAAAGCGCGCCGTTTCCAGCATCCGCCGTCGCTCCCAGCCATCAACGGCGCGCGCGGCGTTGACTTTTTTCGCTCGACCTGTTATACTGACATGTACAAACCTCGCTATGCAGTGGGGCCGCCCATTTTGCTTGAAACGGAGGCGTTCGCCATGAAATTCCTCGTTCCCTTCCTCTGCGCGCTGCTGCTCGCCACGGGCGCGCTGGCCGAGTCGCTGCCGGAGGCGATCACGACGGAGCAGCCCGCCGAGGCCGAGCAGACCGCCAAACCCGCGCCGCTCCCGGCGCCCGCGAATGATGGCGAGCTTCAGCTGGACTTCTCGCAGCTCGAGCCGGACGATCCGCTGGCGACGCCGATCGCCGTGGATCCGATCGACAAGCCCACGCCCACGCCCGCGCCCACGCCCAACTATTATTACGAGACCTACTCCAGCGATCGCATGGGCGTCTCCTTCTCCATCCCGGACACTTGGCTGCTCAATCCGAACTACGACCAGTCCACGACCATCCAGTTCGTCGAGCCGCAGAGCGAAATGATGGATAAGGGCGGCTACCAGACCCGCATCACCATCGAGCGGGTGGACATGGGCCTGACGCAGACCGCCGACGATGCGCTCGCACGCCTTCAGCAGACGCTGACCGAGCTGGAATCGAGCTTCACGACGTTCACGCCCAACAACACCGACCGCACCTCTTTTGGCAAGGACGGCAGCAAGGGCCACTACTGCTACTATCGCGCCGAATACAACGACGGCACGAAGACCTACTCCATGCGCGGGCGCATCATCGTCTTCGCGCACGAGCGCTCCCTCTATCAGGTGCGGTTGACCGCGCCGAGCAACTGGTACAGCTATTACGAGTGGGTCTACCGCACCCTGCGCTCCTCGTTCAAGTTCATCTGATTTGAAAATGCGCCTTGACCGTCCCCGCTTCGGGGGCGGTTTTTTCTGTCTGCCCGGACGCGGTGGGCGCGAAAAAACCGGCCCCGAAGGGCCGGCGAATGGGCTTACTTGCGGCGCATGTACGCCGGGACGCCGTCCATGAAGCTGCGGGCCGCGCGCGCGGCGGGCTGCTGCTCGTCCTGCGCGGGGGCCTGCGGCGTCTCCGGCATGGAGGCGAACGGCGACACGCGCGGGTTGGTCGGGCCTTCGCTCGCGAACGCGGGAACCTCCGGCTCCGGCACGCCGCCCTGCGCGGGCGCATACCCGCCGTTCACAGGCGTATACGCCGGATCGTAGCGGGTGTAGCTGCTGCGCTGCGCCGGGGCCTGATAGGTCTGGGACGCGCCGAAGGTCTGCGGCACATAGGGCGCCTGGGACGGCAGCGACGCCGGGCGGTCGATGCTGCTCGCGCGCGGCGGGAACGGCACCTTCTCAAAGCCCGTGGCGATCACGGTGATCTTGACCTCGTCGTCCAGCGCGTCGTCGATGCTCGCGCCGAAGATGATGTTCGCCTCGCTGTCCGCGGCGGCGGTGATCATCTCGACCGCATCGTTGATGTCCACGATGGAGCAGTTGGAGTTGCACGTCACGTTGATGAGCACGGCGCGCGCGCCGTCGATGCTCGTCTCCAGCATCGGAGAGGAGATCGCGTTCTGCGCGGCGTCGGCCATCGCCTTCTCGCCCTTGCCCGTGCCGATGCCCAGATGCGCCATTCCGCCCGACTCCATCACGGCCTTCACGTCCGCGAAGTCGAGGTTGATGAGGCCCGTCTGGGAGATCAGGTCGGAGATGCCCTGAATGCCCTGCCGGAGCACGTCGTCCGCGAAGTTGAACGCGCCCTTGAAGGACGTGCCCTTCGGGCAGACCTGCAAAAGCCGCTCGTTCGGGATGACCACCAGCGTGTCCACGCGCTGCTTCAGCTCGTCGATGCCGGCCTCGGCCTTGCGCATGCGGGTCTTGCCCTCAAAGGCGAAGGGCTTGGTGACCACGGCGATCGTCAGGATGCCCATGTCGCGCGCGATCTCCGCGACGACCGGGGCCGCGCCCGTGCCGGTGCCGCCGCCCATGCCCGCGGTCACGAACACGAGATCCGCGCCCTTGAGCGCGCCCGCGATCTCCTCGCGGCTCTCCTCGGCGGCCTTCTTGCCGATCTCCGGCGTCGCGCCCGCGCCCAGACCCTTGGTCAGCTTTTCGCCGATCTGGATCATCGTCGCCGCGCGGCTGGTGCGCAGCGCCTGCACGTCGGTGTTCACGGCGATGAAGTCCACGCCGGTCACGCCGCAATCCACCATGCGGTTGAGCGCGTTTCCGCCGCCCCCGCCGCAGCCTACGACCTTGATGGAGGCGGCCGGACGCTCGTCCATTTCGATTTCAAACATCAGGAAATCCCCCTTTTGTTTCGCGTTTCGCTCAGGATGGGCCGGGAGCGGACGCTCACCGACGGAATACCGCGCGCTTGACGCGCTCAAACAGACTTTCGTCCTGTTCTTCCATTTCAATGGTGTTATACACCAGCTCCAGCAGGCCGCTGCCGCTCGCGTAGATGTGCGCGGGCTTGAGCTTCACGGTCTTCACGCTCGCCTCGCGCACGCTGCGCGCCATCTTGTTGGAGATATAGACGCGCGCGCCGTTCATCGTCATCAGGCCGCCGCCCGTCATGTAGATATTCGACCAGTTGCCAAGGCGGATGCCGCTCTTCTTGATGGCCTCGTCGATCATCTCGAGGATCTCGTCCACGCGGGCGTCCACGATCTCGCTGATCTGCTCGCCGTCGAACGTCTCCATCTGGCCGTCCTCGCCCTGCACCTCGATCTTCGTGTTCTTGGGCGCGTTGAAGGTGTAGGCCCGCTTGATGCGCTCGCACATATCGAACGGCCGCTCCAGCCCATAGGTCAGGTCGAGCGTGATATGCGCGCCGCCGATGGGCAGCACCTTCTGCCAGATCAGCGCGTCGCCCTCCACCGCCATCACCTCGGTGGACAGGTAGCCCACGTCCACCAGCACGGCGGTGTTGTCGCGCTCCTCGAAGTGGATGGTCTGCATCGCCTCGCCGACCGAGGTCGAGAAGAAGCCGCGCACCTCGACGCCCAGCTCCTTGAGGCGCGCCGTGACGTCGTTGATGAAGAACTGGTCGGCCAGCACGAAGCCGATCATGCCCTCGAGCGTGGAACCCTTCTGATCGACGGGTTCCAGCGTCTTCTGGCCGCCGTCCACGCGGAACCACGCGGGCGAGCGGTGGATGATGACGCCGGTCGGGCGGTCGAGCATCTCGGTTGCCTGCCGCTGGAGCTTCTCCACGTCGGCGCTGGTCACCTTGGGGTCGGCCCCCTGAAGCGCCACGCTCGACTCGATCACATAGACGCGCACGAACTCGCCCGGCACGCCGACGTACACCTCGCGAATGTGCTGGCGGCTCTTGCTCTCCGCCGCTTCAATCGCGCTGGCGATCGCGTCGTTCACCGCGCCGGGCGCGTTCCACTCGCCGTTCATAAAGCCGTCATACTGCGCCATGCCGGCGGAGGTGATGGTCACCTTCTGATAGGCGGTCTCCTCAGCCAGCAAGACCAGCACCTTGGAGGTGCCGAAGTCCACAACCGCCGTCGCCTTTTTCATCATACGATCTCCTGTCTGCCGCATAGAATTATCCGGGCTTTTTCTCTCTTGCTGCAAAAAAGCGGGAAGCCGACAGCGCGCGCCGCGGCTCACGCCTTCATTTTCGTTGGGGCAAAAACCGACTTTTAGCCAGTTTGCGATTATTATGCTAGTTTATTGTAACCCATTATCCCCGTTTTTTCAAGCCACTTGAGCAAATCTTGTCCAATTTTGCTGGATTTTTTTACGCGGTGGGCGTCGGCTCGGGCGAAGGCGTCGGCGTCGGGGTCGGCACGGGCGTCGGCGTAGGCAGCACGGCGGGGATGTAATGCGCGTTTTCGCCGCTGGAAACGTCGATCTTCGCGCCCTGCAAATCGCCCTCCCCTGACTCGCGCAAAAACAGCACCTCGCGCGCGATGAGCAGCTTCGCGCGCAGGCCGCGCGTGTCGCCCAGCTCGATCTTCGTGCCGTCGGTGGTCATCAAGTAGAGGTTGCTCCCGTTTTCCACGTCGAGCTGCGAGGTGCGGGCGAGCAGGTTCGTCTCGTTCAGCTCCTCGATCACGGCCTCCATGTCCGCGAGCTGGCTGCGCTCGCGCACGGGCAGCGTCTCGCCCACCAGCACGCGGGCGTTGTCGTCGATGAGAAAGCCCGTCACGCGCGGGCCTGCGACGTCCAGCGGGTATTCGCTTCCGGCGCACTCGAGCACCATGCCGGAGGAATCGAGCACATAGTACAGCCCCAGCACGCCGACCACCGCCATGCCCAGCCGCTCGTTGATGCGCAGCGTGAGCGTGCCGCGGTAGTCGAAATCGTAGCCGAGGTATTCGATGTAGCGGTTCTGCTCCAGCCGCGCGCGCAGCTTGTTTGAGGTGATGGAGAGCAGCTTGTCCCCCGGCTTCACGCCGCTCTGGGTGACGACCTCCTCGCGCAGCAGGTTGCGGTTGCCCACGACCATCACGTCGCGCACGATCAGCACGCGGCTGAACGCCAGCACGATCAACGCGGCCAGCGCGGCGACCACGACGACGGTCATCGCCATCGCGCGCGCCGCAGCCCGCTTGCGCTTCTTCTGTCTCATGGTCGCGTCCCTCCGCTTCGATTCTTTTTGTGCTTTCGCTCCGGGATGGCGCGCCCGCTCTCGCGCGAGACGGAGAGCAAGACGCCGACCGCCGCCATGATCATCGTGATCGACGTGCCGCCCGCGCTGAAGAAGGGCAGCGGCAACCCGGTCGTGGGCAGGATGCCCGTGACGACGCCCATGTTGATGAACGCCTGCAATCCGATCATCGTCGTGATGCCCCCGGCGAGCAGGCAACCGTAGCGATCCCGGCAGGAGAGCGCCACGCGCAGCCCGGCGAACACGAACGCGACGAACAGCGCGATCACCGCGACACAGCCGCAAAGCCCGAAGTCCTCGCCGACGATGGCGAAGATGAAGTCCGATTCCGGGTACGGCAGGTAGGCGAATTTCTGCCTGCCCTGCCCCAGCCCCATGCCGAAAAGCCCGCCCGACCCCAGCGCGATCAGCGACTGGGAGAGCTGGTAGCCCTCGTCGCTCATCTTGGCGAAGGGATCGCGAAAGGACAAAAGCCGCTCCCGGCGGTACGGCGCGCTCCACGCGTAGAACGCACCCAGCGCCAGCCCGCCCGTGCCGAGCAGGGCCATGTGCCGCGCGCGCAGCCCGGCGCAGAAGAGCATCGCCAGCGCGCAGATGAGGATGCTGCCGCCCGTGGAGAGGTTGGGCTGCTCCAGAATCAGCAGAAACATCGCGCCCGGCACGACCAGCAGCGGCAGCACGCCGCGAAACAGGCTGCCCAGCTCGTCGGCGCGCCGGTCGAGCGCCCCGGCCATGAAGACCACCATCGCATATTTGGCAAACTCCGACGGCTGCATGCTCATGCCCGCCACGTTCAGCCAGCGCCGCGAGCCGTTGATGCTCACGCCGACGCCGGGGATGACGACCAGCACCAGCAGCGCCGCGCTCACGGCGAGCAGCAGCAGCGTCACGCGCGGGCGGCGCAGCACGCGGTAATTCATGCGCGAGAGCAGCACACACGCCGCCGCGCCCAGCGCGATGCCGATCAGCTGCTTCTTGACCGCGCCCAGCGGGTCGCCCGCGGCGGTGCGCGGGTAGTACGTCGCGCTGAAGAGCGTGATCAGCCCGAAGGTCAGCAGCATCAGCATGATGACCACGACGGTCTTGTCGCACGCGCGACGGGGCCTTGCAAAGAGCCTTCGCAGCAAGGAGGACGCTTCCCTTCCCGTTTTGAATGTCCTCTTTTGCCGTGCTTGCCCGCGCCGCTGGCCTTACGCCATCGCCATGACCTTTTGCTTGAACACGCGCCCGCGATCCTCGTAGTCGCTGAACATATCAAAGCTCGCGCAGGCCGGGGAGAGCAGCACGTTGCCGCCCTCGGCCGCCAGCGCCGCGCAGCGCGCCAGACATGCGTCGAAATCGTACCCGGTCATCTCGTAGGCGGTAAAGCCTACCTTGTCGAGCGCCGCGCGGATCTTTTCCGCCGTGTCGCCGATCAGCACGCAGCGCGTGATCTGCGGCGCGGCGGCAATCGCCTCGGCCAAGGCGTCAAAGGAGACGCCCTTGTCGCTGCCGCCCAGAATCAGCACCGTCGGCGCGC
Organism: uncultured Clostridia bacterium; assembly: GCA_947631405.1. Classification (GTDB taxonomy): domain Bacteria; phylum Bacillota; class Clostridia; order Christensenellales; family Aristaeellaceae; genus Ventricola. Next base: position 28,762 of record CANRLC010000015.1, on the reverse strand, counting down.
GCATCGTGTCGATGGCCTTGAGCGTCGAATCGACGTTCGTGCCCTTGGAGTCGTTGATCCACGTCACCCCGCGCAGCGTGCGCACCGTCTCGATGCGGTGCTCGACGCCCGGGAACGCGCGCAGCACATCGCGCATCGTCTCGCAGGGGACGCCCATCACCCCCGCGATGACCACGGCGGCCAGCGCGTTTTCGAGGTTGTGCGGCCCGGGGATGCGCACCTCGTCGCAGCGGCAGACGGGGGTCTCCTCCTCGCCCAGCCGCAGCACGATGCAGCCGTCCTGCACGAACGCGCCGTAATCGACGCGCCGCGTGCGCGAGAACCACGCGACCTGCGCGCGCAGCCCCTCGGCCATCTCGCGGCAGATCGGGTCGTCGGCGTTGAACAGCGCGACGTCCTGCGGCGTCTGGTTTTGGAAGATGCGCCGCTTCATCGCGACGTAGGTTTCCATCGAGCCGTGGCGCGCGATGTGATCCTCGGTGATGTTGAGCACCGCGCCGACCTTCGGGTGGAACGTCGAGATCGCCTCGCACTGGTAGGAACTGACCTCGGCGACGGTCACGTCGTCGCGCCCGCTTTCTCCCGCCACCGCGGTGATCGGGTAGCCGATATTGCCCACGACGTGCGTCGTGCGCCCGGTCGCGCGCAGCAGCTCGCCCACCAGCGTGGTGGTCGTCGTCTTGCCGTTGGTGCCCGTGATGGCGATCAGCGGCCCGCGCGTCATGCGCGCGCCCAGCTCCAGCTCGCCGATGACCTCGACGCCCCGGCGCAGCGCCTCCTGCACGAAGGGCTTGCTCCACGGCACGCCGGGGCTGAGCACGATCAGGTCGCAGCTTTGAAGTTCTTCCTCGCCCGGCTCGCGGCCCAGCGCCATCTGGCAGCCGAGATCGCGCAGGGGCGCGAGCGCGTCCCCAAAGGCGTCCTCGCCCTTCAGGTCGCTGAGCGTCACCTGCGCGCCCGCGCGGCGCAGCAGCTCCGCCGCCGCCAATCCGCTGCGCGCCAGCCCGCAGACCAGCGCGCGCCTGTTTTGAAGTTCCATCATGAAGTGTTACGCCTCCTTCACAATACGCCCAGCAGCGCCACCACGCACAGCAGGATGGTCGTCACCATGTACATCATCACGATCTTCGCCTCGTGAATGCCGCAAAGCTCGAAGTGGTGGTGGATGGGCGCCATTTTGAACACGCGCTTGCCGTGCGTCGCCTTGAAGTAGCTGATCTGTATGATGTCCGAAAGGCTCGAAATCATCATGCAGAACGCGATCAGCACGAGAATCAGCGGCTGGCGCAGCAGCATCGCCGCCGCGACCACCGCCCCGCCGATGAACATGGAGCCTGTATCGCCCATGAAAATCTTCGCCGGGTATGCGTTGCAGGTCAAAAACGCCATGCAGCCGCCGCACAGCGCGGCGCAGCACACGCCCAGATCGCCCAGCCCATACGCCCCCGCGATCACGGCGAGCGTCGCAAAGTCCACCATCGACACGCTGGAGAGCAGCCCGTCCAGCCCGTCGAGCAGGTTGGCGCTGTTCGTCGTGCCGACGATCACGAACATCATCAGCGGGATGTAGAGGATGCCCAGATCCAATTCCGCGTCGGTGAACGGGATGCGGATGCTCGAGCCGACCTGCGGGTGGAAATAGCAATAGGCCGAAAACGCCGCCGCCAGCAGCGCCTGCGCGGCCATCTTCTGCTTGGGCGTCAGGCCGCCGTTTTTGCCCCGGCGAATCTTGGTCATGTCGTCGGCAAAGCCGATGCACAGGTTGCCCAGCGCCATCAGCAGCACGGCGAGCAGCATGTTTTCGCGCAGCGGCGCGCCGTAGCGGCACATCGCCAGCGCCGCGACGATCGACGCCCCAGCGATGATGAGGCCGCCCATCGTCAGCGTGCCCTGCTTCTTCTGATGCGTCTGCGGCGCCAGCTCGTAGACGTTCTGGCCGAATTTGAGCCTTTGCAGCAGCGGCAAAAGCAGCCTGCTGAGCAGCAGGCCCACGGCGAAGGCGAGCAGCAGGGTCAGCATCATCCTTTGCATGGTCATTCCTCCGAAATCCATCCGTTTTTCACTGGGGCCGGGTCTCCTCGTTCATCTCCCGCAGAAGCTCCGCGACGATGACCTTTTCGTCGAACGGCCGCTTGACGCCGCCGACGTCCTGATACGTCTCGTGCCCCTTGCCGGCCAGCACGATGATGTCGCCCACGGCGGCCATCTCCATCGCCTGACGGATGGCGTCGCGCCGGTTTTCGATCACCTCGTACTTCGCGCCCGTCGGGCGAATGCCCGCCTCAATGGCGGCGAGGATCTCCATCGGATCCTCGTGGCGCGGGTTGTCGCTGGTGAGGATCGAATAATCGGCCAGCCTGCCCGCGATCTCGCCCATGATCGGGCGCTTGCCCTTGTCGCGCTCGCCGCCGCAGCCGAAGAGCAGGATCAGCCGCCCCCGGCAGAACTCGCGCACCGTGCGCAGGATGTTTTGCAGCGCGTCCGGCGAGTGGGAATAGTCGAGGATCATGCGGTAGGGCGTCTTGGTGTCGAGCATCTCCACGCGCCCGGGCACGGAGACCACGCGCTCCAGCCCGTCGCGAATCTGCTCCAGAGGCAGCCCGAGAATGAGCGCGCACGCGGCCGCCGCCAGCGCGTTGTAGACGTTGAACATGCCCGTGAGCAGCAGGCGGACGCGCTCCGTATGCAGGTTGCGCAGGTTGATCGTGAAGGTCACGCCGCTCTCGGTGATCTCGATGTCGCGCGCGAACAGGTCGGCCTCGCGGCTGATGCCGTAGGTGAGCAGCGGGCAGGTCACGTCCGCGCAGACGGTCTGCGCCGTCTCCTCGTCCACGTTGACGGCGGCGTTCTTCGCCATGCCGTCGAGGAAGAGCTTGCGCTTCGCGTCGAAGTAGCGCTCCATCGTGCCGAAGAAATCGAGGTGATCCTGCGAGAGGTTCGTGTACGCCGCCGCCTCGAAGGAGACGCCCACCAGCTTGCGCAGCGCCAGCGCATGCGCGGAGACCTCCATGCACACGATCTGCACGCCCGCGTCCGCCATGATGCGCAGAATCTCGAACATCTCGATCGGGTCGGGCGTGGTCAGGTGGCTGGGCAGCTTGGTCTGCCCGGCGATGCAGCCCGTCGTGCCGATGATGCCGCAGCGCAGGCCCGCCGCCTCCAAGATGCTCTTGAGCAGGTAGGTCGTCGTCGTCTTGCCCTTGGTGCCGGTGACGCCGATCAGCTTCATGCGCCGCTCGGGATGGCCGTTGAACGCGCTGGCGATGCGCGTCATCGCGGCGCGCACGTCGGTCACGAGCACCTGCGGGCAGTCAAGCGGCAGCTCCCGCTCCACGACCAGCGCGACGCAGCCGTTGGAGAGCGCCTGCCCGGCGAAGTCGTGCGCGTCCACGCGCCCGCCGCGGATGCAGAAAAACAGGCCGTCCTCCACCGTCGCGCGCGAATCGGCCGTGAGCGCCGCGATCTCCGTCTGCGGCGAACCGATCAGGCGCACAAGCTCCGGAAGCTCCTGCGTCAACTGTGCCAGCTTCATGGTCATTCCTCCCGCAAAAGGCCGGGCCTCGTCACGGCACCGCGAACGTCACGGCGACCGTATCTCCCGGCATCGCGTATTCCCCGGCGGCGGGGCTTTGCTCGATCGCCACGCCCTCGCCCGCGGCCTGCAATTGGAGGCCGCTCTCGCGCAGCGCCTGAATGCACTCGCGCATCGGCAGGCCCAGCACGTCGGGTACCTTCGTATAGTCCTGCGCCGTCGGGGCGCTCTCTCCCGTCACATAGAGCATCGCGCAGAAGCCCTCGTACACCTTCGTGCCCGCCGGGGGCAGCTGCCCCGTGACCACCTGCGCCAGGCCGTCGGTCACGCTGTCGATTCCCGCCTCGCGCAGCAGCGCGCGCGCGTCGGGCAAATCCATCCCCGTTACGTCGGGCATGACGGTCACGGCGCGCTCCGCGCTGCCGTCGGTTTTCTCAACGCCCATCAGGGGCAGGATCTCGCTTAGAATCTGCGCCGCGAACGGCGCGGCGGTCGTGCCGCCGTAATCGGGCGCGACCTGCGCCTCGTCCACGATCACCATCACGGCGACCTCGGGATCCTCCACGGGCGCAAAGCCCACGAAGGAGCCGATGTGCAGATCGCTGACGATGCGCCCGTCGCGGTAGATCTGCGCGGTGCCCGTCTTCCCGCCGACCGACCAGCCGTCGATCTTCGCGTTCTTGCCGCCGCCCTCGGAGACGACGCTGCCCAGCAGCGACCGCATCGTCGCGCTGGTCTCCTCGCGGATGGGGTTGGCCACGACCTTTGGGCTGACGCGCTCGAGCGTCTCGCCGTCGGCGCTTAAGATCGCCTCGACCAGATACGGCCGCATGAGCCGCCCGCCGTTGACCACGGCGCAGGCCGCCGTGATCATCTGGATGGGCGTCACCGCGACGCTCTGCCCGAAGCCGATGCGCGCCAGATCGACGTTCTTGACGCGGCTGGGCGCGATCAGGATGCCCGACGCCTCGCCGTACAGGTCGATGCCGGTGCGCTGTCCCAGCCCGAACGCGCGCAGGTAGCGGTAGAAGGTGTCCGTCCCCAGCCGCAGGGCGAGCTGGGTAAAGACCGGGTTGCAGGAGTTTTGCAGCGCCTCTTTCATCGTCTCCGCCCCGTGAGGCGCGCCCCAGCAGCGCACGGTGCTTCCGTCCACCGTGATGCGCCCGGAGCAGTAAAAGCCGTCCTCCGGCGTCGTCTTTCCGGAATCGAGCGCGGCGGCCGCCGTCAGCATTTTGAACGTCGAACCCGGCTCGTATACGTCGCTGAGCGTCGTCACGCGCATCAGCTCGTTCAGCTTGTCGATATCCTCGCGCGGCGGGTCGGCGGGGTCGTAGGTCGGGTAGATCGCCATCGCGCGCACCGCGCCGGTGTCCACATCCATCACGATCGCCTGTACCTGCCGCGCGCGGTTGACCTCGATGCACTCGCGCACCGCGCGCTCCACCGCCGCCTGTACCTCGCGGTCGATGGTGAGCTGCAGCGTATCGCCCGCCTGCGCGGGCACATAGAGCGTGACGCCGTCGGGCAGCGTGCGCGCCCGCGCGTCCACCTCGGTCACCAGCTTTCCCGGCTCCCCGGCGAGCACGTCGTCGTAGCGCAGCTCCAGCCCGCTCTGGCCGACGCCGTCCACGTTGCAAAGCCCCAGCACCTGCGAGAGCAGCGCGCCCATCGGGTACCAGCGGGTGACGTCCTCGTCAAAGGCGATGCCCGCCAGCTTCTCACCGTCCGGGTCGGACGCGTCCGCGCGCAGCGCGCGCAGCCTGTCCGCCTCCTCCCGCGAGACCTGACGGGCGAGCGTCACCGTGGCGGCGTTGGTGCCCGTGAGGCGGCGCTCCACGCTTTCGGCGTCAAGCCCCAGCTCGCGCGAGAGCACCTGCGCCATCCCGGCGGCGTCCTTCACGTCCCGCACGCGCGCGCTGACGATGAAGCTCGTCACCGACTGGGCGAACAGCTTGCCGTGGGTATCCACGATGTCGCCCCGCCGCGCGGAGACGATGCCGCTGCGCGTCCACTGCTGCACGCCGCGCTGCGTCAGCTCCCGCGCGCGCAGCACCTGCAGGGAAAACAGCCGCCCCGCCACGCAAAGAAAGAGGAGAAAGAATCCGCTCATCAGCCAAACCAGCCGCTTTAGTACGGTGGCTCCCGGTGAACGCAAGCCCTCTCACTCTCCTATATGGAATACGTTGAGCAGGCCGAGCAGCACGTCGAGCAGCTCCATGCGCGGCGTCTCGCTCTGCGCCGGCTCCGGCTCGACGGCCAAATCTCCGGCGCGGATGTAGATCGTCTCGTGCTGCGAGCGCTCCGGGCGGAGCATGCCCAGCTCGTTCTGCGCCAGATTGCGGATGCGCTCGCCGCTGCGCGCCTGCTCCAGCTGCTGGGAAAGCCGCTCGTTGCTCTGCTCAAGCTGCGCGGTCAGGCGCTGATAACCGGCGATATTGTTTTGGATGCGCACGCCCTCGATCATCTTCTGTCCCCAGACGGCGACGATCATCAGGATCGCCGCGAGCAGCAGCACGCAGATCACGGACGCCTGCTTTTCGCGCTTTGCGGCGCGCATCACGCGGGTGGTCAGGTCATCCTTGCGCGGGCGCGGCCGATCCGGCGCGCGGGAGATCGTAGCGGCCCCCTGCAGCGTGGGCTTGGGCGCTTCCTCGCGCCACGGGCGTTCGCTGCGATAGCCCCCGCCGTAGCCGGGCAGGTTCAGGTCGCGCAGATTCTCCTGCGCGGAACCGGCGGGATAGCGCGCGATGTACAGGTTCGGTTGCCCAGATGCGTAACCCGCCGTCGTATACTTGCCGCGAACGCTGCGCTGCGCCTTTGCACCCGCCATCAGTCTATTCACCCGCCCTTCGCGCAAGAACCGTTATGCCGCCCGCCTCATGCCGCGAGGCTCAGTCGGGATAGGTCTGGTAGACGTAATCCACCAGCGAATCGAACTTCTCCTCGGTCTGCGCCTCCATGCGCGCGTAGACCTCGGCGTCCCAGATCTCGATGTAGTGATTGAGGCCCACGAAGACGACGTCCCGCGTCAGGCCGATCTTGGCGCGCAGCTTCGCGGGGATGAGCACGCGGCCCTGCGCGTCCATGCTGTTGCCGGAAAAGGACACGCTCATCAGGTAGCGCTCGTATTGAAGACCGACCTTGTCCATGGGATTGATGTGGGCGAGCCGCTCGAGCTGCCCGTCCCAGACCGCTTTGGGGTAGATCGCCACGGCCGTCTTGGTCGGGTTGATGGTGATGGTGAAATCCGTGCCCAAGGCGTCCCTGAAGGACGCCGGAATGATCGCTCGACCCTTCCCGTCCAGAGAGTGATCGAACGAGCCGGAGAACGCCAAATCAGCCAATTCGATCACCTCCCGCCCCCGATTGAACCACTTTTCACCCTTTCCCGTCAATTCTACACCATTTTGCTCCACTTTTCAAGCGTTTTCCTTGGACTTGCGGCATGAAGTTTTTGTTAATCGTCTTCACGGGGTGTGACATTTGCGTAATAAAGGGTGCGGGCGCGCCAAAAACGCCCGCCGGGGCGGCGGGCGCAAAAAAAGGGCGTCGGATCGCAGGATCCAACGTCCCGATTTTTTGGGTTCTTCGCTAAGGCGTCACGTCCAGCAGGCGGAAGCCGAGCGCGTCGCAGGAGACAAGATCGTAGCGCACGCCGCCGTACTCGCCCGCAAAGCCGCGCCGTATGCTCGGCCCGTGCAGGTGGCCGTACACGCAGCGGCGAACGCCGTATGCGCTGAGCAGCCGCGAGAACGCGGTGCCCTCGCGCAGCGTCTCCGGCAGCAGCGGCGGATAGTGCAGCATCGCCACGATGGGCCGGCCCTGCGCGACGCGCTGCGCCGCCTGCAGGGAAAGCTCCAGCCGCAGTGTCTCCCGGCGGTAGAGCTTTTCATCCTGCGCGTCGCTCTCCGGCGAGATCGGCAGCGTCCAGCCGCGCGTGCCGCACACGACGCACGCGCCCGCGTCAAAGGCGTCGTTTTGCAGCGCGTGCATGCCCGGCGGCAGCGCCGCGCGAAGCTGCGAGAGCGACGACCACCAGTAATCGTGATTGCCGCGCAGGAGCAGCTTGACGCCCGGCAGCGCGCCGACGGCCTGCAAATCGGGCAGCGCCGCGGAAAGCGACATCGCCCAGGAGAGGTCGCCGGGCAGCAGCACAAGATCCGTCTCGCGCACGCGCGCGCGCCAGTCCTCGCCGATGCGCTCGAAGTGGCGCTCCCAGTGCGGGCCGAAAACGTCCATCGGCTTGCAGTCGCCGCCCGGCAGATGCAGGTCGCCGATCGCAAAAACCTTCACGCCCTCACCCCGTCACGCTTCGTCCTCGTTCTCGTCCTCCGCCGCCTCGTTGGCCGCGTCTTCCTTGCTCTGCTCCTCCTCGAGGGAGAGCTGCTCGCCCAGCTCCTCCGGCACGTCGTCCGGCATGGCGTCCAGCTCGATCTCCTCCATCTCGGAGACGTCCTCCATGTCCAGCGACACGTCCTGCGCGTCCCGCTCGTCGATGGCGGCGTCGTGCAGGCCCTGCTGCTGGGTCATCTCCTTATAGCACATCAGGCAGACGTCCTTGCCCGGCATCACCGGGTTCTCGTTGCAGATCGAACAAAGCTCAAACGGATCCTCGTGGGATTCGCCCTTCATCTCCCGCTTGCACACGGAGCAGAACTGCTCCTCTTCCCGGATGTAATTGAGTTCGCATCTGGGACACTTGATAAAGCCCATAATGTCTTCCTCCCGATACACCGTATATTCCCATGGCAGGCTCCTGCCAATTCGTTTGCCTATTCTTTTCCGGCGCGATACAATGTTTCCAGCGCGGGCCGGGTTCATCCGGCAAGCGTCCAATTCGCCAAGCCAAGGAGGAAACAAACATGAAACGCCGTCTTGCAACGCTCGTCTTTTCGCTCTGTCTCGCGCTGGGCGCGGCGGCCCGCGCGGAGGACGCCGCCTCGCTCGTGGCACATTATACAACAGCTTCCCTGTCTATGCAAGAGCTAACTGCGGCAAATCTGCTCAATTCCGACCGCGCCCGCTACGGCCTGCCGGAATTGACGCTCGACCCCGCCCTCTGCGCCGCGGCGCGGCTCAAGTGCGAGGACATGCGAGACCTGCATTACTTCGCCCACCAGTCGCCCACCTACGGCGACGTGCGGCAGATGCTCACGGGCCTTGGCTACGCCTATCAGGGCGCGGGCGAAAACATCGCCCACCATTCCACGGTCGAAAAATGCGAGGCGGCTTTTCTGTCCTCGCCCGGGCACAGGCGCAACATCATGAGCCGCGCCTACACCAAATTTGGCGTAGGCGTCGCCTTCGACGAGCAGGGCTTCACCTACCTGACGCAGATCTTCGTCCGCTGACGGCGCGCGGCGCGTCCAGCGCGAACGAGGCGCGGGCGAGCTTCAGCGCGCCGTAGGGGCGCTTCTCCTTCGCGGGGATGACGCTTGCCTCCAGCGGCGCGAGCGCGGGCTGAAAGACGATCTCGCGCCGGGGCGCTAAAAAGGCTTTCTTTTTCATGGCGATCCCTCCCGCTCCACCCTATGCCGTCCGGCGCGCGCGCGTCCGCGCAAAAGGGGCTGTCAAGCCAACGAAACGGTTAGCGTGGCAGCCCTTTCCCTTTTCAGTTTTCCAGCAATCGGAGCATGAGCCGGTCGAGCGCGGCGTCCTCGCGCAGCGCGCCGCTCTTGACGTCGTAGTCGGCCCGCACGCAGAGGTCGAGCTTGGCGCGCAGCTCCTCAAACGTGCGCCGCCCGGCCTGCCGCGACAGGCGCGTGAGCGCGAACGGCGGCACGGCCAGCCGCTTCGCCCACTGGGCTTGCGGCACGCGGCGCGCACGCAGCTCCGCCAGATAGGCGAGCTGGCGGTACTGACGCGTGATCATCGCCAGAATGCCAAGCCGCTGTTCGCCGCCTTGCAGCAGCACGCCCAGCAGGCGGAACGCCTCCCGCGCGCGGCCCTCGCACAGCGCGTCCACCATCGCAAAGACGGTACATTCCGCCGTGTGCGTGGCGATGCGCTCCACATCCTCCGCGCCGATCTCCTCGCGCTCCCCGGCGTAGGCCGCCAGCTTTTGCAGCTCCTGATACAGCGCCGTCAAATCGCGCCCGCTGGTGAAGGCGAGGCGCTCGCACGCGGCGCGATCCATCCGCTTGCCGAGCGGGCGCAGCGTCTGGTTCATCCACTGCCACAGCCGCGCGTCGTCCAGCGCGTCAAAGGAGACCGCGCCGGGCAGCTTGAGCAGCGCCTGCGAGAGGCGCTTGCGCTTATCCAGCGCGTCGCCCGCGTCGAAGATGAGGCAGGTCGTCCCCGGCACGCGGGGCAGATAGTCGCAAAGCGCCGCGCCGTCCTCCGCCTCGTCCTTGGCCTTGCCCGAGGCGAGCAGCGCGCAGTCCCGCACGACGATCACCCGGTAGCCGCCCATCATCGGCAGCGTCTCGCAGCTCTCGACGATCTGCTGCGCGCCGGGCGACTGCAGCACGGTCAGGTTCAGCTCCTCCAGCCCCGGCGCGAGCGTCAGGCGCTGCAGGCGCTCCAACGCGCTGCGGCGGATGAACGCCTCCGGCCCGTAGAAGAGGTAGACCTGCCGCACCGTTCCGGCCTTCAACTCGTCAAAGAACGCCCATTGATCCACTCTCGTCCACCACCATTCCGGGGTCGCGCGCAAAGCTGCCGCGCATCTCCAGCCCGCCCGCGAGCGCCTCGACCTGCTCGCCGCCAAAGAAGAAGGTCGCCTCGCGGATGCCGTCGTCCTCCGTGAGCGTGTTCACCATCGCGTAGACCGCCGCGCGCTCCTGCTGCGGCGTCAGCGCCGAGAGCGCCTGCGCAAAGGCCGGCGACAGATCGACCGCCGCGTTGTCGCCGCGCACATACACCGCCAGCACGTCCGCCTCCGTGACGCCCTGCGGCAGCGCGCGCTGCGCGCCCTCCAGCGCCATCAGGCCCGCCAGCCGCGCGCGCGGGCTGCGCTGGGACGCCTGCGGCAGCACAGCGCGCACGCTCTTCAAGGTTCCCTCGCGCGCGCCCGGCGCGTAGAGCGTCGCGGGCGCGCCCGTCCAGCTCAGGTAGTCGCCGCGCGCGGCCAGCCCCTGCGCGAACGGCTCGCCGCCCTCCGGGGCGGTCACGCGCTCGCCGCCGATCTCCACCTGCAGCCCGTCCACGCCCGGCACGAAGCCCATCAGCGTGTCGGTCAGCATCGCCATATACGCGTCGCGCGAGAGGCCCGCCGCCTCCAGCGCGCCCAGCAATTCCTGCGAAAAGCGCAGCTCGATCGCCCGCGTCGCACCGTCCTGCGCGCGCACGATCTCCGGCATCTCCACGATATAGTCCATCGGCGCGGGCACGTTCTCCATCGCCTGTGCGTCGGAGCGGCCCAGCTCCGTGAGCAGCGTGTAGAGCACGTCGATCGCCGATGTGGAGGCAAGCTGTACGCCGCGCACCGAGGGCAGCACGAACGCGCCGCCCGGCGCGGGGAAGAACAGCGTCGCCAGCCGCGTACACCCGCCGTCCTGCGCCAGCTCGGACGCGCGGCGGTACTGCGAGGCGACGTCCGGATCCGTCACCCGCGAGAGCGTGCCCGCGGGCAGCGTCGCGCCCAGATCGACGCCCTCCTCGCGCCCGCCGACCAGCACGTTCACATACGACACGTCCGGCAGCTCCGTGAGCGTGGCGGCGATCGCCAGCCGCAGCGCGTAGAGCATCTGCGGCGTCAGCGCGCGGGCGCGGCCCGGCAGGTTCACCGTCGCGATCCCGCCGCTCAATTCCAGCCACGCCTCCGCCTGTACGTTGCCCAGCTCCGGCCACCACGCGGCCTCGCCCTCCAGCGGCCCGCCGAGCAGCGCGCGCAGCGCGGCCTGCGCGGGCAGCTCGCCGCCCGGCACGGCGATCTCCCGCGTCACCGGGAGGAGCCGCTCGCCCTGCTCGTCCAGAAAATACAGCGCCGCCGTCATCGTGCCGTCCGTCCAGCCGTCCTCTTGTGGCGCGGCGACGGGCGCGGCGATCGGCATCGCGGCAAGATCGACGCCCGCCCGCTCCTCGATCTCGCTCATGCAGCCGCCGAGCAGCGCCAGCGCCAGCAGCAGCAGCGCGGCAAGCCGTCCCCTCTTTTTCATCGCGCGCCTCCTTTCGGCAAGCGTCGTATCCTATGCTTTGCGCGTCAATCGCGCACCATCAGCGAGAGCAGGGTGGATAGCCGCAGCGTCCAGTTGTCCGCCGCGCGCACCAGTGGCACGGCCTCCTGCGTCAGCTCCGTCTCGCCGCCCCCGGCGTCGCGCAGCGTCGCATGCAGCACCAGCGTCGCGCGCTGCCCGTCCGCGCTCACCGCGCCCTCGGACGCCTCGAACGTCAGCAGCGTCGCGTCGATCTCGCGCATCTGCTGCTCGAACGCGGAGAGCGAGGGCAGGCCGCCCTCCTCCGTCAGCAGCGCGTAGAGCGCGGGCCAGTCGCGCGTGCGCCACGCATCCAGCGCCGTCTCCAGCGCCCGCCTCGGCGTCAGCAGCGCGCTCTCGTCCCGCCCGCACGCGGCCAGCACCGGGGTCGGGTCGGTCTCCTCCGCGTCAAACCAGTAAAGCTCGATGCGCCTCGGGGCGTCGTCGTCGCTGTCCGCGATGTAAAACTGCACCCGCTGGTAGCGCCCGTCCTCGGTCAGCGCCAGCGTCACCGACTGCACGGCCAGCAGCCGCCGCAGCGCCGCCTCGCGCTGCCAGATCGCGCTGTCCTCCCAGTCGGCGGGCGCGCCGTCGGGGCGGCCCAGAAAGGCGCTGTTCAGCGTCACGAACGCGGTCGAGCCATCGCCGCCCACGGAGATCGCCCGCGTCCCCTGCGGGAAGACGCCCGAAAGCTGCGCGTGCGACGCCGACGGCCCCTCGATCAGCCGCGCCACGATGCGGCTGGCGACGGTCTCCTCGCGCGCGACGTCCAGCCGCACGCGCTCCATCCCCAGCAGCGGCGTCTGCCCGAAGCGGTAGTAGAGCGTCGCCTCCAGCTCGTCCTGCGCGCCGCCCATGGGCGAGAGCGCGTCCGTGCTGCGGCCTTGCGCAGCCTCCCCGGCCGGCTGCGCCGCCTGCGGAAAGAGGCGCTCGCGCGCGATGCGCGAGAGCGCCGGGCCGGCCAGCACGAGCGCTACGGCCAGCGCGAAAATGCAAATCGCCTTTTTCATGCGCATCCCCCTCCGCGCGTCACTTGAGCGGCAGCTGCACGGTGAAGGTCGTGCCCTGGCCCGGCTCGCTCTGCACGGTGACGGAACCGGCGTGCAGGCGCACGATCTGCTGCACGATGGACAGCCCGAGGCCCGTGCCGCCCGTCTCGCGGCTGCGCGCCTTGTCCACGCGGTAGAAGCGGTCAAAGACGTGCGGCAGATCCTCCGCCGGGATGCCGACGCCCGTGTCGGAGATCTCCAGCACCGCGTCGCGCCCGGCGCTGTGCAGCTTCACGTCGATCTTGCCGCCCTCCGGCGTGTACTTGATCGCGTTCTCGATGATGTTGTAGCAAACCTGCGCGAGCTTGCCGGGGTCGGCGAACATCTCGCACGGGTCGTCGATGGCCACGCGCACCTCCTGCTTGCGCTTGCGCGCCAAGGGAGAGAGGCGGCGCACGCTCTCGCGCACCGTGTCGGAGAGGAGCATCCGCTCGCGGCGGAGCTTCAGCTTGTGGCTGTCGATGTGTACGAGCGTGAGCAGATCGCCCACGACGGAGGAGAGCCTGTCGATCTCGCGGTCGATGTCGCCCAGAAACTCGCGGCGCAGCGCCGGATCCATGTTCTCCTCATAGAGCAGCGACTCGACCAGCAGCTTGATCGTGGAGAGCGGCGTCTTCAGCTCGTGGGAGGCGTTGGAGACGAACTGGTTGCGCGCCTCGTCGAGATTGTGTACCTGCTCGCTCATCTGGTTGAACGCGGCGGCGAGCTGCGCCATCTCGCCCTTGCCCGGCACGCGCACGCGGTGCTGGTAGTCCCCCGCCGTCATGCGCTCGATGCCCGCGGACAGCTCCGCGACCGGGCGCGTGACGATGCGCGTGATCAGCCCGGCCAGCAGCAGCACCGCCGCCAGCGCCGCGCCGAACACGGCGAGCATGCTGTCGCGCAGGGAGATCAGCGAATCGACCGTGTCCTGCACGGAGACAACCAGCAGCAGCGCGCCCGCGCGCGCGCCGCCGCTCATGAGCGGCGCGGCGAAACAGCCCGTCCACACGCGGGAGACGTCGCGCCGGGTGATCGCGTCCAGCGGCGAGGCGGCCTGCCTCTGCCCCTCGACGGCCAGCTGATGGAAGCCGTGATCGGCGTCGGCCTCGCCGTGCAGTACGGTGTAGACCTCCGCGAGCGCGAGCCGCCGCCCGCTCTGCTCGCCGAACGTATCCCAGCGCACCTTGCCGTCCGCATCCACGATCAAAAGGCGGCCGCCCAGCGAGCGCGCCGCCTGCAATAGCCGCGGGTAGAGATCGTCCGCGCTGTCGCCGGAAACGTCGTCCTCCAGCGCCACCGCCAGATCGGAGACGTCCGACGCCCGCGCGCGCACCGTATCCGCGAATAGAGAATCGCCCATCAGCCGGATCGTCGAGGCCGCCACGAGGTAGAACGACGCGCCGATGATCAGCAGCAGGGCGATCAGGATGCGGGTGCGAACGGAATAGAACGGGTTAATCCTTGTCCGTGAAATAGTAGCCCACTCCCCATTTGGTCAGAATGAACTCCGGGGTATCGTGCCGCTCGATCTTCTCGCGCAGCCGCCGAATGTGAACGTCCACCGTGCGCATGTCGCCCATGTAGTCGTATTTCCACACGGTCTCCAGCAGCGTCTCGCGGCTGTACACCTTGCCGCGGTGGGTGATCATCAGCTGCAAGAGGTCGAACTCCTTGGCCGTCAGGCGGATGGGTTCGCCGCTTAACGTCACCGTGCGGGACAGGCAGTTGACCTCCAGATCGTGTACGCGCACGACGCTCCGCTCCTCGGCGGACTCGCCCGCGGGCGCGCTGCGCCGCAGGATGGACTTGATGCGCGCCTTGACCTCCAGAATGTTGAACGGCTTGGTCATGTAGTCGTCCGCGCCGTATTCCAGCCCGAGGATCTTGTCCATGTCCTCGCCCTTGGCGGTCAGCATGATGATCGGCACGTTGGAGTGCTCGCGCACGCGCTGGCAGACCTCGATGCCGTCCACGCCGGGCAGCATGACGTCCAGCAGGATGAGATCATAGCTCTGCGACGCGATGCGCTCGAGCGCCTCCTCGCCGTCCATGGCGGAGTCGGTCTCGTAGCCGTCCTGCTCCAGGCTGTATTTGAGGCCCTTGAGGATCAGCGGTTCGTCGTCGACCAGCAGTATTTTCTTTGGCATGCGCTCCACTCCGTTCCCTCGCCCGGCGCTCGGGCGATTCACTTAGTTTTATTGTAACGCATAACGGGATAAAAAATCAAGGGATTTGATACAATTTTCTGCTCGAATCTTAACATTTTGGCCCCAAATTCACACATTTGCAACACGCAGCCCCCTCTCGATCTTGCCGCTGTACAATTTTGTCCAAAGGTGGTATAGTATAGAAAGGCGCGCTTTTTGCGACGCCGCAGCTTGTCAAAGGCGTTTTTCCTTCCCACAAAGGGAGGAAGAATGCCCGCCGTCGTTTCAACGATCGCCCGGTTTTTTCCGTCACGGTTTGCCGGGCATCGAAAGGGAAACCAGCTTTTAGACAGACGAAGGCGCGCTTTTTGCGGCGCCGTTCCTGTGGAGATGGAGGGAAGCCCTTGGCCCGTCGCCTGATCGCGCTCATGGCGCTCCTGCTCGCGTGCCTGCTCTCGGCGGCCGTATGCGCCGCCGCGGAGGAGCCGGACGCGGACGGGATCGTCTTTGTCGCGCCGACGTACCCTCCCGACGCCATCCCGTGGGACTCCGCGCACCCCGAGCTGCTCGACGAGGACATGCTGCTCGCCCAGAGCGCCATCCTGATCGAGGCCAGCACCGGCGAGGTGCTCTTTGAAAAGAACGCGGACGAGATCCTCTACCCCGCCTCGACGACGAAGATCCTGACCGCCTATATCGCCCTGCAGATGGCCGACCTCGAAAACGACGTGGTGCCCGTCTCGCAGAACGCGATCGACCTCGTCCCGCCGGACTACGCGAAGGTGCCTCTGAGCGCGGGCGAGGAGGTGCCCATGCGCGACCTCATCCCCGCGATGCTGGTGCGCTCCGGCAACGAGGCGGCCAACGCCATCGGCGAGTATCTGGGCGGGAGCATCGAGAACTTCGCCGAGATGATGAACCGCACGGCGGAGATGATCGGCTGCTCGCAGGACACGCACTTTGCCAACCCGTCCGGCCTGCACGACGAAAACCACTACACCACCGCGCGCGACATGGCGCTCATCGCCCGCACGGCGATGGAGGACGCGCGCTTCGCCGAGATGGTCTCCACGCACACCTACGACATGCCGGCCACCAACATGCACCCGGCGCGCCAGCTCGTGGGCAGCACGGACATCCTCAACCCGGAAAGCTCCTCCTACTACCGCCGCGCGACGGGCATCAAGACCGGCTATACCGACGCGGCGGGCTACTGCTTCGTCGGCTCCGCGCAGAACGGCGGCATCAAGCTGATCTCCGTGGTCTTCTACACCACCAGCGGCGGCCGCTGGACGGACACGCGGCGGCTGATGGAATACGGCTTCACGCAGATGGAGTCGATCAGCCCCGAGTCGCTCTACGCCGAGGATCCGCGCGTGATCGAGGTCACCGGCTTCGCGCTCGACGATCCGGAGCACGGCCAGCTCAAGCTGGGCATCCGCGCCGTGGACGAGACGCTGGACATGATCATCGTCGGCAACAAGGAGCGCATCGACATGCTGCGGGAAAACTTCTCGCAGGTCTCGGCGATCCAGTGGACGCGCGAGTTCCGCGCGCCCATCGCCGTCGGCGACGTGATGGGCATCCTCACCTTCTATTCGGAGAACAACGGCACCGCCGAGTACGAACTGGTCGCCACGCGCTCCGTCGCCGCGCGCGAGAACGCGCCGCCCACGCTCGAGCAGATCGAGGCGTACACCGCCGCGGACGAAAGCCCGTGGCCGCGCCTGTCGGGCGACCTGTTCGTGCCGCCCGCGCTGGCGCTCGCGGCGATCTGTCTGCTCGTCCGCTTCATCCGCCGCCACCGCAGCCGCCGCGCGAAAGCGCCCGACATCAAGCCCGTCAAAAAGCGCTACCTGCGCTGACGCGATCGCAAGCCCATCGACGAATGCTTCAAATGGAGGGATGTGCCCATGAAAAGACGCTTTTGCGCGATGCTCTTTCTCGCGCTGCTGCTGTATACGCATTGCGCGCTGGCCGCAAAGGCGCGCTCGATCGCCTCTGAGGCGGATTCCGCCTTCCACGCCCAGCATCTGGCGGGACACATCGGCGCGATCGACTGCGTCGCGACGGGAAACTACATCAAGGTGAGGACGGAGCCGGGCGGCAATAAGCTGGTCGGCCATCTGGAGCAGGCGGACGCCTTCGACCTCGTCGATGTCAGGGACGGCTGGGCGCTCATCCGCGTCACCGCCTCCGCGCCCACAAGCCCGGATTCCCGCGCGGACATGACGGGCTGGGTGGACGCCGACTACATCGACTGCGCGTGCAGCGACGACGAGTATGCTTCGAACTCGGTCTCCCCGGCGAGGCCGGCGATCGACGGCGTCCTGCCGCCCGATCAATGGCAGAGCTACGAGGATGTTCTGGATGCCTACTATTATGTGGCGACCGCCATATCGCCCGAATCGTATGAAGATTTCAATGACTATATTCGAGATGTCGAACATATTCTGGGCGAAGCAGCGTCTGAATGGGCGTATTATCCTACGCTGAGTTCGGGCTATATCATTCGCGACCTGAATCAGGATGGAGTAGATGAACTCGTCATTCTCTATCCGGAAGACACAGAGGGCGCGCAGATCATTTCGCTTTATACCATGGAAAACCAGCGTCCGAAGCTGCTCCTGTACGGCTGGACGCGAAACAATTACTATCTGACAAAGGACGGCGGGATCGCAAATTACGGCTCGAACGGCGCCTCCTATCCGATCTACTATGTCTTTGATATTGTGGGCACGAGCCTGAAGGTGCGCGGCGGGCTGATCGGCGACATCACCGAAGCGGGCGAACCCTTGACCTATTACACGACGGACACCGATTATGACACGAGCAACGACGTCCTTCTGGACGGCAACGACGCGTGGGACACCCCGTTCGCCGAAGAAGACCACTGTCCCGCGGGCGTCGTCACGTTTGCGGAATACGGCGAAAGCCGGTCGAAATAACCGCTCGGCACAACCAAACAGCCCTTCCCCTTTCCCGCGCGAGATGCGCGTTCAAAGGAGAAGGGCTGTTTATTTAGATTGATGCATGATGTCGAGCGCCTATCCCGCCAGCGCGGCAATCGCGCGCTCCTCCGCGTCCGGCAGTGCCTCGCGCAGCTTGCGCAGGATGCGCTCGCGGGATTCCTCCGGCGCGCGGTCGTAGGCCGAGGTCACAAGCTCCGCGCCGAAGAGCGCCTCCGGCGTGCCGTAGCGCGTCACGCCCCAGCCGTAGGGGACGCCGTGGCTGTCGATCTCATAGTCGAAGTTCGCGATGAGCACATAGGTCTGCATCTGCAGGCGCGTGATCGCCGCGTCGAAGCCCGTTCGCCCGCCCTTGCGAAAGCCGCACAGCCGCTTCAGCTCCTTGGAGAGCAGCGTGCCGCGCGATGTCAGCGTCGCGTAGAGGAGCGCGTCCTTCGCCGAGGCCAGCCCGTCGTCGTAGCGGGCGTCGAAGTCGTAGCCGTCGCGGCGCAGGTTGCAAAAGTCCGGCAGCCATTCCCGGCTGACGAAGCCCGCGCGGCCGCCAAAGAATTTGCCATACGCACAGCGCCCGCTCGAGGCGATCGGCCCCTTCCACTCCCATGGGCCGTCCACGCCGTCGGCGAACCAAAGCTCCGGCGGGCAGTTGTCCTCCACGGAAAAGCCCGGGATCGTCCCCCGAAACATCGGCAAAAAGCCCAGTTCCTCGGTCAGCGCGATCACATCCTGCGCGCTGCGCAGCGCCGCAAAGCGCATGCTTCCGCCTCCTTCGGCGTCATTCGTCCTGTGCGGTCTCGTCCGCCTGCGCCGCGCAGACCGCCTCGATGCGCGCGAGCAGCTCCTCGCGCCCCGTCCCATCCTCGGAGGAGAACGGGATCACCTGCCACGGCTGCACGGACAGCGCCCGGCAGATCGGCGCGAGGCATTTCAGCCGCGCGCCGCGGCTGATCTTGTCCGCCTTTGCCGCCACGACCGTGAACGGGATGCCGCTCTGCCGCAGGAAGGCGTTCATCTCGCGATCCTCGGCGCTCGGCTCGTGGCGGATGTCCACCAGATGGAACACCTGCCGCAGGTCGCGCGTGCGTGCGAAATAGTCCTGCATCATCTTGCCCCACGAGAGCTTCTCGGCCTTGCTCACCTTGGCGAAGCCGTAGCCCGGCAGGTCGATCAGGTTGATCTCGCCGTTGAGGTGATAGACGTTGATGAGCCGCGTCTTGCCGGGCGTGGCGCTGATGCGCGCCAACTTGCCCCGACCCGTCAGCCGGTTGATCATCGAGGATTTGCCCACGTTGCTCTTCCCTGCGAAGGCCACCTCCGGGCAGCCGCGCGTGGCGAAGTCGCCGTAGTCCTTCATGGAGGTGATAAAGTCCGCCCGCTTGACGATCATCGCTCGTTCCTCGCTCGCGTTGTGGTTTATACTAGTCTCAGATAAAACGATCTACGCACTCTGTTATCAGGTTCTCTGGGCAAGCATAAGCAAAATAGCGCAACTTTTCATGAACAACCCGCCCGGGATCGCTTCGCTACCGGGCTGCTTTTGGCAATCGCTTCGCGATTGGGGTACGTTGGGGCTACCGCCCCAAACCCTGTCTGGGGACATTGTCCCCAGACCCCATCCTGTGCTTCGCAGCACATAAAGATTCTAATCTAAGAAAAGCATTAGTCCTTGCGCCGCCGCGCGCGCAGCACGGGTGGCCTGCCCGGCGCGGGCCGTCCGATATTCCGCTTGCCCGGCTTGGTCGGCGCGCTCGGCTCTGGGTCGGCGGTCTCGCCGCCGGCCTTCTCCGGCCGCGGCCTCGGCGGCTCGGTGAGCGCCTGCAAGAGCACCTCGCCGACCTCCTCCACCGGCACGATGCGCAGCGCCTCGCGCACGTTCTCCGGCACCTCCTCAAGATCCTTCACGTTCTCCTTGGGGATGAGCACGGTGTCGATGCCCGCGCGATGGGCGGCGAGCAGCTTTTCCTTCAGCCCGCCGATGGGCAGCACGCGCCCGCGCAGCGTGATCTCGCCCGTCATCGCGACGTTCTGCCGCACGGGGATGCCCGTCAGCGCCGAGACCAGCGCCGTGGTCATGGTGACGCCGGCGCTCGGGCCATCCTTGGGCACCGCGCCCTCGGGGACGTGGATGTGGATGTCGAGCGTCTTGTAAAACTCCGCCTCGATGCCCAGCTCCTTCGCGTGCGCGCGGACATACGAGCGCGCGGCGCGGGCGCTCTCCTTCATCACGTCGCCGAGGCTTCCGGTCAATTCCAGCGCGCCCGTCCCGGGCATGGTCGTGGTCTCGATTTGCAGCGTGTCGCCGCCGACGACCGTGTATGCCAGCCCGTTGACGACGCCGACCTCCGGCTTCTTGCCCGCGTGCTCGTAGTGGTAGCGCGGCGCGCCGAGGAAGGCCTCCAGCTTTTCGGGCGTCACGGTCACAGTCTCCAGCCCCTCGTCGATCATCTCGACGGCGCTCTTGCGCACGACCTTGCCGATCGTCCGCTGCAGCCTGCGCACGCCCGCCTCGCGCGTGTAGCCGCGGATGAGATCGCGCAGCACCCTTTCGCTCATGCGCACGCTGCGCGGCGCGAGGCCATGCTCGGCGATCTGCCCCGGCAGCAGGTGGCGCTTGGCGATCTGCAATTTCTCCTCCTCCGTGTAGCCGCTGACCTCGATGACCTCCATGCGGTCGAGCAGCGGGCGCGGGATGGTGTCGGCGGTGTTCGCGGTGGTGATGAACAGCACGCCCGACAGGTCGAACGGCGCCTCCAGATAGTGATCGCGGAAGGCGTTGTTCTGCGCGCTGTCGAGCACCTCCAGCATCGCGCTGGCGGGATCGCCGCGCACGTCGGAGGCCATCTTGTCGATCTCGTCGAAGAGGAACACGGGGTTCATCGTGCCCGCCTGCTTGATCGAGGAGATGATGCGCCCCGGGATCGCGCCGATGTAGGTGCGCCGGTGGCCGCGAATCTCGGCCTCGTCGCGCACGCCGCCCAGCGACATCTGCACGAACTGGCGGCCGAGCGCCCGCGCGATGCTGCGCGCGATGGACGTCTTGCCCACGCCCGGCGGGCCGACGAAGCAGAGCACCGGCCCCTTCATGTTGTTCTTGATGCGGCACACCGCGAGGTATTCGACGACGCGCTCCTTGACCTCCTCCAGCCCGTAGTGATCCTCGGCGAGGATGCGGCGGGCGCGCTTCAGGTCGAGGTTATCCGGCGTGACCTTGCCCCACGGCAGGTCGAGCAGCCATTCGACGTAGGTGCGGCTGACGCCGATCTCGGGGCTGCCGGGCGCCATGCGCGAGAGCCTGTCCAGCTCGCGTGTCGCGCGGTCGCGGGCCTCGTCGCCCATCGGCGTCTTTTCCAGCCGCTCGCGCAGATCCTCCACGTCGGTGGCGTCCTTGTCGCCCAGCTCCGTCTGGATCGCCTTGATCTGCTCGCGCAGGAAGTAATCCTTCTGGTTCTGCTCGATCTGCTTGCGCACGCGCGCCTGTACCTTCTTTTCCACGCCCGCCAGCTCGGTCTCGCGCACGAGGATCGCGCAGACGGATTCCAGCCGGGCGAGGCTGTCAAACTCCTCCAGAACCTGCTGGCGATCCTCGACCTTGGTCAGCACGTTCGCGGCGATGACGTCGGCGAGCTGGCCGGGATCCTCGATCTCCATCACGGACTGCATCGTCTCCCCGGAGATGCGCCCGCTCATCCGGCAGAACTCCTCAAAGCAGCTATGCGCGGTGCGCAGCAACGCGTCGGTCTCGATGGAGGCGGGCACGGCGGCGGGGAGCAGCTCGTCGAGCGCGCCCTCGAAGTACGGCTCCTCCTGCGTAACCGCGCGCAGGATGGCGCGGCTCTTGCCCTCCACCAGCACGCGGATGTTGTCGCCGGGGAGTTTCAAGACCTGCTTGACCAGCGCGATCGTGCCGACGTGGTAGAGGTCGCCCACGTCCGGGTCGCTGACCTCCATATCGCGCTGGGCGACGAGGAACACGCGCTGATCGTCCAGCATCGCGTGCTCGAGCGCCGCCACGGACTTGCGGCGGCCGACGTCGAAATGCAGCACCATATACGGAAACACCATCAGCCCACGCAGCGGCAGCAGCGGCAGCGTCACGGGCTGAGTGCGCTTTTTTCGGGTGTTTCGAGCCATAGCATTCCCTCCTTGCCCGCGAAAGGACACAGAAGCGGGCGATTTCATTATACCCGAATGTCGCCCGTTTTGCAACTTTCGCGCCGCCAACTCCTGCCCGCAGAAAATGTCAAAGCGCGCGCCGGGCATCCGGCGCGCGCTGCGCGTTTGTTTTGGGTTTTAAGAGACCGACGGCCTGCGGGCGGCGGCGCCGTCGCTGTCGCGGCGGGTCTTCCCGGCGATGGCCTTGCGCTTGGGTTCGCCCGGCACGAGCGTCGGCGCAGCGCCGCGTGTCACCGTGTCCTCGGTGACGATCACGCGGGCCACGTCCGTGCGGCTGGGCAGATCGAACATCACGCCCATCAGCGCGTCCTCGATGATCGCGCGCAGGCCGCGCGCGCCGCTCTTGCGGGCGATGGCCTGTTTGGCGATGGCCGAAAGCGCAGCGTCCTCAAACTCCAGCTCCACGCCGTCCATCTCGACGAGGCGCTTATACTGCTTCACCAGCGCGTTGCGCGGCTCGGTGAGGATGCGCACGAGCGCCTCCTCGTCGAGGCCGTCCAGCGTCACGATGATCGGCAAGCGGCCGACGAACTCGGGGATGAGGCCGAACTTCAGCAGATCCTCCGGGCGGATGTCGGCGAGCACGCGGCCGATGTTGCCCTTCTGCTTGCTGTGTACCTCCGCGCCGAAGCCCATGCCGCCCGCGCCCTGACGGCGCTCGATGATCTTGTCGATGCCGTCGAACGCGCCGCCGCAGATAAAGAGGATGTTGGTCGTGTCGATCTGGATGAACTCCTGATGCGGATGCTTGCGCCCGCCCTGCGGCGGCACGCTGGCGACCGTGCCCTCGATGATCTTGAGCAGCGCCTGCTGCACGCCCTCGCCGGAGACGTCGCGGGTGATCGACGGATTCTCGCCCTTGCGCGCGATCTTGTCGATCTCATCGATGTAGATGATGCCGCGCTGCGCCGCCTGAATGTCGTAGTCGGCGTTCTGGATGAGGCGCAGCAGGATGTTCTCGACGTCCTCGCCGACGTAGCCCGCCTCGGTGAGGCTGGTCGCGTCCGCGATGGCGAAGGGCACCTTGAGGATCTTGGCGAGGGACTGCGCGAGGAACGTCTTGCCGCAGCCCGTCGGGCCGAGCATGACGATGTTGCTCTTTTGCAGCTCCACGTCGCCGCGGCGGTGCGGCTCGCCGATGCGCTTGTAGTGGTTGTAAACCGCCACGGCGAGCGCGCGCTTGGCCTTCTCCTGCCCCACGACGTACTCGTCGAGCACGGCCTTGATCTCCATGGGCTTGGGGAGATCCTGCGGCTCCTGGCTGGGCGCGGTGCCCAGATCGTCCGCGATGATCTCCTGACACAGGGCGATGCACTCGTCGCAGATGTACACGCCGTTGCCCGCGATGATGCGCCTGACCTGATCCTGCGTCTTATCGCAGAAGGAGCAGCGCGCCATGCGCGGCTTGATGATGTCGTCCTTATCTCTTGGCATTTCGCACCTCAGTTGGTCTTGCTGCGCGGCTCATAGATCTTGTCGATGATGCCGTAGGAGAGCGCTTCCTGCGCGGTCATGAAGGTGTCGCGCTCGACGTCCCGCTCGATAACTTCCAGCGGCTGGCCGGTCATCTCGCTCATCAGCGCGTTCATCTTTTTCTTGGTGCGCAGCAGCCATTCCGCGTGGCGCTGCACGTCGGTCGCCTGTCCCTGCGCGCCGCCGCTGGGCTGGTGAATCATCACCTCGGCGTTGGGCAGCGCCAGACGCATGCCCGGCTCGCCCGCCATCAGCAGGAACGCGCCCATCGACGCGGCCATCCCCAAGCACACCGTGCGCACCTTCGGCTTGATGTAGCGCATCGTGTCGAAGATCGCCATGCCGTCGGTGACGCTGCCGCCCGGGCTGTTGATGTACATCGAGATCTCGGCGTCCGGGTCTTCCATCTCCAGAAACAGCAGCTGCGCCACGATGCTGTTGGCCAGCGCCTCGTTCACCTCGCCGCGCAGAAAGATCACGCGATCCTTGAGCAGGCGGGAGTACACGTCGTAGGAGCGCTCCCCGTAGGGCGTTTTCTCGATCACGCTCGGCTCAAAGTAGTAGTTGTTTGCCATGCTGCTCCCTCCTGCGGCCATGCTCACTTGTCCGCCTTGGTCTCCTTCGGGGCCTTCGGCTCCTTGGTCTTCTTGGGGGCCTTCGGCTCCTTGGCGCTCTTTTCGGCCTTTTCAGCTTTGTCGGCCTTCGCCGCCTTTGCGGGCTTGTCGGCCTTCTCGGCCTTCGGCTCCTTGGCGGCCTTGGTCTCCTTGACCGCCTTGGCGTTCTCTACGAGGAACTTGATCGCGTTGTCGCGGATGGCGTCGGCCTTGAAGTAGCCGCGGTCGGTCTCGGAGAGCGACGCCTTGAGTTCGTCAAAGCTCTTGCCGCTCTGCGGGGCGAACTGCGCGATCTGCGCGTCGATCTCCTCCTCCGTCGCGTCGATGGCCTCGGCCTTCTCGATCGCGCTGAGCACCAGATGCGCCTTCACGCTGCGCTCGGCCTGCTCGCGGTAGCCGGCGCGGAAGGCCTTTTCGTCCTGCCCGGTGTACTTGATGAAGTCGGCCAGCTTGAGGCCCTGCGCGCCGAGGCGGTACTCGAAGTCGCGCATCATGGAGTCGATCTGCCGCTCGATCATCGCCTCCGGGATGTCCACGGTCGCGTTCTCCACGACCTTGTCGAGCACGGCGTTCGTGAACTCGTTCTCGTCGCGCTCGGCCGCCTGAGCTTCCAGTTTGGCGCGGATGTCCTTCTTGTATTCATCGAGCGTGTCAAACTCGCTGATGTCCTTGGCGAAGTCGTCGTCCAGCGCCGGGAGCTGCGTCTCGGTGATGGAGTTGACCTTCACATGGAAGACGGCGGCTTTGCCCTTCAGCTCCTCGGCGTGATACTCCTCGGGGAAGGTGACGTTCAGATCCTTCTCCTCGCCCAGCTTCATGCCGATCATCTGCTCCTCGAAGCCGGGGATGAAGCTGTGGGAGCCGATCTTGAGCGTCTGCCCCTGCGCGGTGCCGCCCGCAAAGGCGACGCCGTCCACGGTGCCGGCGTAGTCGAGGCCCACCGTGTCGCCCTCCTTGACGGGGCGATCCTCGACGGCGACCTCGGCGGCCTGCTTCTGGCGATCCTGCTCGACGCGCGCGTCCACCTGCTCGTCGGTGACGGCCGTGTGCTTGCGCTTCACCTCGACGCCCTTGTACTCGCCGAGGGTCACGTCGGGGCTGACGTAGACGGTGCAGGTGAATTGCAGGTTCTGCCCCGCGCCGATCTGGGTGATGTCGATCTCCGGGCGGTCTACGACCTCGAGACCATGCTCGGTCACGGCGGGGCCGTAGACCTCGTCGAACACCAGCTCGAACGCCTCGTCGTAGAAGACGCCCTCGCCGTAATAATTCTCGATCAGCTTGCGCGGCGCCTTGCCCTTGCGGAAGCCCGGCACGTTGACGCGGCCGCGCAGCTTGAGGTACGCCTTGTTCATCGCCTCGTCGAAGGTCGCGGCGTCTACGTCAAAGGTCAGCTTCACCCGATTGCTGGAAAGCTTGGTAACGGTGCTGCTCATGCTCTTTTGCTCCTCCTCATCTGGATGCGTTCAGGGATAGCCCAAAGCGCTACCTTATATTATAGCACGCCCATAACGGGAAAACAATCCCAAACGACGTTTTTGGCGCTTTTTCTTGCGAAGCTCTGCCCCTTTTTGCGCCCCTTGCGGCGCGCAAAGCCCCGATATTCAGCGTATGCGCCGAACCCCGCGCGCATGCGGCGCGCCGTTGCGGGGCAAAATGGCGGGAAAGACATCCCGCGCGAGAGGAGGATGCGCCATGGAGGAGCGCCTGTTGCGCGTGCTGCACGCGACGGTGGGAACGCGCGAGGAGGCGGATGGCGCGCTGCGCCGCCTGCGCAGGCTGGCCGCGGGCGGGGGCTGCGCGCTGCTGTTTTGCGATCTGCCCGCCTCCTCCGCCGCGCGGGACTGGGACGACGGCGCGGCGACGCGCCGGCTGCAATCCGGCGTGATGGCGATGAACGCGCGCGCGCCGGGGCGCTTTTTCCTGCTCGTGCGGCGGCGCGCGTGGGACGATGCGGCGCGCGCGTATCTTGGTGCGGCGCAGCCGCGCGCGGCGGAGGCCGTCGTCGCCGCGATGCTCACGCTGGGCCGCGAGGACGCGGCCTTCGAGGTCAAGACGTTCGCCCCGGCGGCGATCATGGGCCGATTCGACGCGATGCTCTTCGTGCCGGACGGCTTTTCCTGCGCGCCGGACACGCCCGGACGGATGCTCAAGGCGCTGCGCCATGCCGCGCCGCTTCCCCTGCCCGGCGGCGGCTTCGCGGGAAGGCGATTAGCAGCGCGCGCGGTGGAGCGGCCCGTCCTCGCGCGGGTGCTGCCTCCGCTTGCGCAGGCGGACTGCGCGCTGGCGAGCCTGCTGCGCGCGGGCTTTTCCCTCTCGCCGCTCGAGGCGGGCGAAAACGCGCGGCTCGCGCCGGTTGCGCTGCGCCTGCCGGGCGGCGATCCGGCGCTCTACGGCCCGGCCTCGCTGCTCGCGCTGGCGCAAGGGCTGCCGCTGTCGCCCGCTTATGTCGCGGAGGATTGCCGTTTCGTGCATGACGCGCCGCTCGGCGTGGACGGCCTGCTCTCGCGGGCGGACATCCGCCTGCGCCGCGCGATGCGCCGCGCCTTTTCCCGCGATCGGGCCGCGCACGGTCTGCCCGCCGCGCGGCTTGCGATGGCCGCGGCGCTGCTGCCCGCGATGCAGGTCGCGCTGCTGCTGCTCTCCGGCGCGCTGGGCGCGCCCGCGTTGGCCGCCGCCGCCGTCGCGCTGCCGGAGTTCCCGGCCCTCGTCCGCCCGCGCCTGCTGCCGGGCGCGCTCGTGCGCACGGCGCTGCTGCCCGCGCACGCCGCGCTCGCGCTGCAAGCCTTCCTCGACGAGCGCTTTGCCCGCGCCCCGCTGCTGCGCCCCCGCGTGCCGCAGGGCCTTCGCGGCGCGTCGGGCTGCTCGCTCTGCGGGGCGGCGCTGCTGGCGGCGGGCTTTGCCGGGGCGGGCGCGGCCGCGCCGTCCGTCGCCGTCGCGCTGCTCTGGCTCGGTGCGCCGCTGCTCTTTCCCGCGCTGGCCTCCCCGCGCCGGGAGCGCATCCCGCTCGCGCCCGAGGAGCAAGCGCGCCTGCAAGAGATGGCCGCCGAGGCTCTCTCCGGCGGCAGCATCAACGATGCGATGCCCGCCCCGCGCCGGATGCTCGCGCTGTGCGCCGAGCTGCTGCTGGGCCTGCGCGAGGCGGACGACGCCGCGACGCAGGCGCAATCGCTGCTGGGAGAAGTGGCGGAGCCGATCTCCCCAGCCGACCGCGCCGCGCTGCTCTCCTGCGCGCAGCTCCTGCGCGAGCGCATGGGCGCGTGCGACGCCGTGCTGCGGCCGCTCCCCGCGCAAATCGAGGCGTTCGCGCTGCGCGCGCGCGGTCTCCCCGCTCGCGGCCCGCTGGCGGCGCTGCTTCGCGCGTCGCTGCGCGCTTGGGAGGGCGCGCCGCCCGAGACGCTGCCCGCCGCTGCGGAGAGCGCGCCGCAGGCCGATCCTCTGGACGCGCTGTTTTTGCCCGTGCCGCTGCTGCGCGCGCTGCCCGAACAGGAAGAGACGCTGCCGCTCACCCATCCGCACACGTTCCTGCGCCGCGCCGCGCCGGAGCTTTTCGCGCGCCGTCTGACCGCCGCCATTCGCCCCGAGCGCGCGCATCCGCTGCCCACGGCGCGCTGCGCGACCGCCGAGCAGGGGATCTTCTGCGCTAGCGCCGCGCTCTCCCAGCCCTTCGCCGGCCTCCTCGCGCGCTCGCCCGTCACCGGGCCATGCATGAGCGTGCTTGCGGAGGCGTAGCGGCGCGCCGCCTCCGCAAAGGAGACGGCGCGCCGCCGGAATCCTCACTTGCGCTCTATCCCATGGCAACGCTCGCCACCGGATACGTCTCCCCCGCCATCGACGTTCGGAGAACGCCACGCCGAGGCCGTCGCGCTAACGCTAGAGCTTGCCAAAGCAACGGTTGCCCTTCTCGTCTCGCATACTGAGATTGCCATTGCTTCCGTATTTCATCAATCCGCTGCTTTCCAATATAGATCCGCCGCTTTGTGATACCATTCAGCCGCTTGTTTGTAGTCCTGCTCTACACCGTTGCCATTCTCGTATAGAAGGCCAAGATTAAACATCGCGTTTGCATTTCCCTGATCCGCAGCCTTCTGATACCACTCGGCCGCTTGCGCATAGTCCTGCTCTACGCCCTTGCCACCCTCGTATAGAATGCCGAGGTTGTTCATTGCGTGTGCATTTCCTTGCTCCGCTGCCTTCTGATACCACTCTAATGCTTGCGTGTAGTCCTGCTCCACGCCGTTGCCATTCTTGTATAGAGTGCCGAGATTGTTCATTGCGTTTGCAACTCCCAACTCCGCACCCTTCTGGTACCATTCGGCCGCTTGCGTATAATCCTGCTCTACACCGTTGCCATTCTCGTATAGAAGGCCGAGATTGTTCATTGCGTTTGCATCTCCCAACTCCGCACCCTTCTGGTACCATTCGGCCGCTTGCGTATAATCCTGCTCTACACCGTTGCCATTCTTGTATAGAAGGCCGAGATTAAACATCGCGCTTGTATTTCCCTGCTCCGCTGCCTTCTGATACCACTCTAATGCTTGCGTGTAGTCCTGCTCTACACCGTTGCCATTCTCGTATAGAAGGCCAAGATTAAACATCGCGTGTGCATTTCCTTGCTCCGCTGCCTTCTGATACCACTCTAATGCTTGCGTGTAGTCCTGCTCCACGCCGTTGCCATTCTTGTATAGAGT
>CANRLC010000014.1 GCA_947631405.1 uncultured Clostridia bacterium | reverse complement strand
ATCAGCGTCACCGCGTCGCCCTCCACGGACGCCACGATCGCCACGCCGCCGTCCGCCATGAACGCCACGTCGCCCGCTGCGGGCTGGTAGTCCGCCGCGTCCACATAGGCCTGCTTGTTGGTGATGCCGGAGCGCAGGCCGCCAGCCTCGCCCGCGCGCGGGATCGCATCCTCGGGCACACCCGCCAGCGTCAGGCAGAAGGAGACGAACTCCGCGTCCCACGGCTGGTAGTTGGTGCCGTACCAGTCGCCATAGATGGAGTAGGCGTGGCGCAGATCGTCGTCGCCCACGATGAAGTCGGTCTGGCTCTCCGCGTAGCCGAGCTGCGTCATCGCCACCGCGACGACGTCGGCGCTCCACACGCCGGTGTGCAGCGCGGCCTCGGCCTTCGCCAGCCACTCGGCCAGCGAGGTCGTGTCGTGCTCGGCGACCGGGAGCGTCACGCTGTGCGTCTCGGTCTGCCCAGCAGCGTCGGTGACGGAGGCGAGGATGGTGTAGTCGCCCATCGCGGTGGGCGTGAAGGCGTAGACGTCCGCCCCGCCTTCGACGGTCTGCACCGCGTCGGGTTCCGGTTCGGCTTCGTTGGAAGCGTCGCCGCCGTAGGATTCATCGAAGATCATCGGGCCGTCGTCGAAGAACGAGGGCGGTGCAGACTGCTGGTCTGTTTCCTCCGTTTCGGCGTCGCTGGTGATCGAGTAGGTCGCGGTCAGCTCGCCGTCGCCGCCCTCGACGTTCAGGCTCAGCTCGACGGTCTCGCCGACGAACGTGGAGCGCACGGGCGCGGTGAATTCGGCGCTCAGCGGCGACAGCACGCCCGCATGAAGCATCAGCGCGGTCATGTCGAGGTAGCCGATGATCGCCGCGTCATTCACATCATAGGAAGCGCTCACGACGGCCTCGCCCGCCTCGACGACGCGCAGCGCGCCGGAGCCGGAGACCGCCTCGACGATGGCGGCGCGGGTCGCGTCGCCGCTCAGGAAGACGATGTCGCCCGCGGCAGGCGTATATTCATCGGCGGTGCGGAAGGCGTCCGCCGCCTTGGCCGCGGAGAGCAGACTGTCGACATCTGCGCTCGAGGAAAGCGCGCTCACGCCCGCCTGCGCGAGGCAGAACGCGACGAACGCGTCGCTCCAATCGGCAGCATAGGCGTCGCCCGCCCAATCGGCATAGGCGCAATACGCGGCGCGGCCGCCCTCGGGCGTGAGGATGAAGTCGGTCTCGCTGGGCGCGTAGCCGAGCTGCGACAGCGCGACGGCGACGAGATCCTTGCGCCAGTCTCCGCTTGTCGCGGCACTCGCGGCCGCGTCGAGCAGCGACGGCAGGGAGGTCACGTCGTGCTCGGCGACGAGCAGGGACGCCTCGGCGGTCGCGGTCTGCCCGGCCTCATCCGTCGCCTCGGCGTACACGGTGTACGCGCCCGGGGCGGTCGGAACATAGGCAAACGTATCGGTTCCCTCGGTCACAGACCGCGGGTCTGTTTTCTCTCCAACGGGCTGTCCATCGACGCTCGCGCCATAGATGACGCTCAGCGCGCCCGCGCCGCCCTGCGCGCTCAGGCTGCCCTCGACGGCGTCCCCGACGAAGGCGAAGCCGGCGCTGAGGGTCAGCTCCAGCGTCACGGGGTCGGGTTCGGGCGTCGGTTCGGTGGTGGGTTCGGGCGTGGGTTCCTCGGTGATCTCGGGCGCTTTTCCCTCATGATAGGTGAACGCGATGGGCGTCAGCGGATGGCTGCCAAACGCGACGCTGTCCTCATCGTTGGAAAGCTGCCAGACGAGGCTCTCGATCTCCTCCTCGGCGACGGGCAGCAGGTCGCTCGCGTGTACGAAGCCCTGCTGGACGCGCGCTTCCTCCTCGCCCAGATCGACGGCGAACGCGATGCGCATCCACTCGTCGTCGGAGACGCCCTCGCCGAAGCGCTCGACGGCGTAGACGAGCTGGCCGTCCTCGAGCACGCCCAGCTCGCGGCTCGAAAGCGCGTCCTCGGGCAGGTCGTGCTCCTCATAGACGACGGTCTTGCCGCAGATCGACGCGTAGCCACGCAGGAACGGCGCGGGCGTCGGTTCCGGGGCCGGCTCTTCGGTCGGCTCCGGCGTCGGCGTTTCGGCCGGCTCCACGGAGGCCTCCGGCGAGGCCGACGGACTGTCGGTCGGTTCTTCGGTCGGCTCCTCGGCCGGCGCTTCGGTCAGCTCCGGCTCGGGCGTCGCCTCCGTCTCGTCGGCGGCCGGAGAATCGGCAGGCGTGGACGGCTCCGCAGACAGCTCGCCGTCGCCTTCGTCGCCGGACGGATCTCCCGCAGGCGCAGACGGCTCTTCCTTATCCTCGGAGGGAGCCGGGTCTTCCGCGGGCGCGGACGGCCCTTCCTTGTCCTCGGATGGAGCCGGATCAGGCGCGGGCGCAGGCGGCTCTTCCTTGTTCTCGACAGGAGCCGGGTCGGGCGCAGGCGCAGGCGGCTCTTCCTTCGCGGGAGGCGGCGCTTCCACCTCGACCGGGGCCGGGTTGCTCTCCTCCGGCGCCGTCTCCTCGATCACGACGGGCGCAATCTCTTCCGCCACCGCCGCGATCGGGCTTACGACGTTGTTGATCAGCATCAGAGCCGTCAGCAGCGTGGAAATCCATCTCTTCTTCATGTCGATTCCTCCCCATCCGAGCCTTCGCGTCTCAGCCGGGCACAGGCAACGCCCGAAGCGAAATGCCCGCGCCGTTCCCCTCGGCGGTCTCCGCAAAACGAGCTTCGGCCTGTCTCTCGAGAACCCATACAATACGTTTCTTTATCCATCGCTTCCCGCGGGCGCGGCGCGCCGCGCGACACGATTTCACGCGATCTGATTTTGTGTGTTCAAACAACCAATTCTATGTCCATTCTATTCGACTTTGATGTCCCTATGTTCTTCTCATTGCCCTATCTAAATAAAAAGATTACCATAATAATTGGGAATTGTCAACAAATTATTCCAATTTTTCTGCTATATTTGATGGAAGATAGAACTTCTCTCGTGAAATGCGCACAAAAATCGTACACACATGCAGCCGATGGGAAATGAAAAGACAACAACTGACGATTATGGAGCCGCTTCGCGCTGCGCCAAAGCGCAAAATGCCTCCCGGATTTTTGCGTCCGGGAGGCTGCGCACAGGCCGTCCGGCGGCCCGGCTCCGCCCCTTGACCGCGCCCTCATCCCGTGGTATAATTCCGCGTGAAATCCGCAAAGGAGGTTCGCTCATGCGCCGTCCGATTTGATGTTCGTCCATGCCGCACGCCGCGCAAAACGCACCGCGTCAGTCTGTTAAAAAACGCTTCCTCTTAGACACCCGGTTGCCATGACAGAAAAACTGGGCGATCATTGAAACGAGGAGAAGCGTTCTTCCTCCCCCTTCGGGGGAGAAAGAATCTTTGGCAAGCTGACGCCGCGCGAAGCGCACCGCGTCAGTCTGCTAAAAAAACGCTTCCTCTTTAGCGCCCGGTTGCCATGGCAGAAAGACTGGGCGATCTTTGAAACGAGGAGAGGCGTTCTTCCTCCCCCCCTTCGGGGAAGAAAGAATCTTTGACAAGCTGACGCCGCGCGAAGCACACGGCGTTTGGGGACGTCTTCAAATCGATCGATAGGATAGGTGCATGAACATGAGGCGCAACCTCAAGGTTTTATATGCCATATCCTTCTTTCAGGGTATGGTTTTTTATGCGTCCGTCGCGACGCTGTACCGGCAGGCCGCGGGCCTCTCGGTGTTTGACATCACGCTCATCGAGAGCGCATCGTTCGCGCTCTCCCTCGCGCTGGAGCTGCCGTGGGGCGTGCTGGCCGACCGCATCGGCTACCGCCGCACGATGATCGCCTGCAACGCGCTGTTCTTCCTCTCCAAGCTCGTCTTCTGGCGGGCAAGCGGCTTTGGCGGGTTCCTCGCGGAGCGCGCGCTGCTCGCCGTGGTCACCTCGGGCCTGTCGGGCGTGGACGAGAGCCTGATCGTCGCCTCCTGCGGCGAGGAGGACGCGCAGCGCGCGTTCGGCCTGTGCGCGAGCCTCGGCACGGCGGGGCTGCTCTGCTCCACCGCCGTCTACGCGCTGCTTATCGGGGACGACATGCGTCTTTCCGCGCTGCTGACCGCCGTCAGCTACGGCGTCGCGGCGCTGCTCACGCCGCTTTTACGGGAAACGCGCGCCGCCTCCCCGGGCGAGCGGCCGTCGCTGCGCCGCTCGCTGGGCGTTCTGCGGGATACGCTGCGCGACCGCGAGCTGCTGCGCTGCGTCGCCGCCTTCGCGCTGCTCGGGGAGGTGCAGCAGATCGTCACCGTCTTTTTGAACCAACTCCAATATGCGCGCGCGGGCATGCCGCCCCGGCTCATCTCCGCCGCGTATCTGCTGACCACGCTCGCCGCGCTGACGAGCGCGTTCTCGGCGTCGCTCACCCAGCTTTTACATCCCCGGCGCTTTGGGACGCTGCTCTTCGGCCTCAGCGCGCTGTGCTGCCTGCTGCTCGCCGCCACGCGCGGGGCGGCGCTGTCCGTCGCGGGCGTGCTGACGATCGCCGTCTGCGGGAGCCTCGCCGCTCCGCTGGGCGCATCGCTGCAAAACCGCGCGATCACGACGAGCGACCGCGCGACCGCGCTGAGCATGTGCGCCTTGCTGGGCGACCTGCTCGGCGTCGGCGCGAACCTGCTCTTCGGGCGTCTCGCCGACCTCGACCTGCGCGCCGCGATGCTGCTGGGCGCGGCCTTCTGCCTGCTGGGGATGCTGGCGCTGCGGCGCTGCGCCGCGGGCAAGCGGGCGTGACGCGCGCAAAGCGGGGGCCGATCTTCAAAACCGGCCCCCGCTTTCTATTCCGCTTAGGCTCCCGCCCGCTGCGCCTCATAGGCGGCGCGCACGGCCTTGGCGAGCTGGTCGCCCCCGCGATCTCAGACGAGGAATTCCCT
The DNA here is from genome assembly GCA_947631405.1 of uncultured Clostridia bacterium. Lineage (GTDB taxonomy): Bacteria > Bacillota > Clostridia > Christensenellales > Aristaeellaceae > Ventricola. The sequence continues at coordinate 38,414 of CANRLC010000014.1, read as the reverse complement.
GAAGAACGCGCATTCCGCGTCGTTGATGCGCGCGGCGGCGGCGGAGCGCATATCGCAGTGGAAGACGTGCCCGAGCGGCTCCTTTGCATCGCCGCAGACGCGCAGCGCGAACGGCACGCCGTTTTCCAGCAGCGCGCGCGCGAGCAGCGGGCTTTGCGCCTTCAAAAAGTCGTTGTTGGCGGTCATCAGGAATGCGGGCGGGAACGCGTCCGTCACCTGCGACGGCACGTCGATCTCCCGCAGCTCCCATTCCGCGCCGCCTCCCGGCAGGAAGTCCGCCATCAGCCCGACGGTCGTGTCGTCCGGGCCGTCGCCCTGCATGCGGTACTTGCCGCAGTTGAGCGCCACCGCGCGCGGGCGCAGCGGGGTGGCCACGTCCCACGCCGCCGCCCGCTTGGGATTCGCGCACAGCGCGCAGTACAGCGCGAGCAGGTGCGCCCCGGCGGAGTCGCCCACGGCGAAGACGTTGCGGGTGTCCAGCCCGTATGCGTTGGCGTTGGCGATCACCCACTGGAGCGCCAGCCCGATGTCCTGCAGCTGCGCGGGATGCGGATGCTCCGGCGCGAGCCGATAGGAAAAATTGACCACGGCAAACCCGCGCTGCGCGAGGCTCATGCAGTAGAATTGGTAGACCTCCTTGCTGCCGTACACCCACGCGCCGCCGTGTACGCTGACGATCACCGGGAGCGTCCGCCCGGCAGCCGCCCTCGGGCGGTAGACGTCCAGCGCCTGCCAGACGGCGTCCTCCCCGTAGACGATGTCGTCATAGCGCGTCACATCCGGCGGCGTGGTCAGCCCCGCGTCGCGCTTGGCGTCCCCCTGCGCGAACTGCGCCCGCACCCGATCGCTCTCCATGGACATATCCTTCGCTCTCCCTTCGTATTCCGGCGTCCGCATGATTTCCCGTCCTCGCTACGCGGGCGCAGGTTTTCCTTCAGTATACCAGCAATGCGCGCAAGAGCACAAGGGCTTTGCGCGCGCTCCGTCAAAAAACGCCCTCCCCCGCCGTCTTTCGGCGAAGGGAGGGCGTGCTTTCCGGCGGTCAGTGCGTCGCGCGCGGGCGGCACAGGCAGGGGCGCGGGCGCTTTTCCCGGCGCGGCGCGGGCTGCTCCTCGTCCGGCTCGGGAGCGACGCCGAACAGGCGGCCGTGCAGCGTGCGGCGGCAGCGCAGGTAGCACGGGATGAGGAACGCGTCGGCGGCGAACCATGCGGCGGGGTTGGCGAAGCACGCGGCGATATACCCCAGCGGCGGCACGAGCAGCAGCGCGACCAGCGTGCGGGCGATCATCTCGGAGAGGCCCGCGAACATCGCCAGCCGGGTAAAGCCCATGCCCTGTATCGTCAGGCGCACGATGTTGACCAGCAGCAGCGGGATATAGAACACGCTGTTGATGAGCAGGAATTGATACGCGAGGGAGAGCACCTGCGTCTCCTCCGCGCTGACGAACAGGCCGATGAGGTCGCGCCCCCACAGCAGCACGACGGCCACGGTCGCCACGCAGTAGACGCAGCCGATGCGCCCCGTCGCGCGCAGGCCCTCGTCCACGCGGGAGAGCTTGCGCGCGCCGATATTCTGCCCGGCGAAGGTCGTCATGGTCGTGGCGAGGGCGTCGAACATGCAGGCGAAGAAGTTGCTGATCTTGGCGCCCGCGGTGACGGCGGCGACGGCGGCCGTGCCCAGCGCGTTGACGGACGTCTGCACGACCACAGAGCCGACGGCGGTGATCGTGAATTGCAGCCCGAAGGGGATGCCCATGCCCAGCAGGCGTTTGGCGTGCTCGCCGGAGAAGCGCGCGTCGCCACGCTCCATGCGCAGCACGGGATAGCGGCGCGTGAGCACGGCGATGCAGCCGACGCCCGAGGCGAACTGGCTGATGACCGTCGCCAGCGCTGCGCCGCGCACGCCCATGTGGAAGTTGAGGATGAACAGCAGGTCGAGCGCGACGTTCACCAGCGAGGCCAGCGCGAGGAAGACGACCGGGGTGCGGCTATCGCCCAGCGAGCGCATCACGCCTCCGGCCATATTGTAGGCGACGGTCACGGGGATGGCGAAAAAGATCAGCTGGATATACTCGACCGCGCCCTGCATGATCTCCTCGGGCGTGTTCATCAGGCGCAGCAGCGCCGGGCTGAGGCAGCCGGTGAGCACGGCCATCAGCGCCGAGATCGCCGCGCACAGGTACACGGCGTTGGCGACGTAGCGGCGCAGCGCGCGCTCATCCTTCGCACCGAACGCCTGCGCGACCGGGATGGAGAAGCCCGAGCAAAGCCCCATGCAGAAGCCCAGAATCAAAAAGTTGAGCGAGCCTGTGGAGCCGACCGCCGCCAGCGCCTGCGCGCCCAGATAGCGGCCGACGATCGCGGTATCGACAAAGCTATAAAACTGCTGGAACAGAAAGCCGAACAGCAGCGGCCCGGCAAAGCCGAGCACGAGCCGCGTCGGCGAGCCGACCGTCAGATCCTTGACCTTTCCTTGGGACAAAGCGCGCACCTCCGCCTTTGATTTTCGCGCACAGTATAGCGCACGCGCGCGCGGTTGGCAAGACAGAACAAGGCCGAAAATACGCGGTTTTTCCTATTCATTTTGCCCATAGGCGGGCGGGCGGGCAGTGCCCGCTTCCATCTCCGAAAGACTTTGGGCTAATGATGCACTATTGCGCACGCGGCCGCGGGCAAACGGTGCGCCAGTGGCCGCGGGCGGTGCCCGTCTCCATTTCCGAATAGCTTTGGCGGGCGGCTAACCTATTTGCTCGAGGCCGACAGTCGGCGTTTCGCGCTCATTTGCACGGCAAAAAACGCCCTGCTTTTCAGCCGGGCGTCCAATCGAAATTCTTATATCATTCTCAAATCAAATGATCGAGCCATTCTGTCATGGGTTATGCGAGCAAGCAAAGGCTGGATAACGCAACCCTTCATGATGAACCCGCCCGGGATCGCTTCGCTTCCGGGCTGCTCTTTACAATCGCTTCGCGATTTGGGGTACGTTGGGGCTACCGCCCCAAACCCTGTCTGGGGACATTGTCCCCAGACCCCATCCAAAGGTTTTACCTGAAAAAAGTATTAGAGCAAACCAAGCAGCCCCTTGGCCGCGGCGCAGACGCCGGACAGGCAGCCCGTCATCAGCAGCACGGCGATCGCGTTGCCGATGAAGATGGACACGGCGGACTTACGCCTGTCCAGCCGCATCGCGCGGGCGATGATCGCGCCCAGCCAGCAGCCCAGCCCCGTGAACGGCATCGCGATGAGCACGAGCAGCGCCCAGCAGCCGTATTGCCGCACGAGCCTGCGCACGTTCTCCGGAGGTTCCTTTTTCTTGATGCTTTGAAGCTTGGGGCTTTTCTTCGCGTAGAGCAGGAACGGCACCGGCGTGTACGATCCGGCGATGGAGAGCGCGCTGGACAGGCGCACGGGCAGGTTCAGCACCCGCGCGAGCAGCACGGAGCCTCGGCTCTCGATAAAGGGCAGCAGCGCCGACGCGTACACGGCGACGGGCCTCCAGATCCCGGTCACGGCCATTCCTCCTCTCCCGCGCGTTAGATACAGTATACCTCAAGCGCGCCAAAGATGCAAGCGCGGCGAAGGAGGCGGCAGGAAATGGCAGAGGAGCGCGTCAGCGCAGCATCGGCACGACGCTGCCGCCGCTGGGGATGACGTAGACGCGCTTTCCGGTGAAATCGACGCTGGCGAGCATCGCGTCCAGATCGCGATAGGCGCGCATGCCCATCGGCCCGGCGACGTCCTCGCCGATCTCGGTCAGGATGGAGCAGCGGCCCTTTTGCAGCGTCTCCACCGTGAGGTAGAAGATGAAGCCGCCGATGGTGAAGTCCGCGCGCAGCGCCTCGTCGAGGCGGCCCTCCCTGAGCGGCTTCAGCCACGCGGTGTAGTCCGGCGCGCCGCAGCCCTCCGGGCACTTGCACAGCCAGAGCATCTCGCCGCCGGGCTTCAGCGCGCGCATCGCGTTGAGCATGCCCTTGCAGCCCTGATACAGGTTCATGTCCTTGGGCGCGCCGCCGCTGGAGACGACGACGACGTCCGCCTCGTAGGCGATGTCCTTCTCGTAGCAGCGGCGCTGGTAGTCGCAGCTCGCCCGCCACGCCTCGTCCAGCGCGCCGCAGAACAGGCCGCTGTGCCTGCCGTTTGCGGCGATGACGATGTTCACGCTGAACGCCGTGGGCAGCAGCGCCGCCGCCTCGGCCATGTCCTCGTGGATGGGGTTATCCGCGAGCAGCCCGCAGCCCACGCGCGCGTCGCTGTGCGGCCGGTTGGGGTCGAGCGCGCGGCAGTGGTTTTCGCGGATCGTCTGGCGCGAGCTGACGCCCGGCACGATGTTCTTGCGGCCGCCGCCGAAGCCCGCCATCATGTGGTGGACGGTGCCGCCCACGACGATCACCTTGCGTCCGACCGTCAGCGGATCGACCTCCACGCGCGTGCCCCGGCGGGTCGTGCCGATGAAAACGCACGGGGCGTCGCAGTCGTGGTCGACGACCTGCGCGGCATTGCGGTAGAGGTACTCCCCCGCGACGATCTCCTTCTCCCGCTCGGTGGAGGGGCGGTGCGTGCCCAGCGCGATCAGCACGACGATGTGCGAAAACGGCACGCCCATCTCCTCGTGCAGGTAGCGGCCCAGCACGTTCAGCACGTCGCCCTGCCGCATCCAGCTGCGCGTGATGTCCGAGACGACGATGGTCACCTCGTCCTCCGGCGAGATCGCCTCGCGCAGCGGCGCGCTGCCGATGACGTCCTCCTCCACCGCCGCGCGAAACGCCCGCGAGAGATCTTCGATCTCCGGCATCGGGTCCGGCGCGATCTCCTCGATCGAGGCCGCGCCGAGAATGGGCACCGAAAGCGCCGCCTCGCCGTATTTGAGCTTCACCACAGCATCCATGTGCGCGTCCTCCTCACAGCAGCGCGGCGCACAGCGCGACCATCAAAACCAGCAGCGCCAGCGCCAACGCGTCGTTCTTGCCGAACGGGTATTCCTTGTAGCCGCTCTCGCGGCCGCGCATTTCAAAGCCGCGCAGCTCCGCCGAGATCGCGCTGCTGTTCACCTTTTTGAGGCTGGAGACCAGCAGCGGCACGCACAGCGGCGCGACCAGCTTCACCTTGCGCACGAGGTTCTTCGTCTCAAAGTCCACGCCGCGCGCGCGCTGCGCGTCCTGAATCTCGGCGAACTCCGAGGAGAACAGCGGCACGAAGCGGAACGCCGTCGTGATGATGAACGCGTAGCGGTAGGGCAAATGCAGCCGCTTGACCAGCGCGTTGCACAGGTCGTTCATCTGCGTGACGGCGAAAAACAGCATCAGCGGCAGCATCGTCGCGACCACGCGCAGGCTGAGCAGCAGCGCGCTGCGCAATCCGCCCGTGGTCACCAGCGTCACCCCGCCCAGCGACAAGAGCGGCGCGCCCGTGCGCACGAAAAGCAGCTGGATGACGAACATGAACAGCCCCAGCACGAGCAGCCGCCGCGTCAGCGCGAGCGCGCGGGGGAGCAGACCCGCCGAAGCCGAGATGAGCAGCATCAGCAGGATGAAGACGACCTCCATCGCGATGCTGTCGCACAGGATGCAGCCGATGCCGTAGAGAAACGCCGCCGCCAGCTTGGTGACCGGGTTGAGCCGGTGCAGGAAGCTGTCGCCCGGCATGACGCTCAGTAGATTCATCGGCTCGCCTCCGCCCTGCGCTTTTGGATGGCCCCGGCCATCTCCGCGATCGTGTACACGTCCTCAAAGCCCTCGCCCAGCCGCAGCGCCAGCGCGGGAATCTGCGCGGGGAGCACGCGCGCGCTGCGCAGCAGCGCCTCGTCCTTCATCACGCGCTTCACGTCCCCGTCGCCCAAGAGCTTTCCGCCCTCCAGCACCAGCACGCGCCGCGCGTAGTCCTGCACCAGCTCCATGTCGTGGCTGACCATCAGCACGGTCACGCCCTTGTCGCGGTTGAGCGCGGTCACATAGTCCATGATGCGGATGCACTCGCGGTAGTCGAGGCCCGTCGTCGGCTCGTCGAGGATGAGCAGCTGCGGCTCGCAGGCGAGCGCGCCCGCCAGCGCGATGCGCTGGCGCTCGCCCCGGCTGCGCTCGAACGGGAACCAGTCGCCCGCCAGATCGAACGCGGCGAGGATCTCCTCGACCCGGCCGGCGATCGCCTGCTCGTCCCAGCCCTGCGCCTTCATGCTGAAGGCGATCTCCTCGCGCACGGTGTTTTCGCAGATCTGCCTGTCCGGGTTCTGGAACAGGAAGCCCACCTTGCGCGCGAGGCGGCTCGTCGGCGTCTGACTCGTGTCCTCGCCGTCCAGCAGCACGCGCCCGGCGCTGGGCCGCAAAAGGCCGTTGCACAGGCGGGAGATCGTGCTCTTGCCCGCGCCGTTCGCGCCGATGAGCGCGACGAACTCGCCCTTGGCGATGTGGAAGCTCAGCCCCTCGATGGACGCCTGCGTGTGCGGATAATGGAAGGAAACGTCCTCAAAGCGGATCATGCCATCGCCTCCCGCGCCATGCGCTCCGCCTCGGGAAGCGTGAGCGCGACGTCGCCCGCGTATGCGCCGCCCTCCCGCAGGATCGCGGAAAGCTCGGCCACGGGCGGGATGTTGATACCCAAAGACTTAAAGGTGTCCACATGCGCGATCACCTCGCGCGGCGCGCCGTCAAAGCGCATTTCGCCCCGCTCGAGCACGATGAGGCGCTTCGCGTATTCGCACAGCAGCTTGATCTTCTGCTCCACGATCACCACGGTGATGCCCTTCTCCTCGCACAGACGCCTGAGCAGCGCGAAGATCTCGCGGCTGCTCTCCGGGTCGAGTTCGCCCGTCGGCTCGTCGAGCACTAGAATGCGCGGCTCCAAAGCCAGCGTCGCGGCGATGGCGACCTTCTGCTTCTGCCCGCCGGAGAGGCTGGCGATGCTCCGCTCGCGCAGCGCCTCGATGCCCATCTCGCGCAGCACGCGGTCGAGCCGCGCGCCGATCTCCTCGTGCGGCAGGCCGAAGTTTTCCATGCCGAAGAGGATCTCGTCCTCCACGACGGAGGCGACCATCTGGCTGTCGATGTCCTGAAACACCTCGCCGACCTTGCGCGCGAAGTGCGACGGCGCGTGCTCGACGGTGTCCTCGCCGTCCACCAGCACGGCCCCGTAAAAATCCCCCTTGAACTCGTGCGGGACGACGCCGCACATCGCCAGCGCGAGCGTGGTCTTGCCCGCGCCGCTCGTGCCGATGACGCCCAAAAATTCGCCGTCCTCCACGGTCAGGGAGACGTTCTTCAGCGCGGCCTCGTCGCCGCGCTGATTCTGATAGCGGAAGGTCACGTTGTCGATTGAAATCATGTCCACCTCAAAGCGTTTGCAGTGCGTTTTGCAAATAGAAGGCCGCGGCGGCGCGAAGCCGCCGCGGCCCGATTGTCAGTTCTCCTCGGTTCCCAGCACCTTGTTGACCGGGATGCTCAGCACCGTGACGATGACCATGTTGAGCAGCGCGGTCACGATGGTGACCATGGACATGCTCACGAACTGCGCGCCCGGCATGGGGTTGGCGTAGGTGAGCGCCGCCAGCCCCGTGAAGGCGAAGCCGGAGACGAGCGTGGCCAGGAACGTGCAGACGACCGGCTTGACCAGCTTGGGCAGCGGCAGGGCGAGCAGCAGGCACATGGCGATCGCGCCGAGCGTCTCGCTGCCCAGACCCAGCCACGCCATGCTCGTGCCGATCTGGCTGATGGCGCCGCTGATGAAGCCGATGATCGCGGCCTCCTTGACGTTGGGCTTGATGACGAAGATGGACAGGCAATAGGTGGCGATCAGGAAGTTGGGGTGCATGTTGCCCACGGCGATGACGCCGGCGAACAGGCGCAGCACCACGCCCACCGCCATCATGACGCCGACCAGAATCAGGTTCTTGGTGTTGCGAAGGCCCTTCTTCTCCTCCACCGATACGTCGCGCTTTTGCATAGGGTTTCCTCTCTTTCTGCCCGAAGGCGGTCGTTTTCGCGGCCGACGGCCGCTGTCGGGGACAGAAAAAAGCCCTGTCCCTGCGTTGTTCACAAGGACAGGACTGGAATGAACCAATCTTGCGGTGCCACCTTGTTTACCGGCGAAAGCCGGTCACCTCGTCGGAAGCTGTCACTTCCCCGCTTCTGTAACAGGAAGCCCCTGTCGCGTATATGGACGAAGCGCTCGCCCTTCCCCGCGCCCTCCGTGGTCCATTTGTCTGTACCGCTTTCGATCCGTTCCCAGCTGCCCGGACTCTCTGTGCGTGCGCTTACAGTTTTATCTCCACTTCATCGGCTTAGCTCCCATTATACTCGCGATTGACAGCTTGTCAAGCCCCTTTTTTCAAAAAAGTGTGCGGCGCAATTCGGCGGGCAACCGGCGTTGGGCGGGGCTAGGCTAATCTCAAATCAAATGATCTACACCCTCCGACAGCAGATGATGCCGGGCAAGCAAAAGCAGGAGTCGAGACTTTTCAAGATCAACCCGCCCGGGATCGCTTCGCTTCCGGGCTACCTTTTTGCAATCGCTTCGCGATTGGGGTACGTTGGGGCTACCGCCCCAAACCCTGTCTGGGGACATTGTCCCCAGACCCCATCCTATGCTTCGCATCATATGATGGTTTTAACCTTCCCTCTCCATGATCCGCCGAATCCTGCTCGCGTCTCCCCAGACGCCGGGACTGTCGTAGGGCCTGTCCGGATATGCGCCGTAGCGCAGGCGAATATCCAGCGCGTTTTCCCGGATGAACCTCTCCACGCGCTCGCCCAGCGAGACCGGCTCCCCGGTGCAGACGTTGATGACGCCCTCGATCTCGTTTTGCAGGGTCGCGGCCACGATCATCTTCGCCAGCTCATCCACGTCGATGAAGTCGCATTTGTTCCGGCCGGAGGTAAACGGGAATTCCTTCTTTCCCTCCGCCGCCGCGGCGATGATCTTCGCAAAGATGCTGCTTGAGCGGGCTTCATCCCCCGTGATATAGAACGCGCGCAGCCAGCGCAGGCTGCACGGCGTCTGCTGCGCCGTCAAAAGCAAGCTTTGCCGCAGCGCGTTCTTCGCCACGCCGTATTGCGACAGCGGATTGCAGGGCGTGTTCTCGTCGATCGCGCCCTCCCAATAGCCCACCTCGTGCATCGACCCCATCACGGACAGCGTGCGAAGGCCGCTCTCCATCATGGTCTGGCAGAACTGCACATGGCCGGACAGGTCGCGCATGTGGTTCGGCGCGTTGTGTACGAAGCCGTTGCGCCAAGCCAGATGGATACACGCGTCCGGGCTGCCGAGCTTCTCAAAGAGATCCTCCGCCGCGCCGAAGATGGGCGCGTCGCAGTAGCGCGCCCGCCCGTCGATGCCCTTCGGCGAGATGTCGGAGGCCAGCACCTCGTGTCCCAGATCGAGCAGCCTAGCGACGACATGCCGCCCGATATACCCGGCGGCGCCCGTGACCAGTACCTTCACCTGCTTAATCTCTTCTTTCTGAGCGTTTATTCTGCCGTCAGCGCCCGCGGATCGCGAAGCGCCGTCCAAGCGTTGTGTGCCGCGCTCATGACCCTTTTCTCCGCGCGCATCAGCGCGATCGACAGCGCAATCGTGAGCGCCGTGAAGACGGCAAACATCGTCAGCACGCCGCGCCTTGGCATCGACGCCAGATCAAACCCCATCACGAGCCGATCGATCAGCCAGTGATGGACGAGAAAGATCGGGTAGGTCAGGGCCGCGGCGGCGGCCAAAGCCCGCTTGACGGCCTCCCCGCGGATAAGGCGGGACAGGCAGACCATCGCCGCAAAGAGCAAAAGGCACAGCGCGATGCAAAGCGTCAGCGGCGCGATCGCATCGCGAAAGAGCCGCTCCGCCAGCAGCGCTGCCGTGCCAAAGAGCATCTTGCGCCGGAGACTTTGAAAGTCCCGCTTTTATCCGTTCCACTTTTTGCCACCGAACAGGTGGTAGATTCGCTTGCTCACGCCCCAGATCGGCCGCGGCACCTTTCGCTTGATGCGCTCCTTTAGCTCGAGCCTAAAAGGCCTGCCCATCCCGCCGCACTGCTTCACCAGCTCCACTCTGCTGCGAAAATCGTCGAAATACGGTATGTTCCCCCGCGTCGCGCGGGTCAGCTCCCGCAGCATGAAGTGCAGGTTTGTCAGCTCGATCGCCGCAAAGCGGTCGTTCATCGTCCAGCCCGCGAAATACCCCTGACTTTGGGCGACAAAGCCGTATATCCGCTCGATCGCATGCAGAATCGTCCCGTCCTCCCGATTTGGCTCCTTGGGGAAGTCCTCATAAGTCCACCCCTTGTCAAAGAGCGGTTTGAGCGCGTCTGGCCTGAACCAGAACATCGTCCCCAGCGGGGAGATCGGCTCCTTCTGCGGGTCGATGTCCACATGGAGGCCCAACTCCTCGGCCAGCGCCGCCACATTGTCGAAATTGTTTGTCCATTCATTCCCTACGCTGCCGAAAAACGCCGCGTGGTTGGGCGCGGGCGGCATCAGCATCCCCAGCCGGGGGTTGTGTGCGAACGCGGAGAGGATGTTCTTCGTGTAGGCCCGGCTGCCCAGCACGTTTTCAAGGCACTTGTAGGCAAAGGACTGCCCGATCGTAGTGGGCTTTGCATGGCCGCTCTTTTTGTCGTGCGCGAAGCACACGGCGTCGTAATCAAACACATAGGGAGCAGCCGCGACCAGCAGCGAGGAGACGTCGCGGCCCCGGTTTTCCATGCGGATGACGGTGACCTTTCTGGGGGCCAGCGCCTTGGCGGCCTCCTGCACGAGGGTTTGCATTTTTCCCGTGCAGACGGTAAAATAGATGTCCGATTCCTCCGGCATCGCGTCCGCATAGCGCATGCTGCTGTCGATCAGGTCGTCGAAATACAGGTGCATGATCAGCGCGCTTTTGATCTTGCGGTGCGCGTCGTCCGAAGCCGTCCGGCTGCTGAACACATAGTTGAGATGAAGGTGATTCTTCAGATCCGCCATGTTGCAGGTGCGCAGCAGGTTTTCCCAGACCATGTCCAGATCGTAGTCAAGATTCTGCTCAATATAATTGTAAAGCTCCACGACCGCCTCTCCGGCGCTTTCGCCCATCGCGTAATGGTAATCGTGAAAGAACATCCTCCGCTTAAAAACCGGACATCTTCTGTTCGCCACCAATTCTTTGGCTTCAAAGATCAACGGATAATTCGTATAATCCTCCAGATCATCCGTCTTTACATAGGCGTCGCTGACAAAGCCCGCGTCGTTAAACTTTTTGGTAAAGATCGCTTCGCACTTCCCGACGGCCTCTCTATAATCGTTGAGCGGCGGGAGGTCTTCCCAAAAACGCTTAAACTCGTCGCTGCAAAGCATCCTTCGGCGCACGCAAAGAAAACAGGACTGAATGTGCTCCGGCACATAGCCCAGCCCCGTCGTACCAAACGGATCGAACGGAATCTTGTAATGCTTTGTAAGGCCCCAGAAATCCACATCCCGCGCGTTCATCGTCTCGAACACCTCGGATAGCGGATACAGCGGCCCAAAGAGCGTGGCGTTCATCAGCAGCACTTCGTCGTACTCGGCCAGCTTTTCCCATCCGTAATGCAAAAGCCCTTCCCGATACGCCCAGAAATCAAAGCCCTTGTTTTCGCGGACGAGCACCTTCGCCGGAACGCTCTCCAGCGCGGCGCGCCCCTCTTGGGTCAGCTTTCCATTGCAGACAACGAAAATCTCCTGACAGTTCTTTTTCAGATCGTTGAGTTGGTAGAGAACGTACCGGTCGACCACGCCGTCGCGATCGTAAAAGACATAAATTCCCAAACGCTTGACTTCTTGGCCCTGCCCAATCTTCATGACGCCTTTTGCCTCCCACAGGTTTGCGCCGCCCCGCGTGGGCGCGCCGATGCGTTTGGGCGCGCCGTCGCAAAATTTCATCTTTTGCGACGCGGCAAAAGGCTGCCGGCGTCAATGGCTTTGGGCGCGCATGACGGCGATTTTGACGGCTTAACCCGCGCACGCCGCCAATCGCTCCACGGCGGTTCGCTGGTCTTCCGGCAGGCTGTGGGCGTAGAAGTCCAGCGTGATGCGCGCGGTGGAATGGCCGAGCAAAACGCTGACCGTCTTGACGTCCGCGCCCAGCTCCAGCAGGCGCGTCGCAAAGCTGTGGCGCAGCGTGTGAAAATGCACGCCCTGAACGCCCATCTCTCGCATCGCTTTGCAAAACCGGCGCTGCACGGTTCGGGGTTCGGCGGGCCGTTCCCGCCCAAAGATGAAGTCCGTTTGCGCCCTGCACGCCGTCTGCCGGAAGGCGCTCAGGCGCTCCAGAAGGAACGCGGGAACAGGGAGCAGGCGCTGCGAGCGCGCGGTCTTCGGCAGCCCCACCACCAGCCGCGTCTTGGCGGCGCGACCGGCGCTTTCCTCGCAGCAAACGCGCTGAACGCTGCGGCGCACGGAGACCGTCCCGCTTTCCCAGTGGATGTCCGCCCATTTGAGCGCGCAGACTTCGCCAAGGCGCATCCCCGTGTAAAGGGCCAAAAGGGTCATGAGTCCATCCGCTCCCTGCGCGCCGCGGCGCAGGCGCTCCTGCTCTTGCGGGGTCAGCACGCGCTGCTCCGCCCGCTCTTTCGGCTGAATCCGGATGCGCCTGCACGGATTTTTGGCGATCATTCCCTCTTCCACCGCGAATCGCAGTCCCGCGTTCAGCAGCCGAAACGCGCCTTTGATCGTGCTGCCAGACAGCCCTGCGGCCTCTAAAGACGCGACGAAATCGCAAACCATCGCCGGGGTCAGGGAGGTCAGAGGAACAAAGCCCAGCCGGGGCAGCAGATGCTTTCGGATCGTGGCCTGATAGGCGCGGAAGGAAGCCTCCTTTACGCCGCCGTATACCTCGCTTTTCATCCAGAGGGAGAGCAGCTCCGCAAGCCGCATGGAACCCTGCGGAAAGCGTTGGCCATACTGCGCCTTGCGCTCCAGCAGGCGTTGCTTCACCTGCTTGTACTGCCGCCCGTACACATAGCCAAAGCGCGTCTTTCCGCTTCTCGTCTTTCCGATGACATACCGCCCTTCATAGCGCCCGTCTTTTCTCTTGTAGATGTTTTCTCCGTGTCTCGGCATTCTGTTTTTCCTCCTTATGCTGTCTGTATGTCGTCTGTTTTCCCGCTTCGCTTTGACGGTCTACCTGACGGCCTATTTGAGGGCGCGTCTACGGACAGGCTTTTGCGGCAAAATAACCCGTCGCAAGATATTGACAAGCCTTTTCATTTGGTTTAGAATGAGATGGATTTAGAGGAATTGGCATATTCCGGTTACATTTTCGCCGCTCCCGTCGCAAAAGATGAAATTTTGCGACGGTTTATTTTTTCGCCCGCGCATTTGGGCGCAGGCGGCCGAACGCACAAAAAGCGCAGGCGAAAACCCGCCCGCGCTCTTTATCAGTTGCGACATACGCAAAAGACGTCCCATCCTCAGCGGCGCTCAGCCGCCGGTGGAAGGAACGTCTTTCTGGCGCAGAAGGAGGGATTTGAACCCTCGCGCCGCTTACCGCAGCCTACTCCCTTAGCAGGGGAGCCCCTTCGGCCACTTGGGTACTTCTGCATGGCTTGTCGCTATTCAAATTGGCGGAGAGAGAGGGATTCGAACCCCCGGTACCTCTCGGTATCACTGGTTTTCAAGACCAGCGCCATAAACCGCTCGGCCATCTCTCCCGGCAAAACAAACCAGCGGGGATATTATAAGGCGGCGGCGTCCCGTTGTCAAGCCCTTTTTTAGGCGCGCCGGGGTTTGTCCTTTTCGCAAATCGCGCGCATATTTGCGCTATCTTCCCCGTTTGCTCTTGCATCCCGGGCGCTTTTGCGGTATGATGTAGGGCAAAGAACTACAGTATTTGGGCGCTGCGCGCGTGGGCGCGCCCGCCGCATATCGAAGGAGCAAGCATATGAACAAGAGGCATCTGCTCGCGGCGCTGCTGGCGGCGGCGCTGCTCGCGCTGTCGGGCGCCGGGGCGCTCGCCGCCACCGACCGCACGGCCGTCCCCAAGCTGACGCTGGAAGCGCCGCAAACCGCCGTTCCCAGCGGGAGCAGCGTGGATCTCGTGCTAAACGCCAATCTTCCCGGCTTCCTGACGCTGCAGCTTCTGAACGCGTCCGGCGCGCAGGCGCTGAGCGTGTGCGAAAATCAGGAGCTGCACACCAAGGAAAACGTCGTCACCTTCATGCTGCGCACGCCGGATAAAGAGCCGCTGCCCGCGGGCACCTACACGATCAGCGGCGAAATGCGCAGCCAGTTCGGCGTCGCCTCCAAACCGGTGAGCGCCCAGATCACGCTCGTCGAGGGGCTGGAAACGGACGAAGACGGCGAGGAGACGGCGGGAAGCGGCGCGGCCGCGGCGTCCAAGTCCGCCGAAAGCGCCAAGAGCGATACGAGCGCCAAGAGCGACAGCAAAAAGGAAACCTCCGCCGCCGCCAAGCCTGCGGCGACGGTCGCCTATGTATCCGGAACCGCGCAGGTCGGCGCCGAGGGCCTGCAGATCGGCGTGGGCGTCTCCGACAGCGCCAAGCAGACCGACGCGGGCTACTGGGGCCTGACCGCCGACGCGAGCGACGCGGAGATCTGGGCGGCGCTCACCCGGCCCATGATGGGCGTGGACGTGGACGAGCGCGAATCCGCCTACATCTACGACTCCCCCGAGGAGGGCCGCAAGCAGCTGGGCACCGTGTTCGGCGTCTCGCAGGGCGTCAACGTGGTGCAGGAGCTGGAGGGCGGCTGGGTGCTCGTGGAGGCATACCGCGCGGAGGACGGCGCGTTCATGCGCGGCTACATGCGCAAGAACCGCCTGCGCGCCGTGGAGCCAAACACGGCCTACGGTCTGGTCATCGACAAGGCGAAGCAGACGCTGACCGTCTACCGCAACGGCGAGCGCGTCGGCTCCTGCGCGATCTCCACGGGACTGGCGACCGCCGATTACCTGCACCGCGAGACGCCCGCCGGGGAATACGTCACCGTGACCCGGCGCGGCACCATCGACTACGCGAGCAAGGGCTTCTGCCACTACACCATCCGCTTCGGCGGCGACTATCACCTCTGCGAGATTCCCGCGACGACCAAGAACGGCAGCGACTTCTCCATCCTGCAGGGTTCCCTCGGCCAGAAGGCCACGCGCGGCAACGTCTGCATCGCGCACGAGGCGTCCTCCGACGGCGGCATCAACGCCGAGTGGATCTGGGAGATGACCGACACCAACAAGCGCGTCAAGGTGCTCATCTTCGACGACAAGGCGCGCGATCAGGTGCCCACCGTGAAGTGACGGCGCTCCCCTGCGGGGGAAGACCTTTTGTGAGGCCTGCGGGCCGCCCAGAACGGGCGGCCCGCTTTTTGCGCTTTACGCCGTCAATCCAGCACGATGTCCTCGTCGTCGTCCCCGGCGCGCACCGCCGCATACAGGCAGGCCACCGTGACCACCAGCAGCAGCGTCGCCCAGAAGATGCCACTCCACTCCTCCCTCGCGATGCCGAGGAACGAGGGCGTGTACACCCGCACGGCGACCGCCTCGCCGAGCTGCGTGTCCTCCTCGACGCTCCACGCCAGCGACGCGCCGACGAGCCGCTCGCGCAGCGCTTCCTGCGTTTTCTCCGCCTGCACCGGCACGTCGATCACCTGCGTCGCCGCCGTCACGCCGTCCGCGCCCTCGCTGGCGGCGTCCATGTGCAGCGCGTAGACCAGCGTGCCGTTTGCCAGCATCGCCTCCGGCACGGGCGCTTCGGCCTGAGGCGTCAGCAGCACCGCCGCCTGCGCGCCGCCGTCCTGCGGGGGCAAGGCCTTGGCAGCCTCCTCAGGCGTCGCGTCCTCGCCGTCCTCGTGCGGTTCCTGCGCCAGCGTCAGCCCCTGCGGCAGCATGCACGACACGCGCACGTCCGCCGGGGCGAGGCCCGTGTTCGCCACGACGATGCGCAAATTCATCCGCGCGCCCGCCTCAAGGCGATCCGCCTGCGGGATCAGCTTCGCCGTCACCATCGGGCCGCACACCTGTACGCGCGGCAGCGGCAGGCGCTCGCCGTCCGCGCGCAGCACGCCGCTCAGCATCCGCAGCGCGTCCTCGTCGCCGTCGAGCGCGTTCTCCTCGACGCGCACCGGGATCGTCACCGTCGCCCGGCTCGGCGAGAGCATAGCGCCCACGCGGCCCGCCGCCTTCGCCGTGATGCTGCCGCGAACGGCGCTGCCCGTGAGCGCGAAGCCCTCCGGCAGCTCGCCCGCGACGCTCAGCCCCTCCGGCAGGATCATCTCCAGCGGCACCTCGCGCGCGGCGAAGCCCGCGTTCGCGACCTCGATCTCATAGCCGAACGCGTCGCCGGGGCGCACCCTGCCGTCCTCGACATTCGTCGTCTGCGCCGTCACGCGCACATCCGACACGCAAAGCTCCAGCGCCGTTTGGGCACGATAGAAGCGCGCGCCCATGCCCATCTCCACGGTCAGCTCGGCCTGCGCGCCCTCGCCGCCCTCGGCAAAGGTCACCTCGCGCGTGAACGCCGTCACGCTCGGCACGCGCTCGCCGCGCTCGTTCGTCGTCGCGGCGGGCAGCGCGGCCTCCCACGCCGTCCCCTGCGCGCAGGTCAGCCCCTGCGGCAGCGCCAGCGAGAAGGAGACGCGCGTCTCCTCCGGCAGCGGATTGCCCGCCGTGATCGTGACCGTCACGCTCTTTCCCTCGTCCACGCGACCGGACGCCGCCGAGAGGTCGAGCGTCAGATCCGCGGTCTGTTCGCCGTCTGCCCACGCGTCCTGCTCCTCATCCGTCTCGGGCGGATTGGCCTGCGGCGCGGACTCCGTCTCGGGCTGCGTCGCCTCCGGCGCGGTCTCTCCGGCCTCGGCCGCTTCGCCCTGCGTCGCGGCGTCGCCCTTGCTCGAGGCCGGCACCGCCGTCCACGCCTCCGGCTCGTTGCGCTCGATCGGGCCGATGAAATCCGGCAGTGCCGGACGGGCCGTCGCGATCGGCGCGCGCGGCGCCGTCCCCTCCGCCGCGCCGCACACGGGCGCGATCGCGCACAGCGCGAGCAGCAGCCCCATGCTGATCTTCTTCACTGGGATCACCCTCCTTGCGCCGCTTACTGTGGCCCGACGCGCGGCGCTTTATACCGCGCGGCGCGCGCAGGAGCGCGCAAAAAACCGCTCGCGTCGTCCGCGAGCGGCCATGAAGGAGATCGGTTTTAACGCACGGCGTCCAGCACGGCGCGCGCCATCTCCTCGCGCCTGCATACGGCGCTGTGGCGCACGGGCAGCGTGGGCAGGCTGGCGATCTGCTCCGGCACGCGCGTACCCGTCAGCGCGGAGAGCTTGTCGCAGCAGGCGAAGTCGTCCAGCCCGTCGCAGGCGTCCGGCCCGGCGATCGCCTCCAGCACCGAAGCGCCGAACTTGTACGCGCTGGCCGTCGATACGATGACCGCCGGAGCGTCGTCCCCGGTGCGCGCGCGGTAATCCCGCAGCACCGCCGAGGCGACCGCCGTGTGCGTGTCCATGAGACATCCGTCCTCGCGCCACGCGCGCGCGATCTCCGCGCGCACCGCGCTCTGGTCGGCGTAGCCCGCCGCGTAGCGCGCCTGCAGCGCGCCGAGCATCCCGCCGTCGATCGCGTAGCGGCCCTCGCGCGAGAGGTCGCCCATCAGCGCGGTCACGCGCGCGCCGTCGCAGCCGCACAGGTCGAAGAGCAGCCGCTCGAGGTTCGAGGAGATCAGGATGTCCATCGACGGCGAGGTCGTCTTGTGGAACGCGCGGCCCCGCACCGTATAGACGCCGGTGGTGATGAAATCGGTGAGCACGTTGTTTTCGTTGCTCGCGCAGATCAGCCTGCCCACGGGCAGGCCCGCCATGCGCGCGTAGTCCGCCGCGAGGATGTCGCCGAAGTTGCCCGTGGGCACGCAGAAGTTGACCGCGTCGCCGGGGCGGATCGCGCCGCGCGAGAGCAGATCGGCGTAGGCTGAGAAGTAATAGACGATCTGCGGCACGAGGCGGCCGTAGTTGATCGAGTTCGCCGAGGAGAGCACGCGGCCCTGCGCGTCCATCTCGCGCGCGAAGTCCGGGTCGGAAAAGATGCGCTTGACGCCCGTCTGCGCGTCGTCGAAGTTGCCCTCGACCGCGATGACGTGCGTGTTGCCGCCGCGCGTGGTCACCATCTGCAGGCGCTGCGCCCGGCTGACGCCCTCGCGCGGGTAGAAGACGCAGCAGCGCGTGCCCGGCACGTCGAGGAAACCCTCCAGCGCCGCCTTGCCCGTGTCGCCGCTGGTCGCCACGAGGATGAACACCTCGCGCGTCTCCCCGTGCTTGCGCGCGCTATAGGTGAGCAGATGCGGCAGCAGCTGCAGGGCCATGTCCTTGAAGGCCAGCGTCGGCCCGTGCCAAAGCTCCAGCATGTGTGCCCAGCCGCCCACGGCGCGCACCGGCGCGATCTCGGGCGCGTCAAAACCCGTGCCATACGCCCCGGCGATCGCCGCGCGCAGGGACGGCTCGTCAAAGTCCGGCAAAAAGCGCGAGAGCACGGCAAACGCGCGCCCGGCGTAGTCCATCTCCTGCAGCGATTCGATCTCCCGCAGGGTGAAGGACGGGAACGACTCCGGCACATACAGCCCGCCGTCGTCCGCCAGACCGCGCAAAATCGCCAGCGACGGGCCGGAGGCGGCCCCGCCGCGCGTGGAAAGCATCCGCATGTGAATCCATCCTTTCATCGCGGCCCGCATTCGGCCGCGCGAGGGTCAAAAAGAGGCCGTCATGCCCGGCGGCCGCCGGGCCGACGGCCCGAGTGTCCAATCAGATCGCGTACTTGCGGATGCTCTCCGGCGCGTTCTCGGCATCCTCGCTGAAGCTGATGACCATGTCGCAGTTCGCGTGGGCGGCCAGCTTCTCGATGCGCTCGAAGATCGCGCCCGCCTGCGCCGCCTCCAGCTTTGTCAGCTTGAGGAACGCGTCGATGTACAGCACGCTGATGTCGTAATTGCCCGCCAGAATGCCCGCAAGGAAACCGTAGAACGAGGTCTCGCCCTTGACGTCGTATTCGCTCGCGTCGATGAAGCGAACCTGCGGCTTGAGGCTCAGGGTGTATTTGCGATCGTCGTCCACAAAGAGCACGTCGCCCTTCGCTTCCTTGACGGATTCGTTCGCCATATCGAGAATGCGCTTGGTCTTTCCGGAACCCTTCTTGCCAAAGATGATCTTGATCATGTTGAATCCTCCCTTTCAGGTTATCCTGTGCCTTCATTATAGCTTAAATCCCCGTTTGTGACTAGCCCTAAAATCGTATTTCTTTGAAATCGCGTTTTTTCGGGGGACATTTTGCGGCATCATCTTGCAATTTACCCGCCGTTCATGGTATAAAGAATATATCCATATTTTTCCGCTGGGCGGGCCGCGCAAGGCCCGAAGGAGGCGTACCATCCGATGAAAACGCGCATCTTGCCGCTGCTGCTGCTCGCGCTGTGTCTTTTGACTCTGCCTGCGCTCGCCGAGCGCGAAACGCCCTGCTACTGGGTGCTCGAGCGCGTGGACGTCTCCACGCAGGTGAGCGAGCGCGCGATCGAGGCGGCCGTCACGACCGATGTGAAGCCGCTTGACGGCCTGTCCGTTCCGGAGATGGCCGCCGCGATGCTGGGCGGGCAGCACATGTCCACCCGCGCCGAGCGCGGAAACACGGGCGCCGGCGCCCATGCCGATTACGCGCTCACGGGCGTCCCCGCGATCATCCCCGGCGGCGCGGCGGCGCGCCTGTGCATCAGCGCCGAGACGGTCGCCGACGCGCATTCCTTCTACCTCTACTGCACGCTGCACGCGGGCGACAGGCGCATCCTGCGCGTGCGCGGCAGCGGCGCGTGGGTCGCGCGCGCATGCTTCCCGCGCAAGGCCGCCCCGGGCGAAACGCGCGCGCTGCGCATGGTCGCGCGCGAATACGAGGGCACGGTGTACGCCGAGGCGACCTTCACCTACCGCGCCGTGCCGGGCTTCATGCTGCTCTCGGCGGAGGGCGATATCCTCCTTCAGGACGCCGATCACAACGAGATCGAGCGCATCCCGCAGAGCGTCGAGGAGCTGCTGCCCGCGTTCTCTCCCGCCGCGCAGGACGACGGGCCGATCTTCGCCGCCGAGGCGCAGGATGACGGCTCGCTGCTGGCGACCTTCGACCCCGACGCCGGATTGGAGCGCGAAGAGCTGCGCCGCCTGCTTCGCGCCGCGCAGGACACGGCGGCGCGTGCCGGGCGCGCTTCTTCGGGCGACGCCGCGGACAGCGTCGCCGCGGAATCGACTGACAGCGCGACGGACAGCGCTGCGGGCAACACAGGCAACGACGCCGTGAGCGCCGTAACCGACGCCACCGACAGCGCCGCGAGCAACGCAATCGATGCCGCCGCAAGCGATACTGCGGAAAATGAGGCGAGCGCCGCAACCGATGCCGCCGCTAATGAGGAAAGCGCCAGCGCCAACAGCGTCTCCACAGATTCGACCGATGCCGCCGCGAGCAGCGCGACAAGCAACGTTGCAAACGACACGGCCAACGACGCTGCGACCGATGCTACGGAAAATGAAGCGAGCGACGCGGCCGATACCGCGAGCGCCGACGCTGCAAGCGCCGCAACCGACGCCGACGCCAATGAGGAAAGCGCCAGCGCCGACAGCGTCTCCACGGATTCGACCGACAGCGCTGCAAGCGCCGCAACCGACGCCGACGCCAACATAGAAAGCGACGCCAACGACAACGTCTCCACGGATTCGACTGACGCCGCCGCGAGCGATGCGGCGGAAGATGCGGCAATCGCTGCAACCGCCGGCGCCGCATCCGGCGATCTCTCCAAGATGCGCGCCAGCGCCTCCGACGCGACGCTCTATATCGCGCCGGGCGTCACGCTTTCGGACGGGCTGCTCGACGCGCTGATCGACGCCGCCTCCGGCCAGAGCGTGGACGGCGAGGCGCTGCAAAGCGCCGCGCAGGCGGGCGACCTGTCCGTGACCGCCGAGGCCACGCCGACGCCCGCGCCGCTCTCCTATCAGGAGATCCTGTCGCGCTTCAGCGCGCAGGCGGGTGACATGGCCGCGCAGGGCGACGCCCTCCCGCAGGATGAAACCGCCGACGAGGGTTCGCAACCCTCGCAGGGTTCGCAGGCCGCCGTCCTCTCCACCGAGGAGGGCGTGATCGCGGCGGCGCTGGCCCCCGGCGCACAGGCGGACGGCGACGATCTGCAAGCGCTGATCGAGCGCCTCGCCAACGTCGCGGCGCTGCGCGAGCGCAAGGGAGACGACGCGCCGGAGGCGCTGCCGTCCTCGCCGGACGCGGCGAGCGCGCAGACCTACGCGCTGGACGGCGGCTCGCTAACGGTCGTGACGCCGGGCAGCGTGGACGCGCTGCTGCGCGATCTGGATCGCGAGCTGGTCGAGCTGCGCGCGACGCCTACGCCGACGCCGTCGCCAACCCCGACACCCACACCGACGCCCACACCCACACCGACGCCGACTCCCACGCCGACACCGACACCGGAACCGACGCCGACTCCGACTCCCACGCCGACACCGACACCGGAGCCGACGGCAACACCCACTCTCACGCCGACTCCGGAGCCGACGGCAACGCCCACTCCCACGCCCACACCGACTCCCAAGCCGACGGCAACGCCCTCTCCCACACCGACGCCGGAGCCGATGGCAACGCCCACGCCTACGCCGACTCCCACGCCGGAGCCGACGGCAACGCCGACACCTACCCCGACGCCGACGCCTGCTCCGACGCCCGAGCCGACCCCCGAACCCACGCCGGAACCCGGCCCGCTCGGCTCGCTCTCCGGCGGCCTGCTCGGCCTGATCGCGCTGCTCATCCTCGCGGCGATCGCGCTGGCGGTGGTCGCGGTGCGCAGGCTGCGCAAGTAAGCGCCGCGCGTCTTACAAAGGCATCGCTGCAAAGCGCCTTTCCTCGACTTGGGGAAAGGCGCTTTTTCCGCGCCGCATGAAGCCGCCGCGCGGCGCATATCCTCCCGGCAGGCCCACGGGCCAAAGATCTGGAGGGATGCCGATGAGTACCGCGAGGGCGCTCTTCCCGGGCGCGATGACCCCGGATGGCTTTGTTTCCTGCTTCGATCACCTGCTCCCGGACGCCGAGCTGCGGCGAAAGCTCATCCTCAAGGGCGGGCCGGGCGTGGGCAAATCGACGTTCATGCGGCGGGTACACGCCGCGCTCTGCGGGGACGGCCAGCCGTCCACGCTCTACTTTTGCTCGGGCGATCCGGACAGCCTCGACGCCGTCGCCGCGCCGCGCGCGGGCGTGCTCATCCTCGACGGCACCGCGCCGCACATCGTCGATCCGCAATTCCCCGGCGCGCGGGACAGCATCGTCAATCTGGGCGAGTGCCTCGACGAGGAGGCGATGCGCCCGCGCCTGCCGCAAATTCGCGAGTGCATGGCGGACAACGCCGCCTGTACGCGCCGCGCACGCGCCTGCATGCAGGCCGCCCGCGCGATCATGCAGGACAACGCCGCGCTGCTCGCCGCCGCCGTCGAGCCGGAGCGGGAGGAGCGGATGCTCCGCGCGCTGATTCAGACCGTGCTCGGCGTGGACGCGCCGCCGCAAAGCCAACCCCGCGTGCGCCCCGTCATCACCGACGCCGTGACGCCCAAGGGCGAGCTGTGCCTGATCGCCGAGAACGCGCGCCCTCGCGTCATCCGTCTGGCGCGGCACTGGGCCAGCGACCTGACGCCCGTGTTGCGGCGCGTCAGCCTCGCTGCGCAGGGGGCGGGCTATTCGGTCGAGGAGCACCTCTGCCCCGCCGCGCCGGGCCGCCTGCTGCACCTGTCCATCCCAGCGCTGGAGACGCTCGTCACCACCAGCGACCTGCTGCCCTCCGAGCAGCTCTTCGACTTCGCCGCGTGCGTTCCGCAGAGCGCGCTGCTGCGCTGCGAATGTACGCTGGAACAGGGCCGCGCCGACGTGAAGCTGCACATGCACCGCGCCGTCGCCGCGCTCGCGCAGGCCAAGCAGCTCCACGACGAATTGGAGACCTTCTACGTCCCCAACATGGACTTTGCCCGCTGGCAGGAGATGCTCGACGGGACGCTCGCCTCGCTCGAGGACGCGCGCGTTGGGCGGGAATGATGCGCGCAACGGCCGCTTCTCCCCTTTTTGAATCAGGGAAAAGCGGCCGTTGGCTGTCAAAAAGGCGATCCTCTTCTTTTCGTGATTGTTTCGCTTCTAAATCGAATCCACATGGATTTGGGCGCTGGGCATAGATTTGGGGCAAGCAAATGCCCCGCCCGGCGCGTCAGGCGCAGAGCGCCGCGATGGCGTAGGCGTAGATGCGCGCGGCCTTAAACGGGCTCTCCAGCGACACATATTCCTCCGCCTGATGCGCCAGCTCCGGCTCGCCCGGGAAGAGCATGCCGAAGGCGACGCCCTCCTTCAGGTGGCGCGCGTAAGTGCCGCCGCCGATGGCGAAGGGTGCGCCGTCCTCGCCCGTGAGCGCGCGATAGACCTCGACGAGGCGCTGCACCAGCGGGCTGCTCGCCGGGACGTGGTGCGGCGCGCTGTCGTCGCGCTCCGTCAGCGCGAAGCGCGCCGGGGCCAGCCGCGCGCTCACCGTATGTACGATGGCGTCGCCGCTAAAGAACACGGGATAGCGGCAGTCGAATGTCGCGCGCAGCGTCCCCTCCTCGAGCGAAAGCAGGCCGAGGTTGATCGTCAGCGCGCCGGAGACCTCGTCGCGCCCGGCGATGCCCAGCGCCACGCCCGCGTCCTCGTCGCCGACAGCCTCGTCGAGCAGCGCCACCGCCGCGCCGCCCACGCCGATGCGCGCGAGCACCCGAAGCAGCATCTTCGCCGCGTTGCGCCCGTCGCCGGGCATGGAGGCATGCGCCGGGACGCCCGTCACGCGGATGCGCGTATCGCCACCCTCCAGCGACGCCTCGATCTCGCAAACGTCGTCCGGCGCGTCGAACGCGTCCGCCGCCTGCGCGCGCCAGTCGCCGCGCAAGAGCGCCTGCGCCGCGCCCGGCACGATGTTGCGCCGCGTGCCCGCGTCGAGCGCCAACAGGCGCGCGTCCTCCATCGGCGCGGCGAAGCTCATGCCGAGGATGCCCTTCTCCGTGTTGATGACCGGGAAGTCGGCGTCCGGCGAAAAGCCCTTTTCCGGCAGGCCGATCGCGCGCTCGTAGTGCTGAAGATCCTCCATGCCGCTCTCCTCGTCGCAGCCGAGGATGAGGCGGCAGCGCTTGCCGAGCGGCACGCCCGCGTCGAGCAGCGCGCGCATCGCAAACAGCGCCGCCACTGCCGGGCCTTTGTCGTCCCCCGCGCCGCGCCCGTACAGGCGGTCGCCCTCGATCGCCGCGCCGAACGGGTCGTGCGTCCAGCCGTCGCCCGCGGGCACCACGTCCAGATGCGCCAGCACGGCGACCGTCTCCTCGCCCCGCCCGATCTCGGCGTCGCAGGCGTAGCCGTCCACGTCGCGCGGCGTCAGGCCCAGCCGGGCGATGTCCGCCATCGCGACGTCCAGTATGCGGCGCACGTCCGCGCCGAAGGGCGCGTTCGGCGCGCTTTTTTCCGCGCGCACGCTCGGCACGCGCACCCAGCGCGCGAGCGTGTCCGTCATGTCCTGCCGCAGCGCGAGCAGCGCCGCGTCGAGTTTTTCATTGATCTCCATGTCGTAATCCCTCCGAGCCGTCAGTTCACGCGCCGAGCGCGCCCGCGATGCGGCGAAGCGCCTCCATGAGCTGCGCGCGCGGGCAGCCGATATTGAGGCGGATAAAGCCCCGCCCCAGTTCGCCGAAGAACAATCCGTCGTTCACCTTCACATGCGCGGCCGCCACGCGGGAAAGAAGCTCCTCCTGCGGCAGGCCCAGCGCGCGGCAGTCGAGCCACAGCAGGTAGGTCGCCTCCAGCGGCGTCACGACGACCGCGGGCAGGGTTTCGCGCAGGAACGCCACCGCCGCGTCGCGGTTTTCCGCGAGGTAGCAAAGCAGCCCGTCCAGCCACGCGTCGCAGCCCGTGTAGGCCGCGCGCGTCGCCGCCAGCGCGAACGCGTTGCCCGCCTTGACGCCCGAGGCGTTCATCTGCGCGGCCATGCGCGCCCGCAGCGCCTCGTCGTCGCAGACGATCGCGCTCTGCTCCAGCCCGGCGACGTTAAACGTCTTGCTCGCCGCGCAGAGCATCACGCGCTTGCACGCCGCGGGCAGCGCCATCACGCTCACATGCCGGTTCGGCGCGTAGACGAAGTCCGCGTGGATCTCGTCGCAGATGAGCGTCGCGCCGTAGCGCGCGCAGAGCGCCATGACGGCTTGCATCTCGTCGCGCGACCACACGCGTCCGCAGGGGTTGTGCGGCGAGCAGAGCATCACCGCGCGCGCCTGGCCGCCGCGCAGGCGGTTTTCCATGTCCGCCAAGTCCATGCTATAGCGGCCCCGCGCGTCCCGCGCGAGCGGGCTTTCCACCACGCGCCGCCCGGCGTCCTTGATCGAGGCGAAGAACGGCCCGTACACGGGCGGCTGCACCAGCACGCCCTCGCCCGGCTCGGTCGCCGCCTGCACGGCGACGCGCAGCCCCGTGACCACGCACGGGCTTTGCAGCACCCACGAGGGGTCGAGCGTCACGCCGTGGCGGCGCGCCCAGAAGCCGCAAAGCGCCTGCGCGTCCGCCTCGCCGCTGATCGTGTAGCCCCACGTTCTGCGCGCGAGCACGCCCGCGAGCGCGTCGTAGACCGCGGGCGGCGAGGGGAAGTCCATATCCGCCACCCACATGGGGAGCATGTCGCGGTCGCCCGTCTCGGCGAGCATGCCGTCCCACTTCACGCTGTCCGTCCCTACGCGGGGCACGCCCGCGTCGAAGTACGCCCGGTCAAATCGTTCCATCGCTTCCTTCATCCTTTCCGTCGCTTCCTGCGTTTTTCCTCCCGTCCGCTCCCGTGCGGCAGGCGATGATCCAGTAGCCGCCCTCGCGCTCGATCACCTCGGCCGAGGCGTAGAGGCCCTGCAAATACTTGAGCGCGCTGGGCGCGCCCTGCTGCTTGCGCACCACGGTCAGCAGCAGGCCGCCGGGCTTCAAATGCGCCCGCGCGTCTGCGAAGATGCCGTAGACGACGGCCTTGCCCGCGCGGATGGGCGGGTTGGTCAATACCGCGTCAAAGCGCCCCTCCACCGCCGAAAACCCGTCCGAGAGCAGCGCGCGGGCCTGCATGCCGTTGACCTCGACGTTGCGCCGCGCCAGCGCCAAAGCGCGCTCGTTGACATCCGCCATCGTCATATGCACACCCGGGCGCGCCGCCAGCGTCATCACGGTCATCGCGCCCCAGCCGCAGCCCATGTCCAGCACGTCGCCGTGCAGATCCTCCGGCAGACACCGGCACAGCAGCAGGCTGCCGGGATCGATGTGCTGCTTTGAAAACACGCCCGCGTCCGTCTCAAAGCGCAGCGCGCGGCCCGCGAACTCGGCGGCAAAGCGCCGCTCCTCGTGTGCGCTGAGCGGCTGCGCGGTGTAGTAGTGATCGGCCATCGCGTTCCCTTCCTTTGCGTCGGTCGGTATGAGGCGGCTCCCTACGGCGCCTCCCGCTTCAGCAGGGCAACCTCCTCGTCCGTCAATTCGCGCCACTGCCCGCTCGCGAGCGCGGGATCGAGCGAGAGCGCGCCGATGGACAGGCGCTTCAAATGCGTCACCGAAACGCCGCGCGCGGCGAACATGCGCTTCACCTGATGGTAGCGCCCCTCCGTCACGCGCACGCGCGCCACGCTCTCCCCCGGCGAGGAGGAGACGATGGTCAGCGCCGCCGCGCGCGCGTCAAACGCGCCGTCCGCGTCGTCGATATGCAGCCCCGCGGCGAACGCCTCGACGTCCGCCACCGCGAGCAGCCCGTCCACGCGCGCCTCGTACACCTTGCCCACCTCGTGCCGGGGAGAGATCAGCCGGTGGGCGAGCTGCCCGTCGCTGGTGAGGATGAGCAGCCCCTCGGTATCCTTGTCCAGCCGCCCGGCGGGCATGCAGCCCATCGCCGCGTAGAGCGGCGGCAGCAGATCCATGACCGTGCGCTGCGAGCGGTCGCGCGCGGCGGTCAATACGCCCGCGGGCTTGTTGAGCATCACATGGCGCGTCGGGCGGTAGCACAGCGCCCGGCCGTCCAGCCGCACGTCCGCCGCCCCGGCGTCGATCTGCGCGGCGGGATCGGCGGCGGGTTTTCCATCCACGAGCACGCGGCCCGCGCGGATGAGGGCGCGCGCCTCGCTGCGCGTGCCCTCGCCCATCAGGGCCATCAGCTTGTCCAGCCGCATCCGCTCGCCCACGGCGCTCCCTCCTTGCGGCCGTCAACCGGACGGCCTTTGTGAAGATTATACCGCAGCGCGGGAAAATTTGCAATTTCGCGCGCGGAGGTTGTGCGCATGCGGCGCGTCGATCGGGACAAAATCCGCCCGGCAGGACGTTTTGCGCACGCAAATGCGGGGGATTTGGAAAGCTTTTGGCGCACCGCGACATGAATTGGCTTTCCCTTTTGCGCATTTTATGCTATAATGATTGCAAATGGGAACTGCGCGGGGGTCGTCTCCGGCACGAACCAACCCAACATCACAGGAGCGTGTTCACGATGAGGAAGAAAAAATGCGTCGCCATGCTGCTGGCCGGCGGTCAAGGCAGCCGTCTGGGCATCCTGACCAAGAGCGTGGCCAAGCCGGCGGTCCCCTATGGCGGAAAGTACCGCATCATCGATTTTCCGCTGTCCAACTGCACCAATTCGGGCATCGACGTGGTGGGCGTGCTGACGCAGTACCGCCCGCTGGAGCTGAACGCCTACATCGGCTCCGGCTCGCCGTGGGATCTCGACCTGGCCAACGGCGGCGTCTTCGTGCTGCCCCCGTACCAGACCGGCAAGACCGGCGAGTGGTACAAGGGCACGGCGAACGCCATCTACCAGAACATCCCCTTCATCGCCCAGTGGGATCCGGACTATGTGCTGGTGCTCTCCGGCGATCACATCTACAAGATGGACTACAACGCGATGCTGCAGGCGCACATCGCCAAGGACGCCGACCTGACCATCGCCGTGCGCGAGGTTCCGTGGGAGGAGGCGCCCCGCTTCGGCATCCTCAACACCGACAGCGACAACCGCATCACCGAGTTTGAGGAAAAGCCCGCCAAGCCCAAGAGCAACAAGGCGTCCATGGGCGTGTACATCTTCTCGTGGAGCAAGATGCGCAAGTATCTGGAGGAGGACGAGGCCAACCCCAAGAGCGACAACGACTTCGGCAAGAACATCATCCCGATGATGCTCGCCGAGCAGCAGAAGCTCTACACCTACACCTTCGACGGCTACTGGAAGGACGTGGGCACCATCGAGTCCCTCTGGGAGGCCAACATGGATTTGCTCGAGATGCCCATGCCCATCGACCTGTACGACAAGCGCTGGCGCATCTACGCGCGTACCTCCGGCATGCCGCCGCACTACATCGACGAGGGCGCGAAGGTGGTCAATTCCCTCATCACCGAGGGCTGCGACGTGCGCGGCGTGGTCACCCACTCCGTCCTCTTCGCGGGCGTGCTGGCCGACACCGGCTCGGAGATCACCGACGCCGTCATCATGCCGGGCGCGGTCATCGAGCGCGGCGCGGTCGTGCGCCGGGCCATCGTGGCCGAGAACGCGCACATCTGCGCGGGCGCGATCATCGGTGAGGAGACGGGCAAGATCGCCGTCGTCGGCCCGAAGGCCACCATCGGTCCGGGCGAAAAGGTGGCCGCCGGCGTGCAGGTAGACGCCGACGAGCAGTAAGGAGGATGCCAACATGAAAGACGTCATGGGTTTGATCTACACCGGTGAAAACGACATCCATCTGGGCGAACTGACCAGCCAGCGCGCAGTCGCCGCGCTGCCCATCGCCGGGCGCTATCGCGTGATCGACTTCCAGCTCTCCTCGATGGTACACTCCGGCATCAAGAACGTGGGCATCATCACCCAGAAGAACTACTCCTCGCTGATGGATCACATCGGCTCCGGCCGCGAGTGGGATCTGCACGGCAAGCAGGGTCTGGTCATCCTGCCGCCGTTCCTCACGCGGGAGAACATGGGCGTGTACTCCGGGCTTCTGGACGCGCTCAAGTCCAACACGAATTTCCTGCGCCTGTCCACGCAGGAGTACATCGTGCTGACCAACAGCCACACCGTCTACAACGTCGATTTCAGCGACGCGCTGCGCGCCCACATCGAGCGCGAGGCCGACGTCACCATGCTCTACACGCGCGGCCCCAAGGCCATGGGCACCGAGGGCGAAAACGACACCTATCTCTCCGTGAACGATGCGGGCGTCGTCACCGGCATGGAGATCGGCTCCGCCGTGCCCACGCGCGACTGCGCCTCGCTCAAGATCTACATCACCCGGCGCGAGCTGCTGCGCCAGCTCGTGGAGCAGGGCGCGGCCAACGGCCTGCACGACTTCGACCGCGACATCCTCCAGCGCAACATCAACGAGGGCAACCTGAAGGTCTACGGTTACGAGTACAAGGGGCTGGCCTGCCAGATCGACTCGATCCAGTCCTACTTCAACTTCAACATGTCGCTGCTTCGCGGCGACGTGCGCCGCCAGCTCTTCCCGGCGGATCTGCCCGTCTACACCAAGGTGCGCGACGACCTGCCCGCCCGCTATGTGGCGGACAGCCAGTGCAGCAACTCTCTGGTGGCCAACGGCTGCGTCATCGAGGGCACGGTCATCAACTCCGTCCTCTTCCGCGGCGTCAAGGTCGCCAAGAACGCGGTGGTCAAGAACTCCATCGTCATGCAGGACGCGCAGATTCAGGAGGGCGCCGAGGTCGATCACTGCATCCTCGACAAGCAGAGCGTCATCCGCCGCAACGGCCGCCTGATCGCCCCCGCCGCCTACCCGATCGTGATCGCCAAGAACGTCGTCATCTGACCCCCAAGCGCCGTCTTCCGGCGGCGCTTTTTCGGGCCTCGCGCCCCGAACACATCAAGCCATAAGGAGAACACACGCTATGAAAGTTTTGTTTGCCGCTTCCGAATGCGTCCCGTTTGTCAAGACCGGCGGACTCGCCGACGTGGTCGGCGCGCTGCCCCCCGTGCTGAAGCAGCGCGGCGCGGACGTGCGCGTCATCCTGCCGCTGTACTCCGCCATCCCCGAGGAGTTCAAGAGCCAGATGACCCTCGAATGTGAGTTCGAGGTCGAGCTGTGCTGGCGCAAGCAGTATTGCGGCGTCAAGTCCCTGCAGTATCAGGGCGTGACCTTCTACTTCATCGACAACCAGTTCTACTTCGGCCGCTCCTACGTCTACGGTCTGGGCGGGGACGAGTACGAGCGCTACGGCTACTTCAGCCGCGCCGTCATCGACGCGCTGGTCCACCTCAATTTCCAGCCCGACGTCATCCACTGCCACGACTGGCAGACCGGCATGATCCCGGCGCTGCTCAAGATCCAGTACGCGCACTTCCCCTTCTATCAGGACATCAAGACCGTCTACACCATCCACAACCTGCAATATCAGGGCGTCTTCCCGATCAAGGCCGTGCAGGACACGCTGGGCCTCGGCGACAGCCTGTTCACGTCGGATAAGCTGGAGTGCTACGGCTGCGCCAACTACATGAAGGCGGGCCTCGTCTACGCGGACGAGCTGACCACCGTCTCCCCCAGCTATGCGGAAGAGATTCAGACCGCCTTCTACGGCGAGCGGCTGGACGGCCTGCTGCGCGCGCGCAAGGATCAGCTCGTGGGCATCCTCAACGGCATCGACGTCGAGGACTACGCGCCGGAAAAGGATCCCAAGATCTACGCCAACTTCGATCCCTACCACCTCGGCGGCAAGGAGTATTGCAAGCAGGAGCTGCAAAAGGAGCTGGGCCTGAACGTAGACCCGAACGCGCCGCTGGTCGGCATCATCTCCCGCCTGTCCAACCAGAAGGGCTTCGACCTGATCGAGTGCGTCATCCGCGAGCTGATGGATACGGGCATCCAGCTCGTCGTGCTGGGCATGGGCGAGGCGAAGTACACCAACCTGTTCTCGTGGGCCGAGAGCGAGTATCCGGGCCGTCTGGCCGCGCGCTTCGCGATGGATCACCAGCTCGCGCACCGCATCTACGCCGGCACCGACATGTTCCTCATGCCCAGCCAGTTTGAGCCGTGCGGCCTGTCCCAGATGATGGCCATGCGCTACGGCAGCATCCCGATCGTCCGCGAGACGGGCGGCCTGCGCGACACCGTGCTCTCCTACAACAAGTTCACCAACGAGGGCAACGGCTTCACCTTCTTCAACTATAACGCCCACGACATGCTGCACACCGTCCGCCGCGCGGTTCACTACTACCGCAACAACCGCGACGTGTGGTATTCGCTGATCGTGCGCGGCATGACCGGCGACTACAGCTGGTTCAGCTCCGCCGGGAAGTATCTGGCGCTCTACGAGTCCCTCGTGCGCCCGGCGACCGACTTCAGCCTCTCCGCGCCGGAAGCGCCCAAGGCCGAGGAAGCGCCTAAGGCCGAGGAAGCCCCCAAGAAGCGCGGCCGCAAGAAGGCCGAGCCGAAGGCGGAAACCGCCGAGGCTCCCAAGGCGGAAGCCCCCAAGACGCGCGGCCGCAAGAAGGCCGCGCCGACGGCGGAGACCGCCGAGACCCCCAAGGCCGAGGCCCCCAAGACGCGCGGCCGCAAGAAGGCTGAGCCGAAGGCGGAGACCGCCGAGGCCCCCAAGGCCGAAGCCCCCAAGACGCGCGGCCGCAAGAAGGCCGAGCCGAAGGCCGCCGCGACCGAAGCCCCCAAGGCGGAGGAAGCGCCCAAGGCCGAAGCCGCCAAGAAGCCCGGCCGCAAGAAGGCTGAGCCGAAGGCCGCCGCGACCGAAGCCCCCAAGGCCGAAGCGCCCAAGAAACCCGGCCGCAAGAAGGCCGCGCCGAAGGCTGAAACGCCCGCCAAGTAATCGCCTGTGCATCGCAGGGTCTTGCCCCGCCCGCGCTTCGCGGGCGGGGCGTCCTGTATCAGGCTCCGCTCCGCTCAGGCCGGAGTGAAGCCCTCCCGGCGATGCGAGGCGAAACGACAAAGACCACGGAGAAGCGACCCATGACCCACTCCCGAAAAGCGAGCGCCCTCCTCGCGCTGCTCGCCGTGCTGGCGGCCGCCGTCGCCGCGCCGTACATGATCCCCGAAAACCCGGACAGCGCCGTGTTCCGCTCCGGCGTGTTCGCCGCCGTGCTGCTTGGGGCCGCGTATCTGCCCGCGCGGCGGGCATTGGCGCGCGCGCCCCGGCGCGCGCTGGCGTGCGGCCTCATGTGGGGCTTTCTCTTCGCCGCCGCGCTCTCGCTCGGCTCGGAGCTGCTCGTCTACGACGGCCTGCTGCCCGGCCTCGGCCCCGCCGTGCGCCGCGCCGCCGTGCCGCTGCTCGCCGCGCCGCTCATCGGCCTGCTGACCGCAAGCCTGCTCGCATGCCGCCCGGCAGAAAGAAAGCGCGCGCCGCGCGCGCCCGCTTGGGCGTTCGCGCTGGCGCTGCTTGTCTGCTGGCTGCCGGTGTGGCTGGCGTACTTCCCGGCGATGCTCAACTACGACTTCCCCGGCCAGTACGGTCAGCACCTCTCCGGCACATACAGCCGCCTGCACCCGCTGCTGCACAGCCTGCTGTGCAACGGGGTCATCACGCTGGGCGAGCGGCTGGCCGGCCGCACGTTCGGCCTGTTCCTGATGGCCGCGCTGCAAGCCGCGCTGCTGGCGCTCGCGCTGGGCGACGCCTGCGCCTTTGCCGGGCGGCAGGGCGCGCCGCGCGCGGCGGTGCTGGCGATGGCGGCGCTGTTCGCGCTGCACCCGATCTTCCCGGTGATGGCCTTCTCGATGACCAAGGATACGCTCTTCGGCGCGGCGCTGCTCGCGCTGTCGCTGCGGGCGTGGTCGCTGCTCCAAGACCCGGACGCGTTCCTGCGCAGCCCGCGGCGATGGGCGTCCTTTGCGCTGCTGTGCGTCTGCACGGCGCTGCTGCGCAACAACGGCGTCTTCGCGCTGGCGCTGCTGCTGCCCGGCGTCGTCGTCGCCTGCCGGGGCCGCCGCGCGCGCGCGGCGCTGCTCTGCGCGGCGAGCGCGCTGTGCTGCGTCGCCGTGGACGGCGCTTTGTCTCTGGCGCTTCATCCGGAGGCGATGCAGAGCTTTCAGCTTTACAGCGTCCCGGCGCAGCAGCTCGTTCGCGCGAACGCGCGGGGCGAGATGTCCCCGGAGGATCGCGAGGCGCTGCGCAGCTGGTACACCGGCGAGGCGGGGCTGCACGTTCGCGCGCATCTGGCGGACGGCGCGAAGGGCTATCTCGACCGCGAGCGCCTGCAGAGCGAGGGCGGCGAATTCCTCGCCCTCTGGGCGCGCAACGCGGGCAAGAACGCGCGCGTCTACGCCGAGGCGTTCCTGATGCTCAACGTCGGGGCGTGGTACCCGGACGACCTGAGCTACGCCTCGATCTACCGCGACGCCTCCTATGTGGACAAGGGCTACCTGCAAACGCAGGAATACGACATGAGCGGCGACGGCCTCGTCACCCGCTGCCTGCTGCCCGCCGTGCGCGACGCCGTCGAGCGCGTCTGCCGCCGCAACGCGCTGCAGAAGATCCCGCTGCTCTCCCTTCTCCTCTGCACGGCGACGCCGCTTTGGGTCATCGTCTTCTCCTGCGCCGCGCTGCTCGCGCGCAGGCGCGCGCGCCTGCTGCCCGCCGCGCTGCCCGCGCTGGGGGTGTGGCTAAGCTACCTGTTCGGCCCGTGTACGCTGGCGCGCTACATCTTCCCGCTCTTTTGCGCCGCGCCGCCGCTGCTGCTCGCCGCGCTGTCCGCGCCCGCATCCGAGGAGGCCCGCCCATGAAGCTATTTTCCCTGCTCCGCCGCCATAGCGCGCTCGCGGCGCTGCTCGCCTCGGCGGCGGCCGCCGTCGCCGCGCCGTATCTGCTGCCCGCCGATCCCGACACCGCGGTCTTCCGCAGCGGCACGCTCGGCGCGCTGCTGCTCTTTGCCGCCGCAGTGCCCGCGCGCCGCGCGCTGGAGCGCCACAGCCCGCGCCGCCTCGCCTTTGGCATGGCGTTCGCGCTCGTCTTTGCCGTGTGCCTCTCGCTGGGCAGCGAGCTGGCCGCCTACGGCGGCTTTCTGCCGGGGATGGGCAGCCTGACGCGGCGCGTCGCCGTGCCGCTGCTCGTCACGCCGCTGCTGGGGCTGCTCGCCTCCTACGCCTTTGTGCAGGCGCGCGAGGATGCGCCCATGCGCGGCCCCTGCAAGGGCGTCTTTATCGGCAGCTTTGTCCTCTATGCGCTCTGCTACGGCGCGGTGCTGCTCGCGCTGTTCCCCGGCGTGGTCGGCTACGATTTCGCGCACGAGATCGCGCAGTTTACAAGCGGCGCGTTCGAGGCGGCGCATCCCGTCTTCCACACGCTGCTGCTGGGTTTCCTCTACCGTGCCGGGGAGGCGGTCTTCGGCTCCATGACGGCGGGCGCGGCGCTCTACAGCGCCGTGCAGCTGCTGCTGATGGCTGCGGCCTACGCCTATGCGACGGCGTTCGCCGCCCGGCGGGTGTACAGCCGCATCGCCGTATGCGCGCTCGCCGCGTACTTCGCGCTGCTGCCCTTCCACGGAGTGCTCGCCGTCTCCACGGCCAAGGATCCGCTCTTCAGCGCCCTGTGCCTGCTGCTCTGCCTGCGCCTGTGGCGCTTTGCCGAGACGCCGGAGGACGCGCCCGCGCCGCGTGAAATGCTCGCGTTTGCGCTATGCGCGCTCGGCATCGCGCTGTTGCGCCACAACGGCCTCTTTGCGCTCATCCCGGCGTGTCTGGCGCTCCCGGCGCTCCTGTCGAGGCCGCGCAGGCGCGCGGGCGCGCTGTTAGGCGTCGGCACGCTGCTTCTGTGCCTGATCGCGCCGCGCGCGTTGGAGGCGGCGCTGGGCGCGCAGAAGACGCCCGCGGCGGAGCTGATGAGCCTGCCCTGCCAGCAGGTGTTGCGCGCCGCCGCCGGGGACGATCTGCCGGACGATCTGCGCGCGGAGGCGGACGAATGGTTCTTCGGCCACGCCGCGCTCTACCGGCCGCACTGCGCCGACACGGCCAAGGCCAATTTCGACTTTGAGCGCTA
Organism: uncultured Clostridia bacterium; assembly: GCA_947631405.1. Classification (GTDB taxonomy): domain Bacteria; phylum Bacillota; class Clostridia; order Christensenellales; family Aristaeellaceae; genus Ventricola. The sequence goes on along the minus strand of CANRLC010000014.1, from coordinate 3,425 downwards.
CGCGGAGAACCCCGGCGCGTTCTGGGGACTGTACCTGCACTGCGCGAAGGCGGCCCCCGGCGCGTTTGTGGAGGCGCTTATGCAGCTCACGGCGGGGCTATGGCATCCCGGGGACACGAGCCACGCGCACGCGCTGAGCGCGGAGGAATACGACTACGTCTACCTGAACACCGTCTATCCCTTTGCGCCGGACGCCTACGACATCCACCCGCGCTCGCTGCTGCCGGGTCTCCAGCGCCTGATCTACGGCAGCACGCACCACGCCCGGCACGAGCGCTACGCGTTCCTCGCGCAGCTCTTCTGCCCCGCCGTCTATTCGTTCGCGCTGCTGCTTGCGACGCTGCTGCTCTTTTACAGGCGCCGCCGGAGGCTGGCGCTTTGCCTGCTGCCCGTGTGGGGCGTGCTGTTTTCGCTCCTATTTTCGGCGGGCGTGTTCGTGCGCTATGCCTATCCGATCATGGTCTGCGCGCCCGTGCTGCTTCTCCTTGCGGTGGGCGATGCCCACGCCCATCTCCGAAGTAGTAAAGCGTGAAACCAACCTATTCGCACGAGGCCGCGCGGGCGGGGCCAGCACCCCTTTCCGAAGTAGATAGCGAGTTCCCTACTTAAGCGCACGAGGCTGAAGTTTTCTCTTCTAAATTGAACCGCCCCCATTTTCATGGAGGCAGTCGATTTTGATTTTTGGGGAAAACGTCATTCGGAGACGGGCGCGGGCACGGCCCGCTCGGCTTCGGCGAACAGCGCGACCATCTCGTCGCTCCCGGCCTCGCGCAGCGAGTCGAGGAACGCCGCCCAGCTCTCGTCCGTCAGCTCGGTCTCCTCCGAGGCGAAGCGCGCGATGCCCTTGTCCACCAGCGCGCCCAGCTGCGCCGCCAGTTCGTCCGCGCGCGTTTGCGCCTGCGCGTCCAGCAGATACGGCCGCGTCACGCGCTCGGCAACGGCCTGCGCGCGCGCGTTGCGCTCCAGCACATAGCGGTCGATGTCGCTGTCCGCAAGCTCCAGAAAGTCGTTGGGCACGATGCCCGGCGCGACCGCGCCCGTGTACATGATCGACTCGGCGCGGATGTTCTCCACCGTGTACACGCCGTCCACATTGAACGACCAGTAGCCGTTGTCGCCGTAGGCGTAGTCCTCGCCCTCCGCGCCCGCGTAGCAGAGCAGCGCGCCCTCCTCGCCGTAGAGCGCGTCCGCCCAGCGCAGCGCGGCGGCGGGATCGTCGCACGCGCTCGTGACGGCGAAGCAGCCCGTCCAAATGCCGCCGAGCAGATCGCGCCAGCGCGTCTTGCCGTCCGGCCCGGCCAGCAGCAGCGGCTCAAAGTCCATGATGTTGTCCTCTGAGACGTGCGTATACGGCGTCACGGTCACGATCAGGCCGCCCGTCACATCCCTTTCCTTCGACGTGGACGCGGACAACTCGTACTCCCGCGTGCTGTGCCTAGTCGTGAACGCGTCGTTTGTGAGGATGCCCTGCGCGTGCCAGTCGCGCAGCAGCTCCACAAAGGCGCGGTAGCCCTCCTGTTCGGGCGCGAAGACCAGCTCTCCGTCCGCGCCGCGCGCGAGGTTGTAGTCGTCGGCGACGATGCCGAAGTACGGCAGCAGCCAGCGCATCTCATACACGCCGATCAGATCCGCCGCGATCTCGTCGCGCTTGCCGTTGCCGTTCGGGTCGCGATCCTTCATCGCCAGCAGCGCCGCCGTCAGTTCGTCCAGCGTCTGCGGCATGGGGATGTCCAGCGTCTCCAGCCACGCGCGGTCGATCCACACGCACACCTGTCGCTCCTGCTCCGTCACCTGCGGCAGCGACGGGATGCGCCCGTCCGGCAGAGTGATGGTCGCGCGCCAGTCGGGGTGCGCGTCGAGCAGAGCGCTAAAATGCGGCATGTTCTCCTCGATCAGCGGCGCGAGGTCGATGATCGCGCCCGCGTCCAGAAGCGCCGTCTCCTGCGCGCGCGAGAGGTTGGCCTTAAACAGCGCGTCCGCCGGGAGTTCGCCCGCGAGCATGCCCTCCAGCATCGCGGCGTAGGCCTTCTCGTCGTCCACGCCGTGGGGCAGCGTCTCCACGCCCGTCAGCGCCTGCATCCGGGGGAAGAACGCGTTCTCTTCCCACACGCGCGAGACGGTCTCCGTCTCCAGCCCCGTCATCGTGACCGCCGCCTTCGCCGTGCCCGCGCACAGCGCGAGCGCCAGCAGCGCGCAAACCGTCCATCGTCTCATCCCAGCCGCCTCCGCCTCGTTCTGTTTGCCCCCATTATAGCATATCCTGCCGCAAAGCGCCAGACGGTTTTGCGGCGGTCAGGCGCGGGGGAGGGAACGCGCATGCTGGAGCTTTTGCAGGAGGGCTGGCGCGCCCGGCGCGTGCTGCTGCTGGGCGGAGGGTTGCTTAGCGACTGCGCCGCCGCGCTGCTTCTCGAATTGGGCGCGCGGGTCGCGCGCGTCGGGGCGGGCGCGGACGCCTCGACGCTCTGCCGCGCGATGCACGCGGGGCGCGTGTGTGCGGTGCTCGCGCCGCAGGCGGGCGCGCTCTGCCGGGGACTTCCCGCACGGGACTGCCTGCGTCCGCTCGACGCGCTGCTCTGCGAGGCGCGCGAGGCGGGCGTGCCGCTGACGCTGCTGGGCACGGACGCGCCGCTTTCCCGCCCCGGCGACGGCGTGCTGCCCGAGCGCGAGGACGACCCGCCCGGCGGGCGCACGCGCGAGGGACTGATCCTCTCCCTCTACGAGCTGTACGCCGACGCCGCCTCTCGCGCGCTGCTGGGCGACGCGGTCGGCACGCTGCGCGTGCGGCACATGCCCTGTCTGCTCTGCGGCGCGCCGGGCGTCGCGCAATACCGCCGCTGGTGCGAGGCGCTGCTAGAGGGCGAGGTCGTCTGCGTCGAGCACCCGGGGCGGCTGGGCGCGTTCGTTCACCCGATGGACGTCGCCTGCGGCATGCTGCTGCTGGGCGCAAGCTTCCTGCGCGCGCCCAGCTCCGGGCTATACCATCTGGGGCTGTCGCCCCAATGCCTGTGCGCGAACCGCACGGCGGCGCTGGCGCTCGCCGCGCGCGCGGGCAGTGAGCGGCCCCTGCGCGAGACGGAGCCGCCGGACGCGCCGCAAGCGCCCCTGCTGGACGGCGCGCGCGCGAAGCGCCTGTGCGGCGCGATCTGCCGCATGAGCGCGCAGGACGCGCTCGCGGATGCGCTTGCCCTGCTGCGCGCCGAGCGCGAGGGCCGCGTCGAGGCCGAGCTTCGCGCGCAGGCGCGGCGCTATCTGGAGGAGCGGATATAATCCTTTTCTATGGTGCGAAGCACAGGATGGGGTCTGGCGCTGGAGCCGAGCGCGGCCAGTGGCCGAAACAGCGAGGCGGAAGCGGGGAATCGCAAGCCTGCAAATAAAAAGTCAATAGGGAAAGAGGAGTGAACCGAAAAAAATACACGGGATGAAGA
>CANRLC010000013.1 GCA_947631405.1 uncultured Clostridia bacterium | reverse complement strand
ACGCTGCTGTGCCCGAGGATGTCTGCCAAGTGTACGATGTCCCGCGTGCGCTTGTAATACGTTCGCGCGAACAGATGACGCAGATTGTGCGGAAAAACGCGCTTTGCGCTGACCTTCGCCCGCAGTGCGAGCCGCTTCATCATCTTCCAGATGTTGCTTCGGTCGAGCGTGCGCCCGCTCCGAGTCACGAACACCGGCCCGCTGTCGATCCCCTGCGCCTCGCAGTAGCGCGCCAGCTCCCGGCACAGCGCTCGAGGCAGCAGGATCACCCGGATCTTCCCCTTTGAGCGGATCTCCGCGCGTCCCCGTCGCACGCTCTCCACCGTCACCGCGCCCGTCTCGCTCACGCGGATGCCCGTCGCGCAGATCGTTTGAAGCAGCATCGCCAGCCTCAGGTCGCCCTTCGCTTTGGCCGCATGCACCAGCTTCTCGTAGTCGCCCTGCGTCAGTTGCTTCTCGCGCCCCACGAACGTGCGCCGCTGCACCTTCAAGAAGCGCAGCTTCCACGCGCTCTTTCCCGCAAAGCGCAAAAACCGGTTGACCGCCGCCAGCATCGAGTTGACGCTCCCCGGCGCGTAGCCGCGCCGTTGCAAGTCCTCCTTAAACGCCACCAGCTGCCCCTTGCTTTTCAGCTCCCCGCCGCAGAAAATCGCCAGCTGCCGCACGTCCCGCAGGTACTTTTCCACCGTCGCCGCGCTACTCTCGCCTTCCTGCAGATGCGCGCGAAAACGCTCCAATTCGCGCTTGCCCAGTTTCATCTTTCGTCTCCTCCTGTTTGTTTGTTTTTGCTATGATTGTACAGGATACGGGGCCGGATGAAAATCGACGAAACGCGGGAGGACAAAACTTTTTTCAGTCCTGCAAAAGGCGCGTCGACGCAAAAAAGGCCCGTCCATCGCGGACAGGCCTTTGGGGTTGCGGGGAAATTACTTGTTCTGCGCCTGCTGCACGGCCACGGCCACGGCGACGGTCGCGCCGACCATGGGGTTGTTGCCCATGCCGATCAGGCCCATCATCTCGACGTGCGCCGGGACGGAGGAGCTGCCCGCGAACTGGGCGTCGGAGTGCATGCGGCCCATGGTGTCGGTCATGCCGTAGGAGGCGGGGCCGGCGGCCATGTTGTCCGGGTGCAGGGTGCGGCCCGTGCCGCCGCCGGAGGCGACGGAGAAGTAGGTCTTGCCCGCCTCGGTGCATTCCTTCTTATAGGTGCCCGCGACCGGATGCTGGAAGCGCGTCGGGTTGGTGGAGTTGCCGGTGATGGACACGTCCACGCCCTCGTGCCACATGATGGCCACGCCCTCGCGCACGTCGTCCGCGCCGTAGCAGCGCACCTTGGAGCGCTCGCCGTCGGAGTACTTGGTCTCCTTGACGATGGAGAGCGCGTGATCCTCCTTCACGTCGGCGGAGAGGTAGTCGTACTTCGTCTGCACATAGGTGAAGCCGTTGATGCGGCTGATGATCATCGCGGCGTCCTTGCCCAGTCCGTTCAGGATGACGCGAAGGGGCTTTACGCGCACCTTGTTCGCGTTGCGGGCGATGCCGATCGCGCCCTCGGCGGCGGCGAAGGACTCGTGCCCGGCGAGGAAGGCGAAGCACTCGGTCTTCTCGTCCAGCAGCATCGCGCCCAGATTGCCGTGGCCGATGCCGACCTGACGCTGATCCGCGACGGAGCCGGGGATGCAGAACGCCTGCAGGCCCTCGCCGATGCAGCGCGCGGCCTCGGCAGCGGTCTTCACGTTCTTCTTGAGCGCGATGGCAGCGCCCAGCTCATACGCCCACTTGGCGTTCTCAAAGGCGATCGGCTGGATGCCCTCCACGATCGCGTAGGCGTCCACACCCTTGGCGTTGTTAAACGCCTTCAGCTCGTCAAAATCCTTGAAGCCATATTTTTCGAGCACCGGCTGAAGCTGGGGCATGCGGCGTTCGTAACCTTCAAACAGAGCCATATTCAGCATACCTCCTCTTACTGCTTGCGCGGGTCGATCCACTTGACCGCGCCGTCCTCGGCCTTGAAGCGGCCGTAGGTGCCGATGTTCTTCTGGTACGCTTCGTTAGGCTCCATGCCCTTCTTGATCGCGTCCATCATCTTACCCAGCGACAAGAACTGGTAGCCGCAGATCTGGTCGTCCTTGTCCAGCGCGACCTGCATCACATAGCCCTCGGCCATCTCCAGATAGCGCGGGCCTTTGGCCGCCGTGCCGTACATCGTGCCGACTTGGCTGCGCAGGCCCTTGCCCAGATCCTCGAGGCCCGCGCCGATGACGAGGCCGTCGTCGGAGAAGGCGCTCTGGCTGCGGCCGTAGACGATCTGAAGGAACAATTCGCGCATCGCGGTGTTGATCGCGTCGCAGACGAGGTCGGTGTTCAGCGCCTCAAGGATGGTCTTCTGCGGCAGGATCTCGGCGGCCATCGCGGCGGAGTGCGTCATGCCGGAGCAGCCGATCGTCTCGACCAGCGCCTCCTGAATGACGCCGTTCTTCACGTTGAGCGTCAGCTTGCACGCGCCCTGCTGCGGCGCGCACCAGCCCACGCCGTGCGTCAGACCGGAGATGTCTGCGATCTCGCGCGCCTGCACCCACTTGCCCTCCTCCGGAATCGGAGCCGGGCCATGATTGCATCCCTTCGCGACGCAAACCATCTCGTCCACTTCTCTGGAATACTGCATACTGTGCGTCCCCCTTATCTGTGGTCCAAAATAAACTCAGGAACGCACCCATTATAGCACACCCGAACGCGAATTGAAAACACCTGACGCCGATTTTGCGAACTTTTTTCACAAACTGCCGATATCCATCGCTCCACGGCGCTTTTCCCCGCGCATATACGCGCGCGCCGGCCGCCTTCGCCGCGCCCGCCTTGGCACTTTTTTCACTTTTTTCTCTTGCCTGCCGCCCCCATGTATAGTATACTACGGTTTATGAAAACCCTACTCTCATTGACCCACAAAAACCCTTTCGGGAGGAATGGATATGCCGGAGGAGACCCGCGAAAAGACCAACTTTATCTGGGAAGCCATCAAGGCCGATCTGGCCGAGGGCAAGAACGGCGGACGCGTGCAGACGCGCTTCCCGCCGGAGCCGAACGGCTACCTGCACATCGGGCATGTGAAGGCGCTGGCCGTGGACTTCACCACCGCCGAGCGCTTCGGCGGCGTGTGCAACCTGCGCTTTGACGACACGAACCCCACCAAGGAAAAGGAGGAGTTCGTCGAGGCGATCAAGGACGACATCCACTGGCTGGGCTTCCAGTACGGCGCGGTCTACTACGCCTCCGAGCAATACGATCAGATTTATGAATTTGCGCTCGACCTCATCCGCCGCGGCCTCGCGTATGTGGACGACCTCTCTAAAGAGGAGATTCGCGCCTACCGCGGCACGCTGACGCAGCCGGGCAAAAACTCCCCCTATCGCGACCGCACGCCCGAGGAAAACATGGATCTCTTCCTGCGCATGACGCGCGGCGAGTTCCCCGAGGGCTCCCGCGTGCTGCGTGCGAAGATCGACATGGCCTCGCCGAACATCAACATGCGCGACCCCGCTATCTACCGCATCAAGTACGCCACGCACCACCGCACGGGCGACAAGTGGTGCGTCTACCCGATGTACGACTTCGCGCACCCGATCGGCGACGCGCTGGAGGGCGTCACGCACTCGCTCTGCTCGCTGGAGTACGAGATTCATCGCCCGCTCTACGACTGGGTGGTGAACGTCTGCGGCTTCGAGCAGAAGCCGAGGCAGATCGAGTTTGCGCGCCTCAACCTCACCAACACCGTGATGAGCAAGCGCTTCCTGCGGCGGCTGGTCGAGGAGGGCTACGTCTCCGGCTGGGACGACCCGCGCATGCCCACGCTCGCCGGGATGCGCCGCCGCGGCTACACCTCGCCCGCCGTGCGCGACTTCATCGACCGCGTCGGCGTCGCGAAGGCGGACTCCGTGGTCGACGTGCGGCTGCTCGAATACTGCGTGCGCAACGACCTCAACGAGACCGCGCCGCGCGCGATGGCCGTGCTCGACCCTTTGAAGCTCGTGCTCACCAACTTCCCGGAGGACAGGGTCGAGCCGTGCGAGATCGAGAATCACCCCAAGAAGCCGGAGATGGGCGCGCACACCGTGCCGCTCACGCGCGAACTGTACATCGAGCGCGAGGACTTCATGGTCGATGCGCCGAACAAGTACTTCCGCCTCAAGCCGAACGGCGAGGTGCGCCTCAAGGGCGCGTACATCGTCAAATGCGAGCGCTGGGACACGGACGCGGACGGCAACGTGACCTGCGTCTACGCGACGGTGGATTTTTCCAGCAAGTCCGGCTCCGAGGGCGCGGAGCGCAAGGTCAAGGGCACCATCCACTGGGTGAGCGCGAAGGAGAACGTCCCGTTTGAGGGCCGGCTCTACGACGTGCTGATGCTGGACGACGAGCCGCAGCCCGTGAACGAGGCCGACGAGGCCGCCGCTGAGGAGGGCGAGGAGCCTGAAGCGCCGGATTTCATCTCGCGCCTCAACCCCGACTCCATCCGCATTGTGCGCGGGTTCGCCGAGCCGTCCCTCGCGCAGGCGAAGCCCGGTGACAGCTTCCAGTTCCTGCGCATGGGCTACTTCTGCAAGGACAAGGATTCCACGGACGCGCTCGCGGTGTTCAACCGCGTCGTGCCGCTCAAGGACAGCTACAAGCCGGAGTGAGGCGCTCGCCCCACCGGCGCACGAGACCGACGAGAGAATAAAGGAGAAACGGCGATGTCTACCCCCGTTCGCACGCGCTTTGCGCCCAGCCCCACAGGCTATCTGCATCTGGGCGGCCTGCGCACCGCGCTGTATACCTATCTGTACGCCAAGAAGCACAACGGCACGTTTATCCTGCGCATCGAGGACACCGATCAGGAGCGCGAGGTGCCCGGCGCCGTCGAGCTGATCTACAAGTCCATGCGGCAGGCCGGGCTGCTCTACGACGAAGGCCCGGACGTCGGCGGCGACTACGGCCCCTACATCCAGACGCAGCGACGCGACATCTACCCCAAGTACGCGTGGGAGCTGGTCGAGCGCGGCGGCGCATACTGCTGCTTCTGCACCAAGGAGGACATCGAGCGCAAGCGCAAGGAGGCCGAGGCCCGGGGCGAGACGTACAAGTACGACAAGCATTGCCTGCACAACGTGCCGCTCGAGGAGGCCAAGCGGCGCATCGCGGCGGGCGAGCCGTATGTCATCCGGCAAAATGTGCCCACGACCGGAAAGGCGTCCTTCGACGACATGCTCTACGGTCACGTCGAGGTCGATTGCGACACGCTCGACGACAACGTGCTCATCAAGGCCGACGGCCTGCCGACCTACAATTTCGCCAACGTCATCGACGATCATCTCATGGCGATCACGCACGTCACGCGCGGCACGGAGTACCTCTCCTCCGCGCCCAAATATAACCTGCTCTACGAGGCGTTTGGCTGGACGCCGCCCGTCTACATGCACCTGACCCCCGTGATGAAGGACGCCACGCGCAAGCTGTCCAAGCGCTACGGCGATCCGTCCTTCGAGGATCTGCTCGCGCAGGGCTATCTAAAGGAAGCGATCATCAACTTCATCGCGCTGCTGGGCTGGGCGCCCAAGGACACCACCGAGGAGTTCTTCTCGATGGACGACCTCATCCGCCTCTTCGACGCCGACGGGCTGAGCAAGTCGCCCGCGATCTTCAACACCGAGAAACTCAACTGGTTCAACGCCGAGTACGTCCGCCGCATGTCGCCCGAGGCCTACGAGGCCGCCGCGCGCCCGTGGCTCGCGCAAGTGCTCGACCCCGAGCGCTTCGATCTCTCCCGCCTGTGCGAGCTGCTTCAGGGGCGCACCGAGGTCTTTAACCAGCTCCCGGGAATGGTCGATTTTCTGGCGAAGATGCCGCCGCTGGACACCGAGCTTTTCGTCCACAAGAAGAGCAAGTGTACGCAGGAGATCGCCAAGGAGGCGCTCGCGTTCGTGCGGCCCCTCCTCGTCGCCGTCCCCGAGTGGACGGAGAGCGCGCTGCACGACGCCGTCATGGAGGCCATCCCCGCCTCCGGCATGAAGAACAGCCAGGTGCTCTGGCCGCTGCGCATCGCGATCACGGGCCGCGCGGCGACGCCCGGCGGCGCGTTCGAGATGGCGTACCTCCTCGGCCGCGAGGAGACGCTCGCCCGTCTGGACGCCGCAATGGCCGCGCTGTGAGCGGCCCGCCGCTCTCCTTCTTTTGCGGCTTGAGCGATCCCCATGCTATGAAAAGCAAAAGCGAGGCACGGCCGTCGGGTCGTGCCTCGTTTTTTTGCGATCAACACCGCCTTGCGCTAACCGCGGCGGCGTGATATAATGGGTCTGTAGGCAGGTAGGCGCTGCCGGCGAACCTCCCGATCAACCGCGTACAGAAGACTGGGAGGTGATCGCATGACGGATTATGAGATCATCATTATCTTTCTGACGGTCATCGGGCTGCTCTTGGCGGCTTTCCAAATCGGCAGAAAGTAACCGTTCATAGCGAATCGCCGCGCAGAAGCCACTGCGCGGCGGTTCTTTGATCTACACAGATCGGGAGACGCCTCACTCTAGCCCCCCTACCTGCCTACATTGTACGCTTTTTCTCTTCCCCTGTCAAGGGGACGTTTTTTTGTATTGCAGCCCTCGTGTCCAACAGGGTACGGCGCAGACTGAGCGGCCGCCCCTCGCGGGGCGGTCGCAGTCTGTCAAAGAGGCTTTTCCTCCCCCCGAAGGGGGGAGAAAAGGCGATCCAATTCTTTCAATAATTGCTTGAATTCTGAATCGAATCAAAAAGGATTTTGATGATGGACATTGGTTTCTCGACAAGCTGCGGCCGCCCCTCGCGGGGCGGTCGCATGTTCTGTGTCTCTCAATAGCGCGGCGCGCGGTGCGCGGCGAAGCAGTCGCGGCAGTAGACGGGCTTGTCGCCGCGCGGCTGGAAGGGCACCTGCGTCTCCTTGCCGCAGTCGGCGCAGATTGCGGTGTACATCTGGCGCGGGGCGCTCCCGCCGTTCTGCGCGCGGAACGCGGCGCGGCACTCCGGGCAGCGGCGTGGCTTGTTCTGGAAGCCTTTCTCCGCGTAGAACTCCTGCTCGGAAGCGGAGAACACAAATTCCTTGCCGCAGTCGCGGCAGACGAGGGTCTCGTCCTGATACATGGGGGTCATCCTCCTCAAAAATAGATTTACCTTTCACCGACGGCTCCTCCTGCCTGTTGGCGGCGCAAGGCGAATCCAAGGAGGTCATGATGCGAGCTACGGGGATTCAGGTCGCCTTAGTATAGCACAGATTTTGAAAAAAAGCTACGCCTTTTTCTTTTTTTCCATCCTTTGGATGGGATCGCGAAGGCGATTTGCGCGCAAAAAGGCTTCCCTTGCCCCATCCCGTTCCGCCGGATACGCGGAAAACTGCCCGACGCAACGCGCCCCGCGAGCTTCCTCGCGGGGCGCGTTACATTCAATCCGTCAGATCGGCGTGATGTTCAGGGCGTCCACATCGACGTAGATCGCCGGGCGCACGGCCCACTTCGCGTTCTCCACGCGGCCGTCGGAGTCGCCGCCGCAGGTCATCACCCCGCCGCTTCCGGCCACATAGGCCGCGCGGTACTTCGATTCCCAGCTGTGCGTGCGCAGCCACCACTGCGCGTTGCCCGGGCCGTATTTCTTGCTCTGCCACGCGCCGCGCGCGCAGGCGTAGGGCGTGGGCACGGTCATGCGATCCGCATGATTCGCGAAGAGCAGCTTCGCCTCGTCGCAGCTGAGCAGGTAGACGGGATCAGTGGTCGGGTCTTCCTTCCAGTTCTCGATCTCGCGCGTCACGATGACGCCCTTGTCCTCGTCGGTGAAGGCGGTGTTGTAGAATTCGTCGTTGAGCCATGTGCGCAGCGTACACTGCGTCCACAGCGCGCGGGCGGGCTTCTCGTTGTAGGGCCGCGCGTCCAACGCGTACACGCTGATGAGCTGGGCCACGCCGTCCTCGACGAGCAGCACGCGCCACTCGATCGGCTCCGGCCCGTTGGTCAGGTCGTTGTCCTGCTCATAGGTTCCCAACGTGAGGACGTCTCCAGGCTGCACGGGCGAGCCTTCCGCCTGCGCGCACACGGCGGCCATTCCCAAAAGCATCGCCAAACCAAGCGCTAAAATCTTCTTCATCGTATCCCTCTTTCCCCTGCGGGCGTCTCGTCGGTTCTGTCATCCAACAGTGCGTATTTTACCATAGTCTCCCCGCTTTGGCAAGGCCTCGCCTGCCGTTTTTGAATTGGAAGGCATTGACAAGCCGTGCTCTTTTTGGTATCGTACACAGGAAAGCAAATTGAAACCCATATCAATGGAGGCGCTGATTTCGATGAAGGGCAAACTGTGGGCTATCGCGCTGCTCGCGCTGGCGCTGTGTGCATGCGCGCTTTCGGCCTCGGCACAGGAGGCGCGCGACATCACAAACGAGTGCGTCTTCACCTCGCCCGGGCGCAAGACCGCGAGCGTACACGACGGGGCGTACACCAGCTACTGGAACAGCGACACCCGCTCCCGGCCGTATCTGGAGATCACCACGCCGGAGGGCGTGCAGGCGCAGTACCTCTACATCTGCTTCGCCAACATGCCCGAGAAGTGGACAGTCGAGCAGGAGGTGGACGGCGAATGGCAGCCGCTCTACACCGGCACAACGGACTACTACCACGCGCTCGTCGAGCTGGGCGGCAAAACGCATTTCAGGCTCCGGGACGACTGCGGCTACCGCACGACGCTCAAGATCAACGAGGTCTACGTCTTCACCGAGGGCGATCTGCCCGACTGGGTGCAGCGCTGGGAGCCGACGTGTGAGAAGGCCGACCTGCTGCTGCTGGTCGCCCACCCGGACGACGAGCTGATCTGGTTCGGCGGCACGATCGCCACCTACGCCGCCGAGCGCGGCCTGAACGTCGTCGTCGCCTACATGACGGATTCCAACACCACGCGCCGCAGCGAGCTGCTCAACGGCCTTTGGCACATGGGCCTGCGCAACTATCCCGTGATCGGCCCCTTCTACGACGGCTATTCCTTCAAGCTCGCGGACGCGTATGAGAAGTGGCCGAAGACCCGCGCGCGCACCTTTGTGATGGAGCTGCTGCGCAAGTACAAGCCCGAGGTCGTCCTGACCCACGACGTGGGCGGCGAATACGGCCACGGCGCGCACAAGCTCTGCGCGGACGTGATGCAGTACTGCGTGGAGAACGCGTCCGACGCGTCGGTGCTGCCCGATTCGGCGAAGGAATACGGCACATGGGACGTCAAGAAGTTCTATGTACACTTGGGCGAGGAGAGCACGACCGAGATGAACTGGCGCGTGCCGCTCGCCTCGATGGGCGGCAAGACGGGCCTGCAGCTCGCGCAGGAGGCGTACACGTTCCACGTCACCCAGCAGAATACCGAGTACGTCGTCACCGACGAGGGCGAATACAGCAACGCGCGCTTCACCCTCATGCGCTCGCTGGTCGGCGAGGATGTGCGTGGCGGCGATTTCATGGAGAACCTGCCCGGCCTCGATCCGAACATCGTGCTCACGCCGACGCCCGTGCCTACCCCGACGCCGACGCCCGCGCCCACCCGCGCGCCGGGCGAGATCGTGCGCGCAGACGTGGAATGGCCCGAGACGCCGCCGATGCCGCTCGACGCGCACGGCTACCCGACCGAGGGCGAGTACGTCTTTGCAGACGAGGAGGCGGGGCTGTGGTTCTACGCGTCCCCGTCGCTGGTCGTGCGCGTGGATCGCATCTTCGACGAGGACGCCGTGCTCACATGGTATGAGGCGCACATCTTCTGCGATACCGACCGCGAGCGCTTCGGCATCGTCCTCTACAACGAGGAGGAGCCGCGCAAAAAGCATGTACAAGCGGAGCTGATCGCCAAGGAGAAGCAGGTCGTCTTCGGCATGAACACCGACTACTACTCCTACCGCGTCGGCCGCAAGACGATCACGGGCATGGTCATTCGCGGCGGCGAGGTCTTCTTCGACCGCGTCCCCGAGGCGAACCGCCACCAGTTCCCCAACCTCGACACGCTCGCCCTCTACGGGGACGGCACATGGGGCGTCTACCACTCCGACGAGCGCACGGCGGAGGAATACCTCGCCGACGGCGCGATCGACGTGCTCTCCTTCGGGCCGTATCTGGTGCGCGACGGCGAGGCCAACGAGTTTGTCGATCAGATGACCAACGGCAAGACCGAGCAACCGCGCTGCGCGGTGGGCATGATCGAGCAGGGGCACTACTTCGCCCTGCTGGCCGAGGGGCGCATCCGCAACATCAGCGTGGGCGTCAGCGTGCCGTGGCTGCAACAGAAGATGCTGGAGGCCGGTTGCCAGCAGGCGCTCAACCTCGACGGCGGGCAGACCGCGGTGATGACCTTCATGGGCAAGCAGATCACGCGCATCGGCAAATACAACGGCGGCAAGACCAGCCCGCGCACGACGACCGAGATCCTCGGCATCGGCCGCTCCGATCAGATCAACCCGACGGCGGAGTAAGCCGCCTGAACTGCGGCCCTCTCAGTCGGCCTTAGACCGACAGCTCCCCCACAGGGGGAGCCAAGGGATCAATCCCGAAAATGACACGCAAAGACTTGCCTCTCCCTTTGGGAGAGGTGTCGCGGCAAGGCCGCGACGGAGAGGGCAAAGCGTGTAATGGGTAGGCGCTCTACCGGCGATGAAGGGCGTGCTCATTTCGGACTTTTTGACAAGCTTTGCGGCCCCCGGGCATCGCCCGGGGGCCGCGCTTGTCGTTGCTGTTTGGGTCTTTACAGGATGTACTCTGCCTTGAACGCCGGGCGCCCGGTCATCTCCTTGCGGGCGGCGTCGTACTTTTCGTCCTTGTTGCCGAGGATGGCGTAGGTCGCGCGCTTGCTGGTCTCCACGCCCGGCTGATTGAAGGCGTCGATGTTGAGCAGCTCGCCCTCGTAGGCCGTCGCCATCTCGAAGAAGTAGAGCAGCTGGCCCACCGTGTAGGCGCTCACCTCGGGCATCACGATCGTCTGGTTCATGCGGCGGTTGACGTAGAGCGCGTATTCGGTGCCCTGCCGCTCCGCCTCGATGAGCGTGTTGTGCGTCATGCCGCCGAGGAACGCCACGTCCTTGAACTGCTCGCAGCCGTGCGGGATGACGGTCGTCGCGCGGAAGTTCTCCACCTTGATGAAGGTGATGACCTTGTCAAACGGCCCTTCGTTGTAGAGCTGGAGCTGGCTGTGCTGGTCGGTCACGCCCAGCGCCTTAGCGGGCGTCTGCCCGGCGTGGCAGGGCGTGCCGTCGCGGCGGACGTTCTTGCCCAGCGACTCCGCCCAGAGCTGGCAGAACCAGTCGGCGATGGTCTTGAGCGAATCGGCATACGGGAGCATGACCTGAATGTTGCGGCCCATCTGCTCGCAGGCGACGTATTGCAGCACCGCCTCCAGCAGCGCCGGGTTCTTCATCATGTCCTCGCTCTTGCAGCGCTCGTCCATCGCGGCGGCTCCGGCGAGCATCGCGCGGATGTCGATGCCGCAGCACGCGGCGGGCACCAGACCCACCGGGCACAGCTCGGAGAAGCGGCCGCCCACGCCGTCCGGGATGACGAAGGTCTCAAAGCCCTCTTCCTTCGCGAGCTTGATGAGGTTGCCCTTCTCCTTGTCGGTCACGGCGATGACCTGCTTGGCCCAGCCGTCGCCGACCTTGGCCTTGAGCGCCTCGGAGATGATGAGATACTGGCTCATCGTCTCGGCGGTCGCGCCGGACTTGGTGATGATGCAGAAGCAGGTCTTCGCCACGTCGATCACGTCGAGCAGCGCAGCCATGCGCTCGGGGTCGATGTTGTCCTCGACGTAGAAGCGCGGGCCGGGGCGCTTGTCCGCCGGAAGCTCGTTGTAGTGCAGGTGGTTGAGCGCCTGATGCACGGCGATCGGGCCGAGCGCAGAGCCGCCGATGCCCAGCACGACGAACGCCTCGTACTCCTTGCGCACGCGCGCGGCGACGCGCTCAATGTGCGCGACGATCTCCTCCTGATTGTAGGGCAGCTCCGTCCAGCCGAGCCAGCCGGTGCCGCGGTTTTTCTGCACGGCGCGCTGCGCGGCGGCGGCGGCGCTCTCCATCGCGGCGAGCTGCGCCTTTGTGATGCCGTACTGCTCGCCCAGCATGTCGGCCATCATGTGATTGACGTCGAGGCGGATATTCTTGTCCATCGGTTCATCCCTCCTGATCGTAGTTCGGTATCGCCTTTTCTTCCAGTGTTTTTTATTGTACTCCCGCCGCGCCCTTTCGTCAATCGCCTTGCGCGTTTTTTTCGCGCTGCCCGCTCTTCATCGCCCATCCTCCTCGCCCATCGCCCGGCGCAGGAACGCGATCGAGCGCAGCAGCTTGTCCTCGTCCTCGATGAGGGACAGATACGGCTCCAGCACCACCGCGCCCGCGTAGCCCTGCGCGCGCAGCAGCGCGAAGAGCGCCTCAAAGTCAAACGCGCCCTCGCCCGGCAGGCGCAGACGGCCCGTCTCGTCCCAGTCGCAGACGTGGACGTTGGCGATCGTGCCGCCCATCGCCCGCGCCAGCGCGAGCGGGTCGCAGTGCGATCGCATCGCCTGCTTGACGTCCAGCGTGAAGCGCGCCTGCGGCAGCAGGGCGCGGATCTCTCTCACGCGCGCCTCACAGGTCATTTGGCACCAGCTCACGTTTTCCCACGCGACCGCCATGCCGCGCCGGGCCGCCTCCTCGCTCATCGCCGCGTAGACGTCCGCGCTCTCCTGCGCGTTCCACAGCAGCGCGCCTTTGCGCGGATCAAAGCGACCATGGTAGACATAGACGCCCGCGCCCAGCGCGGCGCCCGCGTCCAGCACGCGGCGAAAGACGTCCATCGAATCCCGGCGCTGGCGCGCCGAGCGGCTGAACATCCCGTTTTCAAACTGCGTGCCCATCGCGTGGATGCTCGCGCAGGCAACCTTCCCCAGCCGCGCACACACGTCCCGCGCGAAGGCGGCGTCGTACTCGCTGAAGGTCTGCAAGAAGACCTCGGCGCAGTCGAGCGGCAGCGCCGCGATGCGCTGCGCGGCCTCCTCCGTTTCGCACAGGCCGTAGAACGCTGCGGTCGAGAGGCCCAGCTTCATTCGCGTCCCTCCGTTTCATGTAAGCGTTGTTAAAACAGCGCGAAGCAAAGCGCAAGGGGTCTGGGGAGGCGCGGCCTCCCCAGCGGGGTTTGGGGCAGCGCCCCAACGTCTCCAAAGGCGCGAAGCGCAGCCTCCGCCAAGCAAAGCGAGGCGGAGCAACGCAGCCCGGGAGCGGACGCGAAGCGTCCCAGCGAGACCGGGCGTCGCTTTTTGTAAAGCCTTGGCCACTATGTCACTCGCTCAGCGCAAACTCCATCGCCGCCTCGGAATACTCGTTTCCCTCCCCGTCGACGGGCACGAGCGTCAGCGTCTTTGGGCGCGGCATCTGCGCCCATCCTTCGATCTCTCCGCGCGTCGGGACGGGTTCGTAGCAAACGGAGCCGTCGTCCCATCGGGGCATGTCCAACGTCGCCAATCTGCCGCCCTCGGCCTCCGCGCGATACGCGCACAGCCCCGTCTCCTCCGGCGCTTTCGGATCCCATGTCCATTCGGCGAACACCGTCAGCGCGCAGCGCGCGTCCGATACGGCGCAGACCGCCGTGAAGCGCGCGCCCTCCATCTCGCTCTCGGCGAGCAGCGCGCGCACGCCGCCACGCTCGTCCGTCAGCGCCGCGCGCAGCGACGCCTCGTCGCCCGGCAGCGCGGTCACATCGACCGTCTCGATGTCCGTCGCAAACAGGGGCCACGCGGCGATCCGTCCGCCCGTCTGCGCGCCGCCCATGACCGCGCTGTACTCGACCAGCGGTCCCTGCGCCAGATCGACGCTCAGCGCGCCGTCCCGCGTGCGGTAAGACCGCAGATGCCAACGCCCGTCCCCATCCAGCGCAAACCGCTCGGTTTCGCCGTCCGCGTAACGCAGATCGAGCGTATCCTCCATTTCAAAGCCCATTTCCGGCGTCTCATAGCGCCGCACGGCTCCGGCACAGCAAACCGCAGAGACGCGCTTTCCGTCCGCACAGACGAGCATATAAAGCGCGTTTTCTCCGTCCTCCTGCGCGACGGCGAAGAGCGTGCCGTCCTCCGCCGTCGCGCCGAGGTCGTAGTCCGCATAGGCCGCGACGGCCGTCTCCCAGCCCTCGCCGAACTGCGCGGCGAGATAACCGTTTACGCGCGCCCGCCGCGCCTGTTCCTCCGCCTCGCCGACGTCCGCGAGCGCCGCGGGGATGAACGCAGCCGCCGCGCACAGCGCCGCAAGCAACACCGCGGTCAGTAGAAACATCCTCTCTTTCATGCCGCATCTCCTTCGTCCTTGCATTTGGAATTGGATCTCCCGCAAACAAGACGAATCCGCGCGGCGGCTTCTTCCCGGAAAGCTCCCTGCTTTTCCAGTTTCATTCCTCTTCCTCATTATACCGCGCCGCGCGGCGCGTGTCACTTTCTTTTTTTCGCGCTTTATGCTATGATGGACGCAGAAAACGCAAGGAGGTCGCGCTATGGCAGACCGCTCTCTCTTCCCGCCGACGACGCTCTCCGACATCCGCGCGCGCGGCTGGGACGCGCCGGACTTCGTCTATGTGATCGGCGACGCGTATGTCGATCACCCGTCCTTCGGCTCGGCGATCATCACCCGCGTGCTCGAGCATGCGGGCTATCGCGTGGCGGTGCTGGCGCAGCCGGGCTATAAAAACTGCGCGGACTTTAAGCGCTTTGGCCGGCCCGCATGCGGCTTTCTGGTCTCCTCCGGCGTGATCGACAGCATGGTCAACCACTACACCGCCGCCAAGCGCCGCCGCTCCAAGGACGTCTACACGCCCGGCGGCGGGCGCTCGCGCAGGCCCGACCACGCGGTGACCGTCTACTGCCGCCTCATCCGCGAGGCCTACGGCGACATTCCCATCGCCATCGGCGGGGTGGAGGCGTCGCTGCGCCGCTTCGCGCATTACGATTACTGGGACGATGCCGTGCGTCCGAGCATCCTCGTGGAGAGCGGCGCGGATCTGCTCCTCTTCGGGATGGGCGAGCGCTCCATCCTCGTCGCGGCGGACTGGATGCGCCGCGGCGCGCCCGCGTGGGAGCGCGCGAAGATGCGCGGCGTCTGCTACCTGACGCCCAAGCCGCCGCACGGCTGCGTCGAGCTGCCCTCCTGCGAGGCGTGCCAAAGCAGCAAGCGCAGCTACGGCCAGGCGTTTCTCGCCCAGTATAACGAGCAGGATCCGGTGCGCGGGCGGCCCCTGTGCCAGCGCCACGGCGAGACGGCCGTCGTGCAGAACGCGCCCGATCTTCCCCTTACCCAGAAGGAGCTGGACGCCGTGTACGCGCTGCCGTTTACGCGCGTGTGGCACCCCGATTACGACGCGCAGGGCGGCGTGCCCGCGCTCGCCGAGGTGCGCTTTTCCATCGCGCACACGCGGGGCTGCTTCGGCTCCTGCGCGTTCTGCGCGATCACATTCCTGCAGGGGCGCATCGTCACCTCGCGCAGCCATGAATCGGTGCTGGAGGAGGCGCGCGCGCTCACGCGGCTGCCGGACTTCAAGGGCTACATCAGCGACGTCGGCGGGCCGACCGCCAATTTCCGCCACGCCGCCTGCGAAAAGCAGGCGCGTCTGGGCGCGTGTGCAAACCGCCAGTGCCTCTTCCCCAAGCCCTGCCCGAACCTGACCGTCGATCACGAGGACTACATCCGCCTGCTGCGTGAGGTGCGCGCGCTGCCCGGCGTCAAGAAGGTGTTCGTGCGCTCCGGCCTGCGCTACGACTACATCATGGCCGACAAGAGCGACGCCTTCCTGCGCGAGCTGTGCGAATACCACGTCAGCGGGCATTTGAAGGTCGCGCCGGAGCACGTCTCGCCCAAGGTGCTCCGCCTCATGGGCAAGCCGGGGCGGGACGTCTACGACGCCTTCTGCGCGCGCTTTGCGCGGGTCAATCGCGCGCTCGGCAAGGAGCAATACCTCGTGCCGTACCTGATTTCAAGCCATCCCGGCAGCGATCTTTCCGCCGCGATCGAGCTGGCGGAATACCTGCGGGACATCGGCTATCAGCCCGAGCAGGTGCAGGACTTCTACCCCACGCCCGGCACGCTGGCCACCTGCATGTTCTACACGGGCTTCGACCCGCGCACCGGGGAGAGCGTATATGTGGCGCGCACGCCGCGCGAAAAGGCGATGCAGCGCGCGCTGCTGCAATTTGGCCGCCCGGAGAACGCGCCGCTCGTGCGCGAGGCGCTGCGCCTCGCCCACCGGGAGGATCTGATCGGCGTCGGGCCGCGTTGCCTCGTGCCGCCGGAGGGCGTCAAGACCGCCGCCGAATACGCGCAAATCCGCCGCGAGCGCAAGGCGCGCGAGGAGCGCCGCAGGCTCCGCGAGGGGAGCGCGCCCCGCAAGGGCGGCAAGGGCGGCAAGGGCGGCGCGCCCTCGCGCGGCGGTCGCGCGCAGGGCAAGACGCGCAAACCGCGCTGACGGGCGATGCAAAAATGGGGTCAGCTTCCCGCAGGAAGGCTGCCCCCATTTTTCTTATACAAGTTTCAAATCATATGATCCAACCATTGTTATAGGTTATTCTGAACGAGCAAAAGTGTGAGTAAGCCACTTTTCATGAACGACCCGCCCGGGATCGCTTCGCTTCCGGGCTACTTTTGGCAATCGCTTCGCGATTGGGAACGTTGGGGCTACCGCCCCAAACCCTGTCTGGGGACATTGTCCCCAGACCCCATCCTGTGCTTCGCACCATATTAAAGTTTTTTCTGAGAAAAGTATTATTGCCCGTTTTCCATCCGTCACAGCCCGAGATCGACGATGCGCGCGCCCTCGAGCAGCGCGCCCGTGCGCGCGTCGATGACGATGTCGCTTTCCATCGGAACGCCCATCGACGCCATCCTGTCGTCCGGCTCCTCCTCCGGGTTTTCGTAAAACTCCCCGCGGCAGACCCACACGGGCACGAGCGCGAATTCCTTCTCCGTGGTCTCGCCGTCCTCCGGGCGTTCGCCGAAGAGGAACGCCCGGTAGCCCAGCCGCAATTCGCGCGCGCCGCGCAGTTGGCCGTCCCGCACGAGGCCGCGCAGCGCATCGTAGACGGCCTCCATCGGCGCCAGATCGACCGCCTCGGCGAGCGTCTCGTACACCATGGGCAGCGCGTAATGCACGACGATGCTCGTCTCGTCCCGCTCGGCGTCCGCGAAGGCCGAGGCGCAGGGCTGCTCCACCCAGTCCGCGTACCCGCCCGCCTCGTAGTAGGCCGCCGAGTCGCGCACAAACGCATCGCCCTCCAGCAGCGGCGCGCCCTGCAGCGTCAGATCGTATTCGATGGAATAAAAGCCCGCGCCGCCCTCGACCGCCGGGTCGCCCCATGTTCCGGCGTTTTTGTCGTACCAGTAGACCGGCTCGCTCACCGTGATCTGCCGCCACGCGGCCCCCACGCCCGGCGCGGCCTCCACGCGCGGGGCGAGATGCGCCCACGCGCGCCCCAGCACCTCGACCGCCGTCAGCGGATGCCCCGTCGCGCGCGCGCCGTCCGTCAGCGTGTCCGGCGTGTAGACCGCCGGTTCCTTCCTGCGCAGCGCGAAGCCGCGCCGCTTTTCCGGCAGCGGCGCGTGAACGACCACGCCGTCCTCGATCTCCCCGCTCTCCATCGTCGCCCGGTAGACGCCCATCGCGGGAATATCCGGCAGCGTGGGCGAAACGTCCAGCTGAATCGTCCTGCCGCAGGCTTCGATCCGCTCTTGCAGCGGCGTCGCCGTCGCGCGCAGCTCCTCCATGGTCTGCGCCCGCGCCGCCGTCGCGGTCATCGTCAGCGCCAGCAGCGCGAGCAGCGCCCGTATCCCCTTCTTCATTTTGTTCCCGCCTTTCGCCGTGATCCTTCACCTCTATTATACAGGAAGGCGGCGCATCGCTCACAATTTTCGCAAAAAATCTTCCCAATTCGGGTCAAATACGCTATAATAGACCCATATAACCGGGAAGGGGGTGACGCCCATGGACGCGCAGCAGTGGTTCGAGCAGGTGTATCGGCAGTACGCCGATCTGCTGTTCCGCGTCGGGCGGCGCTTCCAATCCCCCGGCGAGGGCGACGACGTCCTGCTCGATCTCATTCAGGAGGTCTTCCTGCTGCTCTGGGAGCGGCGCGATTCGCTGATGACGCACCCCAACATCGGCGGCTGGCTGGTGGAGGCGCTGAAGCTGCGCATCCGCGGCACGCGCGCCAAGGTCTCCCGGCGCGCCCTGCGCCACGCCTACTCGCTGGATGGGGACGACGCCGCGCCCATCGCCGACACCGATCCCACCCCGGAGCAGGTCGCGCAGATGCGCTCGCATCTCGACACGATTGTGAAGCTCCTCGGCGAGGAAAACGCCAAGCTGTTCATCGATTATGTGCTGAACGGCAAGAGCGCCGGGGAGCTGGCGCAGGAGCTTGGCGTGAGCGATTCCTGTATCTGGATGCGCGTGGCGCGCATGAAAAAGAAGCTCGCGCGCCATCCCGATGTATTTTTTACAATTCTGCTCTTGCTCCTGCGTTTTTAACGCGCTGACGGCATAGACAAAGAGAAGGACAATCGGCGCGGATTTCCATGCGGAAACGCGCCCCGCGGAAAGGAGGCTGCCACGATGGACGAGAACCTCAAAGCCCGGCTCGCATCCGGCGCGATCACGCGCGCGGACGTGCTGTCCATCCTCGAATGGCAGCTCTCCCTGCCCGCCGAGCAGATGGACTGCGCGCTCATCTCCGAGTGCGATCTGTTCCTCGCGCCGGACGGGCCGCGCTTGGGGCAATCGCGCGAGGACGCGCTGCTGGATCGCCTGCGCGCGCGCATCGCCTCCGGCGAGAGCGACCGCCTCTACGACGAGCTGGACGACGTGCCGGACGGCGAAGACGGCGCGGACGACGCCCCGGCGGACGGCGCGTCCCCCTACGGCGCGGACGACCCATACGATCTCGACGACGTGATCGAGCCGATCGAGGACGAGCGCGAAGCGCCCGTGGATGACGGCTTAAACCCCTACGGCCCCGATGACCCCTACGACCTCGACGACGTGATCGAGCCGATCGAGGACGAGCGCGAAGCGCCCGTGGACGACGGCTCCGGCCCCTACGGCCCTGACGATCCCTATGAACTCGACGACGTGATCGACGAGCCGGAAGAGGCGTCCGCTGCCCCCACCCGCAGGCAGGCGGCGCAGGCGGCTGCGCGCCGCGCGCACCGCAGATCCACGCGGCGCATCGCGCTCATCGCGCTGCTCGCGGCGCTGCTGCTGGCGCTGGCCGTCGGCGGCGCGGCCTACGGCTACCACCGCGGCGTGCTCAACTTCACCGAGGATTTCGGCTTCGCGAAGATGGTCAGCCAGCCGGGCGCGGATCAGCTCGTCTCGGGCGGCACGCTGGCACACCTCTCCCTCGAGCATGTCGAGGTGGACGTGCTGGAGGCCGCCTACGACGGAGCGGAGCTGCGCGTGGTCTACGCGCTGACCGCGCACGACGGGCAGCTGCGCATGGACGAGCACACGGAAAACGGCTATATCATGCCCGGCTCGGAAGAGGGCGACGTCCACATGTGCGACTACGTCACCGTGAACGGGCAGGACGCCTACTTTGACGACACTTGGGAGATGCCCGGGGACGAGCCGGGCCAGATGCTCTACTATTTGCAGACCAACCTGCTCTCGTGGGGCGTGGACGTCTCCGGAGCTGAGACGCTTCAAATCGGCCTGCCGATGCTGCCCAAGGAGGACCCGGACGCGCGCGGGCCGTGGCCGACGGTCGATTTCACCATCCCCACCGCGGTGCCCGAGGGGCTGCTGCGCGACGTACAGGTCGAGGAGGCGCGGATGGGCGGGCACGCGGTGTCCATCGAGGAGGCGCGCATCTCGCCGATCAACGGTTCCGTGGTGCTCCGCATCGCGGGCATGACGCAGGAGGAAGCCGCCCGCATTGGTCGCTACGACCAGAGCGAGGTCTACGCCATGGACGGCAGCCGCCTGACCGACTCCCACCTGCTGCTGAACGACTACGCGGACGGCGACCTGCTGCTCGGCGTGGCGATCACGCCGCCGGAGGGCGACTGGCCGGACGAGATGATCCTCGCGCTGGAGTGGGACGACTACTCGCCCGACTGGGAGGTCACGCTCTCCCTCTCGCCCGCGAAGCCCTGAGCGCTTCGATGGACGACAAAGCAAATGCACGCCTTTCCCATGCGGGAGGGCGTGCGCTTTATTTCTATCTCGGCATATCCGTGCCGAGGATGCCCACGGTCTGCGCGCGCAGCACGAACTGCCGCCCGTTCCACGAGAGCGTGTTGATGAAGTCGCCCAGCGCGTCCGCGCGGTACAGCCCGCTGACGCGCTGCCACGCGATCAGCTCCTGCAATCCGTCGCGGTCGACGTCCGCCGGATAGAGCAGGCTCAGCGGATCCACGGAGCCTTCGACGGGCGCGCGCAGCGCGCCGTCCTCCCAATACAGCTCCTTCAAATAGCCGCCGCCCCGGTCGGCGATGTCGATCAGATAGACCTGCCTGTTCATGAGGCTCTCCGCGCGCACCGCGTATTGATCGACATAGCAGACGCTGTAGCGCAGCGCCGCGTTGTACGTTTCCGAGTCGAAGACCAGCCGGTACGCGCCGTCCGCGTAGCGGTAGACGGCGTAAAGCCCGATGCCGCCGTTGCCGCCGGAATCCATCGACACCAGCGCGTCCACGCGCGTGCGGCTGGTGAGGTTGCACAGCGTGATCTGCGGCTCGTAGCCCGTATCCTGCGGCAGCGAAAGCGCCGTCTCGCGCCCGTCCGCGCCGCCCTCGACGACGAGGCGCACCCGCCGCCAGAGCGCCTCGCCCGGCTCCTGCGCGCCCAGCAGCGACACCGTCTCCTCGCGTCCGTCCCCGGTCAGATCTCCCCGCGCCTGTGCGATCAGCTTTTCCATGCGCTCGCCTTCTTTCCAGAGAAGGCTATGCACGCCTCAGAAAAACATGACATCCGCCCTGCTTTGCGGCGGGGCGGATGTCGTTTTTCGCTTTTGGGCGTGCTTTGGCGGGTCTGGGTTCGCCCGTCAGGCGGACGCGCTCACCTCGGCCTCCAGCTCGCGGATGGCGGCCACGGTCTGGGCGTAGTCCGCCGTCACGCGCTCGTAGAGCGCGGGCGCGCTGTCGCTCCACACGCCGGGGCGCAGCGCCTCGGCCAGCTCGTGGCTGCTCTCGTAGAGCTTGGTGAAGTTGAGGTTCTGGCAGACGCCCTTGATCGTGTGCGCGGCGCGGAACGCCTCCTCGCCGTTCTTCTCGGCGATGGCACGGGTGAGCGCGTCGTAGCTGCCGTCGGCGAGGAATTTGAGGACGAACTTCTGCACGAGGCGCTCCGAGCGCAGCCGCTCGACGACGCCCTCGTAATCGCCCTCCAGCTTTTCATAGCAGGTCTTGAGGCTCATGGTCTTCTCCCTTCTCACTCACAGCCGGATCAGATCGTATGCGCGCGTGCCCAGACCGATCTTCTCGGCGTGTTCGAGGCAGCTGCGCCATTCGGATTCCGGCGTGGAATTGGTGAAATGATCGCCGAGGTTCAAGAAGTCGGCGCGCTTGAGGCGGTCGCTCAGCTGGCTGTTCGGCAGGGGATTCGCGGCGAGGCACGCGTCCACGCACGCCTGATCGAGCGCCAGCGGGTCAAACGAGGCGAACATGCCGATGTCGGGCAGGATGGGCGCGTCATTCTCGCCGTGGCAGTCGCAGTTGGGCGACACGTCCGTCACCAGCGAGATGTGGAAGCACGGCCTGCCGTCCACGACGGCCTTGGCGTACTCCGCCATGCGGCGGTTGAGCATCTCCACCGCGGCGTCGTTGTCAAAGACGATGGCGTCGAAATTGCACGCGCCCAGGCACCGCCCGCAGCCGACGCAGTGGGTCTGATCCACGCGCATCTTGCGCGCCTGCTCGTCGTAGACGAGGCCCTCGTTCGCGCATTCCTTCTGGCATCTGCGGCAGCCCCGGCAGGCGTCCTGCTCGATGTGCGGCTTGCCGCTGGAGTGCTGCTCCTTCTTGCCCGCGCGAGAGCCGCAGCCCATGCCGATGTTCTTGATCGCGCCGCCGAATCCGGTCATCTCGTGGCCCTTGAAGTGCGTCAGGCTGATGAACACGTCCGCGTCCATCACCGCGCGGCCGATGCGCGCCTCCTTGACGTATTCGCCGCCGCGCACGGGCACGGCCACGTCGTCCGTGCCCTTGAGGCCGTCGCCGATCAGGATGGGGCAGCCGGCGGTCAGCGGCGTAAAGCCGTTCTCCCACGCGCAGTACAGGTGTTCGAGGGCGTTCTTGCGGCTGCCGGGGTACATGGTGTTGCAGTCGGTCAGGAAGGGTTTGCCGCCCTGTTGCGTCACCACGTCCGCGACGGCGCGGGCGTAGTTGGGCCGCAGGAAGCTCAGGTTGCCCAATTCGCCAAAGTGCATCTTGATCGCGACGAACTTGCCGTCCATGTCGATGCTCTCAATGCCGGCCTTGCGCATCAGGCGCTTTAACTTGTCCGTCAGGCTCTCGCCGTAGGCGGGCACGCGAAAATCGGTAAAGTAGACCTTGGCCTTTTCCATGAAAATCGCTCCTTTGCGTCGGGAGAGGGAAGGGCTGCATGCGGCAAAAAAACCTCCCGGAGGGGAAGCCCCGCCGGGAGATTGTTTTTAGCCTTCGACGGCCTCTTTGAGCGTCTTGCCCGGCTTGAACATCGGGGCGCGACGCGCGCCGATCTGGATCTCCTCGCCGGTCTTGGGGTTGCGGGCCTTGCGGGCCGGGCGCTCCTTGACCTCGAACGCGCCGAAGCCCACGATCTGAACCTTCTCGCCGTTCTTGAGGCTGTCGGCGATGATCTCGCTCATCGCGCACACAGCAGCCTCGGCGTCCTTGCGGGTGAGACCCGCCTTCGCGGCGATCGCCGCGCTCAGTTCGTTTTTGTTCATGTTGCTCCTCCTTGATTTAACGTCGATGACGACGCATCCTTGCTCGATCGCACACAGGCGACTGACTATGACATATTCTACATGGTTTCCCGTATTCCTGCAAGGGGATTCGCCATTTTCTTAAAATTTCTTAGAAAAATTTTGCTTTTCCCCCGCTAACGCCCCTCTTCGGGCTGCGATTGCGCGCCCGGCGGCGTTTCGCCCGCGCGAAGGCGCTCCAGATGCGCGCGCGTTTGCGAGCGCAGCGCCGTCTCCGCGTCCAGCCCGAGCGCGTGCGCGAGCTTGCAGCACGCCTCCAGCAGCGCGCCCAGCGCGGCCTCTTTGCCCCCGTCCCCGCCGCAAAGCAGCGCGTCCAGCGCCTGCCGCGCTTCCCGCTCCGCCTCTTGCGGCAGGCCCGCGTCCGGGCGCGCGCCCGTCAGCCGGGCGATCACCTTCTGTGCGCGCAGCAGCGCCGGGAGCGTCTTGGGCACCTCCAGCGCGCGCTCGAGCGGCGTCTGCTCGCCGCGCTCCCTGCGCTTGGCCCGCTCCCACACGGAGGTCACCGCGTCCGCGTCCTGCGCCTTGGCCGTGCCGAAGACGTGCTCGTGGCGCGAGATCATCTTGCGGGTGACGAGGCTCGTCACGTCGCGGTCGGTAAAGTCCCGGTGCTCCGAGGCGATCTGGCTGCACAGCACCACCTGAAGCAGCACGTCGCCCAGCTCGTCGGCGAGCTTCATCGGGTCGTCGCCGTCCATCGCCTCGGCGGCCTCGCAGGCCTCCTCGATCATGTAGCGGCGCAGCGAGCGGTGCGTCTGCTCGCGATCCCACGGGCAGCCGCCCGGCGCGCGCAGGCGCGCGATCACCTGCGCGAAATCCTCGTAGCTCGCCCGCTCGCGCTCGTAGACGCTCACCGCCGGGATCAGCGCCGCCGTGCGGTGGTCGTAGCGCGGCTGCCTGTCCAGCTCGCACAGCAAAATGGCGCGCGTCTGCGCGAGCGGCTCCGCCGCGTTTTCAAGGAAGTAGACCGTCGTCTCGTCGTCGTACAGATCGCCGAGCCACAGCTTCACGTCCGAGGCAAGGCGGCGGTTGTCGATCTCCGTCACGGCCAGCGGGCAATCCGCCTGTACGCGCAAATCGGCCGCAGAGAGCGCCGTCACCGTGCGCAGGTTCTCGGTGTCCACGCCCATACACAGCGCCGCGAACGCCGCGCTCTGCGCAAGCGTCGTCGCGCCGACGGCGCGCAGGCGCATCTCCTGCGGCAAGGCCCGCGCCAGCGCGTACACCGTCGCGTCCGACGCCGGGTCGGGAACGGCGTAGCAGAGCGTCCCCGCCTCCCGCGCGCGCGCGATCAGCGTCTGCGCCGCGGTGGCGCACAGGCTGTCAAAGTCCTCGCAGCGCTCGTAGAGCGCGTCGAGCGTCTCAAAGGGCACGCCCTCTCCTCGAAGCAGCGCGGCGGCGCCGTGCCTCTCGGTGCGCAGCACGAGCGCGCGCGCGCCGCGCATCGCGTCCATTGCGGCGGGCGTGACCAGCGCGGCGCTGTCCGGCCCGATGGCCGCGACGGTGATCTGCGGGTTTTCCATATCTGCTGGCGGCGCGCTGTCGCGCTCACTCCTTATTCAGTACGCTCTCGATGATGAAGCGCGGGCGGCGCTTCGTCTCGTTGTAGATCTTGCCGATGTATTCGCCCACGATGCCCAGCCCCAGCAGCTGGATGCCGCCCAGCAGCCAGATAGAGCCCATCAGCGACGTCCACCCGGCGGTGGTGTTCCCCGCGAGCTTGGAGAAGAGCGCGTAGAGCAGCATGACGATGCTGACCGCGAACACCACGACGCCCGCCGTAAACACCAGCCGGATGGGCTTGACCGAGAAGGATGTGATGCCGTCCGTGGCGAAGGCGAGCATCTTCTTGAGCGGATACTTGCTCTCCCCCGCGAAGCGCTCGGCGCGCTCGTAGGTGACGGTCGTGGACGGGAAGCCGATCTGCGGGACGATGCCGCGCAGGAACAGGTTCACCTCGCCGAACTGGGCGAGGCCCTCCACGGCGCGGCGGCTCATGAGGCGATAGTCGGCGTGGTTGAAGACGATGTCCACGCCCAGCGCCTTCATCACCTTGTAGAAGCCCTCCGCCGTCAGGCGCTTGAAGAACGTGTCGGTCTCGCGCTTGCTGCGCACGCCGTAGACGACCTCGTAGCCCTCGTGATAGGCGTCCACCATCGCGTCCACGGCGTTCACGTCGTCCTGAAGGTCGGCGTCCATGGAGATAATCATGTCCGCGAAGCGCACGGCGGTCAGAAGCCCGGCCAGCAGCGCGTTTTGGTGGCCGCGGTTGCGCGAGAGATTGACGCCGGAGAAGAAGTCCGGATCCTGCTCGTGCAGCGAGCGGATGATCGGCCACGTCTCGTCGGACGAGCCATCGTTGACGAACATCACGCGGCTCTTGTCGCTGATCTTTCCCTCCGCCGTGAGCTGCACAAGCTTCGCGCGCAGGCGCTTGGCCGTCTCCGGCAGCACCTCCTGCTCCTTGTAGCAGGGGACGACGATATACAGCGTATTTTGCTCTTGCATGTCGCTTTCTCCTTTGCGGCGCGCGTCAGCGGCGCTCGCCCGTATCCGCGCCCAGCAGGTTGTCGCGCAGGCTGGCCAGATCGTTCGCGCTGCGCGTGAGCGCCACGACGGCGCCGCTGAGCATCTTGTCCACCTGTACGCACGCCTGATTGTACACCGTGTCCGCATCCTTCTCGGCGCGGTCGCGCGTCTCCAGCGCATATGTCTGCGCACGGCGGGTGATTTCGTTGTTGTCGAGCATCTGCTGCGCCTTCTGCTGCGCGGCGTAGATGATCTGCTCGGCGCGCGTGTTCGCGTCGTCGATCATCGCCTGCGCGTCGGCCTCGGCGCGCGCGCGGGTCTGCTGCTCGTAGGCGTCGGCGTCCGCCTGAATCTGCTCGCGCAGGTGATTCGCCTCGCCGACCACGCGCGAGTGCAGCGCGTCGGCCTCGTTGGCGATCTCGTCGGCGCGCGTGCGCGCCTCCTCGAGCAGCGTCTCGCGGCTTTGCAGCACGTCCTGCGCCTGCAAGACCGCCTTGGGCAGCGCGATGCGCAGCTGGCTGATCAGATCGATCAGCGTGCCGGAGTCGATCACGCAAAGCCCCTTGCGCAGGGGCACCTTCGGGGATTCGCCGATCCTCTGCTCGATCATGGAGATGACCTGCTTGACCTGATCGAGGCTCTCCCCGACCATGGCCTGTTCGCGGCGGGCGGTTCGCTCGGGCCGCGCGGTCTGCGGCTGCGCCGGCTGCGCGTCGGGGCGCTCCGCGCCTTCTACGTCCTGCACGGGGATGCGCCGCGTCTGTTCTCTTTCGTCCATGCTGGCCTCCTATTCTTCTGCGCGCACAGCGGCCGACGGTCGCTAGCGCACCGTGGCGCGCGAGAGCGCGGCTTGGATGTCCTGTTCCAGCTCCTGCGGCACGAGTCCGCGCAGGCTGCCGCCGAAGGCGACCACCTGCCGCACGATGCTCGAGGAGATATTCGCCACCGGCGGCGACGTGGGCAAAAACAGCGTCTCCACCTCGCCGAGCGTGCGGTTGATTTGCGCCATCTGGTATTCGCTGTCAAAGTCGCCGATCGGGCGCAGGCCGCGCACCACGGCGTCGGCGCCGACCTGCTGCGCGCAGGCGACCAGCAGGCCGTCGTGCGCGATGACGTGGACGTTCGGGTAGGCGGCACACGCGCGGCGCATCAGCTCCACGCGCGTGTAGACGTCGATCGCGCCGCGCTTGTCCGGGTTGTGCATCACCGCGACGATCAGCTCGTCGCACAGCTTGCGCGCGCGCGCGATCACGTCCAGATGCCCCAGCGTGACCGGGTCAAAACTGCCCGGATAGAGCAACCGCTTCATCCTGCATCCCCCTTGACAAGGCGCGCGAAGGTGATCTCCGTGTCGCCGTATTTGCGCAGGTCGTAGGCCTCAAAGCGTGCGTCGAGCTTCGGCGCGCAGCCGCGCCGGTGCTCCACGACCAGCAGGCAGTCCTGTGCGAGCAGCGCGCGCTCGTAGAGTGCCGCGCAGATCTCGCCCGTATTCTCCATGCGGTACGGCGGGTCGAGAAACGCGAGATCGAACGCCCTCCCCTGCGCGGCGAGCGCGTCCATCGCCTGCCTGTAATCCATGCGCAGCAGGCGGCAGCGCTCCGCCGCGCCCACGCGCTCGATGTTCGCGCGGATGGCCTCGCACGCGGCGCGATCCGAATCCACCAGCACCGCCTCGCCCGCGCCGCGGCTGATCGCCTCCAGCGAGAGCGCGCCCGTGCCCGCGAACAGGTCGAGCACCCGCGCGCCCTCCACATGCAGGCGGATGATGTTGAACAGCGACTCGCGCACATAATCCTGCGTGGGCCGCGTGCGCGCGCCGGGGGGCGCGGCGAGCGTGCGTCCGCGCGCCTGCCCGCCGATGATCCGCATGGCGCTCCCCTCCGTTTGCCTCGCTTTTGACGACAGTATAGCAGAATCGCGCGCGGGATTCAAGGCGCGTCAGACCAGCTCCTTGCGCTTGTGCTTGGAGCCTTCGGCGCGCTGGCCGTAGTGGACGGCGTTCTGCTCGCCGGTCAGTTCCGCCGAGAGGTTGCTCTTCTGCGCCTTGCGCACGGCGACCTTCTTGGCGCGGCGGCGCTGGCGCTCGCGCTCGCGCTCGGCGCGCGGCGCGTAGAGATAGCCCGCCATGAACGCGAGCGGATACAGCAGGAGAAACAGCGGCGCGAGGCGGTCGATGGTCGCCGTCATGCGCAGCGGGTCGTCAAAGAAATTGATGAAGATCATCACGAACAGGCGCGAGAGCGCGCGCAGCCAGCTGGAAGCGCCCACCGGAACCGCCTGTCCATACGCGCCCAGCGGCCCCATCACGTCTGCGCGCGCGCCGTAGCTGTTGGTCAGCCAAGCGGGCAAATCTTGCAGCGCGTAGGTATAGGGCGTGGCGATCGCCGCGATGAAGAGCGAGAGCGCCAGCGGCAGCGCAAAGAGGATCAGGCACGCGCAGAGCGCCTTGAGCGGATGATAGCAGGCGGCGTCGTCCTTCGCCTCCAGCTCGCGCCCCTTTTCCTTCTGCTGGACGTAGAAGCGGCTGTTCGCCGCGTCGCTCACGCCCTTGTTCAGGCCTTCGCTGAAGAAGAGCGCGAGCAGCGCCGCCGAGATCAGCGCGGAGAGCGCGTAGCGCAGCGGCAGCGTCTTGATGCCCTGCAGGGAGCTAAAGAGCATCCCCAGCACCACGACGCCCGCCAGCGTGAGCGCCATATGCCGCGCCAGACGCGGCGCCTCCGCGAAGTAATGCTGCGCCAGGCGCAGCGGCTTGCGCTTGCCCTTTTTCTTCTTTTTGACGACGGGCGCGGCGGCCCGTTCCTTTTCCGCCATGTGCGTAGCCTCCCTTGCCGTAACCTTTAGCGCAGATAGACGCGCGGAACGCGCTTGCCGGGCGAGCAGAGCACCTCGTAGCTGATGGTACCCAGCCAGTCGGCCATCTCCTGCGCGTCGATCGTCTCGTTTCCCTGCGCGCCCAGCAGCACGACCTCGTCGCCCGCCTGCGCGCCGGGGATATCCGTCACATCGACCATGATCTGATCCATGCACACGCGCCCGATGACCGGCGCGCGCCGCCCGCGCGATAGCACAAAGCCCTTGCCCGAGAGCGCGCGGCGGTAGCCGTCCGCATAGCCGACGGGCACGGTCATCACCCGCGTGGGCCGCTCCGCCTCAAACGCGCCGCCGTAGCCGACGCGCTCGCCCGGGGCGATCTCCTTGACCATCACGGCGCGCGCCGTCCAGCGCATCGCGGGCAGCAGGCCCTTCGCCTCGGGTACGGGCGGATAGCCGTAGAGCGCGATGCCGCCGCGCGCCATGTCAAAGTGCGTCTGCGGGTAGCGGAAGATGCACGCGGTGTTCGCCGCGTGGCGCGTGATCCTGCCCGGATGCGCGCGCGCGACGGCGGCGCAGAGCGCCTCAAAGCGCGCAAGCTGCGCGCGCGTACCCTCGTCGCCCTCGCCGTCGGCGGTCGCCATGTGCGTAAAGCACCCGGTCACCTCCACGCCCGGCAGCGCGTCGATCGCGCGGGTCAGCGCCTCGGCCTTACGCGCGTCGCGCACGCCGATGCGGTTCATGCCCGTGTCGAGCTTGATGTGAACGCGCTCCGGCTTTTGCAGCCGCACCGCCGCCTCGGACAGGGCGCGCGCGGCGGCCTCGTCAAAGACGGTCTGCGTAAGATCCGCCTCAACGACGGCCTGCGCCGCCCCCGGCTCGATGCCGCCCAACACGAGGATGGGCGCGTCGATTCCCGCCTCGCGCAGCTCGATGCCCTCCTCCGGGATGGCGACGGCCAGCGCCGCCGCCCCGGCCTCCAGCGCCGCCTGCGCGACGGGCACGGCCCCGTGGCCGTAGGCGTCCGCCTTGACGACCGCCATCAGCTTTGCGCCGGGCGCGAGATGCGCGCGCATCACGCGCACGTTGTTTTGGATGGCCCCCAAGTCGATCTGGCAGCAGGTTTCCCGCAGCAAAGACATTCGCCCGCCTTCCGCCGCGCGCGGTTTGTGGCGCGCTTTTCTCTATTATACCCCGAACGCGCCCAAAATGGAAGCGTTTGCGCGCCTCGCCTTCTTTTTTTGCCGCGCGCCGCATAGGCGTAGCGCGGCGGAGGCGTCCACGCGTCCGCCGGGGAGGGTTTGCCATGCAGGTCGTCCTGTGTACGCTGGCGCTGGCAAGCGGCGCGATCGGCGCGGGCTTCGCCTCCGGGCGGGAGATCGCGCGCTTCTTCGCCGGGCACGGCCCGTTTTGCGCCGCCGCGGCGCTCTGCGCGCTGGCCGCGATGGGCGCGCTGCTCGCGCGCCTGCCCGATCAGATGGAGCGCTCGCGCGCGCGAACGCTGCCGGGGCTTTGCCGCGCGCGCTTCGGGCGGCGGCTGGGCGCGCTGTGCGGGGCGCTCTTCTTGCTGCTTTCCGGCGTCACCGGCGGCGCGATGCTCGCGGCCTGCGCGGAGCTTTGCGCGCTCACGCTGCCGCTGCGCCACGCCTACGGCATGGGGCTGGCCGTCACGCTCGCGCTCGCGGCGGCGCTGTGCGCTTTGGGCGTGCGCGCGCTGGCCGCGCCGGGGCTGGCGCTCTGCGCGCTGCTGCCGCCGCTGATGCTGCGCCTGCTCGCGCTGCCCGCGGGCGAGGCGCGCTTGGCCGCACCCGACGCCTCCCTCGCGCGCGCGGTTGCGGACGGAGCCGCCTACGGCGCGCTCAACGCCGCGATGCTCTGCGGGGAGGCGCCGCTGCTGCTCTCGTTCCCCAGGCGGCTGCGACGGCGTGCCGCGCTGCTCTTTTGCGCCCTCTTTGGCGCGCTGCTCTTCCTCGGGATCGCCGTGTGCCGCAGGCATCTGCAGGCCGTGCGCGCGGAGCCGATGCCCTTCGTCGCGCTCTGCCGCCGCCTCGGCGCGGGCGGGTATGCGCTGTGCGCCGCCGCGCTCTATGCCGCCGCGTTTTCAACCCTGTGTACGATGCTCGCCGCGCTCGCGCAGCCGCTGCCGCGCCGCGCCGGGCTTCCCGCCGCAATGGCCGTCTGCCTCGCGTTTTCCCGCGTGGGCTTTTCAAATCTGGTCGCCTCGCTCTATCCCACGCTGGGCGCGGTGTGCGCGGCGCTGCTGCTTCTGCTCTGCCTGCCCGCGGGCGGTCAGAAGGTCAGCTCGTCCTGCAAATATCCGCCCCAATCGCTGCCCGTCGCCTCGCGCAGCGCCGCCTCCAGCCCCGCGCGGGAGGCGGGCGCGTTGGCCGAGCGCGCGCAGTAGAGCGTCAGCGCGCGGACGAACGCCTCCTCGCCCACGGCGCGCTCGATGCCCAGCAGCATCGCCGCACCCTGCTCGCAGAGCACCTGCGTCATCTCCGCCTCGCCCGAAAAGCGCTCCGTCGCCGCGCCGACGGTCACGCCGGCGGGGCGCGTCAGCCGCGAGGCGATCTCGATCTCCTCCATGTAGCGCGCCTCATAGGCGGCCTCGCCCTTTCGCGCGCGGTAGGCGAGCAACTCCGCCGAGGAGGCGAGCGACAGCCCCAGCCACGGCTCGAGCCACGAGTCGTTCTGGGCGGCGACGCCGAAGCGCTGCCGCGCGATCAGCCGCGTCACGTCGCGAACAAGCGTCTCGCCGTCCGCCGCGCCGTCCACGGCGATCAGGCCGGAGCCGGCCAGCCCGCGGGCAAAGCCCGTCTCCGCCTGCGCGACGCAAAGCGCCTTCCCGTCATAGGGCAGGCCGATGGCGTCAAGCGACTCGAGCGCCGTTTCCGCCGCGTCAAGAAGCCGCCTCGCCGTCCCCGCGTCGGCGGCCAGCGCCGTCACCAAAACGCCCGACACCTCGCGCTGGCGCAGCGCCGCGCCAAAGAGGCCCTCGCGAAGCCGCAGCGCGAAGGGAATGTCCAGCGCGCCCTCGCCCCGAACCGTCCACACCGCGCGGCCGTCCGTCTTTTCAAGCCCCACCGGCGCGCCGCCGAACGCGGCGAGCACGCTCTGCGGCGCATCCAGCGTCATCTCGTAATCAAAGCGCCCGACGCCGAGCGGGCCTGCCAGCGCGTCCCACGCGTCCAGCCGCCACGCGCCGTCCTGCCAGAGGGCCGGAGCCGCCAGCGCGCCCACGCAGAGCGCCTCGCCGTCCCCGCGCGCGCACCAGCTCCCCACACGCGGAATCGTCAGCGCGAAATGGAAGGACAATTCCGCCGTCTCGCCAGCGGCCCACGCGCAGGGCGCGTAGAGCACGCTCTTGTCGTCCGGCTCGCGCTCAAAGCTCGCCGCCTCGCCGTTTACCGTCAGGCGGCTGAGCACGAGGCTGTCCTCGTCCACGGCGTTTGGGAACAGCCGCAGCGCGACGCGCGCCTGATCCTGTCCCGTGCGGTTGGTCAGCGTCATCCGCTGCTCGCCCGTGACGCGGCGCAGATCCTCCTCCACGCGCGCCGTCACATAGACCGCGTCGCGCGCGCCGGAGAACGGCTGCGCGTCGTTTGAAAGCCGCACGCGCGCATCCCGCGCGTCGCACGCAAAAAGCGCGGCGAAGAGCGCGAGCAGCGCCGCCGCGCAAAGCGCCAGCGCCCGCCGCGCGCCCCTCGCGGCGCGCCCATTCCGTTTGGATTTTTGCTTCCCGATGCCGCTCAACGCCTGCCTCCCGGCGCGCTCACGCCTCGAAATCCACCGTCGCCGCCGTCTCGCGGATGGAGGCGACGAACGGCTTGACCGTGCCGCAGTGGTACGCGTCGCGCTGGTACGCCTCCAGCGCCTCGCGGTCTTTCACCGTCACGATCAGGCAGACGTCGTAGGAGCGCTCCGAATGAAGATAGTCCGCGCCGCTCTCCACGTCGATCACCTGCGGCACGCGCCCGCGCATCGTCAAAAACAGGTCGCAAAGCTCCTGCGCGCGGCCCTTGCAGCCGTCCTTCAGCTTGATGAGCAAAACGTGCCTGACCATTTCGTCTCCTCCTCCGGCGCTTACGCCTTTTTGTCGAAGCGGTTCCCGCATTTCTTGCAGGTCACCGTGATCTTCCCCACGCCGCGCGGCACGCGCAGCCTCGCCCTGCACTGGGGGCAGACGAAGTAGCGGTAGCGCTTGCCGTTCTTAACGCGGTTGACCCACTCGCGCACGGCCTTGCGCGCGCGCTGCGTCTTCTGCAGGTAGAGCTGATTTTCCTGCGCGCGCTTCACCCGGTTGCGGCTGAGCAAGCGCGCAAAGCAGACGATCAGCAGCGCGTCGGCCAGCAGCTTGAGCAGCACGACGCGAAACAGCTCGCCCAGCACCGTCAGCGCGAGCGCGAGAATCACCGTCGCGTAGCCGAGCTGATCCACGCCGTAGCGCCCGGCCATGAAGCGCGCGAGCGACGCGCGCAGCCTATCCGTCCATTTCATTGCGAAAGCACGTCCTCCTTGGAAAGATTTCTGCAAGAAGCATACGGCCCCGCGGGGCGCGTGTCAACGCCTTTTTGCGGCGGGTCACTCGCCAAAGCCGCGCAGCGGCACATGGTCTAAAAACAGTTCGCCAAAGGGCGCAAGCTCGCCAAGCGCGCGATCCCACTCGAAGGGATCGGACAATTCCTCCGGCGCGTGCGCGTCCACGCCGAGGAGCACCGGCACGCGCTCGGCGAGCACGATCTCAAAGAACGGCGCGCAGGGATAGCCCGCCGCCTCCGGCGAGCCGAAGACGTGGCGCATGTGCAGGTTGTACTCCATCGGCACGCCCATCTCCCGGCACGCCTGACAAAGCTCATGCGCGGCGGCGCGGCAGTTTTCGTCGAACGGCCTGTACCTGCGCATGAACAGATCGGGGTGCGCCAGATAGGAGAACAGCCCCGTCTGCAGCCCCTTGATCGTGCTGTCCACATACGCGCGGATCTGCGCCGCCGTGGTCGTGTTGCCGAAGTACATGCCCGTCTCGTCCGTCTGGTCGTGGTGGTTGCCGAGGATGAGATAGTCGAGCTTCTGTTCGCGCGCCATGTCCTCAAGCCAGCCCATGTACGCCGGGAAGTGCTCGCACTCAAAGCCCGCCAGCACCTCGATTTTCCCCGCGTAGCGCGCCTTGAGATCGCGCACGCTGCGCAGATACCCCGGCAGCTCGCCGATATGCATGCGCACGGTCGGCGAGGTGAAGCCGGAGGCATACGGCCACGGCACATGGTCGGAAAAGCCCAGCACGCCAAACCCCCGCGACAGCGCCGCGCGGACGTAGTCCTCGTCCGCGCCCTTGGCGTGGCCGCAGCGCGTTGTGTGCGTGTGATAATTCGCCTTCATGTCAGTCCTTCTTTCCGCCTTCCAAAAAGGCCGCCGCCTCGCGCCGCGCGATCACCGCGCCGCAGCTCTTTTCCCGGTACACGGCAAGCGCCTCCCTTTCCGTTCGCTCTCAGCCGATGCCGATGCGCGTACACGGCGCGCGGCCCTCGACCAGATCGCAGATGCGATGCCGCGCGTGGCCGATGACCACCGTCGTGCCGCGCAGCGCGGCGGTCAGCGCATATTCCAGCTTTGCGTGCGCGCCGCCCGCGCCCGCCCGGCTCGCGCCCACGCAGCGCTCCTGCAGCGCGCGCACGCGCCGGGTCAGTTCCTCGCCGTCGCGGGCGATCACGTCGCGCACGAGCGTGGCGGGGTCGGACGGGTCGGCGTAGATGCCCTCCACCGAGGTCATGATGAGCAGCACGCGCGTGCGCACCAGCCCCGCGATCACCGCGGCGGTCTCGTCGTTATCCACGCACTCGTGAACCTCGCGGTTCTCCCGGCGCAGCGCGGACAGCTCCCACTTGCGGTTCTCCTCGTCGGAGACCGGGTCGTTGTAGTTGACGATGGGGATGGCCCCCTGCTCCCGCGCGCGCAAAAACAGGCGGCGGATGTGCTCGCGCTTCTCCGGGTCGTTGAAGTGCTGGTGCTCCACCAGCACCTGCCGCACGCTGTACTCCTGCCGGATGAAGTGGCGGTACTGCTCCATCAGGATGGTCTGTCCCTGCGCGGCGTAGTCGGTCTTGGCGTCCACGCTGTCGCAGGTCAATTCGCGCCCCGTGCGGCGGATGTAGTCGAGCCGCCCGATCTCCGCCGCGCCGCTGGTCACCCAGATCATCCCGGGGCGCAGCTCGCGGCCAAGGCGCGAGAAGATGTTGTAGTCGATGTCGGCCTCCTCGCGGCGGATGAGCGCCATCGAGCCGATCTTGCCCACGAGGTCAAAGTCGTAATCCAAGGGAAATGCCTCCTTTGCGGCGGACGTCACTTGTGGTAGCGCTCTCCGGCGGCGATCTTGCAGGCGCGGTAGAGCTGCTCGAGCAGCATCACGCGCGCAAGCTGATGCGGAAAGGTCATGCGTGAGAGCGACAGGCAGTGCCGCGCGCGGGCGACGACCGCCGGGGACAGCCCCAGCGACCCGCCGATCACGAACGCCACGCGCCGCCCGCCCTCGCCGAGGGCTGCCAGCCATTGGGAAAACTCCACGGAATCGTATTGCCGCCCGTCGATCGTCAGGGCGATCACGACGTCGTCCTCGCGCAGGCGCGAGAGGATAGCCTCGCCCTCCCGCTCGCGCACGCGCGCCTCGTCCGCGGGCGAGGCGTTGGCCGGCTCCGGCAGGTCGGGCAGCTCGATCTCTTCCAGCCGGCAAAAGCGCGAGAGGCGCTTTTCGTATTCGTTCGCCGCGTCGCGCAGGCTCTTTTCGCGCAGCTTGCCCACGCAGACGATCGCGATCTGCACGCGCATCGCCTCCCTTCTACCGGCCCGCGCCCATCAGGGCGAGCGCGGCCTGCGAGGCGACGAGCGCCAGCAGCGCGGTACACAACAGCGCCACGTCCCTTCCGGAAAGCTCGCGCGCGTCCTGAAAGGACGCCTCGCGGCGGGAGGGCCGCAGCGCCAGCGCGCGCCTCACCGTCCACGCAAAGAGCGCGCAGCCCGCCAGCCGCAGCGCGCAGGAGAGCGGCGTCAGCCCGGAAAACAGCCCGCCCAACCCCGCGAACGCCGCGAGCAGCAGCGCCGCGTTGTAGGCGGCGTGCGCCAGCATCGGCGCGAGCACGGAATCCATGCGCAGCGCGAGCAGCGCGAAAAAAGCGCCCAGCAGCGCGCGCGCGGGGAACGCGACGTCCACGCCGTGAAACAGCGCAAAGATCAGCGCGCTCGCGGCGATCGCGCGCGCGCGGGCCTTGGCATCGCGCTCCGCGCCGGGCGGGCAGGCGAGGCCCGTCACATAGCCGCGGAAAAACAGCTCCTCGCTCACGGGCGCGAGCAGCGCGCCGGCGAGCAGCGCGGGCAGAAAGAGCCGCGCGGGCGGCGCGGCCAGCTCCGCCGCAGCCGATGCGGGCCAAAGCGCCTCGCCCAGCGCCGAGAGCGCGTCGGTCAGAAGCGACGCCGGGCAGACCGCCAGCAGCCCCGCGAGCGCGCTCAGGCGGATATGCGCCGGGCGCAGCGAGGCGCGGCGCACCAGCGCGCTCTGGTCGCCGTCCAGCACGAAAAGGCCCAGCGCCGCCGGGGCGAGGAAGCACAGAAGCGTCGCGCCCGCGTCCCACGCGACGCGCCAAACACCGCCGATTGCGAGCGTCCCCGCGAGCAGGCGCAGCAGCGTCGTCAGCGCGAGCGCCGCGACGCACAGCAGCGCCGCCGTGCCGAGGCGAGGCCGCCTGATCTCCCTGTCCGCGCGCCTCATTTGGCAAAGACGAAGTCGCGCTGGATCAGGTAGCTGACGGCAAAGAGCACGATGTCCACCGGGATCTTGACCACCGCCGCGGAGATGGGCAGCAGCGTCGGGATGAGCTGCACCAGCCCCGCGCCCAGCAGGCCCTGCACGACGGCGAGCGCGTAATACTTGGCCATGGAGTGCTTGCCGCCGCGGCCGGAAAAGACCGTGTGCTTATTGAGATGATAGTTGACCTGAGAGGACACCAGCCTCGCCAGCGCGTAGCTGAGCAGAGGCGGTAGGCCGAAGCGCCCCAGGCACAGCCAGTAGAGCGCGTAATCGAGCACGAAGGAGACGACGGAGGAAAACAGATACTTAAAGATCACCATGTAGATGCGCAGCGCGTCGCGCACGGGATTGAAGTGGCTGCCCGCGTTGTCGTCGATATAGATGGTCTCGATGGGCACCTCGAAGACGCCGAGGTTCATGTCGCGCAGCTTGAGCAGCACGTTCATCTCGTACTCGTAGCGCTCGCCGTCGATGCGCAGCATCGCCTCCAGCGAGCGGCGCGGCAGCGCGCGCAGGCCGGTCTGCGTGTCGCCCACATGCACGCCGCTGGCCAGCGCGTAGACCGCGCGCGTGATGCGGTTGCCCCAGCGGCTCTTGAAGGGCACGTCGCCTGTAAACTCGCGCGAGCCGAGCACGAGCGCGTCCGGGTGGCTCTCCACCGCGTCGATCAGGCGCAGGATGTCCGCGACGGTGTGCTGGCCGTCGGCGTCGGCGGTCACGATCGAGGCGAGGTCGGGCCACGTCAGCAGCGCCTCGTTGATGCCCGTCTTGAGCGCGCGCCCCTTGCCCAGATTGACCGCGTGCGTGGCCACCTGCGCGCCCAGTGCGCGGCAGCGCGCGAAGATCGGCGCGAAGGTCTCCCCGCCGCCGTCGTCCACCAGCAGCACGTCGAGGCCCTTCTCCCGCAGCTCGCCCGTGAGCGCAACCAGCCGTTCGTCCGGCTTATAGGCCGGGATGAGCACCACGGCGCGCGACGCCTTTGCATTTTCCATCGGTTTGTTCTCCTTTTGTCGCCCGCCCTTGGGCGAGGGTCGTATGCGCATAGTATAACGCCGGGAAAAGCAAAAGTCAAATCCCGGAAACGGCCGCGCGGCATTTTCCCGTTGCGCGGCGGCGGACGTTGTGATACAATAACGGCATATCGACGCGACAGCGCCTCAAAGGAGGTCCGCATATGGAACAGCCCGTCAAAAAACAGCGCATCCTCTCCGGCATACAGCCCTCCGGCACGCCGACGCTGGGCAACTACCTCGGCGCGATTCGCAACTGGAAGCTGCTCGAGGATCAATACGACTGCCTCTACATGGTCGCCGACCTGCACACGATCACCGTCCGGCAGGAGCCGTCGCTGCTGCGCGCGCGCTCGCTTCAGACGATGGCACTGCTGCTCGCCGTGGGCCTCGACCCCGAAAAGAGCATCCTGTTCCTGCAGAGCCACGTCCCGCAGCACTCTCAGATGAGCTGGCTGCTCAGCTGCTACACCTACATGGGCGAGATGAGCCGCATGACGCAGTTTAAGGACAAGAGCCGCCGCCACGCGGAGAACGTCAACTGCGGCCTGTTCACTTATCCCATCCTGATGGCGGGCGACATCCTGCTCTATCAGGCGAACCTCGTGCCCGTGGGTAACGACCAGACGCAGCATGTGGAGATCTGCCGCGACATCGCCGCGCGCTTCAACTCCGTTTACGGGAACGTCTTCACCCTGCCCGAGGGATACAACCCGAAGGTCGGCGCGCGCGTGATGAGCCTGCAGGAGCCGACGCGCAAGATGAGCAAATCCGACGCGGAGGACAGCTTCATCAGCATGCTGGACACGCCGGACGCCATCCGCCGCAAGTTCCGCCGCGCAGTCACCGATTCCGAGGCGCGCATCGCCTTCGACCCGGCGAACAAGCCCGGCGTCTCAAACCTGCTCTCCATCCTCAGCGCGCTCACCGACGAGAGCCTCGATTCGCTTGTCGAGCGCTTTGGCGGCAAGGGCTACGGCGATCTCAAGTCCGCCGTCGCCGAGGCAACCGTGGAGACGCTCGCGCCCTTCCAGCAGGAATTTAACCGCCTGATGGCGGACAAGGCGTACCTGCAGAGCGTCTGCCGCACGGGCGCGGAGCGCGCGGGCCGTCTGGCCGAGCGCACGCTCTCCAAGTGCATGAAGAAGATCGGCTTCCTCGCCCCGTGACCGCGCGAAAATCTTTCCGAAATATTTTCGCAAGATCGCTTTACATCCCGATATTTTGTGGTATAATGGCATTATCGCTACAAGATATGGAGGTTTTGCCGATGTGCCAGATCAATGTGACCGGCGGCAGCTGCCCGTCGGATGAATTGCGCGCCTACGTCGCGCGCGGCGTTCAGCTCTACGGCCGCGAGCCGGACATTCTGGACGTGCGCATGGACGGCGAATATGTGGAGCTGGCCTATCATTTCCGCAACCAGCCGTTCCACCGCATCCGCCGCATCACGGGCTACCTCGTGGGCACGCTCGATCGCTTCAACAACGCCAAGCGCGCCGAGGAGCGCGACCGCGTGAAGCACGGTATCGCGATGTAATTAAGTTAAGGACACGGCCGGGCCGCCCCGATGGGGCGGCCCTGCTTCGTCATGCGCGCATGAAGCGTGCTTTCTCAAATGCGAAAGATTCCAATATCCGACGCCCGGTCTCGCAGACGCTTCGCGTCCGCTTCCGGGCTGCTGTTTTCTTTTTTTGAGGAAACGCTGGGCTGCCGCCCAGACCTGCCTGAGGGATTTCATCCCTCAGACTCCCTTCCCTCTTTCTCCCCCTTTTATTCGCTACTCCAGCACCTCCGCCGTCAGGCGCGGGTTCTCCGCCGCCGCGTCGGTCAGCACGCGCGCGAGCCTCGGCAGGTATGCCGCCAGCTCCCCCTCGTGTGCGCCGCAGCGCAGCACGATATGCGTCGGCCTGTCCATCTCGCACAGCATGTCGTGCAGCGCATCGAGATTCTTCCCGTAATACTCCGAAAAATCAAACAGATACTGAATATACCGCTGCAAGCCCGCCCGCGTGCAGACGGGCCGCGCGTCGATCGTCACCGTGCGCATCGTCTCGCCCTCCTTTACTCCGTGAGCACCCAGAAAAGCTCCATCAGTTTGCCCAGCAGCGGGGCGTCGTCCTCCCCGCCTTGCCGCGCGCCGTCTCCATCGCCGGTCGCGACCACGACCTGCTCGAAGGACGCGTAGTGGTCGTCCGTGTAGTAGATCAGATCGTCGTTTGAAAACACGACGCGCTTGCCGTTGCGGTAGCCTCCGTCAAAGTCGATGTCGCACTCCGTCCAGCGTCGGCCCTTGGCCTCCGGCAGCAGACCCTCGTAATTGCCGAAGCGGTCGCCGCCGATGGACATGCCCGCGGCGACGTCCCACAGGTTCCCCCGGCTCGAGCGCCAGCCGAGCGCCTCGGCCTCGGCCTTGGTCAGGTAGTTGTCCGGCAGCTCGCCGTAGAGCGTCAGATACACGGCGACCTCCTCCATGCTGTCGTACCAGCCGTCCTCCTCGACGGGATAGTCCGCCGCGTCGATGTCGATCTGCGCCAGCGCGGCGGGCGCGATTAAAATCAGGCAGAGCAGCGCGCACAGCGCCGCAAGTCCCTTCGCCCTCATGTCGTTCCTCCATGTCGTTTTTTTCATTATACCACAGGTTTTCGCGCTGTCAACGGCGCAGGCAATCGGGTTTTCCGCGACAAAAGGCGGCGCAAAATAAATTGTTGACAACTCAACAAATTTGCGCTATCCTATCGCACGAGGGTTTTTGGCCCCCGCAAGGACAGTGTTCGAGGAGGAACGCATATGGAGGACAGCCGTTTCGAGCTATTCATGGGGCTGCTCGGCAGCGCGAGCAAGTCCATTCAGCGCCTGAAAGCCGCGCGGATGGGGGATTTTGACCTCTCCGCCGCGCACACGGATTGCCTGTGGTGTCTGGCGGACGCCGCGCCGGAGGGAATCTCGCAAACCCACCTCGCGGAGCGACTGGGCATGGATCGCGCGCAGATCTCCCGCGTGCTGCGCGACCTCGCCCAGCACGGCTACGTCGCCGCCGAGTCCGGCTACCGCCGCCCGTACCGGCTCACCGAGGCGGGCGCGCGCGTCGCCGCGCAGATCGCGCAGGTCGTGCGCGAGGTGAACCGCTACGTCAGCGAGAACATCCCGGCGGCGGACATCCGCTGCTTCTACCGCACCTTCGGCGTCATCGCCGAGCGGCTGGCCGACGCGGTGTCCCTCTACGGCGTGCCGCGCGCCGCGCAAGGGGGCGACGCGCAATGAACATCGCCGCCCGTGCGCTCTGCCGCGCCTATCAGCTCTGCTTCCGTGCGGCGCTGCCGATTCTCCCCTACACGCTCCCCAAGGAGCTGGACGGCATGGGCGCCATTCCCGAGACGCTCGCGGAACTGGGCGTCTCCCGCGCGCTGCTGGTGATCGACGCGGGCGTCCGCGCGCTGGGGCTGACAAGGCCGCTGGAAGACGCGCTCGCCGAGGCGAATATCGCCTTTTCCGTCTACGAGCAGCGCACGCCCAACCCGACCATCGGCGACGTGGAAGCTGCGCTCGCCGTCTACCGTCAGGCCGATGCGCAGGCCATCGTCGCCGTGGGCGGCGGCTCCGCGATCGACTGCGCGAAGGTCGTGGGCGCGCGCGTCGCCCGGCCGCGCAAGAGCGTCTCACAGATGAAGGGGCTGCTGCGCGTGCTCCGGCGCACGCCGCCGCTCGTCGCCGTGCCGACGACCGCCGGAACGGGCAGCGAGGCCACGCTCGCGGCGGTCATCACCGACGCGGGCGCGCGCCACAAGTACCCCATCAACGACTTTGCGCTCATCCCCGACTACGCCGTCCTCGACGCAAATCTGACGCTTGGCCTGCCGCCCTTTCTCACCGCGACGACGGGCATGGACGCGCTGACGCACGCGGTGGAGGCGTACATCGGCCGCTCGACGAACAAGCTCACCCGCGCGATGAGCGAGGAGGCCGTCCGCCTGATCGTGGAGAACCTGCCCGCCGCCGTCCGCGACGGACAAAACGCCCAAGCGCGCGAGGGGATGCTTCGCGCGGCGACCTGCGCGGGCGTCGCCTTCACGCGCTCC
Organism: uncultured Clostridia bacterium; assembly: GCA_947631405.1. Lineage (GTDB taxonomy): Bacteria > Bacillota > Clostridia > Christensenellales > Aristaeellaceae > Ventricola. Next base: position 3,642 of record CANRLC010000013.1, on the reverse strand, counting down.
TACGTTGGCTACGTCCACGGCGTCGCGCACGCGCTGGGCGGGCAGTACGGCGTCGCGCACGGGTTGGCGAACGCGGTCGCGCTGCCCAAGCTGCTGCGCGTCTACGGCGCGCGCTGCGAAAAGAAGCTCGCGCGCCTTGCGCGCGTCGCGGGCATCGCGCCGCAGGAGGCGGGCGACGCAGAGGCCGCCGAGGCGTTCATCGCGTGGATCGAGGCGCGCAACGCGGAGTTCGGCATCCCCACCGAAATCGCCGAGCTGCGCGCGGCGGACATCCCGACGATGGCGCGCCACGCCGCGCGCGAGTGCAACCCGCTCTACCCCGTGCCGATGCTGATGGATCGCTTCGAGCTGGAGGCGGTCTTCCGCCTGCTGCTGCCAAAACCAGCGCAGGCGGCCAAGCCGGATATTGGCGACGTCGTCGCGGCGCAGCGGGCGTATTTTGACAGCGGCGTCACGCGCGACCTCTCCTTCCGCCGGGACGCGCTCGCGCGATTGCGCCGCGCCGTCCTCGCGCACGAGGGCGAGATCGACGCCGCGCTGCGCAAAGACCTCGGCAAGTCGCCGACGGAGACGTACATGTGCGAGACGGGCATGACGCTCGCCGAGCTTTCGTTCGTCTCGCGCCATATGGCGCGCTGGGCGAGGCCGCGGCGCGTACATACGCCGCTGGCGCAGTTCCTCGCCTCCAGCTTCATCGTGCAGGAGCCAAAGGGCGTGGCGCTCATCCTCTCGCCGTGGAACTACCCGTTCATGCTGTGCATGGAGCCGCTGATCGGCGCGCTCGCCGCGGGCAACTGCTGCGTGCTCAAGCCGTCGGCCTACGCGCCCGCGACCAGCGCGCTCATCGCGAAGCTGGTCGGCGAGATCTTCCCGCCGGAATACGTCGCGGTCGTCGAGGGCGGGCGCGCGGAGAATCAGGCGCTGCTCGACCAGCGCTTCGATCACATCTTCTTCACGGGCGGCGTCGCCGTGGGCCGCGAGGTGATGCGCCGCGCAAGCGAGCATCTGACGCCCGTGACGCTGGAGCTGGGCGGCAAAAGCCCGTGCATCGTGGACGCGACGGCGAATCTCCCGCTGGCGGCGCGGCGGCTGGCGTTCGGCAAGCTGCTCAACTGCGGGCAGACCTGCGTCGCGCCGGACTATGTGCTGGTGGATCGCCGCGTCAAGGACGAGCTTGTCGGCCTGCTCAAAAAGGAGATCGAGCGGATGGCCGGCGACGCGCTCCAAAACGAGGACTACGTCCACATGATCTCGCAGAAGCACTTTGACCGCGTATGCGCGCTGATCGACCCCGAAAAGGTCGCCTTCGGCGGGCGCAGCGACCCTGAGACGCTGCGCATCGAGCCGACCGTGCTCTGCGGCGTCACGGGCGAGGACGCGGTCATGCAGGAGGAGATCTTCGGCCCGGTGCTCCCGATGATCGAGGTGGACGGTCTGGACGAGGCGATCCGCTTCGTGAACGCGCGGCCGCGCCCGCTGGCGCTCTACCTCTTCTCCTCCGACCGCGCTGTGCAGCGCCGCGTGCTGCGGGACGTCCGCTTCGGCGGCGGCTGCATCAACGACACGATCATCCATCTGGCCACCAGCCGCATGGGCTTCGGCGGCGTGGGCGAGAGCGGCATGGGCAGCTATCACGGCAAGCGCAGCTTCGATACCTTCAGCCACGAGAAGAGCATCGTCAACAAATCCACCTTGCTCGATCTGCCCGTGCGCTACATGCCCTACACGCGCCTGCGCGCGAAGCTGCTGCGCCTGTTCCTGCGCTAGGGCGCGCCTCAGATTGCCCGGATTCACCCCATTACGCATCTCTCGCGATTCAATTCGTCGAATTGCTTATCTTTTCATAAAACAGAAAATAACGACTGATCGGTTTTGCTACAACAGGCGGCGGGGCTTTGCCCCGCCGCCCCACCTAGGGGCTTTCCGGTCGCCCCTAGGTACCCTTCGGGTTCCAAACTCTAAGGTTATAAAACGCTTTTTGGGCAAGCCGCGCCTCGCGCTTGACATCGCGGGCGATTTGTTCTATCCTTGTTCCCTGTGGGATGCGCGGGCGCGCGCGCCAATCGGCGCATCCCAAAGGAGATTCTTTCCATCATGAGCGAACTGGAACGCATGTACGCCACGCTCGGCGTGTCTAAAAACGTCTATCGCTTCGGCGAGGCGGCGCTCGCCTCCCTGCGCGAGCGCTTTGCCGCCATCGACGAGCGGGCGGAGTTCAATCAGGCGAAGGTGCTCGCGGCGATGCAGAAGCACCGCGTCAGCGCGGCCTGCTTCGCCGCGACCACGGGCTACGGCTACAACGACGTGGGCCGCGACACGCTGGAGCGCGTCTACGCGGACTGCTTCCACACCGAGGCCGCGCTCGTCCGCCCGCAGATCACCTGCGGCACGCATGCGCTCGCCGTCGCGCTCAGCGCGAACCTGCTGCCGGGGGACGAGCTGCTCTCCCCCGTGGGCAGGCCGTATGACACGCTCGAGGAGGTCATCGGCATTCGCGAGAGCGCCTGCTCGCTCGCCGAATACGGTGTAAGCTACGCCGAAGAGGCGCTTCTGCCGGACGGGGGCTTCGATTACGAGGGCATCCGCCGCGCCATCGGCCCCAAGACGAAGCTCATCACCATTCAGCGCTCCAAGGGCTACGCGACGCGCCCGACGTTTTCCGTGGCGCAGATCGGCGAGCTGATCGCCTTTTGCAAATCCGTCAAGCCGGACGTGCTGTGCATGGTCGATAACTGCTACGGCGAGTTTGTGGAGACGATCGAGCCGAGCGACGTCGGCGCGGACATGGTCGTCGGCTCGCTCATCAAGAATCCCGGCGGCGGCCTCGCGCCCATCGGCGGGTACATCTGCGGCACGCGCGCGTGCGTGGAGCGCTGCGCCTACCGCCTCTCCGCGCCCGGCCTCGGGCAGGAGGTCGGCGCGAATCTGGGGCTGATGACCGCGCTCTATCAGGGCTTCTTCCTCGCGCCCACGGTCACGGCGGGCGCGCTCAAGGGCGCGATCTTCGCGGCGACGCTCTACGAGCGGCTGGGCTTTACCGTCGTGCCGCGCGCCGGGGAGACGCGTCACGACATCATCCAGTGTGTGGAGCTGGGCAGCGAGGCGGCGATGCGCGCCTTCTGTCTCGGCATTCAGGCGGCCGCCCCGGTGGACAGCTATGTAACGCCGCTCCCGTGGGACATGCCCGGCTACGAGCATCCCGTCATCATGGCGGCGGGCGCGTTCATCCAAGGCTCGTCGATCGAGCTGTCCGCCGACGGCCCCATCCGCCCGCCCTACGCCGTGTATTTTCAGGGCGGGCTGACGTGGGCGCACGCCAAGCTTGGCGTGCTGCTCAGCCTACAAAAGCTGGCGGACGCGGGGCTGGCGCGCATCCCCGGCGAGGCGTGACGCCCGCAAAAACCCCCTCGCTCCGGCGACGTCCGGGACGAGGGGTTCTTTTGTTTTTCGCCTTTGGGATACAGGGTTGTCATACCATTCTCAAATCAAATGGCTTTTCATGACAAACCCGCCCGGGATCGCTGCGCTTCCGGGCTACCTTTGGCATCGCTTCGCGATTTGGGGTACGTTGGGGCTACCGATCCGGGGAACTCACATAGTCGTGAGCTTCGCTCACTCCTGTTACAATATATTTGCCTCACG
>CANRLC010000012.1 GCA_947631405.1 uncultured Clostridia bacterium | reverse complement strand
TGACGCCCGAGGAGCGGGTCGCGCGCGTGCGCCTGCTCGGCGTGGGCGAGGTGCCCTTCAGCCAGTTCGACGGCGTGCTGACCGTGCAGCTCCCGCCGCAGAGGCCCTGCAAATACGCCTCCGCGCTGGAGATTTCCTTCTGCTAACCGCTCGCCGCAGGGCCATCCCCCGCGCATCAAAGCGCAACAGCACAAAAAAGCCGCTTTGCGATCGCGATCGCAAAGCGGCTTGCAGTTTGCCCAAACCGGCTCCTCCTCCGGGGAGGAAGAGCCTTTTGACTATCCGTTCTCTTGCGCGATTACAGCTTGCCCTTGACCGTCTCCGCGATTTTCTCCGGGGACAGGCCGTACAGCTCCAGCAGCTCGGCGGGCTTGCCGGACTGACCGAAGCGGTCGTTGATGCCGATCTTGTGCAGGCGGCCGCCGTGCTCGGCCACGACCGCCGCGCACGCGTCGCCCAGACCGCCGATGATCGAGTGCTCCTCGACGGTGAACAGCGGCATCTTCGCGGCCAGCTCGCGCACGAGCGCCTCGTCCAGCGGCTTGATCGTATGCATGTTGACCACGGTGACCTCCACGCCCTGCGCGGCGAGCAGGTCGGCGGCGAGCAGGCAGTTTTCCACCATCAGCCCGCAGGTGATGATCGCGGCCTTCGCGCCCTCGCGCAGCACGTTCGCCTTGCCCACGACAAAGGGCATGTCCTGCGAGATGATCGTGGTGGGCAGGCGCGCCAGACGCAGGTAGACCGGGCCGTCGATCTCGACGGCGGCGCGCACGGCGCGGCCCGTCTCCACGGCGTCGCACGGGCAGATCACGGTCATCCCCGGCAGCGAGCGCATCAGCGCCAAGTCCTCGATGGACTGGTGCGTCGCGCCGTCCTCGCCGACGGTGATGCCCGCGTGGGTGAAGGCGATCTTGACATTCAGGCGCGGATAGCACACGCCGTTGCGGATCTGCTCAAAGCAGCGCCCGGCGAAGACCGCGAACGTGGAGCAGAACGGGATCAGCCCGGTGCTGGACAGCCCCGCGGCCATCGTGATCATGTTCGCCTCGGCGATGCCGCAGTCGAAGAAGCGGTCGGGGTACGCCTTGGCGAAGGCGTTGGTCATCGTCGCGTTGGACAGGTCGGCGTCCAGCACGACCACCTTGTCGTTGTCCGCGCCGAGGCGAACGAGTTCCTCGCCGTAGCCGACGCGCGTAGCTTTCTTTTCGCTCATGCTTGGGCCTCCAATTCCGAAAGCGCTTTCGCCGCTTCCTCCGCGTTGGGCGCCTTGCCGTGCCAAGAAGCTTGGTTCTCCATGAAGGACACGCCCTTGCCCTTCGTCGTGTGGCAGAGCAGGCAGCGCGGCTTGCCCGGCGTGACGGGCGTATCCAGCGCCGCGATCACCTGCTCGATGTCGTTGCCGTTTTGCACCTCGATCACGTCCAGACCGAACGCGCGCAGCTTGCCGGGGAAGTCGCCAAGGCTCATCACCTTGTCGTTCGGGCCGTCGATCTGCAGGCCGTTCCAGTCGATCAGGATGGTGAGGTTGTCCAGATGGTAGTGCGCGCTGGCCATGAACGCCTCCCAGACCATGCCCTCGTCGCACTCGCCGTCGCCCAGCAGCGTGTACACCCGCTGCGGCAGGCCCTGATGCTTAAAGCCCAGCGCCATGCCGACGGCAACGGACACGCCCTGTCCCAGCGAGCCGGAGCAGGCGTCCACGCCGGGGATCTTGTTCTTGTCCGGGTGGCCCTGCAGCATCGCGCCGGTCTTGCGCAGGCGCAGCAGCTCCTCCTTGGGGAAGAAGCCGTGGTTCGCCAGCGTCGCGTAGAGCACGGGCGCGCAGTGGCCCTTGCTGAGGATGAAGCGGTCGCGCTCAGGCATCTTGGGATTCTTCGGATCCACATGCAGCTTGTAGCCGTAGAGCGCTTCGAGCATCTCCACCGAGGAGAGCGAGCCGCCGGGGTGGCCGGAGCCGGCCGCCGCCAGCATCGAGACGATGTCGCGCCGGATCTGGTTGCAGCGCGATTTGAGAGCAGTGCAGTCCATGATCGTCCTCCGATCGCATATCTTTGTGGCGGCGCGGGGATGCGCCGCCTTATTCTATCTGGTATTATAAGGTCGCGCCGGGCAAATGTCAAGCCGCGCCGGGCTTTCCGGCGGCTTGTGATTGCCCGCCGCGTGTGCTACAATGGGCATGGATTGCGTTATCGGGGGAGGCGGGCATCTTGGAGATCATCGCGCGCATGCAAAGCGAGTTTCCGGAAAAGTTCGGCGTGCCGCGCCAGAGCGGCCTCGTGCCGCAGACGCGGGGCCGCGTTGTGCTGGAGCCGCGCTACCGGCAGCGGGAGGCGCTGCGCGGCATCGAGGGCTTTTCGCACCTGTGGCTGATCTGGCTGTTTGACCGCGCGCGGCGGGACGGCTTCAGCGCGACGGTGCGCCCGCCGCGGCTGGGCGGCAACGAGCGCGTGGGCGTCTTCGCGACGCGCTCGCCGTTTCGCCCGAACCCGATCGGCCTGTCCTGCGTGACGCTGCTGGGCGTGGAATGGGACGCGCCGGACGGCCCGGCGCTCGCGGTCGGCGGCGCGGATCTGGCGGACGGCACGCCGATCCTCGACATCAAGCCGTATCTGCCCGAGGCGGACTGCCGCCCGGAGGCGACGGGCGGATTCACGGCGCGCGCGCGGCGGGAGACGCTCGCCGTCGAGATCGCGCCGCCGCTCGAGGCGCGGGTGCCGCCGGAGAAGCGGGAGGCGCTGCGCGGCGTGCTCGCGCAGGATCCGCGTCCGTCGTATCAGGACGACCCCGGGCGGGTCTACGGCGTCGCGTTCGCGGGGATGAACGTGCGCTTCACCGTGCAGGGCGGCCGCCTCACGGTGATCGGGGTCGAGCCGTACCGAGGGGGAAGAAAGGAATAGAAAGAGGGGAGCAGCGCTTCCCCTCACAGCCCCACGCTCATCTCTTTCCCCTCGTAGAGCACGGAGGCCTTTTCCTCGCCCGCGAGGCGGAGGAGGAACCACGTCTTTTCCGGCATGCCGGGAAAGCGGCCCTTTCTTTCGGAGATGTGCAGCTCGCGGCTCGCCTCGCGCCATGTGAAGGTCGTCAGCGCATACTGCCCCGCTTCGTAGCCGTAGCCGTCGCCCGCGTCGCTGTACCAGACGAAGGAGCCGTCCGCGCCCGGGTAGATCGCGACGGTCAGGGGAGCGTCGGGGCTTTCGTCCACATGCTGGCGCACGGGGCCGAGCAGCACGATCCCGCCCGCGCGGACGAACAGCGGCACCGCATCCAGCGGCGCGTGTACGCGGACGGTCTGCCCACCATGGATCGCGTCGCCTGCATCCCAGCGATACCACGAGGTTCCCGCGGGCAGGTAGACCGAAACGGTGTCGTCCGTCTCGGCGAGCTTCTTTCCGCCCGGCAAGTATTCCATGGGATGCGTGACGGGCCGCACGAGGACGGCGTCTCCGAGCAGCATCTCGTCGTCGATCTGCCGCAGGCGCGCGTCCTGCGCAAACGCGAGGGCGGGGAAGCAGACCAGCGGCCGCCCCTCAAAGGCGTATCTCGCCGCCAAGGAATACAGGTGCGGCACCAGCCGGCTGCGCAGGCGGATGATCTTTTCCAGCGCGTCGTACCACTTGCCGCCCTTTTCCCCAAAGCGCCAGATCTCCCGCGGCGTGCCCATACCGTGCGCGCGCATCAGCGGCAGGAACGCGCCGAGCTGCATCCAGCGCACGAACAGCTCCCGATAGCCCGGGTCGTCCACGCCGCGAGGGAAATCCCCCGCGCCAAACCACGCGCCGTTGCAGTCTGCCGGGAAGAACCCGCCCGCGTCGGTGCTCCAGTAGGCCTCGCCGGAGGACATGAAGTTCAGTCCCTCCGGCACCTGACGGCGCAGCGTCTCCCATGTGGCGCTCACGTCGCCGGACCATGTGGCGGCGGCGTAGCGGTGCTGCCCCGCCCACGAGGAGCGCGTCAGGTTGAACACCCGCTTTTCCGAGGTCTCCCCGCGCTGGCCCTGATACACGCCCATGGCGTGATACAGGCTGTACAGGCTGATTCTGCCGGGGTCAAGATATTTTTTTGCTTCCTCCGTGTTCAGCCGCACCCGCTCGAACGGCTCCGGCTTCACGGCCCCGTGCCAGTCCGATTCAAATGGCTCGGAGCAGTCGCACCACCACGCGTCCACGCCGTGGCGGAACAGCCCCTCTCGGGTCTGCTTCCAGTACAGGCGGCGGGCCTTTTCATCAAAGGCGTTGTAGATCGTGCCGTTGCCCAGCATGCAGCCGCTTTGCAGCATCTCCTCGCGGTCGCGGTTTGCCTCTCCGCTCATCGACGGCCAGATGGAGAGCATCATCTTCGCACCCATCGCATGCAGCGCGTCCGTCAGCCCCTTCGGGTCGGGATAGCGCGTTTCGTCGAAGACCTTGTAACCCCACTGGCCGTCCGGCCACGTCTGCCAATCCTGCACGATCACGTCCAGCGGCACCTGCCTGCGGCGGTATTCCCGCACGACGGAGAGCAGCTCCTGCGCATCCTTGTAGCGCTCCTTGGACTGGATGAAGCCGAAGGCATACCGGGGCAGCAGCGGGGCCGCGCCCGTCAGCGCGGCGTACTGGCGGCACACCGCGTCGTACCCGCCGGAGAGGAAGTAGTAATCCATCTCGTCGGCGCAGTCCGCCCACAGGTACGAGCCGTGCGCGTCGTCGTGGAAGGCCGACAGGCAGCCGAGGTCAAACAGCAGCCCCCACCCCTTGGTGGACAGAAGCACCGGCACCACGGCCTTCAAATTGTGCTGGTACAGCGCCCGGCTCCTGCCCCGCAGGTTCCCATAGCCCTCTTCATGGGAACCCAGCCCGTACAGCCCCTCGCTTTCGTCGAACGCGAAGGACAGCCTGTACGCGTAGGCCGTCCGCGCCTGCTCGATTTCAAAATCCTCGCAGGAGGAGCGCACGCCGTCCACGCCCTGCGCGCAGGCGACCTCGGCGTCCTGCCGGAAACGGTGGATCATCACGGGCTTCTCTTCCATGACGCAGGGGCGCTTTTCGTCCTCCCGCAAGAGCGTTTGCCCGTCCTGCGACAGGAAGGAGAGCGCGCCGCTTTCCGGGTTTACCCGAACGTTGACGCCGCCGCAGGCGACGACCGGCGCGTCCCCTTCTTTCAGAAGGCGGCACGCGCCGGGCCGCACGCCGGTCACCACGTCGCCGCTTTGGCCGCAAAACGCCTCCCGCAGCGTGCGGGTGACGCGGACGGCGCCGCAGGACAGCGCGGCGATCCGCAGAAGCATCTGCCCGCCGTTTCCCGCCGGGAACTGAAACTGGACACAATCCGTCCGCGTGCTTTGAACGATCATCGGGCCGGCCTCCTTTCGAGAATCGGGTGAGGGTTTTGCGCTCAGACAGGGGTGGCGATTGACGATATTGTATAATAAAACGGATGGAATTGCAAGCGTGGGCGCGACAAGCGGCGCTCGGTGCGGTGCGGCTCGCCCGCCTTTCCCGCCGACAAAGATCGACAAACCTGCGCGCAAACCGCACTGAGCGCCGCGTTGGGTCTTGCAATCGCGGCGTTTTTCGGTATAATAAAAGGGTCATCCATGGGGCGGGCGGGGACAGACCGCGCGCCGAAGGAGGAAATGATCGAATGAAGAGGATGCGACCGCTGCGCATGGCGCTGGCCGTGCTTGCGCTGGCCCTGTGCTGCCGCGCCGCCTGCGCCGAGGCGGGGGAGCAGGAGATTCTCAGGGTGGGATTTTTCTCCTTCCCCGGCTATCACACGATCACGGAGGACGGCCACCGCAGCGGCTACGGCTACGAGTTTCTTCAGCGGCTCGCCATCCATGCGGGCTGGTCTTACGAGTATGTGGGCTACGACGCCTCCTACGCGGAAGCGCTGAACATGCTGAAAAGCGGCGAGGTGGACATCGTCACCTCCGTCTCCAAGACGCCGGAGCGGCAGGAGGAGTTTCTCTTCTCCAACCAGTCCATCGGCGTCAACTCCACGATCTTCACCGTGAAGAGCGGCAACCGGGATTTTGTGGAAGGGGATTACGCCACCTACGACGGCGCGGTGGTGGGCATGCTGGAGGGCAACTCCAAGAACGCCAACTTCGAGCGCTTCGCGGAGGAGAACGGCTTTTCCTTCACGCCCGTGTATTTCGCGACGCAGGACGAGCTGAGCGCCGCGCTGCAGTCGGGCGAGGTGGACGCCTCCGTCACCGGGAGCCTGCGGCTGCTGGAGGACGAATGGCTGCTGGAATCCTTTGACGCCAGCCCCTATTACGTCTGCACCAGCAAGGATCGCCCCGACCTGATGGCGCGCGTGAACGCCGCCATCAACGAGATGGATCTGCACGACCCCAACTGGCGCGACGAGCTTCACGAGACGTATTACGCCACCGACCGGGACGGCTCCATCATCATGAACGCAGGGGAGCGCGCCTATCTGGAGGAGCATCAGGCCTCGGACGCGGTGCTGCGGGTGCTCGTCAACCCCGACTGGGCGCCCTACTGCTACTTCCGCGACGGGGAGGCCGAGGGCATCCTTCCGGCGATCTTCGATCTCCTCGCCCAGCGCCTCGGGCTGCGCTACGAATACGTTCAGGTCGCCGGCCGCAACGAATACTACGCCCAGCGCGCGGCGGGCGCGGCGGACGTGGTGATCGATTTCGCGGGCGACTACTATCTCGCCGAGGAAGAGGGCTACAAGATCACCGTGCCCTACTTCAAGACCAGCTTTGCCCGCCTGACGCTGGACGGCTTTACCGGCCCGGTCGAGCGTCTGGCGATGGTGGAGCGCGCCGACGCGCTGGAGCGGCTGATCGCCAGCCGCTATTCCGACGATGAAATCCTGCACTTCCCCTCCACGCAGGACTGCGTGCAGGCCGTGCTAGACGGTCAGGCCGACGCCACCATCCTCTACTCCTACACCGCCGAGCGCTACGAGCAGCAGGACGAGCGCAACCGGCTCTCCTCCGTGGTCTTCGGCGAGGTGTCGCTCGCCTACGCGGTCGCCAACGTCGTGCCGAACGGGCGATACCTGCTCTCGCTGCTCGACAAGGGCGCGGACAGCATCTCCGACACGGAGCTGGACGCCATCGTGACGCGCGAGGTCGATAACGGGCGCGTAAACAGCGTGAGCCTCACCGCCTTCCTTTACCGCAACCCGCTCTACTTCGTGGCGGGCGTCTGCGTGCTGCTGCTGCTGCTCTTTGTGCTGGCGATGCTGGCGGTGCGCACGCTCAACCAGCGCAGGCTCAAGAAGAAGGTCGCGCAGGCGACGCAGGCGCTTCAGGATAAGACGGAGGAGCTGACGCGCGCCTTGCAGGCGGCGGACGCCGCCAACCGGGCGAAGACGACCTTCCTCAACAACATGTCCCACGACATCCGCACGCCGATGAACGCGATCATCGGCTACACGGCGCTGACCACCACGCATCTGGACAATCAGGAGCGCGCCAAGGATTACCTTTCCAAGATCGCGCAGGCGTCCAATCACCTGCTCTCGCTCATCAACGACGTGCTGGACATGAGCCGCATCGAGTCGGGCAAGGTGACCATCAACGAGCGGCAGGAGAACCTCGCGGACATCCTGCAAAGCCTGCGCAACATCATCCAGTCCGACGTCCACGCCAAGCGGCTGGAGCTGTTCATCGACACCGTGGATGTGACGGACGAGGAGGTCTACTGCGACAAGCTGCGCCTGAGCCAGATCCTGCTCAACCTGACCTCCAACGCCATCAAGTTCACGCCCGCCGGGGGCACGGTCGCCATCCGCGTGACGCAGAAGCCCTCCCGCTCGCCCAAGCGGGGCGTCTACGAGTTTCGGGTCAGCGACACCGGCATCGGCATGAGTCCGGAGTTCGCCAAGACCGTATTCGACCCCTTCACCCGCGAGCAGACGTCCACCGTCAGCGGCATCCCGGGCACGGGGCTGGGCATGGCCATCACCAAGAACATCGTGGACATGATGGGCGGAACCATCTGTGTAGAGAGCGAGCAGGGGAAGGGCACCACCTTCATCGTGAATCTGGAGCTGCGCCTGTGCGACGCCCATCTGGAGATGGGGCCCATCGCGGAATTGAAGGGCTTCAGGGGCTTGGTGGTGGACGACGACATGGTCTGCTGCCAGAGCGTATCCAAGATGCTCCGGCAGATCGGGCTGCGCGCGGAGTGGGCGCCGTCCGGGCAGGAGGCCATCGCGCGCGCCGGAGAGGCCGAGGAGCTTGCCGATCCCTTCGAGGTCTACATCGTGGACTGGTCGATGCCCGACATGAGCGGCATTGAGACCGTCCGCGGCATTCGCAAGATCGTGGGGGACGAGTCCCCGATCATCCTCATGTCCGCCTACGACTGGACGGACATCGAGGCGGAGGCCCGCAAGGCCGGGGTCACCGGATTCATCAGCAAGCCGCTGTTTGCTTCCGACCTGCACCTCACCCTGGAGCGCTGCCTAGGCCACAGCGTCGAGAACGCGCCCGCGCAGCCGACCGCGCTCGACCCGCTGGACAGCTTTGCGGGCAAGCGCATCCTGCTGGTCGAGGACAACGAGCTGAACCGCGAGATCGCCGCGGAGCTGCTCGAGGAGGCCGGCTTTGAGGTGGAGTGCGCCGAGGACGGGCAGCAGGCCTGCGAGATGCTTGAAAAAGCGCAAGCGGGGCACTATCAACTGGTGTTGATGGACATTCAGATGCCGATCATGGACGGCTACGCCGCCACCCGCGCCATCCGCTCGATGGGCGACCCCGCGATCTCGCGGATTCCCATCATCGCGATGACCGCCAACGCGTTCGAGGAGGATCGCGAGCGCGCCTTGGAGGCGGGCATGAACGGCCATCTGGCCAAGCCGATCGATCTCGACAAGATGATGGCCCTGATGCGCGAGATGTTCTCCGAGAAGAAATGACAAAAAAATAAAGAGGCCAGCCCCGACGAAAATCGGGGCTGGCGCTTTTCACTCAAACGCGCGCATTTCGGCCTCGGCCTGAATCTTGCGCAGGATGGCCTTGACCAGCGTCTCGACCGGACCGCCTTCGCGGTAATCCGCGGGCGCGGTGAAGTTGACGCGCTCGGCGTCCAGCAGACCCTCGGCGGCGGACTGCGCGCGGGGCGACGCCGGATCGTACACGGCGATGGACTGGCCGCCGTGGGTGCGCACCAGCTTCATGCAGGGCACGTCGGTCAGCCCGTCTCCGAGATAGATCATGTTGCGGAAGGGGACGCGCCGCTCGTTCTCCGGCGTGTAGCGGTTCATGAGATCGGTGCTCTTGCTGTCGATCGCGAGCACGCCCTTGTTGATGCGGAAGAGGAACTGCGTCTTCGCCGTGTAGTTGACCGCAAACTTGGGCCACTTGATCGTGCCGTCCGCGTCGTAGAGGAATTCGCACGCGTAGATGGCCTTGAAGTGCCGGGCGATCTCGGTGCCCTCGATGATCTCCTTGATGCCGGAGGAGACGATGTAGTGCTCCACCTGCACGCCCGCCGCCTCGCCGTAGCGCGTGATGCGCTCAAACCACGTCGGCACGCCCGCGAAATACTCCACGCCTGCGCCCAGCGCGCGGAACGTCTCCCGCGTGACGGTCAGCTGCCGCTCGCGCGCCTTTTCCACCATCTTGTACATGTAGGCGAGGATGTTGTCCATCGCCTGCGCGTCGGTCAGCGCGTCCACCTCGCCCCAGAAATCGGCGGCGCTCATGCCCATCGCGGGGATGAAGCCGTATTCCTGCATGTCCTTCGTGCAGAGGGTCTTGTCAAAGTCGTACATCAGCGCGACGATCGGCTTTTTCATCTCATTCCTCCCGGCGGCGCGCGCCGCCCGTTCCCATGCGCTCACAGATACCCGCCGTCCACGCCGAGCACCTGCCCGGTCACGAACGACGCCTCGTCCGAAAGCAGATACGCGACGGCGGCGGCTACGTCCTGCGGCGCGCCCAGCCGTCCCAGCGGCGTCTCCTGCGCGAGGGCACGGCGGGTCTCCTCGCTGTGCTCGTCCATCATGCGCGTGTCGATGACGCCCGGCGCGACGCAGTTGACGCGCACGCCGCTCGGCCCCAGCTCCTTCGCCAGCGCGCGGGTGAAGCCGATCAGCGCGGCCTTGCTCGCCGAGTAGGCGACCTCGCACGACGCGCCGGCCCGCCCCCACATGCTCGACACCGTGACGATGCTCCCGCTCCGCCGCGAGACCATGCCCGGCGCGAGCGCGCGCACGAAATAGAACGCGCCGCTCAGGTTGACGTCCATCACCTCGCGCCACTGCGCGTCGGTCATGTCGCAGAGCAAGCCCGTGTGCGATACGCCCGCGCAGAGTGCCAGCGCGTCCACATGGTGGTAGACGCGCAGCACGTCCTCGCAGAGGGATTGTACCTGCGCGCCGTCGCGCACGTCGCAGACAAAGGCGTGGGCGTCCAGCCCCTGCGCGCACAGCGCGCGCGCGAGGGCATGCGCGGTCTCCCCGCCGCGGTGCGCGCACAGCAGCGCGGTGTATCCCTGCGCGGCGAGCAGCCGCGCGCATGCGGAGCCGATGCCGCCGGATGCGCCCGTGATCAGCGCCGTTTTTTTCATGACCGCACCTCTTTGTCTTGACTTGCGCGCCGCCTCCGGCTATGATAGGGAGGACGGCTCCCTTCATTATACCCCGCTTCGCCGGGGCCGTCAATCGCAGCAAAGGCGGGTGAAGGACATGGCCCTGCAAATCTACGCCGGGAAGGGCTTCGACACGCAAAAGGCCGAGCGCTTTTTCAAGGAGCGGCGCATCCGCTACCAGCGGGTGGACGCGCTCAAATACGGCCTCGGGCGGCGGGAGCTGGAGAGCGTCGCCGCGGCGGTCGGCGTGGAGGCGCTGTGCGACCGCGACAGCCGCGCCTTCCGCGAGAGCGTGATCGCCTACGCGCCCAGTCGCGACGCGGTTCTGGACGGGCTGATGGAGCGGCCGCAGCTCTTGCGCCTGCCCATCGTGCGCTGCGGCAGGCTGGCGACGGCCGGCTACTGCCCGGAAGTTTGGCAGCGGTGGATCGACGAGGGGAAGATCGAGTGATAAAGAAACAAGGCCCGCCTCCGATGGAGCGTGGGCCTTGCAGTTTCTGCCTCAGACGTTAAACCGGAACAGCGTCACGTCGCCGTCCTGCATCACATAATCCTTGCCCTCGCTGCGCACGAGGCCACGCTCCTTGCAGGCGGCCATGGAGCCGTTGGCCTCGAGATCCTCAAAGGAGACGATCTCGGCGCGGATGAAGCCGCGCTCAAAGTCGGTGTGGATCTTGCCCGCGGCCTGCGGCGCTTTGGTGCCGCGGCGGATCGTCCACGCGCGGCACTCGTCCGCGCCCGCCGTCAGGAAGGAGATCAGCCCCAGCAGGTCGTAGCACTCGGCGATCAGCCGGTCGAGGCCGCTCGCGCCGATGCCCAGCTCCTCCAGAAACATCGCCTTTTCCTCCGGCTCCATCTGCGCGATGTCCTCCTCGATCTTCGCGGAGATGACCAGCACCTTCGCGCCCTCGGCGCGCGCGATCTCCTTGACGTCCGGCACGCCGGGGATGGAATCCTCGGGCGTGGACAGGTCGTCCTCCTTGATGTTGCAGGCGTAGATGACGGGCTTGGTCGTCAGCAGGAACCACTCGCGGGCGATCTCGCGCTCGCGGTCGGTCATGGGGCAGGTGCGCGCGGGCTGCAGATCGTCCAGATGCGCGAGCAGCTTTTCGCCGAGCGCGGCCTCCTCGCCGAATTTCTTTTCGCCGCTCTTGAGCATCTTGCTCGCGCGCTCGGCGCGCCGGGCGACGGTCTCGCGGTCGGCGGCGATCAATTCGAGGTTGATCGTCTCGATGTCGTGGCGCGGGTCGACGCTGTCCGAATGGCGGATGATGTCGGCATCCTCAAAGCAGCGCACGACGTGGACGATGGCCTCGCACTCGCGGATGTGGGAGAGGAACTTGTTGCCCAGCCCCTCGCCGCGGCTCGCGCCCTTGACCAGCCCGGCGATGTCCACGAACTCGATCACCGCGGGCGTCTTCTTCTTGGGCTGATACATCTGCGCCAGCTTGTCCAGCCGCGCGTCCGGCACGGCGACGACGCCGGTATTCGGCTCGATGGTGCAGAAGGGATAGTTTGCAGCCTCCGCGCCCGCCTGCGTGATCGCGTTAAACAGGGTGGACTTGCCCACGTTGGGCAGCCCGACGACGCCTAATTTCATCTCAAAAAGCTCCCATCTGTTGAATTTGCGTCCCCATTATAGCACAGGGTGCGCGTTTTCTCAATATCCGGCGGCGCGCGCCGCCTCACGGCTCGGGGACGTCGATCTCCCGCTCCGCGCCCAGCGTCACCCTGCCGCCCATCTGCGCGGAGACCGCGCGGCCGCCCTGCAAGCGCAGCGTCACATGCAGCCTGCCGCCCGGCTCCTCGAAGGAGAAGGCGTGCTCGCCGTCCGGCAGGGCTTTCCCCAGCAGCCACGCCAGCGCCACCGAGCCGGAGCCGCAGCTGCTCTCCCAGACGCGCGTACCCGTCGCGGCGACGTACACCAGCGGCGTCATGCGCTCGCCCTGCACGAAGAGCACGCCCTGTGCGTCGTCCGGCGGCATCGCGGCGAGCGCCGCCTCCGCCAGCGCGGGCGACGGGGCCTCGTCCAGCAGCACCGCGTGCGAGATGCCCTCCATGCGCACGATGGGCGCGCAACGGCCCATGAACGCCGCCTCCGCCTCGCCAAGCGGCAGCGGCATGCGCGCCGCGGCCTCGTCCCGCCCCGGGCCAAGCGTCACGAGAACGGGTTCCCGCGCGCCGCTCACCGAGACGAGCAGGCTCTTTTCGCCCCGCGCGCGCCGCCGCGCCGCGTACAGCCCGAACGCGCGCGTCGCGTTCCCGCAGAATTCGCCGCCCATCATCTCCATGCGCGGCAGCGGGGAAAGAAGGCTCGCCTCGTCGATGAAGGCCGCCTGCTCCGCGCCGCAAATGCGCATCAGCGCCGAGGCCAGCGCCGCGCGCCGCGCCGCGTGTACGGGCGTCAGCACGAAGGCGGTCAGGTTTCCCGCCGGGTCGGCGAGCAGCGTCCGCAGGCGCATGGCGATCCCTCCATGATGCGCCCGGGTGGGCGCGCTTTTTCCCCATTGTACGCGAAAACGCGGCGCGCTGCAAGCGGGCTGTGTACTCTGGCGGAGTTTTTGGATGATTTTTTGGCGCATTAGCGCTTGACAAGGGGCGCTTTGGCGTGGTAAACTTTATCACGCTAAAGCGTTAGCACAATAAAGAACCAAAAAGGAGAGCCTTCCCTATGAAAAAGTTTGCCGCGCTTGCGCTCACCGCGCTTCTGCTTCTCTCGGCCTGCTGCTTCGCCGCCGCCGAGGACGCCGCGCTGCCCGAGACCGTCGTGATGGGCTTCGATTCCGCATACCCGCCGATGACCTACACCGACGCGGACGGCGTCACCTACATCGGCTTCGACATCGACGTCGCCACGCAGGTGTTCGCCAACCTCGGCATCGAGCTGAAGTTCCAGCCCGTCAACTGGGATTCCAAGGAGGAGGAGCTGGACACCGCGCGCAGCATCGACTGCGTCTGGTCCGGCCTGACGATGACCGACGCGCTCAAGGAGCGCTTCGCCTTCACCATCCCGTACATGACCAACGAGCAGGTGCTGGTCGTTCGCCCGGATTCGGACATCAAGACCATCGCGGACGTCGCGGGCAAGCGGCTGGGCACGCAGGCCGGCTCCAGCTCCGTGGGCGTGCTGGACGACAACCCCGACTTCACCGCCGCGCTGGACGGCGGCGAGGCGGATCTCTACGACGACTTCCAGATCGCGCTGCAGGATCTGGTCAACGGCAACATCGACGTGGTGCTGGTCGATTCCGTCGTCGCCAACGCGTACATCGCCAAGCAGGATGAGGCGGACGCGCTGGTCGTGCTCGATGAGAAGATGCTCGCCGAGGAGTACGGCGTCGCCTTCCGCAAGGAGGACGCCGCGCTGGCCGACGCGGTCTCCGCGCAGCTCGTCGCCCTCTATCAGGACGGCACGCTGGACGCGCTGCGGGAGAAGTGGGGCGCCAACGACGTGTCCATCGTCGGCGATTATGCCGACGCGGTCGCGAAGTGATCCCGCAACGACCGATTTCCCCGGACGTCGGAGAACTTTTCCCCGACGCCCTTTTCTCGTTTTAAGGGGGCGCGCGCTCCCCTTGCGGAGGGCCTATGCACTATTTTAACGATCCCCATGCGCTGCTTCAGCTGCTGCGCGCGATGCGCGGCGGCATCGTCACCACGCTGACGATCTTCTTCGCCACGCTGCTCATCTCCATCCCGCTGGGGATGGTCGTCGCGCTGCTGCGCATGAGCCGGCACAAGGCGCTGCGCCTGCCGATGTCGCTGTACATTCTGGTCATGCGCGGCACGCCGCTGATGCTCCAGCTCTTCGCGATCTACTTCGCCGTGCCGATGCTCACGCCCTTCCACATGGACAGGCTCGTCGCCACCATCGTCGCCTTCGCGCTCAACTACGCGGCGTACTTCGCGGAGATCTTCCGCGGCGGCATCGAGTCCATCCCCGTCGGGCAGTACGAGGCGTGCCGCGTGCTGGGCCTTTCCAAGGTGCAGACGTTTTCGCACATCATCCTGCCGCAGGTGGTCAAGCGCGTCGTGCTCCCGGTGAGCAACGAGGTCATCACGCTGGTCAAGGACACGTCGCTGGCGAACGTCATCGCCGTCGCGGAGCTTTTCCGCGCGGCCAAGAACGAGGCCAGCCGCGCCGCGACCATCGAGCCGCTGTTCGTCGCGGGCGTCATCTACCTGCTGATGAACGGCGTGGTCACGATCGCGTTCAGCCGGATGAACCGCGCGCTCGCGTACTACAAGGACTAGGAGGGCGGCTATGTTACAGGCGAAGGACATCTACAAGCGCTTCGGCGAGAGCGAGGTGCTCAAGGGCGTTACGCTGAACGTCTCGCGCGGCGAGGTCGTCGCGATCATCGGGCGCAGCGGCTCCGGCAAGAGCACGCTGCTGCGCTGCCTCAACCATCTGGAGACCGTGGACGCCGGGTCGATCGCCATCGACGGGCAGACGATGGTCGAGAACGGCCCGGACGGCCGCGCGCACTACCGCCCGGACAAGGAGCTGCGCGGCCTGCTGCTCAAGATGGGCCTCGTGTTTCAGGATTACAACCTGTTCCCGCACTACTCCGCGCTGCAGAACGTGACCGCCGCCCAGCGCATGACGCTGCGGCGCAGCCCGCAGGAGGCGGAGCAGCGCGCGATGCTGCTGCTGGAAAAGGTCGGCCTCGCCGACAAGGCGGGGGAATACCCGTGCAACCTGTCCGGCGGGCAGTGCCAGCGCGTGGCCATCGCGCGCGCGCTGGCGATGGATCCGGAGCTTCTCTGCTTTGACGAGCCGACCTCCGCGCTCGACCCGCAGCTCACGCAGGAGGTGCTCTCGGTCATCCGCCAGCTGGCTAAGGAGAAGCGCACGATGATCGTGGTCACCCACGAGATGAACTTCGCCCGCGACGTCGCCGACCGCGTGATCTATATGGACGGCGGCCGCGTCGTCGAGGACGGCGCCGCGCAGGACGTGCTGGGCAGCGCGCGCAGCGAAGCCATCCGGCAATTCGCCGGAGAGGTGGGGTACTGAGCGGGGAAAACAAGCTCTGAATAAAAAAGACAAGAATCGGCCCGACAGCGGACGAAGGGCGTTCGCTGCCGGGCCGGTTTTTGGGGCTTATTCCTTTCCGAACGCAGCCTGAATCTCCCCGAGCAGCCGTTGCGCGATCGGAGAAAACGCAGGATACTTCTTCCAGATGACGTACATCTTGGAGGAGAGCCGCGGCGACAGCGGGCGAAAGACCAGCTCGCTGCCCTCGCCCGTGTCGGCGAGGCGGTCAAAGGTCAGCAGCAGGCAATCGCCCGCACGCACGAAGACCGTGCCGTTGTAAAACAGGTTGACCGTCCCCACCAAATGAAGCCTGTCCAGCTTCTCCCCGCACCAGCGGGGAAAATCCGCTGCCAGCGACTGCGGGGAGGAAAGGAGATCATAGCCGGTCAGGTCGTCCGCGGTGACGGACGCCTTGCGCGCGAGCGGACATTCCCGGCGCATCACTACGCCCCAGACGTCAGCCTCCGGCAGTTCGATCGCGTTGTACTTGCGCAGATTGGGCGTCTCGACGATCACCGCGAAATCGAGCAGACCTCGATCCAGCCGCTCCGTCACCTGCGCGGTATCGCCGCTGAGCAGATGCACGCGCAGCAGCGGATAACGATGGCGAAAGCGGTGGATGATCTCGGCCAAGGCGCGAAGCCGATACGATTCGGCGCAGCCGATGCTCACGTCTCCGCCCATCACATCGTCCAGCGCGCGGAACTCGTCCTGCGTCTTGTCGACCATCGCGAGGATGTCCTCCGCACGCCTGCGCAGCAGCAGCCCCTCATCCGTCAGGCGCAGGCCTGCGCTGCCGCGCCGGAACAGCTTTGTGCCCAGCTCCGCCTCCAGTTCCTTCATCTGCTTGGAGAGCGTCGGCTGCGAGACGTGGAGCCGCTCCCCCGCGCGCGTCATGTTGCCCTCCCGAGCGATCTCCAGAAAATACCGAAGCGTCCGCAGCTCCATACGCCCTCCGTCCTTTCCGCTTTTTCTTCACTATACGGCAAACATATTATTCATGTCAAGAATAACATGCTATTAAAAATAGATATTTGACATATCGCGCGAACGGCGGTACAGTGATCCCGTCAGGGACGCGCGGCCAAACCGCGCGCGAAAAAAGAACGGGAGGAGAACCGCATGATCGTCAAGACCTTTCAGAATCTCAAACTCTCCGCACTTGGCATGGGTGCGATGCGGCTGCCGACGATCGATGGGGACGACGCGCGCATCGACGTCGAGGCCGCCGAGGCGATGGTCGCGCGTGCGATGGCGGGCGGCATCAACTACTATGATACCGCGTGGGGCTATCACGACGGCCATTCCGAGGCGGTGATGGGCAAGGCGCTCTCCCGCTATCCGCGTGAGCAATTCTATCTGGCCACGAAGTTCCCCGGCTACGATCTGGCGAACATGCCGCATGCGCGCGAGATCTTCGAGGAGCAGTTGCAAAAGTGCGGCGTGGATTACTTTGACTTTTACCTCTGCCACAACGTGTGCGAGATGAACATCGACGCATATCTGGACGAGCGCTACGGCGTCGTCGAGTATCTGATCGAGCAAAAGCGCGCCGGGCGCATCCGCCACCTCGGCTTCTCCGCTCACGGGGCCGTGCCGGTAATGGAGCGTTTCCTCGAACGCTGGGGCGAGCACATGGAATTTTGCCAGATTCAGCTCAACTATCTGGATTGGACGTTTCAGGACGCGCGCGAGAAGGTGGAGCTGCTTCGCAAGCGGGGCATCCCGGTGTGGGTGATGGAGCCGCTGCGCGGCGGCCGTCTGGCAAAGCTGCCGGAGGAGGCCGAGGCCCGTCTTCGCGCGCTGCGCCCCGAGGAGAGCACGCCCGCGTGGGCGTTCCGCTTCCTGCAGACGATCCCCGGCGTCACGATGGTGCTCTCCGGCATGTCCACCATAGCGCAGCTCGAGGCGAATCTTCGCATCTTCGAGACGGAGGCTCCGCTTGACGCGCGCGAAATGGAAACGCTCCTCTCCGTCGCGGATGGCCTGCTCGGCGATACGCTGCCCTGCACGGCTTGCCACTACTGCGTCAGCCACTGCCCCAAAGGACTGGATATTCCCGCGCTGCTGGAGCTTTACAACGAGCACCGCTTCACGGGCGGAGGATTCCTCGCGCCCATGGCGCTGATGGCCGTGCCGCCCGAAAAGCGCCCAGAGGCCTGCGTCGGCTGCCGCAGTTGCGAGAAGGTCTGCCCGCAGCGGATCAAGGTCTCCGAGGCGATGGCGGACTTTGCCGCCCGGCTGAACGGTTGACGAGGGGAGGCCGCGCGATGAAACGAACGCTGCGCCTGCTTGCGGCGCTTACCCTGCTCGCGTTCACCGGAAGCGCCGCCGCCGAGACGTCCGTCGGCGTCTTCGATTTGCAAGCGGGGCGCGTGATGCTGAACAGCGGCTATACGATGCCGATCAACGGGCTGGGCACCTATTCCCTCACGGGCGACGTGTGTTTTTCCTCCGTGAGCGAGGCGCTTGCGCGGGGTGTTCGGCTGATCGATACCGCCTACATGTACGGCAACGAGGAAGAGGTTGGCCGCGCGGTGCGCGAAAGCGGCGTCCCGCGGGAGGACGTCTTCGTCATCACCAAGCTCTATCCCAGCCAGTACGCCGATGCGGAGGCCGCCATCGAGCGTGCGCTTGACGCGCTTGATCTCGGCTATATCGATATGCTGCTGCTCCACCATCCCGGAGAGGGAGACGTGCAGGCGTACAAGGCGATGGAGCGCGCCGTGGCGGCTGGCAAGGTTCACTCCATAGGTCTGTCCAACTGGTATGTGGAGGAGCTGGAGGACTTCCTGCCGCAGGTGACCATCACCCCGGCGCTGGTGCAAAACGAGATTCATCCCTACTATCAGGAGCGCGACGTCGTCCCGTACATCCAGAACAAGGGGATCGTCATGCAGGGTTGGTATCCGCTGGGCGGGCGCGGCCACACCGCCGAGCTGCTGGGAGATGAAACGATCCTCGGCATCGCCGCCGCCCACGGGAAGAGCGCGGCGCAGATCATCCTCCGCTGGAATCTACAAAGGGGCGTGGTCGTCATCCCCGGCTCCAGCAATCCCGCACACATTCAGGAAAATACCGAGTTATACGATTTCGCGCTCACCGATGAGGAGATGGACGCAATCGCCGCGCTGGATCGCGGCGAAAAGCACGACTGGTACTGACATCGGCGCTTTGCGCGCAAAGGGGGCTGCCCGCATTTCGGACGCCCTTTTTTTACGAAAAAAAACCGCCCCTTCCACTTCGGAAGGGACGGCTATCTCGCGACGCGGGCGGATTACATGCAGGTGTAGCCGCCGTCCACGGGAACCGGCACACCGGTGACGTAGCTGGACGCGGGGGACGCGAGGAAGATCGCGGCGGTGTCCAGCTCGCCCTCGTTGCCGTAGCGCTCCTCGGGGATCATGGTGCGGGCGTTCTGCTGGAAGAAGTCGGAATCCAGCGTGGCGCGGGTGAGGTCGGTGTAGAAGTAGCCCGGGCAGATGGCGTTGACGGTGATGCCGTACTTGCCCCACTCGGCGGCCAGCGCGCGGGTCATGTTGACCACGCCGCCCTTGGCCGCATGATACGGCGCGGAGCCGGCGACCTTGTTGCCCACGAGGCCGTACATCGAAGCGATGTTGATGATGCGGCCATACTTGGCGGGGATCATGGCCTTCTTCGCCACGACGCGGGCGACCTTGAAGGAGCCAAAGAGGTCGATGTTCATCTCGTTGGCGAACTGCTCGTCGGTGATGTCCTCGGCGGGCGCGACGGCGCCGGTGCCGGCGTTGTTGATGAGGATGTCGATGCGGCCGAACTTGGCCAGCGCGGCGTCCACCATGGCATTGACGGCCTCGGTGTCGGTGATGTCGCACTTGACGGGCAGGGTCGTGACGCCAAACTCCTTGGCGATGTCGGCGGCGACCTGCTCGATCATGTTCTGACGGCGGGCGACGACCACGATGTTGGCGCCCTGATTGGCCAGCGCTTTGGCCATCTGCACGCCCAGACCGGTGGACGCGCCGGTGACGATGGCCACCTGCCCCTTGAGATCAAAGTAGTTTTTCATGTCGGGTACTCCTCTCTAAGCGTTTTCGGCGAGGGTTTTCCGCGCCTGCGTGAACTCGCTTTGGCGGCGCGCTCAAGCGCGGCTCCAAAGCGCATCCATTATAGTGTGAAAAAGGAGGATTGTCAATATTTTATCGAGACGGAGGCAAGCGCCGTGCGAAAAAACGCCCGAGGCGCGGCGGGCAAAATTGCGCCGCCGCATTTTTGACGCTTTCGTTTTTCTCCAAAGAGGATTTTTGAAGCGGACGGCGAATTGTGAACGATACGGTTCGTTATTTGTTAAAGAACAAACGTGCGCTTCTTCGCACAGAAAGGGATTCCCATGCCGAACACATCGCTGGATATGCAGGGTCTCATTCGCCGCATCGTCGAGCGCCGCAGGATGATGGGCCTGTCCCAGCGGGCGCTGGCGCAGCGCGCCGGGCTGTCCGAGGGATACATCAGCCATCTGGAGCGCGGCATTCGCAACCCCAGCGTGCAGGTGTTGTTGGCCCTCTGCTATGCGTTGCAGCTTTCGCCCAACGCGCTGATGCTCGACTCCATGCCGGACGACTTCTTCGGCGAGGCGCTGCCGCCCACGCATGCGCGCCGCCTCCCGCCCGCGGACAGGCTGCGCAACACGCTGACCAACTGGCTGTGTACGAACCTGCCCGACGAGACGCTGCTCCCCTGCGCCGCGCCCGTTTCCGCGGAGCAGCCGCGCATCCCGTTTCTGAGCCTGAGGGACGATCTGCCCAGCCCGGAGGCCGTCTTCGAGCTACAGCTTCAGATGCGATATTGACGCTCACGCAAATGTCGACTTTAAGTATCGGCACGGGGAGAGGCTTTTGATACTTTTCTCAGATAACGCCATCATATGGTGCGAAGCACAGGATGGGGTCTGGGGACAATGTCCCCAGACAGGGTTTGGGGCGGTAGCCCCAACGTACCCCAAATCGCGAAGCGATTGCCAAAAGTAGCCCGGTAGCGAAGCGATCCCGGGCGGGTTGGTCATGAAAAGTTGCGGTATCCCGCCTTTGCTTGCCCCAGTATAGCCCATGACGGAATGGTTCGATCATTTGATTTGAGAAATAGTATGCCACATCCCGTCAGGGACGCAAGAAAAAGGATGCGAGCGCTTTCCGCCCGCATCTTTCTTGCATCCAAAAGGAATTTCCGCGCGTCACTCGATCCCCAGCGCGTCGCCGATTAGCGTTCCGCGCAGCAGGGCGCGCTCCTGCGCGCGCCGGTAACGGCTGTCGATCAGCAGCAGCGTGCCCGTGTCGCGCTCCGTGCGGATGAGCCGCCCCGCCGCCTGAATGACGCGCACCATCCCCGGCAGCGTCATCGTCAGGAAATAGCCGTCCTCGCCCCGCGCGTCGTAATAAGCGCGCATCGCGCGCTGGCGTTCGTCGATCTGCGGCAGGCCGGTGGAGACGACGATCACGCTTTCAAGCCGCGCGCCCGGCAGGTCGATCGCCTCCGAGAACGCGCCGCCCAGCACCGCGAAGAGCGCCGCGCGCTCGCCGCCCTCGCCCAGCGCGCTCAGCAGGGCGGCGCGCTCCGCCTCGCTCTGCCCGCGCGCCTCGCGCAGGACGCGCACGCCCTCGGGCGTCCCCACCTCGGAGAGGATGCGCTCCATGTACGCGTAGGAGGGGAAGAACGCCAGCGCGTTGCCCGGATGCGCCGCGAGGTGCTCGCGAATGAGGCGCGCGACCTCGCCCGCCGTCCGCTCGCGCGCGGCGTAGCGGATGTCCACATCGGCGACGCGCGCCGAGAGATGCCGGGGATCGAACGGAGAGGGGAGCGACAGACAGGCGTCGCCCGGCTCGCTGCCGAGCATGCGGCGCGCCGCGTCAAACGGCGCGAGCGTCGCCGAAAAGAACGCCGCGCCGCGCGCGCGCTTCGTGTAGGAGAGGATCTCGCCCGACGCGTCGAGGCAGAGCAGCGACACCCGCGCGCGCCGCTCCTGCGCGCCGGAGAGGACGGCGTAGCGCTCGTCAAAGCGCGTACATGCGAGCAGGTACGCGCCGCTTAAGGCCAACGCGTCCGCCGCACACGCGCCGCCGCCCTGCGCGCGGGCCGTCGCCGCCGCCTGCCAGAGCGCGTCCATCGCCGCGCCGAGCGCCGGGGGAGGGGCGTCCGGCGCAGCCTCCGCCGCCTCGCGCAGCGCGGAGATCGCCGCGGTCAGCGCGCGGTAGAGCGCGCTTCTGCGCCCCAGCTCGCGGCCGGCCTCGCGCCGCAGCGCGCGCAGCGATTCCTCGTCCGCCTCGGCGGAGAGCGCGTCGCGCACGCGCGCGGGGAGCTGGTGCGCCTCGTCCACGAGCAGCGCCGAGCCGGGCAGCAGCGCGTCGATCGCGACGGCGGGGTCGAAGACGTAGTTGTAGTCGCAGACGACGACGTCGGCGAGCGCGGCGAGCGAGAGGGAAAGCTCGAACGGGCACAGCGCGTGCCCTTCGGCGAGCCGCGCGATCCCGGCCGCGTCCAGCGGGCCGTCTCCCGCGAGCGCCTCGCGCAGCGCGCCGGGCAGGCGGTCAAAAAAACCGCGCGCGAGCGGGCAGATCTCGGGGCGGCAATCGCGCGCCGGGCGCGGGCAGGCCTTGTCCTTGGCCGTCAGTTCCACCGTCATCGCGCGCGCGCCCGCCGCCGAAAGGCGCGCCATCGCGTCCAGCGCGCTTTGGCGGCCCGTGGTGCGCGCGGTCAAAAACAGCGCGCGCTCGGCGCGCCCCTCGCGCAGGGCGAGCAGCGCGGGATAGAGCGCGGCGACGGTCTTGCCGATGCCCGTGGGGGCCTGCGCAAACAGACGCCGCCGCTCGCTGACGGCGACGTACACGTTGCGCGCGAAGCGCTCCTGTCCCGCGCGATAAGCGGGGTAGGGGAAGGGCAGCGCGGCGAGCGACGCGTCCCGGCGGATGCGGCGCGCGCGCTTCTCTTTTTCCCAAGCGGCGGCGGGCGCGCACAGCGCGTTAAAGCCCCGCAAGAGCGCCTCGGCGCTCTGCTCCTCCTCGTAGGCGCGCAGCGGCTCGCCCTGCGCGCTCACATATAGCACGCGCAGCGCGACGCGCGGCAGGCCGTCCCGCAGGCAGAGCATGTGGCCGTACATCGCCGCCTGCGCCCGGTGCGCGGGCATGAGCGCCGCGTCCGCGTCGCCCAGCTTGATCTCCTCAATCAGCGGCAGGCCGTCCTCGCGCGTTGTCACGCCGTCGGCCCGGCCCGTCACATGCAGCGTGAAGCCGTCCGCCTCGTAATCCGCGCGCAGGGCGGTCTCGGCGCGGTAGCTCGCGCCCCGCTCCGCCTCGGCCTGCTGGCGGGCGCGGTGGGCCGCCGCCCCCTCGCGCATGCGCTGCGCCGCGCCGAACGCGGGCAAAAGGTCGCTCTCGTGCAGCGTCGTCTCGACGACCGCGCGCACGCTCATGCGCGCCTCGGCGCGCGGCGCTTCCCCGCTCACGCCCGTCGCGCGCGCAGCGCTAAGAGCAGCGCCACGAGCAGCGCCGCCCCGGCCAGCGACGCGCCCTGCGCGAGCAGCCACTTGCCGTCCGCCGCGTACCACACGCGCAGCTCGATCTGCGGCACGGCGCCCGTGTTCAGCACGCGCAGGACGCCGCTTTCGGCGCGCTGCACCGTCGCGGGCGCGCCGTTCACCGTGGCGCGGTAGCCGGGGTAGTAGAGCAGCGGCACGTCGAAATACGCGCAGCCGCCCTCCAGCTCGATGCGCGCGGTGAGCGTCGTGCCGTCCTTTTCGAGGGACAGCGTCTCGCCCTCGCCCATGCCGACGGAGATTTCTCCGGGATGCAGCGCGGATTTATAGACCTCGTCAAAGAGGTACTCGCGCTGCACCAGCGCCGTGTCGCAGAAGGCGTCCGCGCCGTAGCGCGCGCCGCGCGCCGCGATCATGGTGGTCGTATAGCCGCAGAAGACGACGGACAGGCACAGCAGCGCGGCCATCCCGGCGCGGCCATGCCGCCCGTCCCCATACCCGCGCGCGGCGGCGAGGGCGAGAAGCGGCGTCGCGACGCCCGCCAGCCGCCACGGGAACTGAATCTGCCGGAAGAGGCGGGAGATTGGCGCGCGGGCGGCGACGGCGCGCTCCCACGGGAAAAGCCCCGTGGACAGGAGCAGCGTCACGCCGCCCAGCAGCAGCAGGCAGAGGGACAGCTTGTCCCGGCCCGGCTCGCACTCCAGCGACGCGCGCGCGCGCAGCGCGCCGCCCTGCGCATACAGCCGCGCCGCGAGCAGCGCGCAGCCCACGAGCACGGCGACGCCCGGCACGACGCCGATGTGGTAGGCGAAGTCCTGATCCTCCATCGCCGAAAACGCGGGGTTGCCGGAGAAGGCGACCAGCAGCGAGCCGGGCGTGAGCCGGTTGACCGCGCTGTCAAAGAGCACGTCGGTGCTGACGCCCGCCGCGGTATAATCGAGCAGCGGCACGAGGAACCAGAGCGCACACAGCGCGGTGAGCGCCGCCGCCTTGAGGATGGCCGGCAGCCGCCGCGGCTCGCGCAACAGGCGCGGCAGGCACAGCAGCGCCGAGACCGCACACAGGACGGTGAAGAACAGCGCGCTGAGCAGGTGGCTCAAAAGCACGCCGATCATCGCCAGCGCGAGCAGCGGCCAGCGGCGCTCGTCGCCCAGCAGCACGTCGGCCATCGCGGCGATGAGCAGCGGCGCGAAGGCGAGCGCCACGCTCTCGCCCAGAGACGCGCGGACGTAGAGGTTCGCCACGCGGTAGACGCTCAGCGTGTAGAGGATGGACGCGCCCACGGCCGCGCGCCGGGAGGACAGAAGCGTCCGCGCGCCGAAGTACGCCAGCGCCGCCGTGAGCAGGTTGACGGAGATCTGAAAGACGCAAAGGCACGCTGCCAGCGACGCGCCCGCCAGACGCAGCAGCGCCGGGAAATAGAGGAACAGCTCGGGATAGAATTCCGGCGCGGCGTAGCCGTAGCCCAGCAGCGTCGAGGCGTGGATGCGCGCGGGGAACTGCCCGCAGCGCAGCGCGGAGGCGATGCCCTCGATGCGGTTGAGGTGGAAGGTGAGGTCGTGTCCGGCGATCATGCCGCCCCACAGGCTGGGCATGCTCGCAAAGAGCGCCGCGCAGACGAGCGCAAACGCGACGCGGCGGCGCGCGCGGCCCCGCTCGCTCGCATCCCACGAGAGGACGAGCAGCAGCGTGAGCACGCCGCCCGCGATCAGCGCGTAGGCGAGCAGGTCGGGCGACACGCGCGGCGGGTGCGCCGCGCGCACGGCGATCTCCGCCACCTCAAGGCTTTGCAGCGCGTCGCCGCAGAGCACGACGCCCGGCGCGGCCCCGGACAGCGCGAAGGAGAGCGTCGCCTTCCCGCCCTCGGGCGCGGCGGGCAGCGTCGCCTCGCCGCCGGTCACGAACGCCTGCCTCCCCGGCGCGAGCACGCGCAGCGAAAGCGCCTGCGGAGAGGTATACGCGATGGCGATTTCGTATTCGCCGGGCATGAGGTTGACGCCGGTCTCCCCGTCCTCGCGCGCCTGTAACAGCAGGCGTGAGCCGTCGCCGCCGTCCGCGCCCAGCGCCGCGGCCTGCGCGTCCAGCGCGGCGGCCTGCGCCTCGTCCACGAGCAGCAGCGGCGCATCCCCGGCGTCAAAGCGCTGCGTGTTCGCGTCGCGATCGGTATACAGGAAGGCCAACGCCAGCAGCGCCAGCCAAAGCCCCGCCACGCCGAGCGCGCGGCGCAGCCGCCGTCCCTTGTGATCCGTCCCTTGCGCGCCGAGCGCCCGCATGCGCGTCCCCTCCGATCTCCTCGCATCTCGTTTCCTTATCATAGCATGTTTTGAAAGGGGATGCAAGACGAAGGCCGGGCCATCGCAAAGGCCCGGCCGCAGCTTGTCAAAAAAGCCAAGTTGCATTTGTCTCTTGCTTTCGGAGGATGTGGGGCGCTGCCCCACCGCCCCGCCTAGGGGCTTTCCGGTCGCCCCTAGGAACCCTTCGGCCCCCAAACTTTGTAGATTTGTTGCTTGTTTTGAAAATACAAAAACTCTAAGTTTGACAGGAATGAGGCTTTTTAACAGTCTGAGGCCGGACCCTTTCACAAAGGCCCGGCCTGTTTGCCGAAAAATGGATTCTCCGCAGCGGTGAGCTTTACAACAGCGCCTCGATCTGCGCGGCGACGAGATCGCCCATCTGCGCGCAGCCGACCCGCGTGCAGCCCTCCGACCAAATGTCGGCGGTGCGGTAGCCCGCGTCCAGCACGGATTGCACCGCGGCCTCGACGGCGGCGGCCTCGCGCTCCAGCTTCAGGCTGTGGCGCAGCAGCAGCGCGGCGGAGAGGATGGTGCCCAGCGGGTTGGCGACGTCCTGCCCGGCGATGTCGGGCGCGGAGCCGTGGATCGGCTCGTACAGCCCGCGCGTGCCGTCGCCGAGGCTGGCGGAGGGCATCATGCCGAGGCTCCCCGCGATGGCGGCGCTCTCGTCGGAGAGGATGTCGCCGAACAGGTTGCCGGTGATCATCACGTCGAACTGCTGCGGGCGCAGGATGAGCTGCATCGCCGCGTTGTCCACATACAGGTGCGTCAGCTCCACGTCCGGGTATTCGCCCGCCATTCGCGTGACGGTTTCGCGCCACAGGCGGGAGCACTCTAGCACGTTCGCCTTGTCCACCGAGCAGAGCTTGCCCCGGCGCGCGCGCGCCAGCTCAAAGCCGATGCGCGCCAGCCGCTCGATCTCCATGGCGGAGTAGGCCATCTCGTCCGTGGCGCTCTGCCCATCCTCGGAGCGGGAACGGCGGCCGAAGTAGATGTCGCCCGTCAATTCGCGCAGGATGACGATGTCGATGTCCTGCGCGGCGATGTCCGCGCGCAGCGGGCAGGCCGCCGCGAGCTGGCGATGGATGCGGCACGGGCGCAGGTTGGCGTAGACGCCCATGCCCTTGCGCAGCGCGAGCAGGCCCTTTTCCGGCCGGCGCGCCGCCTCGACGGCGTCCCACTTGGGGCCGCCGACGCTGCCCATCAGCACGGCATCCGCCGCGTTGCAGGCGGCGAGCGTCTCGTCGGTCAGCGGCACGCCGAAGGCGTCGATGGACGCGCCGCCCAGCTTGCGCTCGTCGTAGGCGAAGGAATGGCCGCAGCGCGCGGCGACGGCGTCTAGCGCCTTGACGGCCTGCGCGACGATCTCCGGGCCGATGTAGTCGCCCGGCAGCGTGACGATTGTGGCTTGCATGTTACGCCTCCAGCTTCCCGCGCACGAAGGCGGCGATGCCCCCGCGCGCGATGATCTCCTGAATGAACGGCGGGAAGGGCGCGCTTGTAAACGCTTTGCCCGTGGTCAGGTCGCGAATCGTGCCGGAGTCGAGATCGGCCTCGACCTCGTCGCCGTCGGCGATGGACGCGGCGGCCTCGGGGCACTCGACGATCGGCAGGCCGATGTCGATGGCGTTGCGGTAAAAGATGCGCGCGAAGCTATCCGCGACGACGAGCTGCACGCCGCTGGCCTTGAGCGCGATGGGCGCGTGCTCGCGAGAGGAGCCACAGCCGAAGTTGCGCCCGGCGACGACGATGCGCCGCTCGCCGACCTTGGCCTTAAAGTCCGGGTCGAGATCCTCCATGCAGTGGACGGCCAGCTCGGCGGGGTCGGCGGTATTGAGGTAGCGGGCGGGGATGATGACGTCGGTATCGACGTGATCGCCGTAGCGGATGACGCGGGAACGAGCCTGCATATCAAAGCACCTCCTCTGGCGTGGCGACGCGGCCCAGCACGGCGCTCGCCGCCGCGACGGCCGGCCCGGCGAGGATGACCTCGCTGCCGGTGTGGCCCATGCGGCCCACGAAGTTGCGGTTGGTGGTGGAGACGGCGCGCTCGCCGTCGGCGAGGACGCCGCAGAAGCCGCCCAGACACGGGCCGCAGGTGGGCATCGTGAAGATCGCGCCGGCGTCGATGAAGACGTCCACCAATCCCTCGGCGAGGCAATCCTTGACGACCTGCTGCGTGCCGGGGATGACGATGCAGCGCACTCCGTCCGCCACCTTGCGCCCGCGCAGGATCTTCGCGGCCATGCGCATGTCGCTGATGCGCCCGTTCGTGCAGCTGCCGATGACGACCTGATCGATCTTCATGTCGCGGCAGTCCTTCGCGGGGCGCGTGTTTTCGGGCAGGTGCGGCAGCGCGACGGTCAGTTCCAGCGCGGACAGGTCGATGGTCACGGTGCGCTCGTACTTGGCGTCGGGGTCGGGTTCAAAGACGGCGTACTCGCGGTGTACGCGCTCCGCGAGATATGCGCGGGCGACGCCGTCCACCGGGAAGATGCCGTTCTTTGCGCCCGCCTCGATGGCCATGTTGGCGATGGTCAGGCGGCTGTCCATGTCAAGGTGCGCTACGCCGTCGCCGGTAAATTCGAGGGATTGATAGAGCGCGCCGTCCACGCCGATCTCGCCGATCAGGTGGAGGATGACGTCCTTGCCGCTGACGTAGCCCCGCGGCTTGCCCGTGAGCACCACGCGGATGGCCTGCGGCACCTTGAACCAGCACTCGCCCGTGGCCATGCCCACGGCCATGTCGGTGGAGCCGACGCCCGTGGAGAACGCGCCCACCGCGCCGTAGGTACAGGTGTGGCTGTCCGCGCCGATGATGACCTCGCCCGGCGCGACGAGGCCCTGCTCCGGCAGCAGCGCGTGCTCGATGCCGACGCGGCCCACCTCGTAGTAGTGGACGATGCCCTGCGCGCGCGCGAAGTCGCGCATCTGCTTGGCCATCGTGGCGGACTTGATGTCCTTGTTGGGGACGAAGTGGTCGGGGATGAGCGCGATCTTGGCGGGATCGAAGACGCGCTTTGCGCCCATCTTGGCGAACTCGTTGATCGCGACCGGGGCGGTGATGTCGTTGCCCAGCACGAGATCGAGCTTGCACATGAGCAACTCGCCCGGGCGGCAGCGCTCCACGCCGGCGGCGCGCGCGAGGATCTTCTGGGTCATAGTCATGCCCATGGTGTTTTCTCCTTTCCGTATCGGCGCGTCAGGGGAGCAGCAGCCGCGCGCGCTTCATGCCCGCGATCTTCTCCACCCGTGCGATCAGCGCGTCGCGCGCGTCCTGCGGCACCTCGTCGATATCCACGACGGAGACGGCCATGCTCCCGCGCGAGCGGTTGACGAGGTCGGAGATGTTGAGCTTAAACGAGGCGACCTCCGAGGTGATGGAGCCGAGCACGTTGGGGATGTTTTCGTGAATGCACAGAAGGCGCGGTTTGCTCACCGGGGCGACGTCCACGGCGGGCAGGTTCACGCTGTTGCGGATGATGCCCGACTCGAGGAAGTCGCGCGTCTGCGCGGCGGCCATCACGGCGCAGTTCTCCTCGCTCTCGGGCGTGCTCGCGCCCAGATGCGGGATGGCGATCACGCCGTCCATGCCGATCAGCCGGTCGCTGGGGAAGTCGGTGACGTAGGCGCTGACGCGGCCGTCGCCGAGCGCGGCGATCAGCGCGTCCTCATCCACGAGGCCGCCGCGCGCGAAGTTCATCACGCGCATGCCCTTGCGGCACAGCGACAGCGCCCGGCTGCCGATCATGCCGCGCGTCTTGTCGGAGAGGGGAACGTGAACGGTGATAAAGTCGCTCTCGGAGAAGAGCGCGTCCAGCGAGCTTTCGCGGCGCACGCTGCGCGAGAGGCTCCACGCGTGCTCGACGGAGATCATCGGGTCGTAGCCGATCACGTTCATGCCCAGCGCCACGGCGGCGTTGGCGACCAGCACGCCGATCGCGCCCAGCCCGATCACGCCGAGGGTCTTGCCGCGCAGCTCCGGGCCGACGAAGGCGCCCTTGCCCTTTTCCACGGCCTTTTCCACGGCGTCGCCCTGTCCCTTCAGCGTGCGCGCCCACTCGATGCCGCCCACGATGTTGCGGCAGGAGAGCAGCAATCCCGCGATCACCATCTCGCACACGGCGTTGGCGTTCGCGCCCGGGGTGTTGAAGACGCACACGCCCCGCTCGGAGCAGGCGTCGATGGGGATGTTGTTGGTGCCCGCGCCCGCGCGCGCGATGCACAGCACGCTCTCGGGCAGCGGCGTCTCGTGCATCGAGGCCGAGCGCACTAAAATGGCGTCGGGCCGCTCGGCGTCGGCCGAGACGTTGTAGCGATCCCCGAGCTGCGTGTAGATCGCCGGGGAGATCGCGTTGAGCGTCTTGATCTGATAGGTCATCTTTTCCCATCCTTCCCGCGTTTTCGCTTATCGGGTATGCGCCTCAAAGTCCTTCATGAAATCGACCAGCGCCTGTACGCCCTCCGCGGGCATGGCGTTGTAGATGCTCGCGCGCATGCCGCCCACGATGCGGTGGCCCTTCAGGTTCACGAGGCCCTTGGCCGCCGCCTCCTTGACGAAGCGGGCGTCCGTGTCCGCGTCGCCGGTGACGAAGGTGACGTTCATGCGGCTGCGGTCGCGCTTTTGCGCCGTGCCCTTGAAGAGGCGGCTCTCGTCGAGGAAGTCGTAGAGCAGCTTCGCCTTCTCGATGTTGCGCCGCTCCAGCGCCGCCACGCCGCCCTGCGCCTTGATCCATTGGAACGTCAGCCCCGCGACGTAGATGCCGAAGCAGTTGGGCGTGTTGAGCATGCTGTCCGCGTCGGCGAGCTTCTTGAAGTCCATCACCTTCGGCGTGATCGGCAGGGCATGCCCCAGCAGATCCTCGCGCACGATGAGCAGCACCACGCCCGCCGGGCCGACGTTCTTCTGCGCGCCCGCGTAGATGACGCCGAAGCGGCTCACGTCGTAGACCTCGCTGAGGATGTTGGAGGACATATCCGCCACCAGCGGCACGCCGCCCGTCTCCGGCAGGCGGGCGTAGCGCGTGCCGTAGATGGTGTTGTTGGTGGTGATGTGGACGTATTTGGCGTCCGGGGAGAGCGTCCAGTCCGGGATGTGCGTGTAGTTTTCCTCGCGGGAGGAGCCGGCCACGACGACCTCGCCGTACTTCTTGGCCTCCTCCAGCGCGTTGTGGGCGAAGTTGCCGGAATCCACATAGTCGGCCTTGCCGCCGTCCATCAGGTTCATCGCGACCGCGGCGAACATCGCCGTCGCGCCGCCCTGCGGAAAGAGCACCTTGTAATTCTGCGGCACGCCCATCACGTCGCGCAGATCGGCCACGGTGCGCTCGAAGATCTCCAGATACATCTTGGAGCGGTGGCTCATCTCCATCACGGACATGCCCGTCTCGCCGTAGCAGAGCAGCTCCTTTTGCACCCTCTCCAGCACCGGCAGCGGCAGCATCGACGGGCCGGGCGCAAAGTTCAAAACGCGTTCCATCGTCATTCCTCCTCTGGGACGCCGCGTCCTGCGGCGCCAACGGCTTTCATCTTAGCACGAACGGCGCGCGATTTCAAGAACGGCGGGCCAATTTCAGCGCAGGCCGACAAAGCGCCCGCGCGAAACCGCCCGCGGTTTGTGCAAGTTTTTGCGCGAGAAAAAGGGACGTTCCAAAGAAACGTCCCCGCCCCGCCGCGTCACGGCGCGGCGCAAAGCGCATCGACCCACGCGTCCATGCAAACAAGGCGCGCTTGCGCGTACTCGCGCAGGGTGTCCAGCCCCGGCTCGCCGTCGATGTAGGAACCCTCCGGCCAGCGCGCCTGCTCGCGCGCATACGCGCCGGAGCCAAACACCGCCGCCTCGCATTCGTCGATGAGCGCGAGCACGGATTCATCCGACCACGCGCCCGCGCGCAACTCCGCCCAGCGATCGCGCACGCGCGCGGCCAGCGCAGCGTCGCCCTGCGACAGGGCGAGATAGACCGGGCTGCGCTCCATCACGACATTGTCCTGCGGGGAGAGGGCGTATGGCGCGAGGTATTCGTCCACATATCGATCGAGGAAATCGTTGCCCCATGTGAAATTGAGATCCCACGGCGCGCAGAGCATCGTGTAGCGGGACGGATCACCCTTGAAGGTGAAGACGGTGTTCTTGAGCGCGCCGCCCTTAAAGGAATCGACGTTCTGCGTGAGGACGTTGAAGAGGAAAAAGTCGATCTCGTTGTCCATATCGACGTCGAAGCCCGCGTCCCCGCCGGAGAACAGCGCGCCGTAGCGGCGCAGCGGGTTCGGCGCGTCCGCGGGGCCGCAAAGCGCCTGCCCCCGCGTGACCGTGAAGACGTTTTCCTCGCCCTCGTATTCGTCAAACGCGGGGTCAAGCGGATCCCACCAGCGGTTGAGCTTGCAGATCATCTCATTCCTCGCGAGGGACTGCTGCTTGGCGTCGATGGGGAAGCGCATCGCGTAGAGGCCCCAATAGCGCTCGTCGAGGAGCACCTCGACGAATTCATAATACGTTCCGTTTTGCAGGCCGAAGGCGTTATTCGCCGCGCAGCCGTCGTACCACAGGCGCGAGGAAAATGCGCTGCGCACCTTCTCGTGGTCGTCGTAGCAGGAATACAGGAGCCAGTCGCCGTCCGCGCGCATGCCCAGCAGCGGCAGATCGTTTTCCCGCGCGTGGCTCCCGGCCGTGCCGCGCACGAGCGAGATGCGGTAGCCCTTCTTTTCAAACAGCGCCGTCGTGATGCCCCGCACATGGATCGTCGCCAGAGAGCGAACCACGCGCCGCTCTGCGCCGGGGCGGTTGTCGTAGAGCGTCACCTCGGCGGGCACGGCTTCTCCGCCGATCGTCTGCCCGCAGTCGATGACCATCAGCGGCAGCGTCGTCAGGGACAGGCGGTATTCCGTGTACGCGTTGTCCGTGTAGGCGATCATGCGCAGTTCCCGCGCGCTTTGCAGCAGCGCCTCGTCGATGGGCGCGTCCTCGACGGCGACGTACACGCCGGGCGTGCGGCCGCTCACGCGCACGATCGCCTCGAGCGGATCGCCGTCCGCGGGGAGCGAAACATAAAAGCGGCGCGCCAGCTCGTCCTGCGGCAGCGCGTAGCCGTCCAGCGTGAAATCGAGCAGCAGCGGCTCGTCCGCCTCCCGGCGCGCGGCCGCGATCTCGTCCAGCTCCGCCGCGCTCGCCAAATGATCCCGAAGGCGCGTACACGACGACCACGCCCGCACGGCGAACGCCAGCGCGAGGGCCGTCAGCGCGAGGAGCAGCAGGCTGCCCGCTCGCTTGCCGATGCGCGCGCTCAAAGGATGTTCTCCGCGTCGTACTCGATGAGCGAGAAGCGCTCGACCGCCTCCATCGCGCCGAGACGCTCGGTGAGCGCCGCCGCGTCGGGCACGATCGCCTCGATCACCAGATCGGCGCCGTCCTGCGCGTAGCTGCGGCTGCGCAGGCGCACGCGCTTGGCCGCGCCGCGCACCGCGCGAAGGACGTCCTCCTCCGCCCCGGTGCGGCAGCGCAGCGCCAGCGTGTGCGGCGCGCGGCCCACGGGGACGTGCTCGAGCAGCAGCAGCACCAGCGTCACCAGCAGCGAGGTGAACACCGCCACCTCGTAGAGCTGGCAGCCGCAGGTGATGCCGATGTGTACCGCCCAGAGGACGTAGATCATGTCCACCGGATCCTTGACGGCGGTGCGGAAGCGGATGATGGCCAGCGCGCCGATGGTGCCCAGCGTGATGACGAGGTTGGATTGCAGGCTGAGCACGATCGTGGCGATGAACAGCGGGATGATGGCCACGGAGATGTGAAACGCGCGGTTGTAAAACGCCCGGTGCGACACGAAGCGATACACGCAAAACACATACAGCGAGAGCGCCAACGTCACCAGCAGCACGGCCAGCAGCGTGACCGTGGCCAGATTGGACGCGTCATAGGCGCGGCGAATGTCGTTGAAGACCTGAGTGAGCGCGTTCATCGATACATCAGCCTTTCTGTAGAGCGAAGCCCCAGCACATATTTGGAAAACGAGGTTTGCTGCATGCCGCGCAGCAGGACGGCCTTGCGCACGGTTCCGGGCAGCAGGCCGTCGAACTTGACCTCCAGCACGCCCTGACTGCCGGGCAGCAGGTTCAGGCGCGGATAGCCGCCGAGCAGGAACGCGTCCACGCTGCGCGACGCGCACAGCGCGCGGTCGAGCGTCACGCGCACGTTGCCCGCAGGCTCGACGAAGGCCGTGCGCTCGTAGTCGATCACGACCCGGGGCCGCAGGCCGTAGCGCAGGGCGTCCGCGCAGAAGCGGCGCAGCAGCGGGTCGCTTGCGGCGTAGAGCGCGGGCGCGTATTCGCCGCGCAGCAGCAAGCGCGCCTGCTCGGGGCGCAGCGGGCAGCTGCGCTTGGAGCCGAAGCCTCCGGCCTTCTCCTTGCGCTCCAGATGCAGCGCCGCGTTTTCGCCCGGCGCGCCGTAATAGCGCATGCGGTACTTGAAGCGGTGGAAGAGGCCCGCCTCCGTCGCGGCGGCCAGCGAATCGCGCGCGTCGTCGAAGTAGAGGCTGTGTACGGCGTATACGCCGCCCTGCGCGTGTGCGTCCGGGCGCAGCGCATGCCCAAGGCGCGATTGCAGCAGGGTCAGGTCGCCCTCCGGCAGCAGGTATTTCCACTCGTTTCGGTAGATCTTCACGGCAGGCCTCTCGCTCGCGGCGGGTCGGCCCCGGCGCGTATTGTCATTTTATATTATCATGAAGCGCGAGGGATTTCAAGGGAATGAAGAAAAGCGGCGGGGCGCAAGTTCGCCCCGGCGCTTGCGTGCGGGGCGGCTTTGCCTTATAATAAGAGACCGAGAACGGCGAAGGAGGGACTTCATGCTCACGGACATCGAGATCGCGCAGGCGTGCAAGACGCAGCCCATCGAGGAGATCGCGGACAAGCTCGGCCTGCCGCGGGAACTGCTCACCCCTTACGGGCGGAATAAGGCCAAGGTGGATTATCGCAAGCTGGAATCGCTGCCCCAGCGCGGACGGCTCGTGCTGGTCTCCGCCGTCAACCCCACGCCCGCGGGCGAGGGTAAGACCACCGTATCCATCGGTCTGGCGGACGCGCTGCGCCGCGAGGGCGTGCGCGCCTGCCTCGCGCTGCGCGAGCCGTCCTTAGGGCCGGTGTTCGGCGTCAAGGGTGGCGCGGCGGGCGGCGGCTACGCGCAGGTGGTGCCGATGGAGGACATCAACCTGCACTTCACCGGCGATATGCACGCGATCACCAGCGCCAATAACCTGATCGCGGCGATGCTCGACAACAGCATCCAGCAGGGCAACCCGCTTGGAATCGACCCGCGCCGCGTGCTGCTGCGCCGCTGCATGGACATGAACGACCGGCAGCTGCGCAGCCTGATCGACGGCCTCGGCGGCAAGGCGAACGGCACGCCGCGCGAGGACGGCTTTGACATCACCACCGCCAGCGAGGTCATGGCCACGCTGTGCCTCGCGTCGTCTCTGGCCGATTTGAAGGCGCGGCTCGCGCGCATCGTCGTCGCGCGCACGATGGACGACCGGCCCGTGACCGCGGGCGATTTGCACGCGCAGGGCGCGGCGGCGGCGCTGCTGCGCGACGCGCTCATGCCCAACCTCGTGCAGACGCTGGAGGGCACGCCCGCCTTCGTACACGGCGGCCCGTTCGCCAACATCGCGCACGGCTGCAATTCCGTGATCGCCACGAGGACGGCCTTGAGGCTCGCCGACGTCGTGGTCACCGAGGCGGGCTTCGGCGCGGATCTCGGCGCGGAAAAGTTCATCGACATCAAGTGCCGCATGTCCGGCCTGCGCCCCGGCGCGATGGTGATCGTCGCCACCGTGCGCGCGCTCAAGAGCCACGGCGGCGTACCCAAGGCCGAGCTGGGGAAGGAAGATCTGGACGCGCTCGCGCGTGGGCTTGCCAACCTGCGCCGCCACCTGCGCAACGCGCGGGACGTCTGGGGGCTGACCCCGGTCGTCGCGCTCAACCGCTTTGGCACCGACACCGAAAAGGAGATCGCGCTCGTGCGCGAGGCCGCCGCGCAGGAGGGCGCGCGCACCGCGCTGTGCGAGGTCTACGCGCGCGGCGGCGAGGGCGGACGGGAGCTTGCGCGTCTGGTGATGGAGGCGCTGCGCGAGGGAGACCCCGACCGCTTCTCCTTCACCTATCCGGATGCGCTGCCGCTGCAGGAGAAGATTCGCGCCGTCGCCACGCGCGTCTACGGCGCGAAGGACGTCTCCTTCGCCCCGGCGGCGCGCCGCGCGCTGGAGCAGCTCGCGCGCGAGGGCTGCGGCGCGATGCCCGTGTGCATCGCCAAGACGCAGTATTCCTTCTCCGACGACCCGACGCTGCTGGGCGCGCCGGAGGGCTTCACGCTGAACGTGCGCGCCGTGCGCGTGAGCGCGGGCGCGGGCTTCGTGGTCGCGCTCGCCGGGGATATTCTGACGATGCCCGGCCTGCCCAAGACGCCCGCCGCGGTGGACATCGACGTCACCGACGAGGGCGTCATCACCGGGCTTTTCTGAGGCGCAGCCCTTCATTTCCATTTTTCGGCAACGTTTGACACCGGTCGCGCGAGGACGTATAATAGGCTTCATCGAGGGGAGGGGGAACGCGCGTGGACAGAAGGCCCAAGCCGCTCGATGCGTTCCGGCGCACCCCGCCCCGCCGCTACGACCGCGCGCCGCAGGAGGAAGGGCGCGTGGAGCACAGCGCGCGCTTTCGCAAGCGGCACTTCGACCTGCCCGCCCTCGGCCTGAGCGGCGAGCGCGCGCTCGGCTGCGCGCTGGGCGCGGCGCTGCTGCTGTGCCTGTGCAACGCCAGCGCGCCGCTGGCCAGCGTTCCCGGCGTGGAGGAGCGCTTCGCGGACTGGGCCGCCGCCCACAACGAGCAGGCCGTACACGCCCTGCCCGGTGCGACGCCCGAGCCAGGCAGCGCGCTCTACGCCGCCGTGCATTACGACGAGGCTGCGCAGGAGGCGCTGCTCGCGCAGACGCCTGCGCCCACCGTCGAGGAGGCGTTCGCCGAGGCGCAGGAGGAGCAGCGCGCCTTCAAGCACTACGAGCCGGGCGAGCTTTCCTACCAGACGGAGCGGCTGCAGGTTTCCATCGAGCAGAAGCAGAAGGACGGCATGACCTACTTCGTCTGCGACATCCGCGTCAGCGACGTCAGCCAGCTGCGCACCGCGTTCGCGGGCGACGACTTTAACAGCGGCATCTACGAGGCCGTCAGCGACATCGCCAGCCGTTACGGCCCCGTGCTCGCCATCAACGCGGACTTCTGCCGCTACCACCACAACGGCGTCATCCTGCGCAACGGCGAGGTGCTGCGCCGCCAGAACATCACGCGCCATCACCTGATGATCGTGGACGAGAACGGCGACTTCTCCGCGCTCACCGACCGCACGGGTAAGCAGGGCCTCGTCGCCAGCGAACTGGAGGCCAAGAACACATGGCAGACGTTCGAGTTCGGCCCGGTGCTGGTCAAGGACGGAGAGGCCGCGAAGCTGCCCTCGTCCTTCTACGTCAACTGCCACGACGGCTACTACGAGCCGCGCACCGCCATCGGCCAGCTCGGGCCGCTGCACTACATCGTCATCGTCGTGGACGGGCGACGCGAGGGCTACTCCACCGGCGCGAGCATCCCGCAGCTGCAGCAGCTCTTCCTCGACGAGGGCGCGCAGTTCGCCTTTAACCTCGACGGCGGCGGCTCCACCACGCTCTACTTCTTGGGCGACGTCGTCAACATGCCCTCCAGCGGCAAGGAGCGCTCCGTCAGCGACGTCATCATGTTCATGCCCAACCCGAGCTGACGCCTCGCGCGAAAAGCCCGCCCATTTTTTCCGACAGAAAGGATCTGCGCCATGTCCGACAAAGCCATCGCCTGCGCGCTGACCGCGCTGCTGCTCACCCTCGCGCTCTCCGCCTGCGCGCTCGCCGCCACCGAGCCGAACAGCAAGACCGTCGAGGAGACGACCTCCTACGAGGAGGACGGCATCCGCATCACCATCGACCGCTGGTGCTACGCGTTCAACCGCACCGAGCTGCGCTTCTTCGTCGCCAACGTCTATGTGGACGACCCGTCCCAGCTGCAGACGGCGTTCGCGGGCGAAAAGTACAACAAGAGCAGCGCCGAGGCCACCAGCGCCATCGCCGCGCGGCACGACGCCGTGATCGCGATCAACGGCGACTACTACAACTATAAGGATAAAAACGGCCTCATCATCCGCAACGGCGAGTTGTTCAGGGACTGCGCGACGACGCGCGACCAGCTGCTCGTCTACGCGGACGGCACGTTCAAGGGCGTACCCAAGGGCACCGACATCGTCGGGCAGGGCGAGGCGCTCGTTTCCGAGGGCGTGGTGCAGAGCTTCTCCTTCGGCCCGCTGCTCGTGGACGGCGGCGCCGCCGTGACGCTGCCCGAAAAGTACATCATCTACACCGACGACACCATCCGCGAGCCGCGCACCGGCATCGGCTGGGTGGACGCGAACCACTATGTGCTGCTCGTCGCCGACGGCCGCCGTGACGGCTGGAGCGACAAGGGCATGACCCTGCAGGAGATGCAGCAGGTGTTCGTGCAGGAGGGCTGCCAGGTCGCCTACAATCTCGACGGCGGCGGCAGCGCCACGATGATCCTCAACGGCGAGCGCGTCAACCGCACCAGCGGCTCGCGCGAGCGCAATGTGAGCGACATCATCTACTTCGTCCGATAATCACGCCGTTGCAAGGAGGCCGCCCATGCGCTTTGCCCGCGCCGCCGCGCCGCTGTTCATCGCGGCGCTGCTGCTTGCTCCCGCCGCCCGCGCCGCAGAGGGGGATCCCCTGCTCGGCGTGGACGATCTGCTCTCCCTCGAGGAGAGCTACAGCGCGTTTTTATCCCAGCTGGAGGATCTGATCGTCTCGCGCGGACTGCTCTCCGAGGACGACCGCGAGGCGTGGCGCGACGCGCAGATGGGCGACTTCTTCCAGAACGGCGGTTACGGCTCCATCCTCGCCAGCTACATGCCGGGCGCACTCGGCCTCGCCCGCGAGGAGGACACGCTCGCCGAGCTGCGCGCGCCGCTGCCCGACGGCGGCGCGCTCGAGCTGGACACCATGCGCCGCTACACTCCGCAGGACAGCTCCCTGCCCGGCCTCATGCTCACGCTCTCGCTCGCGGACGCGAGCGGCGCGCCGCGCGACGCGGCCTTCACGCTGCGCGCGGACAGCGGCGTCTTCCTCAAGTGGGACGCGCTCTTGGGCACCTATCAGGACGTGGGCCGCGAGGCCGAGAGCACCGGCGAGACCGTCGTCTGGAGCGACCAGACGCCCGCCGAGGACGCGCGCGACCCGCAGATCGCCATCCTCGTGACCGACGCCGCCACGGGCGAGACGCTCGCCGAGGCGACGCTCACGCTCACCGTGCAGGAGGCCAGCTACGTCGTGGGCGACGGCGCGCTCGCCGCGCGCTAGAGGGCGGCATTTTTCCCGCGACCGATGCGAAAATTTCCAGTTATTGCGGCCTTCGTTACAAAAAAGTGAAATTTCGTGACATTTTTTGACACAACTTTTCGCCGAAATTGCAGCGAATTTGCAGGATTTTGCCCGCTTTTGATCGGCTCTTGTGTTTGAGCGCCGCGGCGGGACACAGCATCTTGTGCAGCCGCGCGCGGCGGCGGGCGGCGCGCTGTGGAAAAGCTGCAAATTTTCCACAGAAAACGCCGCCGAAAAGCCCTTGAAAACGGGGGCTTTTTTTGCTATCATGGGGAACATGCGATCGAAGTTATCCACAGGATGTCCACAGCGCGCCGTGGAAAACGAATAACGGAGGAAGCCTCATGGATCACGTCGAGATCTGGGAAAAAGCCAAAGCGCTGCTGCGCGAGGAGCTGGCCAACGTATCCTACACCACATGGATCGACCAGCCGCTCAAGCCCGTGTACGTCATCGACGACAAGCTCGCGCTGGAGGTCATCAGCGAGTTCACCGAGAAGACCATCCGCGCGCGCTATCTCTCCATCATCACCGAGGCGGTCTGCCAGGCCGCCGGGCGCGAGATGACCGTGGAGCTGATGAACGTCAAGGAGCGCATCGACTGGCAGGAGCGCCGGCGCAAGGAGGAGCAGGAGCCGCTCTACGGCGTCAACACCTTCAATCCCAAATCGACGTTCGACACGTTCGTGGTCGGCTCGTCCAACCGCTTCGCGCACGCGGCCTCTCTGGCCGTGGCCGAGGAGCCGGGCCGCGCGTATAACCCGCTGTTCCTCTACGGCGGCGTGGGGCTGGGCAAGACGCACCTGATGCACGCGATCGGCCACTACATCCGCGAGCACTTCCCGACGCTGCGCATGCTCTACCTGCCCAGCGAGATGTTCACCAACGAGCTGATCGCCGCCATCAAGAACAACAAGAACGTCGAGTTCCGCAACCGCTTCCGCAACGTGGACGTGCTGATGCTCGACGACATCCAGTTCATCGCGGGCCGCGACTCGACGCAGGAGGAGTTTTTCCACACCTTTAACGCGCTGCACAGCGCGGGCAAGCAGATCATCATCTCCTCGGATAAGCCGCCGAGGGAGATCGCCCGGCTGGAGGAGCGGCTGCGCTCCCGCTTTGAGTGGGGCCTCATCGCCGACATCCAGAAGCCGGACTTCGACACCCGCCTCGCCATCCTGCGCAAGAAGGCCGACAACGAGGGCATCGAGATCGGCAACGACATGCTGGAACTGATCGCCGGGCGCATCGAGAGCAACATCCGCGAGCTGGAAGGCTCGCTTACCCGCGTGAGCGCCTACGCCAAGCTCAACCGCTGCTCGATCGACGAGGAGGTCGTCGCCCGCGCGCTGCACGATCTGTCCGTCGTGCGCGACCCCAAGCGCATCACGCCCGACCTCATCATCGACTGCGTCGCGGAATACTATGATCTCAGCCCGGCGCTGCTGCGCGGCGATTCCCGCAAGAAGGAAATCGCGCTGGCCCGGCACGTCGCCGTCTACCTGACGCGCGAGATGACGGGCATGAGCCTGCCGCGCATCGGCGACGCGTTCAGGCGCGACCACTCGACCATCATCAACTCCTGCGACAAGGTGACGCGCCTGCTCGGCGAATCCCCGGAGCTGCGCGGCGCCGTCGAGGACATCAAGCGGATCGTCTCGGAAAAGTGAGCGAGCAAAGGAGGCCGACCCCATGCGCAAACGGATCGCGCGCGCGATGCTGCTGCTTACGGCGCTGCTGGCGTGCGGCTGCGCCTCGCGGGGAGAGGAAACGATGAAGGCGGAGTTTTTTGACGTCGGCAAGGCCGACGCCGCGCTCCTCACGCTGCCCGGCGGACGCCGCGTGATGATCGACGCCGGGACGAATAAAGAGGGCAAGCATCTGGCCGA
Source organism: uncultured Clostridia bacterium (assembly GCA_947631405.1). Classification (GTDB taxonomy): domain Bacteria; phylum Bacillota; class Clostridia; order Christensenellales; family Aristaeellaceae; genus Ventricola. Next base: position 9,356 of record CANRLC010000012.1, on the reverse strand, counting down.
GCGGCTGACCGAGGGCGGCGTGACCGCGCTGGACGCGCTGATCGTCACCCACTTTGACAAGGATCACGTCGGCGGCGCGGACAAGCTGCTGGAATCTCTCGACGTGGCGCAGGTCGTGATGCCGGACTACGCGAAGGACGGCAAGCAATACGAGCAATTCATGGAGGCTCTGGAGAGCAGTCCCGCCACCCGCGTGACACGGATGGGGACGGGCGAGACGCTTTCCCTCGATCTGGGCGGCGAGGCGACGCTGACGCTGACCAGCGCGCACGAGACCGACTACGGCAGGGACGAGGAAAACGACTTTTCCCTCGCGCTGCGCGTCGTCTACGGCGGCACGCGCTTTCTCTTCACCGGGGACGCCGAGGACGCCCGCCAGCGCGAGCTGCTCGCCGAGGGCGACGTCGCCTGCGACGTGCTGAAGGTGCCGCATCACGGCAGGCTGCACGAGGCGAGCGCCGCGTTTGTACAGGCCGCCGCGCCGAAGATCGCGTTCGTCTCCGACAGCGACGAGGAGCCTGCGGATGCCGCGCTGCTCGCGCTGCTGCGGGAGACGGGCTGCGCGGTCTACAGCGCGCGAGACGGCGACCTGACCGTCTTTTCCGACGGGGAACGGGTCTGGGCGGAGCAATGAAGACTGACAAACCGCAATAAAAGATCGGAGCCGCTGCGAAGCGGCCCCGATTTTTGATGGTATGCTATTTTCAAATCAAATGATCGAACCATTCCGTCAGGGGTTATACTGAGCAAGCAAGGGCGGGAGTGCGCCACTTCTCATGAACAACCCGCCCGGGATCGCTTCGCTACCGGGCTACATTTGGCAATCGCTTCGCGATTGGGGTGACGTTGGGGCTACCGCCCCAAACCCTGTCTGGGGACATTGTCCCCAGACCCCATCCTGTTCCCCGCCTGATAGCGCTCTCCCCATGCCTTCATGGCGTCCAAAATCGGCCTCAGGGATTCGCCTAGCTCCGAGAGCGCGTATTCCACCCGCGGCGGCACCTCGGGATAGACGGTTCGGGTGATCAGCCCGTCCGCCTCCATGGAGCGCAGGCTGTCCGTGAGCACCTTCTGGCTGATGCCGTCCAGATCCCGCTGCAGCTCGTTAAAGCGCCACGGGCGGGCGGACAGGTTCCGGATGATGAGGAGCTTCCACTTGTTCCCGATGAGCTGAACCGTCGTCGCGACGGGGCATTGGGGAAGAAGCTCGGCCTTCGTTTTCATCGCGCGCCTCCATCACATCAAATCATGTTGCACGTTTATTATACGGTTGCAGCCCGCAAAACGCAATAGTTACAAAAAGGTGCGTAACCTCCCCGAAAGGTGCGTACTTGTGCGAGGGAGAAGAATCCGTACAATGGGAGATACGGGAGGCAAAAGCCCCTTGAATTGGGAAAGGAGGATACGACCATGGCGCTCTCTCATCTCGCCGAATGGGCCGGGGACAAGGCGGCTTCCGCCTGTGGCGCGGCTTGCGGCGCGGCAGACAAGCCCGAGAAGACCCCCGCCGCCTGCGGCGCGGCAGACAAGCCCGCCGAGGCGCCCACCGCCTGCGGCGCCGCCGGCAAGCCGGAGGAAAAGCCCGCGGCGTGCGGCACGGCCTGCGGAGCCGGCGACAAGAATTGACGACCTACCGTTCCCGGCGGGCCTGCTCCCGCCGGGAACACGCGATCGCTCTCGGTCAAAACCGATGGCATATCGAGCGGAGCTTTAGGATGAAACGAACTTTTTCCTTCCAATGGCACATCACGGACGAGTGTGACCAGCGGTGTAAGCACTGCTATATCTACTCCGGTGACGCGTGCAAAAAGCCGGATTCCATGAGCTGGGCGCAGATGGAAGAGACCGTTTGCAACTGTCTGGACTTCTGCGAAAGCTATGGTCGCTCGCCCTATTTTTATCTCACGGGCGGCGATCCCATCCTGCACCCGGATTTCTGGCGGCTGCTGGCGCTGCTGAAAGAACGCCGCATCCCGTTTACCCTCATGGGCAACCCGTTTTATCTGGACGATGCGGTGTGCCGGAAGATGAGGGATTGCGGATGCGAAAAGTACCAGCTTTCCCTCGACGGCCTGCGCGAGACCCACGACTGGTTCCGCAAACCCGGCTCTTTTGACTGCACCATGGAGAAGATCGGCTGCATCAACCGCTCCGGGATGCGAAGCGTCGTCATGACGACGGTATCGAAGGCAAACCGCATGGAGGTGCCGGGGATCATCGACGCGGCGGTGGCGGCGGGGGCAAACGTATTCGCCTTCTCCCGCTATGTGCCCAGCGGCGGCGAGCTGAACGCCTCCATGACGCCGCAGGAGTACCGGGAATTGCTTGAAATCTGCGACGGAAAATTCAAAGCCTATGAGGCGGCGGGCTGCCAGACCTATTTCAATAAAAAAGACCATCTCTGGACGCTCTACGAGTACGAGACGGGCGCTTTCACTATTCCAGCCGACGCCAAGGAGGGCATGATTTACGGCGGCTGCAACTGCGGCAACTGCCACATCACCATCCTGCCCACGGGCGACGTGTACGCCTGCCGCCGCGTTGCGGGAAGCAAGGTCGGCAACGTGTTTTCCGACCGGCTGGCCGACGTTTGGGCGTGCGAGATGGAGAAATATCGGGAGTACGACAAATTTGAAAAGTGCGGCAAGTGCGAACTCAAGGCGTGGTGCCGGGGCTGTCCCGCCGTGGCGAAGGGGACAAACGGAGACTTTTACGCCGCAGACCCGCAATGCTGGAAGGAAATCGAGGGGGGTGGGATAGAATGAGCGAATGTAGAGGGACGATCCTGCACCGCCGGTCGATCCGGCGGTTTGAGGAGAGGCAGATCGACGAGGGCGTTTTGCAGCGGATATTGGAGGCGGGCCTGTATGCGCCCAGCGCGGCCGGGCGTCAGGGCGTGCTGTTTGCGGTCAGTCAGGACAGGGCGGTAAACGAGCGGCTGGGGAAAATCAAACGCGCCCATTCCCACCCGCAAATGGCGACGGCGACGAGCTATGTTTCCAAAGAGCAGCCCAGCATCGCGGACGATCCCCATCTGCAAAACGCATTTTACGACGCGCCGACCGTGATTACGTTGTTCGCTCCCAAAAACTTCCTGTTTTCCGCCGAGGACTGCGCCTGTGCCGCCGAAAATATGATGCTCACGGCGGATTCCCTCGGCGTCGGTTCCTGTTACGTCGGGCAGGGCTTTGCGGCGTTTGCCGATCCCTACGGGCAGGAAATCCTGCGCCGGTGGAATATCCGCACGGACTACTATGCGGTGGCACAGATTTTGCTCGGCTATCCGCGGGCGGGCGACGCCCACCCGACGCCAAAGCCGCGCAAGGACGGGCGCATCCTCAGATTTTGACATTGGAGGATCGATCCATGGACGCACAAACCTGTCTCAAAAAACTGGAATATGTCGGCGTGTTGGCCTTTGCCACGGTGGACAAGGACGGCGCGCCGCAAATCCGCAACATCTCCGCCATCCACTACGAGCCGGATAGGATGATCTTCTTTACCGCAAAGGGGAAGGCTTTCTGCGAGGAACTCCTGCGCGACGGGCGCGTACAGGCGCTCGGCTATACCAAGTATAAGGAGATGATCCGCCTGTCCGCAAAGGCGGTTCCCGTACCGGAGATCGAGCAAGAGAAGTGGATCGACACGATCTTTGCAGAGCAGCCATACCTCTCCAACATCTATCCCGGCGACACCCGAAAGCTGGCGGGGATCGTCTTTGAGATCAGGGATGCGGAGATCGAGTATTTCAATCTCGGCGTCAATCCGATTTTCAGGGAGAGCTACGCCATTGGCGCGGGAAATCCCACGCAAAAGGGATACGTCATTCTTGATCGCTGTATCGGCTGCGGCCAGTGCCTCAAAAATTGTCCGCAGCAGTGCATCGAGCCGGGAAAGCCCTACCGCGTTGTGCAGAGCCATTGCCTGCATTGTGGGAATTGCTTTGCGGTCTGCCCGGCAAAGGCGATAGAAAAGAGAGGATAACATGACACAGAGGGAAAGACGAGAATTCCTCGTTCGAGCGCTGATCGCCGAGGAGTCCCGGTATCGGGATTTGCAGATTCCTTCCGGCGAGGCGGAACAGAAAAAGCTGCTCCGCTCCCTGATGAACGTGCGCCCGCCGCGCCCCATCGGCGAGGACTTCCTCTCCGTGCAGGACGCATACCTGCGCGAGGAGGCGGCGCGCAAGGGCGTCACGGACGCCGCAAACCTGACGCCCATCGAGCCGGGAATCAAGCTCTGGCGGGGAGACATCACGACGCTGCGCTGCGACGCCATCGTCAACGCCGCAAACGGCGGCCTGACGGGCTGCTACATCCCCTGCCACCGCTGCATCGACAACGCGATTCACACCTATGCCGGGGTGCAGCTTCGGCTGGCCTGCGCAAGGCTCATGGAAGAGCAGGGCCATGAGGAGGAGCCGGGCGGCGCGAAGCTCACGCCCGCCTACAACCTGCCCTGCCGCTACGTCCTGCACACCGTCGGCCCCATCGCAAGCGACCCTGTGACGCAAAGGGAGCGGGAAGGACTCGCCTCCTGCTACCGCGCCTGCCTTCAGCTGGCGCAGCAAAGCGGGATACAAAGCGTGGCGTTCTGCTGCATCTCCACCGGGGAGTTCCGCTTCCCGAACGAGGAGGCCGCGAGAATCGCCGTGGACACGGTGCGCAGGCACCGGGGCGAGACGGAGGTGATCTTCTGTGTCTTCAAGGATGCCGATGAAAGCATCTACCGGGCGCTGCTCGGATGACATTAGACGGCTGCGGGAGGCGCTCTCGCGCTGCGACGCCGTGGTGATCGGCGCGGGCGCTGGGCTGTCCACCGCGGCGGGCTTTACCTATGCCGGGGAGCGGTTTAGGCGGCATTTTGCCGACTTCGCCGACAAGTACGGCTTTTCGGACATGTACTCCGGAGGGTTTTATCCGTATCCCACGCCGGAGGAGTTCTGGGCGTACTGGAGCCGGTATATTTTCATCAACCGCTACATGGATGCGCCGAAGCCGGTCTACGACGAGCTGCTGTCGCTGGTGCGAGACAAGGACTATTTCGTCCTCACCACGAACGTCGATCACTGCTTTCAAAAGGCGGGCTTTGACAAGGCGCGGCTGTTTTACACGCAGGGCGACTACGGGCTATTCCAGTGCAGCTTGCCCTGCCACATGGCGACCTACGACAACGAGGAGGCCGTGCGCCGGATGGCGGAGCGCCAGCGCGGCCTGCGCGTGCCCACGGAGCTGCTGCCCGTCTGCCCGCGCTGCGGCCGGCCGATGGCGATGAACCTGCGCAGCGACGACACGTTCGTCGAGGACGAGGGCTGGCATCGCGCCGCCGCGCGCTACGGCGCGTTCCTGCGCGCGCATGAGGGCATGCGCGTGCTCTTCCTCGAGCTGGGCGTCGGCTACAACACGCCCTCGATCATCAAGTATCCGTTCTGGCGGATGACGGCGGAAAACCCGCGCGCGCTCTACGCGTGCGTCAATCGGGGCGAGGCCGTCTGCCCGCCCGAGATCGCGCCGCGCGCCGTGTGCATCGATGCGGACATCGGGGAAGCGATCGCGGCACTGAGGGAAGAGAAGGAATAGAAAAAGCGGGGGAGGCCCCGCTTTTATACTTCCCTCAGATAAAGCTTTCATATGGTGCGAAGCACAAGTAGGGGTCTGGCGCTGGAGCCGAGCGCGGCCAGTGGCCGAAACAGCGAGGCGGAACGCGGGGAATCGCAAGGAGCGAGCGTAGCTCGCGACTATGCGAGTTCCCCGGGCGAGCGCTACAAAGACTTATACAGTCACCGCCCCGACAGTGACCGTTCCCCATGGTAGCCCCAACGTACCCCAAATCGCGAAGCGATTGCCAAGGCAGCCCGGAAGCGAAGCGATCCCGGGCGGGTTGATCGTGAAAAGTTGCGTTATTCCGCTGATGCTTGCTCGGCATAATCCAATGACAGAATGATCGATAATTTGTTTTGCGAATAGTATTAGTTTGCCTGCTTTTCCCTGTCCTGCGCGCTGCGATGAATCATCGTCTCGATCGTTCCGGCGCGCAATTCGCACAGGCGGCGGAGCGTCGCGCGGAATCCCTCGTCCAGCGAACGGTTGAGCCACTCGACGATCAGCCCGTAGCTCTCGCTGGCGTAGGCGAGCACGACGATCTCTAGGTCGCCCTCGAGGAGATCGGCGTCTGGAAAGGCCGTATCGAAGTAGCGGCGCGCGGTGTAGCGCGTGATCTCCATCAGGTAGCGCTCGTAGATGTCGCGGTTGGAGGAATTGTACAGGTGCAGCACCGCGCGCCGGTGCCGGCAGATGAACGCCGTCGCCACGTCGAGCGCCTCGCTCATCGAGGAGATGCGCTCGTTTTGCGCGAGGAGCCGGTCGATCTCCCCCTTGGAGACCGCTTCCACCAGCGCCGGGATGCCGCCCTCGAAGTGATAGTAGAACGTGTTTCGGTTGACGCCGCAGTCCTCGACGATGTCCCGGACGGTGATCTTGTTTAAGGGCCGCTCGTCCAAGAGCCTTAAAAACGAGCGGATGATGGCCTCCCGGGTGAAAGACGCCATGCGAATCGACCTCCTTGTCCATTCGCGTCCATTGTAGCGCAGATCGCCCGGACGGGCAAGCGGCGAGGGCCGCCTTTTGGGCAAACGGGCGCAAATGCCTAAAAATTGGGCACGCTAAGCGCCCTGTTCATTGTCCGCCCGCCCGGCGCGCCGTATAATGCCCACGGCGGCGCGAGCCGCTACAAAATGCACGGAGGGAAAGGCTATGGAAAGCATCAAGGAACAGATGCAGGGCTTCGCGATCAAGCAGGCCCTCAAATACGTCGAAGGCAATCCGGAGGAGAACCTGCCCAAGCTGATGGCGCTGGTCGACCGCTTCTCCCCGGCGGACTGGTACGCCTCGCAGCGCAGCGCCGTGCGCGAGGTCATTGAGAAGAAGAACAACTGGTATCAGCTCATCCTCAAGCTCTACGAGCTATCCCCCAATGTGCGCCGCGCGTTCTTCCAGAATTTCCTGTTCAACGCGAGCCTCAAGGGCAGCGCCATCCAGAACGAGGCCAAGGAACGCGAGGGCTGCAACGTGCCGTGGGCGATCCTGCTCGACCCGACGTCCGCCTGCAACATGCACTGCACCGGCTGCTGGGCGGCGGAGTACGGCCACCTGCTCAACCTGTCCTACGAGGACATCGACTCGATCATCCGGCAGGGCAAGGAGCTGGGCGTCTACATGTACATCTACACCGGCGGCGAGCCGCTGGTGCGCAAGGCGGATCTCATCCGGCTGTGCGAGGCACACCCCGACTGCGAGTTCCTCTCCTTTACCAACGGCACGCTCATCGACGAGGCCTTCTGCAACGAGATGCTGCGCGTGGGCAACTTCGTGCCCGCGATCTCGCTGGAGGGCTTCGAGGAGGCGAACGACTCCCGCCGGGGCGAGGGAGCCTTTGGAAAGGTGAAGGATGCGATGGCGCTGCTCAAGGCGCACCGCCTGCCCTTCGGCATCTCCACCTGCTACACGAGCCGCAACTTTGAGGATGTCACCAGCGAGGCGTTCTTCGATTACATGGTGGACAGCGGCGCGCTCTTCGCGTGGTTCTTCCACTACATGCCGGTCGGCAACGACGCCGCGCCCGAGCTGCTGCCCGCGCCCGAGCAGCGCGCGGAGGTCTACCGCCGCATCCGCGCGTTTAGGAGCAGCAAGCCGATCTTCACGCTGGACTTCCAAAACGACGCCGAGTACGTCGGCGGCTGCATCGCGGGCGGGCGCAACTACCTGCACATCAACGCCAAGGGCGACGTGGAGCCTTGCGTGTTCATCCACTATTCAAACGTCAACATCCACGACTGCACGCTGCTGGACGCGCTCAAAAGCCCGATCTTCATGGCCTATCACGACGAGCAGCCCTTCAACGGCAACATGCTGCGCCCCTGCCCGATGCTCGAAAACCCCGAGTGCCTGCGCAGGATGGTGAAGGAGACGGGCGCGGTGAACACGGACTACCAAAGCCCGGAGAGCGTCGATCACCTCTGCGACAAGACGACGCCCTACGCCGAGCGCTGGAAGCCGACCGCCGACGCGCTCTGGAACGAGGGACGAAAAAGAGCCTAAGCGCCCAAGCGAAGCAAATCAAACCGTCGAACCCCACGCTTTTCGGGATTCGGCGGTTTCATTTTGCAAAAATCATACGTTCGGCGCGGCCTCATTTAGGCAGCAGCGTCTCGACAAAGAAGGCGCTCCTCGCCGACAGCTCGATCCACGAGGGGCGAAAGCCGCTGCGCACGGCGTTGCGCACGGACTTGAGATTCGACCACGCGGCGCAGTAAAACGGCACCTTTCCCCGATCAAGAATCTCCAGCGCCAGACGGCTGGTCAGCGCGGAGGCGACGCCCTGCCTGCGATAGGCGGGCAGCACATCGACGCCGATCTGCCACATGGAATCGCAGTCGGCCGAGCAGGCGGCCAACCCGATCAGCGCGCCGCCGTCGTATGCGCCGACGCCCAGAACGTCCAGCTCGCGGCGCTTTTCGCACAGCGCGTTGCTCCATTCGGGGACGTAGAGCGGCGCAAAGTCCGGCGCGCGCAGCAGCCGCGTCTCATAGGGACAATCCAAGGGGCGGAGCGCCTCGAGGTCGGGCAAAAAATATTCCGCCATGAAGCAGACGCGCAGGCCGTCCCCGCGCAGCACGTCGTCCAGAAGCAGAAGACCGGGCGTCTCGAAGCAGTCGTGCCGGACGGGGAAGCGGGCGAGGTAATCGGTCACGGCGGCGCGCGCCGTTTCGCTCACGGAGGCGACGATGTTGTTCCCATAGGAGATCAGCTGACAGTCAAACGGGAGCGTCAAATATTTCCTCGCGCCCGGATGCGCGGCGGAGGCGACGACGACGTTCTCCTGCCGCAGGAAATCCTCCGGGCTGCAATTTGCGTCAAGCGCGGATTGCCGCAGCGCGGTTTGAAAAATGTCCGGCGAAGTCGGGCGCATGGCCATTCCCCCCTTTTCGCGTGAGCGAAGCGTAGTCCGCGACGCCCGTAACCCCTTAGCTCCCGAGAAAAACGCGCAGCGTTTTTTGAGGGATAAAGGATGGCGACAGAGCGCGTGAGCGACATTTTTTGTGCGAAGCACAAAAAGGTCGTCGCGAACGAAGCGAAGCCCGCGAACGTAACCCCCGTAACTCCCGAGAAAAACGCGAAGCGTTTTTCGAGGGATAAAGGATGGCGACGGAGCGCGTGAGCGACATTTTTTGTGCGAAGCACAAAAAGGTCGTCGCGAACATAGCGAAGTCCGCGACCGTACCCCCCGTAACTCCCGAGAAAAACGCGAAGCGTTTTTCGAGGGATAAAGGATGGCGACGGAGCGCGTGAGCGACATTT
>CANRLC010000011.1 GCA_947631405.1 uncultured Clostridia bacterium | reverse complement strand
ATGCGTCCTCTTCACTGGGCTACTCCCAGCGACTTTCTCTCTAACTTCACTGTCCAAGATGATTGACAAACCTACACAACCGCGTCAGCCCAGCAGGATGGAAAGCGCCTCGGCGAGCGTCTCCACGCCGTAGACGCGAACGCCCGGCGCGGCATGCAGACGCCGCGCGTTCTCGCGCGGGAGCACGCAGCTCGTGAAGCCGAGCCGCGCGCACTCCGACAGGCGGCGCTCCGCCTGCGCGATGGCGCGCACCTCGCCCGCGAGGCCGATCTCGCCCATCACCGCCCACTCCGGCGGGATGCGCACGTCGCGCGCGCTGGAGGCGACCGCCGCGCACAGCGACAGATCGGCGGCAGGCTCGGACAATTCGAGGCCGCCCGCCACGTTCACATACACGTCGTGGGAGAAGAGCGCAAGCCCCGCGCGCTTTTCCAGCACCGCCAGCAGCAGCGCCAGACGCCCGCCGTCGAAGCCGTTCGCCGTGCGCCGGGGATTGCCGTAGGCGGTCTGCAGCGCGAGCGCCTGTACGTCCACGAGCATCGGGCGCGTGCCCTCGATGGCGCAGTGGACGCAGGAGCCGGGCACGCCGCGCGCGCGCTCGGAGAGCAGCGTCTCGGACGGGTTTTCGACCGGCTCCATGCCGTTTTCGCGCATCTGAAAGATGCCCAGCTCGTTCACCGAGCCGAAGCGGTTCTTGACCGCGCGCAGAATGCGGTACTCGTGGCGCACGTCGCCCTCGAAGTAGAGCACGACGTCCACCATGTGCTCGAGCACGCGCGGCCCGGCGATCGCGCCCTCCTTGGTGACGTGGCCGACCAGAAAGATCGCGCAGCCGCTGGTCTTCGCGTAGCGCATCAGCTGGCTGGCGCACTCGCGCACCTGCGACACGCTGCCCGGCGCGCTCGCCATATCCGGGCGGTACATGGTCTGGATGGAGTCGATGACCATGTAGTCCGGCGCCAGCTCCTCCCAGCGGCGCTCGGCGGCGTCCATCGCGTTCTCGCTGAGGATGAACAGGCTCTCGCTCGTGACGCCGAGCCTGCGTGCGCGCATGCGAATCTGCCGGGCCGATTCCTCGCCGGAGACGTACAAAACGCGCTTGCCGCCCTGCGCCAGCTGCTGGGACGCCTGCAAGAGCAGCGTGGACTTGCCCACGCCCGGGTCGCCGCCGACCAGCGTCAGCGATCCCTCGACCACGCCGCCGCCCAGCACGCGATCCAGTTCGCCGATGCCGGTGGTCACGCGCTCCACGCCCTCCTCGGGGATCTCGGACAGGCGCAGCGCCTGCGCGCCCGTGCCCGGTTGCCGCTTGATCGCGCGCTCGGGCAGCGCTTCCTTCGCCGGGGCCTGCTCGACGAGCGTGTTCCACGCGCCGCAGTCGGGGCATTTGCCCATCCAGCGGGGCGTTTCGTACCCGCATTCCGAGCAGCGGTACACCGTTTTTTCCTTTGCCATGCGCGCGCCTCCTCAAAGAAGGGGAACAGGCTTTCCCCTTCCAGATATTTCCAGTTTCTTCTTTTTCGGTTTCTATCCTGAAAGGTAATTTCTTCCGTTGAAGCCGCCCGGCGGATACGCTATAATTGACCCAGCAAGCCAACGGGGGACAGACGCATGAACAGACGACCGACCAAGAGCCGCAGCGGCTACGACGCCTTTTCCCCACGGGACGCCTCCCGCTTTACCGCCGCCTCGCCGGACACCCACTTTTTTGAAACACGAAGGAAACGCTCGATCGCGCGCCGTCTGCTCACGCTGGCGGCGCTGCTCCTTTTGGCTGCGCTGGGGGCGAACCTGATCGCCGACCGCTTCGTCTTCCTCGCGCGCGTCGAGGTGCCCGTGACCGGGATGGGCGAGGCGCTGGACGGCTTTACCATCCTGCACCTGTCCGACCTGAAGGGGGCCATGTTTGGAAGCGGGCAGTCCCGCCTGCGCATGGCGCTGCAGGACGCGGCCTTCGACGCGGTCGCGCTCACCGGGGACATGCTCTCCCTGCGCGGCAACGCGGAGCCGCTCTACGCGCTGCTGGACGCGCTGCACGAGATTGCCCCGGCCGCGCCGGTCTACTTCATCGCCGGGGACGAGGATCCCGTTCCCGCCTCGATGGACTACGCTACCAGCGGCAGCCCGTTCGCGCCGTGGGTGCTCGGCGCGCGCCAGCGCGGCGGGCAGATGCTCAGCGCGCCCGTGCGCTTGCAGCGCGGCGACGCGGTGCTGTGGCTGCTGACGCCGTCGCAGCTCAGCCTCGATCTGGACACACTGCAGCGCCAGTACGAGCTGCAATACCTCGAAGCGCAGGCGGGCGGGGACGAAAACGCGATCGAGCTGGCCTCCTACAACCTGAGCTGGCTGGAGCAGACGCGGCAGGCCCGCAAGGAGATCCGCGTCGGGGACGCCGTCGTCGCGCTGACGCACACGCCGCCCTCCGCGCAGGAGCTTTCCTCGCTGGTGGACGCGGTGCTCTGCGGGCATCATCTGGGCGGGGTGGCGCGGCTGCCCCTGCTGGGCGCGCTGTTCATCCCGTCGATGGCGCTGCCGCGCTACGGCCTGCTGCCCGGCGAGGGGGCGTATTACGGCCTGTCGCGCGTGGGCGCGGCGCAGGTCTACGTCAGCCCCGGCCTCGGCACGCGCGACGCGCGCTACCCGGCCTTCTTCTTCCGCCTCTTCAACCCGCCGACCGCCACGCTCGTCACGCTGGCCGCATCCGCGCTGTGACGGCTGCTTACCTATTATACGGGAAATCGCGCGCGTTGGCTAGTCCCTTCCCGCGGGCGCGCGCGGAGAGGACGGCTTTCTCGCAGTTTTCACCAAATTCGGGCAAAAAAGCGCGCAAAATGACAATAGATTGCATCTTGTTGACTTTATCCCTTCATAAAATGAAAAAGAATCACGTCCACCGTGATTGGAATCGATTGAAAATCGCTTGTTTCACCCGTTTTTTTGCGCTATAATGATTGCCATCGGCGCGGGGCAGGCCCCGCCGCCGCAAAACCGGAGCCGGTCAGGCTCCATCATCAAACAGGAGGAACGACTATGAAGAAGCTTCTTGTGGTCGCGCTGGCCCTCGCGCTGGCGCTCACCGCGTCCTTCGCCATGGCTGAGGACACGATCAAGATCGGCGTCATCGGCCCGATGACCGGCCCTGCCGCCGTGTACGGCGTGGCCGTGGCCAACGGCGCGAAGATCGCCGCCGACGAGATCAACGCCAATCCCGACGCGGCCTTCGATATCGTGATCGACGTGCAGGATGACGAACATGATCCCGAGAAGGGCATCAACGCCTACAACGCCACACTGGACAACGGCTCTCAGATGATTCTGGGCACCGTCACCACGGCGCCGTGCATCGCCGTCTCCGCGCAGGCCTTTGAGGATCGCATCTTCATGCTCACGCCGTCCGCGTCTTCCGCCGACGTGACCGCGAATAAGGACAACGCCTTCCAAGTCTGCTTCACCGACCCCGCGATGGGCACCGCCGCCGCTAAGCGCATCGGCGAGACGAAGCTGGGCACCAAGGTCGCCATCATCTACAACAACGCCGACGTGTACTCCACCGGCATCTATCAGGCGTTTATCGCCGAGGCGGAGACGCAGGGCCTTGACATCGTTTCCACCACCACCTTCACCGACGACACGACCGACTTCTCCGTGCAGGTGACCGAGGCCAAGAACGCCGGCGCGGATATCGTCTTCCTTCCGATCTACTACACCCCGGCTTCTCAGATCCTCACCGAGGCCAACCGTCAGGAGTACGCCCCGCTGTTCTTCGGCGTGGACGGCATGGACGGCATCCTCTCCGTGGAGGGCTTTGACACCAGCCTCGCCGAGGGCGTCATGATGCTGACCCCGTTCTATTCCGGCGCGGACAATGAGCAGACGAAGAACTTCGTCGCCAAGTATCAGGAGCTTTACGGCGAGGTGCCGAATCAGTTCGCCGCTAACGCCTACGACGGCATCTACGCGCTCTATCAGGCCTGCCTGAATACCGGCATCACCGCCGACACCACGCCTGAGGAAGCCTGCGAGCTGCTGATCGCCGAGTTCCCGAAGCTGCAGATCGAGGGCATCACCGGCGCCATGACGTGGACTGAGTCCGGCGAGGTCTCCAAGACGCCTCTCGCCGTTGTCATCAAGGACGGTCAGTACGAAGTCGTGGAGTAAAGAAACATCGTTTCACCGCTTGCCCGGCCTCGGGGCCAGCCCGGGGCCGGACAGGCGGTCGTTTTATCGAGCGGAATCGTCCGCATCAGCGCGTGCCCGCGCGGCCCGTTGATGCGGGCGATCCCATTGCAAAACGGGGAGAGCCATTACGCAAGTGAGGTGCTGTGGACGATGATCCAATTCTTCTCCTATTTGATCAACGGCATCGGTCTGGGCAGCGTGTACGCCATCATCGCGCTGGGCTATTCGATGGTGTACGGCATCGCCAAGATGCTTAACTTCGCGCACGGCGACGTCATCATGGTTGGCGCGTATATCGCTTTCTGCGTCACGCAGTACGTCGGGCTGCCGCCGCTGGCGGGGGTGCTGGCCGCCGTCATCGTGTGTACGGCGTTGGGCATCACCATCGAGCGGCTAGCCTACAAGCCGCTGCGTCAGGCGACGTCGCTGGCCGTGCTCATTACCGCCATCGGCATGAGCTATCTGCTGCAAAACGTGGCTCAGCTCATCTGGACGGCGAATCCCAAGAATTTCCCCAGTCTCGTCTCCTTCCCCTCGCTTTCGCTCTTCGGCGGGCAGATGCTCATCACGGGTGAGACGCTGGTGACCGTGTTGGCCAACGTCGTCATCATGGTTTCGCTTACGCTGTTCATCAACAAGACCAAGATGGGCAAGGCCATGCGCGGCGTCAGCGAGGACCGCGGTGCGGCGGAGCTGATGGGCATCAACGTCAACAGCACCATCTCGCTCACGTTCGCCATCGGCAGCGCGCTGGCCGCGATCGCGGGCGTGCTGCTGTGCTCCACCTACCCCGTGCTCATGCCGACGACCGGCTCCATGCCCGGCATCAAGGCGTTCACCGCCGCCGTCTTCGGCGGCATCGGCTCCATCCCCGGCGCGCTGCTGGGCGGCCTGCTGCTGGGTGTCATCGAGATTCTCGGCAAGGCGTATGTCTCCACGGAGCTGGGCGACGCGATCGTCTTCGGCGTGCTGATCGTCGTGCTGCTCGTGCGGCCCACGGGTCTGCTCGGCAAGCAGGTTCACGAGAAGGTGTGAGGTGAACGGCATGAAAAAGATCAAGAGGTTCCTCTCCGGCAACGCGGCCACCTACGCGATGGTCGTAATCGCCTTTCTGCTGTGCCAGCTGGCGCTGTCGGGCCTGATCCCCGGTTTCAAGATGAGCCGTTCGTTCCGCGGGCAGCTTGTGCCGATCTGCACATGGATCGTCATGGCCGTCTCGCTCAACCTGACCGTCGGCATCTCCGGCGAACTAAGCCTCGGCCACGCGGGCTTCATGAGCGTGGGCGCCTTCTCCGGCATCATCATGTCCGCGTGGCTGCTGAGCGCTTTCGAGATGGAAAACGAAACGGTTCGCCTGATTTTGGCGATGCTCGCTGGCGGAGCGGTCGCGGGCATCGCGGGCGTGATCATCGGCATCCCCGTTCTGCGGCTGCGCGGCGACTACCTTGCCATCGTGACGCTGGCCTTCGGCGAGATCATCCGCAACGTGCTCAACTGCCTCTACTTTTCCGTGGACGGCAGCGCGCTGCACGTTTCCTTCAACAATCCGAACTTGCCGGGCAACGTCATTTATAAAGGCCCGACCGGCGCGGTGGGCAACAAGACCATTTCCACGTTTACCATGGGCTTTTGCCTCGTGATCTTCACGCTCATCGTCGTGCTCAATCTGGTGAACAGCCGCTCCGGCCGCGCGATCATGGCGATCCGCGACAGCCGCATCGCGGCGGAGTCCGTCGGCATCAACGTCACCAAATATAAGATGATGGCCTTTGTCACCTCCGCCGTGCTGGCGGGCATGGCCGGCGCGCTCTACGGCCTCAACCTCTCGACGGTCACGGCAGCCAAGTTCAAGTTTGATACGTCCATCCTCGTGCTGGTGTTCGTCGTGCTGGGCGGCATCGGCTCCATCCGCGGCTCGATCATCGCGGCCACGCTGCTGACCGTGCTGCCCGAGGTGCTGCGCGAGTTCGGCGATTACCGCATGCTCATCTACGCGATCGTGCTGATCGTCGTGATGCTCTTCACCAACAGCCCGTCCATCCGGCAGTTCTTCGGGCGCATCCTGCCCCACCGTACACGGAAGGGAGGCGACGCGCAATGAGCGTTTCCAATCGCAAACATTCGACCACCCGCATGGTTCCCGCGCCGAGCCAGGGGATCATCCCGGAGCGCGACCTCGGCAGCCGCCCTGTGCTGGAGGCGCGGCATCTGGGCATCGAGTTCGGCGGCCTGCACGCCGTGGAGGACTTTAACCTCATCATCGGCCGCACCGAGATCGCGGGCCTGATCGGCCCCAACGGCGCGGGCAAGACGACCGTCTTCAACCTGCTCACCAAGGTGTATCAGCCCACGATGGGCACCATCCTGCTCAACGGGCGCGACACCGCCGGGATGAACACCATTCAGGCAAACCGGCTGGGCATCGCGCGCACGTTCCAAAACATCCGCCTCTTCGGCAACATGACCGTCGAGGACAACGTGCGCATCGGCTTGCACAACCAGCTCCGCTACGGGATGTTCTCCGGCATCCTGCGCCTGCCCGCCTACTGGAAGGGCGAGCGCGCCCAGCACGAGCGCGCGATGGATCTGCTCTCCATCTTCGATATGCAGGATCTCGCGGGCCATCAGGCCGGGTCGCTGCCCTACGGCGCGCAGCGCAGGCTGGAGATCGTGCGCGCGCTGGCGACCAACCCGTCGCTGCTGCTGCTGGACGAACCCGCCGCCGGCATGAACCCGCACGAGACCGACGAGCTGATGGCCAACATCACCAAGATTCGCGACCAGTTCCACATCGCCATCCTGCTGATCGAGCACGACATGAATCTGGTCATGGGCATCTGCGAGGGTATCTGCGTGCTCAACTACGGGCGCATCATCGCCAAGGGCACGGCCAGCGAGATCCAGCAGAACCCCGTCGTGATCGAGGCGTATCTGGGCAAGCGCAAGGAGGGCTGACGACATGCTGAAGGTGGAAAACCTGCACGTCTACTACGGCAGTATACACGCGATCAAGGGCGTCTCCTTCGAGGTCAACGACGGGGAGATCGTGACGCTGATTGGCGCGAACGGCGCGGGCAAATCGACCACGCTGAACACGGTCGCAGGGCTTCTGCATCCGCGCGGCGGCACGATCACCTTCGAGGGGCAAAGCCTCGTGGGCATGCCCGCCAGCAAGATCGTCTCGCGCGGGATGGCGCTCTGCCCGGAGGGCCGCCGCGTCTTTCAACAGATGACGGTGCGCGAGAACCTCGAGATGGGCGGCTTCTCGCGCCCGGCGGGGGAGATCGAGGCGTCGCTGGAGAACGTATTCACCCGCTTCCCGCGCCTGAAGGAGCGCGCCCGGCAGGTGGCCGGAACGCTCTCCGGCGGCGAGCAGCAGATGCTGGCGATGGGCCGCGCGCTGATGAGCAAGCCGAAGCTGCTCATGCTCGACGAGCCGTCGATGGGCCTCGCGCCGCTGCTGGTGGAGCAGATCTTCGACATCATCGGCGAGCTGAACCGCGCGGGCACGACGATCCTGCTCGTCGAGCAGAACGCGCAGATGGCGCTCTCGATCGCCACGCGCGCGTATGTGCTGGAGACGGGCAACATCGTCAAGGAGGGCGACGCCGACGCGCTGATGCACGACGACGACGTCCGCCGCGCGTACCTCGGCTGAGACATGGAAATAATCGGGCCGCGCCGGTGGGCGCGGCCCGATTGGTGCCTTTATACTATTCTCAAATCAAATCATCCATCATTCTGTCATTGGGCTACGCAGGACAAGCAAAAGCGGGAGTACGCCACTTTTCATGAACGATCCACCCGGGATCGCTTCGCTTCCGGGCTACTGATTTGTGGGCGCTACGCGCCGGGGTACGTTGGGGCTACCGCCCCAAACCCTGTCTGGGGACATTGTCCCCAGACCCCATCCTGTGATATAAAGATTCTAACTGAGAAAAGTATTATCTATATCCCCAGCAGATCGGAAAGCCGGTCAAGCGAATAGGCGGCGCGCGCGTCGTCCCGCGCGTCTCCGATGGCGGCGCAGTCAAAGCCGCCGCGCCTCGCCGCCTCGACGCCTGCGTGCGCGTCCTCGACGACCAGACAGTCGCAAGGGGCGAGGCCGAGCATCTCCGCCGCCTTCAGAAAGACCTCGGGGTGCGGCTTGGAATGGGTGATGCAGTTGCCGTCGGCGACCGCGTCAAAGAAATCGGACAGGCCGAGGCGTTCCAGAATAAAGGGCGTGTTCTTGCTGGAGGAGCCGATGGCCAGCCGCTTCCCGTCCGCGCGCAGCGCGTCCAGCGTGGCGCGCACGTCGTCCGAAAGATCGGCGGGGGACATGCGCCCGAGCAGCTCGCGATAGAGCGCGTTCTTTTCCTCGGCGAAGGCCGCCATCTCCGCGTCCGTGTAGGCCCTGTCGGCCTTTTCTAGAATGATGCGCAGGCTGTCCATGCGGCTCACGCCGCGCAGCAGGCTGTTGCGCTCCCTATCGAAGGGGATGCCAAGGCGGTCGGCGAGCGCCTTCCACGCCAGATAGTGGTATTCGTCCGTCGAGCAGACGACCCCGTCCAGATCGAAGATGATGCCGCGATATTTCATGATCGTTTCCTCCGTTGATCTCGCCGCGGCGCGCCGCGCGCGGCGAGGATTTTTCCCTTATCCATTGTAACGCGAAAAGCGCCGCCGCACAAGGGAGCGCCGCGCGATTTTGCGCGAGCGCCCCGTGAAAATGGTGGACTTCACCAAATCCGTATGTTATACTGATACAAAGCTCGGGCGGGCGACAGACCGGCCCGCACGAAAGAATCGCTTTACGGACGGAGCGCGCCCGCGCCGGGCGCGCGAGGAGGAGCCTATGCACGAGGAGCTTCGGCGTCTCGCCGCGGCCTACGACCCGCTGGCCGCCGGCGTCCTGCTGCTGGAGCGGCGGCAGGACGGGTGGGGCTGCGCCTATCGCAACCCCGCGGCGGAAGCGTTTTTGCGGGGCGGCGAGGAGGAGCTGCTTCTCTTGGCCGCGCCCGAGATCGAGCGGGCCGCCGCGGGCGAGACGGGGCTGGTCTGGCGCGGAGAGCTGCGCGGCAGGCGGATGTTCATGCCGCTCTCCCCGCACGAGGGCGGGCGCTGCATGGCGCTGCTCTGGGACGGCACGGACGAGCTTCGCCGCCAGCAGGAGCGCATGGACGCGGCGAACGCCGCGCTCAAGAGCGCGCTGGACGCGGCGAACGCCGCCTCGAAGGCGAAGACGGACTTCCTCTCCAGCATGTCCCACGACATCCGCACGCCGCTCAACGCGATCATCGGCATGACGACCATCGCGCAGGCGCACGCGCAGGATCGCGACCGCGTGGACGACTGCCTCAAGAAGATCGAGCTTTCCTCGCGCCACCTGCTGGCGCTCATCAACGACATCCTCGACATGTCGCGCATCGAGAGCGGCAAGATGTCGCTCAGTCCCGAGGCGTTCACGATGGCCGACTTCATCCACGCGCTGATGGCCGTGCTGCGCCCGCAGGCGGACAAGAAGTGGCAGAAGGTCGATCTGGACTTTTCCGGCGTGATTCACGAGCAGGTGCGCGGCGATCAGCTGCGCATGCAGCAGATCATGATCAACATCCTCTCCAACGCCGTCAAGTTCACGCCGCCGGAGGGGACGATCTCCATGCGCGTGCGCGAGACGGGGGAGAGGAGCAAGGGCGAGCACAATTACGCCTATTACGAGTTCGTCATCGCCGACACGGGCATCGGCATGGGGCCGGAGGCGCTCAGCCGCCTGTTTTCCCCGTTCGAGCGCGCGCGGGAGGTCAATCGCGTGGAGGGCACGGGGCTGGGCATGGCGATCACGCGCAACCTCGTGGAGATGATGAACGGCGAGATTTCCGTGGAGAGCGAGGAGGGCAAGGGCACGCGCTTCACCGTCACCCTGCCGCTGGAGCAGCTCTCCGGCGGTGAGGACGAGCTTACCGAGCTGCGCGGCCTGCGCGTTCTGGTCGCCGACGGGGACGCCGCCGCGCGGCAGAACACCGCGCGCATCCTCTCCGATCTGGGCATGACCTGCGACCTGTGCGAAAACGCGCTGTCCGCTTATGAGCTGGCGGGCAGGGCGCGCATGGAGGGGAACGACTACTTCGCCATCCTGCTCAGCTGGCATCTGCCCGTCGTGGACGGCGTGGCCGCCAGCCGCGAGCTGCGCGCGATGCTGGGCGACGGGACGCCCATCCTCGTCATGTCCTCGTGGGAGTGGACGCTCTCCGGCGACGAGATGCGCGCCGCGGGCATCAGCGCGTTCGTGCCCAAGCCGCTCTTCCGCACGCGGCTGGGCAAGGCGCTGTGCGAATACACGCCCGAGGGCATGGCGCGCCGCAACCGGGCCAACGCGCAGGCGCAGGACGACTTTTCCGGCTGCCACCTGCTGCTGGTGGAGGACAACGAGATCAACCGGGAGATCGGCGTGGAGCTGCTGGAGATGCTCGGCGCGACGGTCGAATGCGCCGAGGACGGCAAGCAGGCGCTCGACCGCTTTGCGGCGTGCCCGCCCGGGACGTTTGACCTGATCTTCATGGATCTTCAAATGGCCGTGATGGACGGTTACGAGGCCACGCGCGCCATCCGCGCGCTGCCGCGCGAGGACGCGAAGCGCGTTCCCATCGTGGCGATGAGCGCGAACGCGTTCGTCGAGGACATCCGCGCCTGCGAGCGCGCGGGCATGAACGCGCATGTGCCCAAGCCCGCGAGCGTGCAGAGCCTCGCGGACGTGATGCGCCGCTTCCTCGCGGGCGAGCGCAAGGGCGCGCGGGGCTGATACTAAATCTAAGCATATTAGCAGCGTTTAAGGCGTAAGGGCCGAAGGGTTCTTAGGGGCGACCGGAAAGCCCCTAAGCGGGGCGGTGGGGCAGCGCCCCACATCCCTCGAAAGTGCAAGGTGAAGTGAAACTAGGGTTTTCGACAAGCGGTAGTATTTGGGTTGAATGATAAAAGCAGACGGCGGAAGGGAGGCGAAGGAATGGACAGGGCCTACCAGCGGGAATACATGGAGCTGCTCGCCTCGGTGCGCGGCGGCCAGACGCCGCCTGCGGATGGAGCGGGCGGCGCGGAGGCCTGCGCGGCGGCGCTGCGCGAGCAGGGCCGCGCGTCGCGGCGGGCCGTGCAGCGCGGCACGCAGCTGCTGCGCGAAGGGCTGTTCCCGATGCTGGACAACGTGCTTTCCGCCTCCCAGCAGGAGATCGACGAGCTGACCGCCTTCGCGAGCGGGCTGACGGAGGGAAACCCGGCGGACATCGTGCTGCACTACCGCATCCATATGGCGCTGACGAACTACGCGCGCCACTGGAAGAGGCGCGACATGCTCATCCGCGAGCTGTATCAGGTGGGCATGGCGCTTTACCAGATGGAGCGTCTGCTCTCGCCCAGCGGCATGCGCCCGTACAGCGCGCGCATGCGGCTGTGCTTCGCCGAGAGCGCGTCCTATTTTGAGACCGAGTACGACAGGATTGAGGATCCCGAGACGCGCGGCTACATCCACCGGAGCATGGGCAATATCGCCCTGAGCTACGGCGCGACCACCGACGCGGCGCGCCTGAAGCTGGAGGCGGTCACGCGCTCCATCCGCCTCCTGTCCGATCCCGAGCTGCGCGCGAAGACGCCGTCGCTGCCATGGGACACCTACCTCTACAAGAGCCACATGGAGCGGACGGCGCTGCTGCCCTATTTGCGCTCCGGCCGGGCCGAGCCGGAGGCGTTCGTGCAGGTGCTGGAATCCGCGCAGATCGTCGAGCGGCGGCAGGCGCAGCTCGCGCGCGAGCGCGGCGAGTCGCTCCAGCCGCGCTGGCAATACGCGTATCTGGCCGCGCAGTACCACTGCGGCGCGCTGGAGCTTTCCGAGCTGCTGGAGGGCATCTACGCGCTCGCCTACTCCATGCCGGACGACGACTTCGGCGCGCAGAGCGTGTTTTCACACGTCGGCACGCTGGGGCTGTATCTGGAATACGCGCAGGGGGAGCGCCTGCCCGAGGACACCGCCCGGCAGGTGAAGAACATGGTCGCCCGCCTGTGCGCGTTCATCGTGCGCGCGCCGGCCGAAAACGCGGGCGGGGATCTCATGTTTTACCTGCGGCAGGCGCTCTACTTTTACCGGGAGCTGCCGGGCTGCCCGACGTTTCTCGAGACGCTGCAAACCGCCTTCGCCGCGCGCGACCCGGTCGGCTATGTGCGCATGGGCGTCACGTCGCGCCTCTCCCGCACGCTCTGCGCGTGGGCGATCGAGGATTGCCCGGAGAAGCTGGCGGGCCTGCCCGGCTGCGCGCGCGTCGAGGACGTGATCTGGGGCCGCGAGGCGCTGCTGGAGATGGCCGCAAACGCGGGCAAGCTATGCGACGCGGGCATGATCCACTTTTTGAGCATCGAGGAGCTGGCCTGCCGCGGCCTGTTTGAGGAGGAGGAGACGCTGCTGCAGATGCACGCCTACTGCGGCGCGGATCTGCTGCGCCGCCAGCCCTCCACGGCGATCTACGCGGATGTGGCGAACGGCCATCACCGCGCCTACGACGACAGCTCCGGCTACCCGCTCGGGTTCTCGGTGCGCCAGTCCCCGATGCGCGCGATGATCTTTCTGGTCGCCGCGGCGGACGCGCTGTCCGTCGCCGCCGAGGAGACCGCGGGCCGCGCGCGCGAGCCGCTGACCGCCGAACAGGCGGCGCGGCGCGTCCTCGAGGGGGCGGGCAAGCGGTACGCGCCGTTCGTCGCCGAGCTGCTGCGCGCGCCGGGGCGCGTGGACGCGCTGCGCGAGGACATTCCCCGCTTCGTGCGCGAGGCGGCGGAGGAGCTGCTGCGCAGGCGCGAGGCGGCGCTGCGCGGGGCGTAGGGCAGAGACAGGCAAATAAAGCGCGGCCCGGCGAAAGCCGGGCCGCGTCAGTCTCGGTTGCCGTCTTACCTTTCTTCTTCGGGCCAAAGAAGCTCTCCGTTGGTGGCGTTGATTTGATAAGACGTGATATAGTTTTCTACTCTGTCTGAGTCCGTATGACCTATCGTCTGTTCCACATCGACATTCCAAATGGGATGCGTTACAGCGCGATCATCTGCGATTTGCGTTAGCTCCATTCTGCGTATTGTATAGTTACAATTTTTATATTTCGCTTCTTCCGCTTTTCTTTGAATTTCATCGATCACTTTGTTTAGCGCTTCTTGCCATTTGACGCATTTGACTTCTCCCGCCTTCGATTCCGTCTCTACAGGAAAGACGATGTTTAGGTTTTCAATGGCGCCGTCATCCCTGACGATTGCAGTGACATAACCGCCGCAATCATGACCATAACGGAACCCTTCATTTGGTTTTCGCGCCGGGTTAAAAACATAAGAATTCATGTCATAGAATAGATCGCCTACCGGATAACGGAATAAAATGGCCGTTATATCATTCTCATTTTCCGCCTGACTGTCAACCTGTTCCCGTTCTTTTTCGCATGCGCCAAGCCGGATCACATCGTCCTTCCTTCCAACAAAATACGCCGTGCATGGGATTTTCCATTCGGTGAGCATCGCCTTCACGCTGTCTACGGCAGCCTGAACGTTCGGCGTGCTCTCCGTTTGATAGGCCCCGCAGGTTCTCAGCAGCGGGCAAAGGCCGACGGTGCCGTCAAGGGAAAAGGAATATGTGATTTCATCCGGTTTGTTTTCAATGCTGATAGAACCCTGTGAAGCCGCGCCGCCAAGAACCGTCTCGAAATCATCCGGCTCAATGGGTATATTCTTTGTTGTATATGTTGTGACGCTGTCTGCCTGCACGGGTTCAGACATATCTACTGTAATGGTTCCCTGCTTGAATTCCAAACGATCCACAATTCTTTCATTCGCTTCTGCGTAAGCGGCGTTGAGGCATAGGATTGCCAAAACCATGATGAGATAGAGGATACCTCTTCTTGCTCTGATTGGATTATCCACAATACCATCTCCTTTTCTTTTGTAAATTCATCCATTTCTGTTTGGATGTGTAAACATATTATCACTTAGTGCGTACAAAGTCAACCGTCGGCCTATAAAGACGACCTTATACTATTCTCAAGTCAAATGATCGAACCATTGCCATGGGTTATTCTGAGCAAGAAAAAGCGGGATAACGTAATTTTTCATGAGCAACCCGCTCGGGATCGCTTCGCTTCCGGGTTACTGATTTGTGGGCGCTACGCGCCGGGGAACGTTGGGGCTACCGATCCGGGGAACTCGCATAGTCGCGAGCTTCGCTCGCTTCTTGCGATTCCCCGCTTCCGCCTCGCTGTTTCGGCCACTGGCCGCGCTCGGCTCCAGCGCCAAACCCTGTCTGGGGACATTGTCCCCAGACCCCATCCTGTGCTTCGCACCAGATTAAGTTTTTATCTGAGAAAAGCATTAACCGCCAAACGCGCGTAGAAAGTGCATGAATTTGACGAGCATGTCGCCCTTCCACCACAGCTCGGCGACGGGGAAGTCCGGGTCGTCATTGTACCACGTCCACGGCACGGGGTAGGAGCCGTCGGGGAGCTGGCCGCCGCGAATGTAATCGCACTGCGCGGCGATGACGCCGGACAGCGCCGGGCGAAGCGGGCTGTCCGGCGAGGAGATCAGGTCGGAGGGAAACGCCGCGTATTCGCGGCCCCACTTTTCGGGCGCGCCCTCCAGGCACAGGCGCGCCATCTCCCGAAGGCGCGCGAGTAGCGCGTCCGCATCGAAGGGCGCGACGCCCGCCGCCGCGCAGTCCTCATACAGGCGGATGAAGCAGGCGGCGATGTGCTGCTCGGCGAAGGCTGGCTGGCGCCCCAGCCAATCCGCCGCTTCCCCGGCGAGGGAAAAACACAGCGCGTACAGCCGGCTTTCCGGCGCGGCAAAGCGCAGCGCGAATCCCGCCAGCGCCGCCGTGGGGTTATAGCGAAAATCGCCGCCGTCCTCGCCGCATTTCCACCACGCCGCGCAGGGGAAATCGTTGTTGGACGGCACGGCGTTGCGCCACTGGCGGCGGCCCTCGTCAAAGTCCGCACCGCTGTCCAGATAGCGCAAAATGCCCTGCACGATCGGGCGGGCCGCGCCGTCCGCGCCGATCTCTCGGAGGATCTCGGTCGCGGCCCACGTCTGGATGGGGCAGGAGTTCGGGTTGAAGCTGTCGGCTTCCAGCGCGTGGCCAAAGCCGCCGTCGGCGTTCTGGTAGGCGGACAGGGCGCGCAGCACGGCGTCCCGCTCTCCGCCTTCAAAGTGGAATTGCCAGCGGGCAAGGTCGATCGGGCGGGCGCAGCGGCGCATGAAGCGCGCGGCGCTTTCAAAAGGTTCCATCAAATCGCCTCCTTGACTAGGATACCCGCAGGATAGCGCACTTTGGGGAAGCCGTCTTGTAAAAACGCGACGCTAGAATCCGCTCCGCCGCAGCGCCTGCGCGGGGGTCATGCCGTGACGGTGGCGAAAGTCGTCCAGCAGATGCGCCTGATCGCAGTAGCCGTATTTGAAGGCGAGGTCGAGCGTATCCCGCTCGCCGCGGCAAAGATCCTGCCAGAGGAGCTGGTAGCGCACGAGGACGGCGAAGGTCTTGGGCGGGAGGCCGACGAGCGATTCGAAGCGCCGCTGCAAGCGGCGCGGCGAGACGGCGAGGCCCGCACACAGGTCGCCTACGCGCGCCGCGCCCCGGCTGCGGACGATGGCGTCGATCGCGTTGAACAGGAGCGGATCGAGGCGATCCTCGCGCAGGCGGCGCAGCAGCAGCGGCTCGGCCAGCCGCGCGCGCTCGCGCAGCGCGATGCGGCGCAAAAGCAGTGGGGAAAGATCCCCGGCGAGGGAGGGAAAGAAGGCCTCCGAATCGAAGCGGCCGTTTGCGGAGCCGGACAGGGGCGCGTCGGCAAACAGCGCCGCCGCCCACGGGTAAAAGCGCACGGCGAAGACAGTTTCCTCCTCCGCGAGCGGCTGTGGCGCGCCCTGCGCGTACTCGTCCATCGCGCAGAAGGAGCCGCACACGAGGCCGCCGCGCGCGCGGAAGATGACGTCCATGCAGGTGTCGGGGATGACCAGCGCGGGCGAGGCGGAGATCTCCCCACCGGCGGCGGGCGACGTGCCCCAGAAACAGCGGACATACGGCGCGAGCGCTGCGCCGGGGGAAACCTCCGCGTAGGCCGGGCCGCGCAAAAGGGGCGAGGCGGTGATCGGGCGGTAGCGCCTGTGCAGCGCGGGGGTCATGGCGTCGCCTCCCTTGCTTTGAGATGGTTTCAATATAACATGTCCTTTTGAAACACGTCAAGAAGGCCAAACAATGCGGCCCGGCTTTCGCCGGGCCGCGCCGATGTCATTCGTTTATCAGTCCCGTTTCCATTCGACAAACTCGCCGGAGAGCAGGTCGATCTCAAACTCGAAGACCTGCCCGGAGACGAGCGCCTCGCCCTCGTAGACGAGCCGCCCGCGCTCCTCGCCGATGTCCATCTCGGCGAGCGTCGCGCCGCTCTCACGCGATGCGACAAGCTCCGCCGCGTCGGCGGGCGTCAGACCGCCCTGCGCGAGCGCGGTGGGAAAGCGCTTGGAGGAGACGAGCGCGCCGGTCTCCGCGTTCAGGCGAAGGAAGCCGATCGCATCGCCCTCGGCGTAGAACGCCTCGTAGACGCGGCCGCCGTCCTCGCGCTGCGCGAGCACGGGCGCGAACGACGCGCCGGGCCGCAGCGCCTGCGCCGCGGTGAGCGCCTCGTCCTCCGTCAGCGCAAAGCCGCTCGCGCGGCCCGCGCCGGGAACCGTCTCCTCGATCTCCACGACCGCGCCGTCCCCGCTCACCTTGACCTCGTAGGTCGCGCCGTCGCCGCGAAGCGACACCTCGTAACCGCCGTCGTCGCGCTCCACGCGCGTCGGCTGCGCGCCTTCGCCCACAGCCTGCGCGGCCAGCGCGCGCGCCTCGTCCTGCGTCACCGCCAGCGCCGTCGCGCCCGTGAGCGCCAAAGCCAGCGCGAGCAGCGCCGTGATGCCTCTTTTCATCGGGAACACCCCTTTCCGTCGTTTGACGCATGTCCGTTTTCCGTTGATGCTATTCTTTTGCATACGATGGCCGGTACAGTATACCAGCTTTTGCGGCCCATTGCAAGCGCCGCATGGCCAGCGTGCCCGGCGGCGCGCGCGGCTATGCGACGGGCGCAATCGCCGGGAACATCTGCTATCGCTTGCGTTTTTTGGGGGCCGAAGCCGCCCGCGCGCGCGCCAAACGGCAACGAATTGCACAAACGGCGTGCATTTTTTTTGAAAAAATGATTGCATTTTGAAAAGATGTCGACTATAATATTAGGCAGAAGTCCGAAAAGGACAAAAATGAGGAGGAAGATGCAACCATGAAAAAGCTCGTATGTCTGCTCGTCTCTCTGGTGCTCGTCTTCGCGATGGCTACCGCGCTGGCCGACATCACCGTCGGCATCGTCAACAACCCGCCTTCCGAGTCCGGCTACCGCGAGGCGAACGTGAAGGACTTTGAGGCCGTGTTCTCTGCCGAGAACGGCTACGAGGCCAAGACCTTCTACAGCCTCAAGAACGACGAGCAGCTCGCCGCCGCTCAGCAGTTCATCACCGACGGCGTCGATTACCTGCTGATCTCCGCCGCGGCGACCACCGGTTGGGATCAGGTGCTGACCTCCGCGCAGGAGAACGGCATCGGCGTCTTCCTGTTTGACCGCATGATCGACTGCGACGAGAGCCTCTACGAGGCGGCCGTCGTGTCCGACATGGCGAATCAGGGCGTGACCGCCGTGGATTGGCTGCTCTCTCAGAATCTGCCCGAGTACAACGTCATCCACATCCAGGGCGTCATGGGCAACGACGCGCAGATCGGCCGCACCGCCGCGCTGGACGAGCAGGCTGCGGCCGGCACCGTTCACATCGTCGTGCAGCAGACCGCCGAGTGGAGCGCGGACACCGCGAAGGAGATCGTCGAGTCCGTCATCAACAGCGGCGAGCCTTTCAATGTCATCTACGCTGAGAACGACGACATGGCTAAGGGCGCTGTGCAGGCGCTGGATGAGCACGGCATCACCCACGGCGTGAACGGCGACGTCATCATCATGGGCTTCGACACCAACAAGTGGGCGCTTCGCGAGCTGAAGGCCGGCAGCTGGAACTACGACGGCCAGTGCAGCCCGTTCCAGGCGCAGGTCATCAGCGACATGATCCAGAAGCTCGAAGCGGGCGAGAGCCTCGACCTCGAGAGCAAGCAGGTCATCTCCGTGGAGAAGGGCTTCGACGCGAAGACCCTCACCGACGAGGACATCGAGACCTACGGCCTGGGCGAGTAATCGCTACCCTGTCGGATAACACCAAATAGCCTGCGCGGTGCGGCCTTTGTGGAGAGATCCGCAAGACCGCGCCGCGCTTGCTTCACGGCAGGCGGCGCAGGCGGAAAAGGGGGAAAACAGCATGCAAAACGACGTCGTGCTGACCATGCGCGGCATCTGCAAGAGCTTCCCGGGCGTGCGCGCGCTGCACAACGTGGATTTTACGCTGCGCAGCGGCGAGGTTCACGCGCTGATGGGCGAAAACGGCGCGGGCAAATCCACGCTCATCAAGGTGCTCACGGGCGTGTACGGCAAGGACGCCGGGCAGATCGCCATCGAGGGCAAGGAGGTCGCGATCCGCTCCCCGCAGGACGCGCAGGCGAGCGGCATCAGCACCGTGTATCAGGAGATCACGCTCTGCCCGAACCTCACCGTGGCCGAGAACATGTTCATCGGCCGCGACAAGAGCGCGCTCGTGCCGTGGAAGGAGATGGAGCGCAAGGCGGGCGAGCTGCTCCGCAGCCTTGACATTCCCGCGCGGCCCAAGCAGCAGCTGAGCAGCTGCTCGCTGGCCGTGCAGCAGATGATCGCCATCGCGCGCGCGGTGGATCAGCACTGCAAGGTGCTCGTCCTCGATGAGCCGACCTCCTCGCTGGACGACAACGAGGTCGCCATGCTCTTTAAGCTCATGCGCGACCTGAAGTCGCGCGGCGTGGGCATCGTCTTCGTGACGCACTTCCTCGGGCAGGTCTACGAGATCAGCGACCGCATCACCGTGCTGCGCAACGGCGAGCTGGTGGGCGAATACAAGGTCGAAGAGCTACCGCAGCTCGATCTGGTCAGCAAGATGATGGGCAAGGAGCTGGACGACCTTTCCGCCATCAGCGTCTCCGGCAAGGAGACGGGCGCGAAGGGCGAGACGGTCTACGAGGCCAAGGGCCTCTCCAGCGCGGCCTGCCCCAATCCGTTCGATTTTCACATCGCCAAGGGCGAGGTCAACGGCTTTACCGGCCTGCTCGGCTCCGGCCGCAGCGAGAGCGTGCGCGCCATCTTCGGCGCGGATCGCGTGACGGGCGGCAGCGTGACGATGAACGGCCAGAGCGTGAAGGTGCAAAAGCCCATCGACGCCATGCGCAAGGGCATCGCCTACCTCTCCGAGGATCGCAAGGACGACGGCATCATCGCCGATCTGTCCGTGCGCGAGAACATCATCCTCGCGCTGCAGGTGATGAAGGGCTTTGGAAAGCCCATCTCGCAGGCCGACGCCGAGGCGTTCGCCGACGAGTACATCAAGGCGCTGGAGATCAAGACCGCCTCGACGGATACGCCGATCAAGTCCCTCTCCGGCGGCAACCAGCAGAAGGTCATCCTCGCGCGCTGGCTGCTGACGCACCCGCAGTATCTCATCCTCGACGAGCCGACGCGCGGCATCGACGTGGGCACGAAGACCGAGATTCAGCGCCTCGTGCTGAAGCTCTCCAGCGAGGGCATGAGCGTGACGTTCATCTCCTCGGAGATCGAGGAGATGCTGCGCACCTGCTCGCGCCTGATCGTCATGCGCGACCGCCACATCGTGGGCGAACTGACGGGCGACGCGCTGACGCAGGACAACGTGATGCGCACCATCGCGGGAGGGGGAAACTGACATGAAGAAAAAGAACGGATTCTTTGCAAGGAACGCGCAGCTGATCGTGCCGCTGCTGTCCATCCTTGCGCTCATCGTCTTCAACCTCTTCCGCGACCCGAGCTTCTTCTCGATCAGCCTTTCGGTCAACAACAGCGGCAACACCGTGCTGACGGGCAACCTCATCAGCATCCTCAACGGCGCGTCCGAACTGGCCGTGCTGGCCATGGGCATGACGCTGGTCACGGCTGCCTCCGGCGGACAGGACATCAGCGTGGGCGCGCTGGCGGCCATCGCCGGCAGCGTGTTCGTGAAGGTGCTGCGCGCGGGCGAGATCACGCCGGTGACGGTCGTCGTCGCCTTCCTGCTGTGCTGCGTGGTGGCGATGATCTTCGGCGTGTTCAACGGCACGCTGGTCGCCGTCTTCAAGATTCAGCCGATGATCGCGACGCTGGTGCTCTACACCTGCGGCCGCTCCATCGCCTACTGGATCAACGGCGGCGCCTCGCCGACCGTCGCCAGCCCCATCCTCACCGCGATCGGCAGCTTTATTCCCGGCGTGCCCATCCCCACGCCGATCCTGATCGTGGCGCTGTGCGGCGTGATCTTCGCGCTGGTCTTCCGCTTCACGACGCTGCGGCTGTATACGCAGGCCGTGGGCATCAACCAGCGCGCCGCGCGCCTGAACGGCATCAACGCCGTGGGCATCAAGATCCTTGCGTTCATGATCCTCGGCATCTGCTGCGCGGTGTCGGGCTGCATCGCTGTCGCCCGTCTGGGCTACCTCAACCACGAGACCGTGCTGCTGGAGATCGAGATGGATGCCATCCTCGCGGTCGCCATCGGCGGCAACGCGCTGGGCGGCGGCCGGTTCAAGATGGCCGGTTCCGTGCTGGGCGCGTATGCGATTCAAACCCTGACCACGACGCTGTACGCGATGCGCGTGCCGTCCACGGCGGTCAAGTCCTACAAGGCGATCGTCATCATCCTGATCGTGGTCATTGGCTCCCCGATGGTCAAGGAAGCCTTTGGCCGCATGGTCGGCAGGATCAAGGCCGCGCGCGCGGACGGAAAGGAGGCGGCTTGAGATGGCCGGAAAGACAATCAAGCGCAGAGAGCCGCTGACAGACACGCAGCTGCTGCTCACCATCACGATTTGCATCTTTGCCGTCATGTACGCGGCGGCGATGGCCATCTGGGGCGGCGGCTTCCTGCGCTGGCAGCAGGTGTTCGACATGCTCAACAACAACGCCTCGCTCATCATCGTCGCTTGCTCGCTGACCATCGTCATGATCGGCGGCGGCATCGACATCTCCGTCGGCGGCGTGACGTCGCTGGTCGTCATGTCCTGCGTGGTACATCTGAACGGCGGCGGGAGCATCCCGACGTCCATCCTGATGGCGCTGGCCATCGGCCTGTGCTTCGGTCTCGTACACGGCTACCTGATCGCCTATCTGGAGATTCAGCCCTTCATCATCACGCTGGCGGGCATGTTCTTCGCCCGCGGCATGACGACCATCGTCAGCCTGGAGCCGCAGAACGTCGCGCACGAGGGCTTTCAGGCGCTGATGAACCGGAAGATCGAGATCCCCTTCCTCGGCTACACGGCCAAGAACGGCAACCTGATCCCCGCGCGCATGGAGCTGGGCGTCGTGGTGGCGCTGGCGATCGTGGCGCTGGTCTACATCATGCTGCGCTTCACGCGGCTGGGCCGCAACATCTACGCGCTGGGCGGAAACAGCCAGAGCGCGCTGATGCTGGGCATCAACGTGCGCCGCACGCGCTTCATCTCCTATGTGCTCAGCGGGCTGCTGGCGGGCATCGGCGGCTATGTGTTCATGATGCACACGGGCGCGGGCAACGCATCCAACGCGGCTGGAGCGGAGATGAACGCCATCGCCTCCTCGATCATCGGCGGCACGCTGCTCACCGGCGGCGTGGGCAACGTGATCGGCACGTTCTTCGGCGTCATGACGCTGGCGACGATCAAGTCCATCGTCACGACCTCGGGCCTGCGCGAGCCGTGGTGGCAGAGCATCACCACCGGCGCGATGCTGTGCTTCTTCATCCTGCTGCAGAGCGTCGTGCTCTCCCGCCGGGGCAAGGGCGGCCTGAAGCGGCCCGCATGGCTTGGCGGCAAGATTAAGGGATAAGCATCCCAAAACAACACGCGAGGCCGACGCCGCAGGGCGCCGGCTTTCGCATTGCGGCAAAGCCGTCGCCGCGGGCGGGGCAACATGGTCAAAAACAGGCAGAGAAATTGTCACAGGTTGCCCTGCGGGCCTTGACGAACAGTCGACATTTTGATATACTATGCGATAGATAGGCGGCGAGCCGGGCCATCCGGCCGGCTGCGCGCGTCAAAAGAAAATGGAGGTAATCGCATGAAGAAATGGACTTCCCTGCTTCTGGCGGCTCTGCTCGTGCTGGCGATGTTCGCCACCGCTTCCGCCGACACGATCGCCCTGACCGTTTGGGGCGCCGAGCTTGACCAGAACTTTATCGCCGAGCGCGTGGAGGCCTTCAAGGCGCTCTACCCCGACCAGACGTTCGAGATTCAGATCGGCGTCGAGTCGGAGTCCACGGCGAAGGACACCGTGCTGACCGACCCGACCGCGGCGGCGGATGTGTATAACTTCGCCAGCGATCAGCTGACCCAGCTGGTGGAAGCGGGCGCGCTCATCAATCTGGACAGCGACTACGGCCAGGCGCTTCAGCTGGCGAACCGTTCGATCGACGACGTGAAGGCGGAGAACGTGCCCGCCTCCATCGACGGCGCGACGAAGGACGGCAAGCTCTACGCCTTCCCGAACAGCTTTGACAACGGCTACTTCCTCTTCTACGACTCCACCGTCTTCTCCGAGGACGACGTGAAGTCTTGGGACAGCCTGCTCGCCGCAGCGAACGAGAAGGGCGCGGGCCGCAAGGTCGGCATGACGCTCGCCTCCGGCTGGTATAACGCGGGCTTCTTCTATGGCGCGGGCTTCACCACCGGGCTGAACGACGACGGCATCACCACCATGGACTGGAACGGCACCTCGCCCGACGGCGTGACCGGCGTGCAGGTCGTGCAGGCGATGCTCAAGATCGCTTCCGATCCGGCCTTCATGGCGATCGCCGACGGCGACATCTCCAACCAGATCGCGTCCGGCAACCTGTGCGCGGTCGTCTCCGGCACTTGGGACGCCACCGCGGTGCAGACTGCGTTCGGCGACGGCTACGCCGCCACCAAGCTGCCCACCTACATGGCTGGTGACAAGGAGATCCAGACCGGTTCCGTCGGCGGCGGCAAGCTGACCGGCGTCAACGGCTTCTCCAAGAACGCCGGCTGGGCCGTCGTGCTGGCCGACTTCCTGACCAACGAGGAGTCCCAGGCCCGTCACTTTGAGACCAACGAGATCGGCCCGTCCAACATCGTGGCGCAGGGCAACCCCGCCGTGGGCGAGAACCTCGCCATCAAGGCGCTGGGCGAGCAGTCCGCGTATGCGGTCATCCAGACCGTGGGCGGCAAGTACTGGGATGCGACGGGTTCCTTCGGCGAGCAGATCGCGCAGGGCACCATCGCCTCTGACGACGCCTCCGTGCAGGCCGCGCTGGACGCGCTGGTCGAGGGCGTGACCGCCGCGATCGAGTAACGAGCTTCGTCTGAACAACCGCTTGGGTCAGGCGTTCTCCTGACAAACCAGGCCCATGTGCGCTGCATGTGGGCCTGATTTTGTCCGGAGGAATCATACAAGGAGGTCCCCGCTCATGAAAAAGATCGTCTCTTCGATCGGCGGCTTCTTCTCCGCGATAGGCAGGTTCTTCGGCGAATTCGCCGAGGCGCTGGCCAAGGGCGACGCCTTCGTCAAGCTCACGCTCCTGTGGTGGGGCGCGGGCTATGTGAAGAGAAAGCAGTACGCCAAGGCCCTGCTCATGACGCTGCTGGAGATCGCCGTGATCGCCTTCACGTTCGGCTTTGCGATGCAGTATGTGCCCAAGTTCGGCACGCTGGGCACCGTGCAGGCCGAGCAGACCTTCAACATCGCGACGATGCAGACCGAGTGGAACGACTACGATCACTCGTTCCTCATCCTGCTGTTCTCGCTGTTCAGTTTTGTGGTGTGGGCGGCGGCGCTGGCGGTGCTCATGCGCAACGTCGTGGCGGTCTATCGCCTGCAGCAGCAGGCCGAGCGCGGCGGGCACATCAACACCTTCCGCGAGGATATGCACCGCTACATCGAGGATAAATTCCACATCACGCTGCTCTCGCTGCCGGTGCTGGGCATCACGGTGTTCACGGTCATCCCGATCCTGCTGCTGATCTTCGTGGCCTTCACCAATTACGATCAGCAGCACATGCCGCCCAACAGCCTGTTCACATGGGTGGGCTTTGCCAACTTCAAAAACCTGCTCGGCGGCGGCGGAATGACGGCCACCTTCGGCTACGCGTTCGCGCGCGTGCTGGGGTGGACGCTCGTGTGGGCGTTCTTCGCCACGTTCACCACTTACATCGGCGGCATCATGCTCTCCATGCTGCTCAACAGCAAGAAGACGCGCCTGCCTAAGCTCTGGCGGCTGCTGTTCGTCATCACGATCGCGGTGCCGCAGTTCGTGTCGCTGCTGCTGGTGCGCAACTTCTTCTCCAACGGCGGCATCGTCAACACGTTCTGTGCGAACATCGGGCTGACGGGCTTCCTGCGCAACGCGGGCCTCATCAATACCAGCTACATCCCGTTCCTGTCCGCGCCGGGCTGGGCGCATGTGATGATCATCCTCATCAACATCTGGATCGGCGTTCCCTACCAGATGCTCATCGCGACCGGCGTGCTGATGAACCTGCCCGCCGACCAGCTCGAGAGCGCGAGCATCGACGGCGCGTCCAAGTGGCAGAGCTTCCGGCACATCACCATGCCGTACCTGCTCTTCGTCACCGGCCCCACGCTGGTGACCGACTTCGTGAAGAACATCAACAACTTCAACGTCATCTACCTGCTCACGCAGGGCGTGTACACCACCACCAATCAGGCGATGGCGAACTCGCAGGCGAAGGAGGTCGACCTGCTGGTCACATGGCTGTTCACGCTGACGCAGGATTACTACAACTACAAGATGGCGGCGGTCATCGGCATCATGGTCTTCCTCGTCTGCGCCGTGTTCACGCTGGTCGCGTTCAACTTCCTCATCAGCGGCAATAAGGAGGCGGAGTATCAATGACGCAAACCATCAAGCCGCGCATGAGCGCCAAGAAGCGCACGAGCATCGTGCTGCACAACGCGCTCATCGCCGTGCTCGCCTTCATCTGGCTGATCCCGATCATCTGGCTGGTGTGTACGTCCTTCAGCGCTTACGACGGCATCAACACCAGCACGTTCTTCCCCACCCAGTGGAGCGCGAGCCATTATGTGGAGCTGTTTCAGGTGGATACCGTCAATCAGTTCCCGACGTGGTTCATGAACACCTTCAAGATCGCCTGCGCGAGCTGCGTGATCTCCACCTGCTTTGTGCTGATGGTCGCCTATGCGATGAGCTTTGGCAAGTTCAAGGCGCGCAAGCCGCTGATGAACGTCGCCGTCATGCTCAACCTCTTCCCGGGCGTGCTGAGCATGATCGCCGTGTACTTCACGCTGCGCACCTTTGGGTTGACGAACAGCCACCTCGGCCTGACGCTCGTCTACAGCGCGTCGGCGGGCCTCGGCTACCTGATCTGCAAGGGCTTCTTTGACACGGTGCCGCGCGCGCTGTGCGAGGCCGCGCGCATTGACGGCTGCTCCGAGGCGCGCATCTTCTGGCAGATCGTCATTCCGACGAGCCGCCCGATCATCGTCTACACGATCATCAACAGCTTCCTCGCGCCGTGGATGGACTTCGTCTTCGCGAAGATGATCCTCAATGCGGGCATCTCGGCCAATTACACGGTCGCCGTGGGCCTGTACCGCATGCTCGACAAGAGCCTCATCAATCAGTACTTCACGTTCTTCTGCGCTGGCGGCGTGCTGGTCTCCATCCCGATCTCCGCGCTGTTCTTCATCATGCAGAAGTTCTACGTCGAGGGCATCACGGGCGGCGCCGTCAAAGGCTAAGCGGGGCGGGCGGTGCCCGCACCCATCTCCGGTGGGCTGTGCCCACACCCATTTCCGAAGGGCTTGGGCGTAGGGCGAGGGTTTTGCGCCCGAGGCCGGTGGGCTGGCGGGCGGGCTGTGTCCGTGCCCACTTCCGGCGGGCTGTGCCTGCGCCCATTTCCGAAGGGCTTGGATGTGATCGGAGGTTTCGCGTCCGAGGCCGGTGGGCTGTGCCCGCACCCACCTCCGAAGGGCGTGGGGCGTAAAGCGAGGGTTTTGCGCCCGTGGCCGCATGTATTTCATACCCGCTTATGCGGGGAGGGGCGTTTGCCTCTCCCCGCGTCATGGCGTCCTGCGGGGCGAGACCCGAGGGACGTCTCCATACAGATAAAGCGAAGGGAAGTTCTATGGAGCAGTTCATCGTCAACATCATCCACCGCCCGGAGATGGTTCCGGAGTACGCGGAGAAGGTCACGGGGCAGGGCAAGGCCGAGGACATCGGCCGCAAGGCGCTGCTCACGGAGAGCCTCGACATCTTCAAGACGCAGCAGGATTGCGCGCACCGGCACGGGCTGAAGACGACCATTCAGATGACCTATGCCAGCCTCTTTAACGACGAGGCGGTGGCGCTGGCCAAGGAGCACCACGAGCGCTACGGCGACGAGATCGCGCTGAGCCTGCTCGGCCTGCCGTGCGAGGAATTCCGCAAGAAGTACAACACGAAGGACTTCTGCATCTGGATGTTCTCCATGGAGGACAAGAAGGCCATCGTGCGCGACGTGTTCGGCAAGTTCCACGACCGCTTCGGGTTTTACCCGGAGTCGACGGGGTCGTACTATCTGGACGCGGAGCTGATCAACTTCATCAAGGCGGAATACCCGCAGGTCAAGTGCGCGGTCGCGACCTGCTGGGAGGAAGGCCCCAAGGCCTACCACACCTGCAACAACAGCTGGTACACGCTGATGGACGGCGGCCCGTGGGCGCCGTGGATTCCCTCCAAGCAGAACACGCACGCGCCCGCCGCGAACGCGGAGGAGGACAGCGGCATCGTCGCCATCCCGCACCTGTCGCGCGACCTGCTGGCCTGCTACGACGGCAACGGCTCCAACTTCGGCACGCATCCGCAGAACGTGCTGCGCGGGATGATCTACGACACGAGCACATGGGAGTTCCCGTATCTGTACAACCTGATCGACCAGTACCGCGCGTTGGCGAAGTACAACGACGGCTACGCCTACAACATGATGTTTGTCGGCCCGGGCTGGATGAACAAGATGGGCCGCTGGGAAGCCCCCTACGAGCTGCTGCTCAAGAGCTATGAGGAGGGCTGCGCCTACTACGGCGAGCTGAAGCGGCAGGGCAAGCTGACGGACATGACCATGTCGGAATTCGCCGACTACTACCGCGCGAAGAAGGGCTACACCGTGCCGGAATGCGCGCTCTGGCGCGACATCCTCTACGGGAGCAAGAAGCAGCTCTTCTGGTACTGCGATCCGTACATGCGCGCGTGCGTGAACATGGATCAGGGCGGCGCGCTGGTGGATCTGCGCCCGTATGTCGCCAAGCTGGAGTGGCCGGTGGGCATCGGCACGAAGCATGTTCAGGACGCGAGCTATCCGTTCCTCATCCAGGAAAAGTACCGCGCGGGCTACTTCACGCACTACGCGGGCGAGGGCACGGTGCGCAGCGCGAAGCTGCGCTACCGCGGCGAGGAGGTAGACCTCTGCCTCTGCCGCACGAAGGCGCATTTTGAGCGGGAGGGCGGCGAGCGCCGCCTGACGCTCGACCCGGTGACGGTGGAGTTTGACGGCCTGTCGGTGACGCTGCAGACGGTGATCGCGTTCCCCGAGGGCGAGAGCTGCATCCGCTACGAGCGGCGCGTGCTCTCCATGAGCGATCCGGACGCGCAGGTGCAGATCGACGAATACATGGTGGGCTGCTACGGCACGACCGAATACCCGGAGGACATGACGTCGCTGACACTGCGCGTGGACGCGGGGGAGGACAGCGTCGCGCTGCCCTACGAATACAAGTGCCGCGAGGCCGGGGCGGACGGCGCTGCGCGCGTCAGCTGCGACGTGCCGCCGATCAAGACGCGCGTATCCATGACGTGCGAGGGCAGGCAGCCGCGCGGCTACGTCCGCGAGGGCTACGCGTTCAGCCCGATGTTTGCGCTGGGCTACACGGGAACGCTGCGCGAGAAGGAGGTCTTCACCACATGGCTCAAGCTGGAAAAGGCAGACTGAATTACCGCTGCCCGTCGTGCTTCATGCGCGATCTGGACATCGACATGTTTTACGACAAGGAGCGCGGGGAGTATTACTGCCTGCGCTGCCAGTACGTCGGCACCGAGGAGGACGTGCTGCAAAAGAACGAGATGGCGCGCTTCCGCTACCGCGCGATGCGCAAGCGCTTCACCGACTTCGAGGATTTTTCCGACTGACCCGCGGGAGGGCGAGCGATGGAAGCCTTCATCAAGGGGATGGATCTCTCGACGCTATTGGAGGTCGAGGCGTGCGGCGGGCGCTTTTCGGACGGCGGCGCGCCGGAGGACGCGCTTGCGCTGCTCGCGCGCTACGGCATGAACCTGCTGCGCCTGCGCCTGTGGAACGACCCGTACACGCCGCAGGGCGAGCCTTACGGCGCGGGCGTATGCGACCTGCCGCGCGTGATGACGCTCGCGCGCCGGGCGAAGAAGCTCGGCGTCGGGTGGATGCTCGACCTGCATTACAGCGATTTCTGGGCCGATCCCGGCAAGCAGCGCCCGCCCAAGGCGTGGGAGGGGATGGACGCGCCCGCGCTGTGCAAGGCCGTATACGATTACACGTTCTCGGTGCTGACGCTGCTGCGCGAGGCGCGGCTCTCGCCCGAGATCGTGTCGGTCGGCAACGAGGTGACGGGCGGGCTGCTCTGGCCCGTCGGCCGGGCGGAGGACGCAAAGACGCTCGCGGCGCTGCTGGGCGCGGGCATCCGCGCGGTGCGCGACGCGCGCTGCGGCGCGCGCACGATGCTGCACCTCGACTGCGGCGGCGACAACGCCGTCTGCCGCGCGTGGTTTGACCGCTACTTTGCCGCGGGCGGCGAGGATTTCGACTGCATCGGCCTGTCCTATTACCCGTACTGGCACGGCGGCGTCGAGGCGCTCTCGCGCAACCTGTGCGACCTCGCCGCGCGCTACGGTAAGCCGCTGATCGTCGCGGAGACGTCGGCGGGGTTTACGCTGGAGGATTACGCGCGCTATGAGCAGCTCGCGCCGTCGGCGCGCAAGGGCATGGCGGCGAACGCGCGCGTCGCGCAAAAATCGCCCTATCCCATGACGCCGCAGGGGCAGGCCGACTTCATCCGCGACGTGATGCGCGCCGTGCGCGGCGTGCCGGGCGGGCTGGGGCAGGGCTTTATCTGGTGGGAGGCGGCGTGGCTGCCCGTGCCGGGGAGCCAGTGGGCCGGCGAGGCCGCGATCGCGTACATGCGCGAAAAAGGCCCCGGCGGCAACGAGTGGGCCAATCAGGCGCTGTTTGACTACGAGGGCCGCGCGCTCCCCGCGCTGGCGGTCATCCGCGATTTTTGAGGTGAGGGCATGCAGACGGCAAGCGACAACAAAAAGAAGCGGCGCAGGCCGCATCTGCGCGTCACGGGCGAGGTGCTCAAGCTCTACGGCTGCGCGACGATGCTCTTTTACACGCTCAGCATGAGCGTCATCCAGAACGGGCTGCTGCATGTGGGCAGCTATACGCCGGACGCGCTGCGCGCGGCGCTGGCGAGCGACCGGTCGCTCATGCTCATGTCTAGCTGGGCGTCGCTGTTCCAGCTGATCGGCGGGCTGTCCATCCCGGTGTTTGCGTTCCTGCTGGTGGAGGGGTTCCAAAACACGCGCAGCTTCTCGCGCTATCTGGGTCGGATGGTCTGCTTTGCGCTGCTGAGCGAGATCCCCTACGACTACGCGATGACCGGGAAGACCTTCGATCTCTCCGGCCAGAACGCGCTGATCACGCTGTGTCTGTGTCTGGTGATGCTCTACGGCCTGCGCCTCTTGGAGGCGAAGAAAGGCGCGGTGGGGCGGCTCATGCAGGCCGCCGTCGTGCTGGCGGCGGCGCTCTGGTGCAGCCTGCTGCGCTGCGCCTTCGGGCTGTGCAGCGTGCTGCTATGCGCCGTGTACTACCTGCTGCGCGAGCGCAACGGCGCGCGCATCCTGATCGGCTGCGCGATCAGCCTGCTCTACGTCACCGGGCCGATCTCCGGCTACGCGCTGTGGAGCTATTCCGGCGAGCGCGGCGATCGCATTCCGCCGGTCGCCTTTTACCTCTTTTATCCGCTGCACCTGATCGTGTGCGGGCTGCTGGCGGCCGCCA
Source organism: uncultured Clostridia bacterium (assembly GCA_947631405.1). GTDB lineage: Bacteria > Bacillota > Clostridia > Christensenellales > Aristaeellaceae > Ventricola. Next base: position 21,459 of record CANRLC010000011.1, on the reverse strand, counting down.
TCGCGTGATTGCAAAATAAAAATTGGAAAATGACAAGTATAGTTGACAGACCGCCGCGATGCGTGTATAATAAGCGCATGCGCGGCGGTTGAAAAATGGGCGCGCGCCTGCTATAATAGAGCGGCGAGCGAAGGGGGCGGCGGCATGGACGAGTTCAGCTTGGGCGACATCGTGCAGATGCGCAAGAAGCATCCCTGCGGCAGCGACCGCTGGACGGTCATCCGCGTGGGCGCGGACGTGAAGATCCGCTGCTCCGGCTGCGCGCGCATCGTGATGATGGATCGCGCGGACTTTGTCAAGCGCATGAAGAAGGTCGTCGGCCATTCGGCGGAGCCGGTGCGCGGCACCAACGAGACGGACGACTGAGGCGCGATCACCTTGGAGAAAAGAGGCGGCACATATGGAAAACAACCCGGCGCAGGGCGGCGCGCAGGATGCAAAGGCGGCGCGGCGCGCGCTCTTTCGCAGAAAGCCCAAAAAGGAAAAGCCCAAGAAGAGCGTCAAGCGCGAGATCTTCGAGTGGGTGATGGTCTTCGTGGTGGCGGGCGTGACGGCGTTCGTGGTGCGCACGTTCCTGTTCGAGGCGGTGAGTGTGGACGGGCAGTCGATGCTCAACACGCTGAACGATCACGACTTCATGATCGCCACGAAGCTCGACTACCTGATGGGCGATCCGGAGCGCTTTGACATCGTCATCTGCAACTATCCCAACGCGGACGACGGCATGTACCGCGTCAAGCGGGTGATCGGTCTGCCGGGCGAGACGCTGGAGCTGCGCGCGGGCGAGCTGTTCATCGACGGCGAGCACATCGAGCAGAACTTCGACATGACGGAGAACGAGACGTACTTCGGCCCCTACGAGGTGCCGGAGGGCTGCTACTTCGTGATGGGCGACAACCGCAACAACTCGAAGGACAGCCGCAGCCCCATGGTCGGCGCGCTCACGCGCGAGCAGATCGTCGGGCATGTGCGCTGGGTGGTGTTCCCGTTTAATAACATGCGCTCCGTCGAGCTGGAGGAAAAATAAAATTCAAAAAGTTGCGGCGTCCCTTCCGGAAGGTGGGGACGCCGCAGTCTGTCGAAAACCTTATTTCTGTCAAACGTAGAGTTTTTGTATTCTCATACTGTTCTCAAATCAAATGATCTACACGCTCCGACATCGGATGACGCCGGGCAAGCAAAAGCGGGAGGCGAGACTTTTCATGATGAACCCGCCCGGGAACGCTTCGCTACCGGGCTACTTTTGGCAATCGCTTCGCGATTTGGGGTACGTTGGGGCTACCGCCCCAAACCCTGTCTGGGGACATTGTCCCCAGACCCCGTTCTGTGCTTTGCAGCATATAAAGACTGTATTACACCCCGCTGCGGATCTCCTCCAAGGTGAATTCCACGGGCCGCGAGAACGGCAGGCGGCTCGTGTACACCGCGACGCGTCCGCCCTCCACCCGCACGGCGAGCTGCACCAGCGGCCGCCCCGGCAGAAAGATGGACGTCGGGCCGTCGGCGGGCAGCTGCCCGGCGCGTTCCATGCCCGTGAGGAGGGAGAGCAGATTCTTGCGCGTGATCTTCATGACGGGTCTCCTTTCGCGGCGAAGGCCGACGTGCGTATTATACACGCCGGGCTTTCGCTTGTAAACCGGCCGGACGCGCAAACTTTTCGTTGCAATTTTGGGCCGCCTCGGCTATGATGGGGGAAGGACGAAAAAAGGAGCGATGCGCATGGACATCGGAGAAAAGGCGCTGCGGGCGCACTACGCGTGGCAGGGCAAGCTGGAGATCGCGCCGCGCGTGCCGGTCACCACAAGCGAGGAATTGTCGCTCGCGTATACGCCGGGCGTCGCGGCGCCGTGTCTGGAGATTCAGCGCGACATCGAAAAGAGCTTCGCGCTCACGCGCCGCGCAAACATGGTCGCCGTCGTCACGGACGGCTCGGCCGTGCTGGGGCTGGGCGACATCGGCCCGGAGGCGGGCATGCCCGTCATGGAGGGCAAGTGCGTGCTCTTCAAGGCGTTCGCCGGCGTGGACGCGTTCCCCATCTGCGTGAAGACGCAGGACGTGGACGAGCTGGTGCGCACGGTCTACCTCATCTCCGGCAGCTTCGGCGGCATCAATCTGGAGGACATCGCCGCGCCGCGCTGCTTCGAGGTCGAGGAAAAGCTGAAGGCGATCTGCGACATCCCCGTCTTCCACGACGATCAGCACGGCACGGCGGTCGTCGTCGCGGCGGCGCTGCTGAACGCGCTGCGCGTTGTCGGCAAGACCCTGCCGGGCGCGCGCATCGTCGTGAACGGCGCGGGCAGCGCGGGCGTCGCCATCGCGCGGCACCTGCTCTCCCTCGGCGCGCAGGACGTGACGCTGGTCGACCGCTTCGGCATCCTGTGCGAGGGCATGCCGCAGCTGAACCCCGTCCACGCGCAGATGAGCCGCGTCACCAACCCGCGCCGCCTGCGCGGCGCGCTCGCCGACGCGCTGCAAGGGGCGGATGTGTTCATCGGCGTGAGCGCGCCGGGCGTCGCCACGCGCGAGATGATCGCGAGCATGGCGCCGGGCGCGTGCGTCTTCCCGATGGCCAACCCCGTGCCGGAGATCTGGCCGGACGAGGCGATCGCCGCCGGGGCCGCCGTCGTGGGCTGTGGGCGCAGCGATTACAAGAACCAGATCAACAACGTGCTGGCCTTCCCCGGCATCTTCAGGGGCGCGCTCGACTGCCGCGCGCGGGAGATCAACGAGGCGATGAAGCGCGCCGCCAGCCACGCGATCGCGTCGCTCGTCTCCCCGCAGGAGCTGTGTGCCGACTACATCCTGCCCAAGGCGTTCGACCGCCGCGTTGGCCCCGCCGTCGCCGAGGCCGTCGCGCGCGCGGCGCGGGAATCGGGCGTCGCGCGGGCCTGACCGGAGCGCGATTTCGCGATCTTTTCCGGCAAAAATCCTTGTGTTTTCCTAGGAAATGGTGTACAATAGACCCTCGGAATCCGTTGCCCTCGCGCGCCATCCCGACGCCCGGCGCGGACAGGTCTTGATGGGAGGATATGAAAACCATGGCTACGAAGATCGACATCTTTTCCGGCTTCCTCGGCGCGGGCAAGACCACGCTCATCAAGAAGCTGCTCAAGGAGGCGCTTGCGGGCGAGCAGGTCGTCCTCATCGAAAACGAGTTCGGCGAGATCGGCATCGACGGCGGCTTCATGAAGGAGGCCGGCATTCAGGTGACCGAGATGAACTCCGGCTGCATCTGCTGCTCGCTCGTCGGCGACTTCGGCGAGGCACTGCGCAAGGTCATCGACACCTATCACCCCGACCGCATCCTCATCGAGCCGAGCGGCGTGGGCAAGCTCTCGGACGTCATCCGCGCGGTCGAGGGCGTCGAGCGCGACATCGAGGAGGCGCAAATGGGCAGCTTCGTCACCGTCGCCGACGCGACCAAGGCCCGCATGTATGTGAAGAACTTCGGCGAGTTCTTCCTCAACCAGATCGAGTACGCGGGCACCATCCTGCTCTCGCGCACGCAGAAGCTCTCGCAGGAGAAGCTGGAGGCCGCCGTCGCGCTGGTGCGCGAGCACAACGCCAAGGCGCGCATCATCACCACGCCGTGGGACGAGCTGACCGGCGCGCAGATCCTCTCCGCGATGGAGAACGATCACGACCTCGCGGGCGAGATGCTCGCGGCCGTGCTCGCGGAGCAGGCCGATGACGACGATGAAGACGAGCACGAGCATCACCACCATCATCATCATCACGACGAAGACGGCGACGAGCATGAGCACGGCTGCTGCCACCACCATCACGATGATGATGACGACGATGACGAGCACGAGCACGAGCACGGCTGCTGCCACCATCATCATCACGACGATGACGATGAGCATGAGCACGGCTGCTGCCATCACCATCATCACGATGACGACGGCGACGAACACGAGCACCATCATCACCACCACTATGACGAGAACGGCGTGTGCAGCTGCGGCCACCATCACCACGGCCACGACGCGGACGAGGTCTTTACCTCGTGGGGCGTGGAGACGGTGCGCGCCTTTGGCAAGGACGAGCTGCTGGGAATGCTGGGCAAGCTGGACGGCGGCGAGTACGGCGCGGTGCTGCGCGCGAAGGGCATCGTCCCCTGCGCGGACGGCGGCTGGCTGCACTTTGACTACACGCCCGGCGAGGCGCAGGTGCGCGACGGCGCGGCGGACTACACGGGCCGCCTGTGCGTGATCGGCTCCGAGCTGCGCGAGGCCGCGCTGGCCGAGCTGTTCGGCGTCTGATCGGGGAGGGCGTTATGGCGATACCTGTCTATCTGTTCGCGGGCTTTCTGGAGAGCGGCAAGACGTCCTTCATCGCCAGCGTGCTGGACGACCCGGGCTTTACGCGCGATGAGCACACGCTCGTGGTCAGCTGCGAGGAGGGCGTGGAGGAGCTTGACCCCAAGCTGCTCGCGCGCACGCACACGGTGATCGAGCGCATCGAGGACGAGGACGAGTTCGAGGCCGACACGCTGCGCGCGTTCGTGCGCGCGCATCATCCCGACCGCGTGATCGTCGAGATGAACGGCATGTGGGATCTCGACGCGGCACTCACGCGCGTGCCGAAGGTGCTGGAGGTCTACCAGATCATCGCGACGGTCAACGCCGAGACGTTCGACCTGTACGCGAAGAACATGGGCCAGAGGATGCTGCAACACATCACCGACGCGGACATGGTGGTCTTCAACCGCGCGACCGAGCAGACGCGCCAGCTCATTCGCGACCGCAACGTGCGCAGCATGAACCCCAAGGCGAGCATCTACTTTGAAAACGACGACGGCACCAGCGAGGATTACGGCGCGGGCATGCCGCCGCCCTACGACATGGACGCGCCCGTGATCGAGATCGAGGACGAGCACTTCGGCATCTTCTACCTCGACGCGTCGGAGAACCCGCAGGATTACGACGGGAAGACCGTCCGCTTCAAGGGCTATATCTACCGCGGGCGCAACATCGGGCGCGACGAGTTCGTGCCCGGGCGCATGGGCATGGTCTGCTGCGCGGAGGACGTCCGCTTCGTGGGCTTCATCGCCAAGATGCAGGACGGCGCGCCGCTGCCGCAGGAGCGCAGCTGGCAGCGCGTCACCGCGCGCGTACAGGCCGAGGAGCGCCGCCAGTACAAGGGCGTCGGCCCGGTGCTCTACGTCACGGCGATGGAGCCGTGCGAGCCGCCGCAGGAGGAAGTCGTCAGCTTCACCTACTGACGAGACCATTTCGGAAAGGAAAACGATCCATTTGGCAGATCAGGAGAACCGCATCGTCGCGACGGATCTGTGCTACGCCTACCCGGAGGCGGCGGCAAACGCCGTGGACGGCGTGCGCATGCGGGTGAAGCGCGGCGAATTCTTGGCGATATTGGGGCACAACGGCAGCGGCAAATCCACGCTGGCGAAGCTGCTCAACGCGCTGTACGTCCCCACGCGCGGCAGCGTGCTCGTCTGCGGGCTGGACACGCGGGACGACGAACTCGTTTTCGACATCCGCCAGCACGCGGGCATGGTGTTCCAAAACCCCGACAACCAGATCGTGGCGACGGTGGTGGAGGAGGACGTGGCCTTCGGGCTGGAGAACAACGGCGTGCCGCCCGCGCAGATTCGCGAGCGCATCGACGAGGCGCTGCGCGCGGTGAACATGACCGATTTCGCGAAAAAGGCGCCGCACATGCTCTCTGGCGGGCAGAAGCAGCGCGTGGCGATCGCGGGCATCATCGCGATGCGCCCGGACGTGCTGATCCTCGACGAGTCCACGGCGATGCTCGACCCGAGCGGCCGCCGCGAGGTGATGCAGACCGTCCACCGCCTCAACGAGGAGGAGGGCATCAGCGTCGTGCTCATCACGCATTACATGAGCGAGGCCGCCACGGCGGACTATGTGCTGGTGATGGACGAGGGCAAAATCGCGCTGACGGGCACGCCGCGCGAGGTGTTTTCGCAGGTGGAGCGCGTGCGCGCGCTGGGGCTGGACGTGCCGCCGATGACGGATCTGGCGCACACCCTGCGCGCGCAGGGCGTGCCCATCGCGCCGGACGTGCTGACCGTGGACGAGATGGTGGAGGAGATATGCCGATTGTCGTTGAAGACCTGAGCTACGTCTACATGTCCGGCGGCCCGTATGAGACGCAGGCGCTGCACAACGTGTCGCTCACGATTGAGGACGGCGAATTCGTGGGCCTGATCGGGCACACGGGCAGCGGCAAATCCACGCTCGTGCAGCATCTCAACGGGCTGCTTTCGCCCACCTCGGGCCGCGTGCTGGTGGACGGACTGGACGTCGCGGACAAGGCGACCGACCGCCGCGCCATCCGCCGCAAGGTCGGGCTGGTGTTCCAGTATCCGGAAAACCAGCTCTTTGAGGAGACGGTCGAAAAGGACGTCGCGTTCGGCCCGCGCAATCTGGGCCTTTCAGACGAGGAGATCGACCGCCGCGTGCGGGACGCGCTGCGCCGCGTGGCGCTCTCCTACGACGAACTGCACGCGCGCTCGGTGTTCGAGCTTTCCGGCGGGCAGATGCGTAGGGTCGCGATTGCGGGCGTGCTGGCGATGGAGCCGCGCGTGCTCGTGCTGGACGAGCCGTGCGCGGGCCTTGACCCGCGCGGGCGCGAGGAGATCCTCTCGCTCATCCGCGCGCTGCACGCCGAGGCGGGCACGACCATCGTGATGGTGAGCCACTCGATGGACGACGTGGCCTCGCTGGCGGAGCGGGTGATCGTGATGAATCAGGGCCGCGTGGCGATGGACGGCTCCCCGCGCGAGGTGTTCTCCCAAGGGGAGGCGCTGCGCGCGATCGGGCTGGACGTGCCGCAGGCCGTGGAGCTGGCCGACCGCCTGCGCGAGCGCGGCCTCGCCGTGCCGCAGGGCCTCTACCGCCCAGAGGAGATCGCCGCCTTCGTGCGCGGCCTCGCGGGAAAGGGGGATGCGGATGCTTAAGGACATCACGCTCGGGCAGTATTTCCCCGGCGATTCGCCCGTACACCGCATGGATCCGCGCATGAAGCTCATCCTGACCATCGCCTACATCGTGGGCGTGTTTCTGGTGAGCGACCTGCTCGGCTACGCGCTGGCGCTGGCGTTCCTCTATCTGGTGGTGCGCGTGGCGGGGCTGCCGTTTGGCTACCTCGTGCGCGGGGTGAAGCCGCTGCGCTTCATCCTCGTGTTCACGTTCCTGCTGAACCTGTTCTTTTTCCCGGGCACGACGCCGATCCTCTCGCTGGGCTTCTTTACGCTCACGCGCGAGGCGCTCCAAAAGGCGGTCTTTTTCGCTTTGAGGCTGGTGTTCCTCGTGATGGGCACCTCCGTGCTGACGCTGACGACCAGCCCCATGCAGCTGACCGACGGCCTTGAGCGGCTGATGCGCCCGCTGACGCGCTTCCATTTCCCGGCGCACGAGCTGGCGATGATGATGACCATCGCCTTGCGCTTTATCCCGCTGCTGCTGGAGGAGACCGATAAGATTCAAAAGGCGCAGATGGCGCGCGGCGCGGACTTTGAGAGCGGCAACCTGCTCATGCGCGCGAAGGCGATGGTGCCGCTGCTGGTGCCGCTGTTCGTGAGCGCGTTTAGGCGCGCGAACGATCTGGCGATGGCGATGGAGGCGCGCTGCTACCGCGGCGGCGAGCACCGCACGCGGCTGCGCGAGCTGAAGTACACGCGGCTGGACGCGCTGGCCGCGGCAGCGACGGCGTGCTTTTTGCTGGTGATCTTCGCGGAGGGACGCTTCCTTGGATGAGCTGCGCTTCGCCTGCCGCCACCGCCCGAGCGCGGCGGATCATCCCGCGCCGGGGCTGCGCCGCTTCACGCTGACGCTGGAATACGACGGCACGGCCTACGGCGGCTGGCAGCGGCAGCGCAACGCGCCCAGCGTGCAGCAGGCGGTCGAGGAGGCGATGCGCGCCCTCACGGGCGAGGCCGCCGCCGTGATCGGCTCCAGCCGCACGGACGCGGGCGTACACGCGCTCGGACTGTGCGCGCATGTGGACAGCGCGACGCGCATCCCGCCGGAAAAGCTGGCCTTCGCGCTCAACACGCTGCTCCCGCCGGACATCCGCGTGCGGGAGAGCGGCCTCGCGCCGGAGGGCTTCCACGCGCGCTACAGCGCCTGCGCCAAGGTCTACCGCTACGCTTTTTACAACGCGCGGCACGACCGCGCCGTGGGGCGGCAATACAGCGCGCACGCGCCGCTGCCGCTCGACGAGGCGGTGATGCGCGAGGAGGCGCGCGCGCTGCTCGGCACGCACGACTTCGCGGCGTTCGCCGCCAGCGGCGGCGCGGCGAAAAATACCGTGCGCACGATCTACCGCGCGCAGGTGCGCCGCGACGGCGACGAGGTGAAGCTGACCCTGCTGGGCGACGGCTTCCTCTACAACATGGTGCGCATCATCGCGGGCACGCTCTGCGAGGTCGGCTCGGGCAAGCGCGCGCGCGGCGCGATCGCGCGCGCGATCGAGACGGGCGACCGGCTCGCCCTCGGCGCGACGGCCCCGGCGCGCGGGCTGACGCTGCTCGCCGCGCTGTACGCGGGCGAGGAGGCGCGCGCGCTGACCTTCTTCGATTGACTACGATAGACCCGGCTCGCCGCACACGGCGGGCGTAAAAATCGCGGCGAACGGTTTGTGGCAGGCGGCGCCGGCCACGCGCATAGGATAGCTCGGATTGCCGAGACTGTCTGGAGGGATGCGCGTGAATCAGGCGATCGAGCGCAGGGCGATCAGGGCCGCGGAGTACATCGTCGCCAACGGGGCGACGGTGCGGCAGGCCGCCCGCGTGCTGGGCGTGAGCAAATCGACGGTGCATAAGGACATGGAGCTGCGTTTGCCCCGGCTGTCCGCCGCGCTGTCGCGGGAGGTGGCGTCGGTCTTTGCGCGAAACAAGGCCGAGCGGCACCTGCGCGGCGGCGAGGCGACGCGCAGGCGATATGCGCAGATGAAGCGGCCCGAGCGCGAATAGCGGCGCGGGGCGCAAGAAAGATGAGGCGCGACACATGTTTGGTATCGACGAGCTGGGAATGGACTTGGGCACGAGCATGCTGCACATCGTCGTGCGGGGAAAAGGCATCGTGCTCAGCGAACCCGCCTACGTCGCCTTTGAGCGGCAGACGCGCGACGTCGTCGCCGTCGGCGAGGAGGCCCAGCGCATGTACGGGCGCACGCCCGCCGATCTGGTCGTCGAGCGGCCGCTGCGCGAGGGGCGCATCCGCAGCTTCGATCTGGTGAGCAAGATGCTGCGCTTTTTCCTGCGCAAGGTGACGGGCAAGCGCACGGCGTTCAGGCCGCGGCTGCTGCTGGCGCTGCCCTGCGGCATGGCCCCCAGCGAGCGCCAGACGCTCGTGGACATCCTCGTGGACGCGGGCGTGCGCAGCGTCGTCCCTGTGGATGAGAGCGTCGCCTCGGCGCTGGGCGCGGGCTTGCGCGTCGATCAGCCCTACGGGCGCATGAATATCGACGTGGGCGGCGGCCGCACCAACGTGTCGGTCTTCTCGCTGGGGCACCAGATCGTGTGGGATATTCTGGACACGGCGGGCGACCGCTTCGACGACGCGATCGTCGATTACCTGCGCAAGAAGCACAACCTGCTCATCGGTGCGCGCACGGCGGAGCAGCTCAAGATCACCATCGGCTCCGCCCGCATGCGCGGCGCGAAGCTGGAGATGGAGGCGTATGGGCGCGGGCTGGTCTCCGGCCTGCCGCGCGCGGTGACGGTCAACTCCGAGGAGATGATCGAGGCGCTCGACGAGCCGCTGCGCGAGATGATGAGCGCGCTGCACCGCATCGTCGAGCGCACGCCGCCGGAGCTGGCCAGCGACATCTTCGACGAGGGCATCACCCTCAGCGGAGGCGGCGCGCAGCTCTTCGGCCTGCCGGAGGTCATCACCGACCAGCTCCGCATCCGCACGACGCTCGCCGACGAACCCGCGCTCTGCGTGGCCCACGGGCTGAGCGCGCTGCTGGACGATCCCGACCGCTACGAGCAGGTCGACCTGATCTCCGGCAGCCGCAGCGAGCTGGAGCGGGAAGACCGCTGACCCACGGGAGCCTGCCGGGGCGCTTGCGCCGCAGGCCCCTTTTTGCACCCCTTGCGACAAAGGAGAAACCGCGTGAAAAGATCGCCGCTATCTTCGCCGCTCGTCTGCGGCCTGCTCGCCAGCTTCTGCTGCCTGCTCTGGGGCAGCGCCATCCCGTTCATCAACCTCGGCTACCGGCTGTTTGCCATCGCCTCGGGCGACACCGCCTCGCAGCTGCTCTTTGCGGGCTGCCGCTTCGTGCTCGCGGGCCTGCTCGCCGTGGCGATGGGCAGCGTAGGGCGGCGGCGCCTGCTGCTGCCCCAGCGCGAGAGCCTGCCAAACGTCGTGCGGCTGGCGCTCGCGCAGACGGTCGCGCAGTACGTCTGCTTCTACATCGGCGTCGCGCACACCACCAGCGTCGAAGGGTCGATTATTCAGGGCCTCAACGGCTTCGTGTCGATCCTCGTCGCCTGCTATGTGTTCCGCTTCGAGGCGATGAACGGGAAGAAGTGGCTGGGCGGGCTGCTCGGCGTCGCGGGCGTGGTGCTGGTCAACCTCGGCGGCGGCCGCCTCTCCGGCGCGATGCACTGGCAGGGCGAGGGCATGCTGATGCTGTCCATGATCGCCAACGCGTGCAGCGCCGCGCTGCTGCGCGCCTACGGCCAGACGGACGATCCCGTCGCGCTGAGCGGCTGGCAGTTCGTGCTGGGCGGCGGCGCGCTCGCCGTGTGCGGCCTGCTCATGGGCGGGAGCCTTGCGCCCGAGGGGCCGCTCGCGGCCTGCGTGCTGCTCTATCTCGCGTTCCTCTCCGCCGCCGCGTATTCCATCTGGGGGCTGCTGCTGCGGGTCAATCCCGTCTCCCGCGTGACGGCGTATACGTTCCTTCAGCCGATCTTCGGCGTGCTCCTCTCGCTCCTGCTCGTGCGGGATGACGGCGGCGCGCCGCTGACCTCCTGCGCGCTCGCGCTCGCGCTGGTCAGCGCGGGCATCTTCCTCGTCGGCCGCGGGCAGAAGGAGGACGCATGAGCGCCGTGTACATCCGCTTCGCGTCCACGGCGGAGGACGCGCGGCGCGTGCTCGCCGTCTATCGCCCGTACATCGAGTACACGAGCGTCACCTTCGAGGTGGACGTGCCCGCGCAGGAGGACTTTGCCCGGCGCGTTGCAGGGATCGCGCGCGAATTTCCGTATCTTCTACTGGAGATCGACGGGGAAGTGGCCGGGTACGCCTACGCGCACCGTCAGGCCGAGCGCGCGGCGTTTGACTGGAACGCCGAGCTGTCCATCTATCTGGCCGAGACGTGGCGAGGCCGCGGGCTGGGCAGGCCGCTCTACACGCTGCTCCAGCGCCTATTGGAGATGCAGGGCTACGTCAACCTCTACGCGGTCATCACCGGGTCGAACGCGGGCAGCATCGCGATGCACGAGGCGATGGGCTTTGCGCGCGTCGGCCTGCACGAGAGGACGGGCTACAAGCACGGCCGGTGGCACGACACGGTGTGGCTGCATAAGCGCCTGCGCGAGGGAGCGCCGGGAGAAATCACGCCCGTCGGCGCGCTGGACGCGCGGGCGGTGGCGCGGGAGATCGAGATCGCGACGCGGGAGATCGAGGCGCTGCTTGACGGATAGGGGCTGCAAATGGCGCGGCTCTCTTTTTTTCGCCACACTGTCAAGGAAAAACCCTTGACAGACGGCGCAAAGCGCGCTATAATGGGCGGTAGCGGCCGTTCAGGCCGGGCGGAGGCGCTATGGAGGATCGCATCGAGACGGGCTGGCTGTTCGATTTTTACGGCCCGCTGCTGACCGAGCGGCAGAGGGGCCTGCTCTCGCTCTACTGCGAGGAGGATCTCTCCCTCTCGGAGATCGCCGCGCGGGAGGGCATCTCGCGGCAGGGCGTCTACGACGCCGTGCATCGCGGCGCGAGCCAGCTCGCGCAGTACGAGCGGGAGCTGGGCTTGCTGGAGCGCTACCGCCGGATGACGGCGGGCTTGCGCGATGCGCTGCGCGCGCTCGAGGGCGCGCCGGGCGAAGAGGCTTCGCGCGCGAGAGAGACGCTTTCACGGCTGCTTTCGCAGGAGGAGGGATGACATGGCCTTCGAGGGCTTGACGCAGAGGCTGGGACAGGCCTTCGCGAAGCTGCGGGGCAAGGGCCGCCTCACCGAGGAGGACGTGAAGCTCGTCATGCGCGAGGTGCGCATGGCGCTGCTGGAAGCCGACGTGGGCTACAAGGTCGTCAAGGACTTCGTCGCGCGCACGACCGAGCGCTGCGTGGGTCAGGAGATCATGGAGAGCCTGAACGCGCAGCAGCAGATCGTCAAGATCGTCAACGAAGAGCTGACCGCGCTGATGGGCGGCACGAACGCCCGCCTCGTCTACAGCTCCTCTCCCGTGTCGGCGTTCATGCTCTGCGGCTTGCAGGGCGCAGGCAAGACGACCATGGCCGCCAAGCTCGGCGGATACCTGAAGCGCGACGGCAAGCGGCCCCTGCTGGTCGCCTGCGACATCTACCGCCCGGCGGCCATCAAGCAGCTGCAGGTCGTCGGTGAGCAGGTGGGCGTTCCGGTGTTCGAGCGCGGCACGCAGGATCCGGTCAAGACCGCCGTGGAGGCCGTCGAGTACGCGCGCGCCTATCAGCACGACGTCGTGCTGCTGGATACCGCGGGCCGGCTGCATGTGGACGAGGCGCTGATGGACGAGCTGGCGCGCATCCGCGACGCCGTCTCCCCGAGCGAGATTCTGCTGACCATCGACGCGATGACCGGTCAGGACGCCGTCAACGTCGCCAGCGCGTTTAACGAAAAGCTGGAGCTGACGGGCGTGCTGCTCACCAAGCTGGACGGCGACACCCGCGGCGGCGCGGCGCTCTCCGTGCGCGCGGTGACGGGCAAGCCGATCAAGTTCGCGGGCACGGGCGAGAAGCTCGGGGACATCGAGCCGTTCCACCCCGACCGCATGGCCTCGCGCATCCTCGGCATGGGCGACGTGCTCACGCTCATCGAGCGCGCGCAGGAGAGCTTCGATGCGGAGCCGGAGCAGGCCGACGGCATGGCCCGCCGCCTCAAAAACGCCGACTTCACGCTGGAGGATTTCCTCTCCCAGATGCAGCAGCTCAAGAAGATGGGGCCGCTCTCGGGCATCCTCAAGATGCTGCCGGGCATGAGCGCCGTGGGCGACATCGACATCCCGGACGACGCGATGAAAAAGCCCGAGGCGATCATCCGCTCCATGACCCCGCGGGAGCGCCGCCACCCGGAGGTGCTCAACGCCGGCCGCCGCAAGCGCATTGCCGCAGGCAGCGGCACCACCGTGCAGGACGTCAACCAGCTCATCCGCCAGTTTGAAGAGGCGAAGCGGCAGATGAAGTCCATGCTCAATTCGCCCAGAGGCAAGCGCGGGCGCATGCGCTTCCCGCTCGGGCGCTGAAACGACACCGACAATCCTCGGATTGTGGGAAATAAAAGGGAAAACCGTTTGAAGGAGGAACCGTTATGGTCAAGATTCGTCTCAAGAGGATGGGCATGAAGAAGAAGCCCTTCTATCGCGTCGTCGTCGCCGACGAGCGCGCGTCCCGCGACGGCCGTTTCATCGACGAGCTGGGGTACTACAATCCCGTCGCCGACCCCGTGGAGCTGAAGATCGACGCCGAGAAGGCCAAGGCGTGGATCAAGAACGGGGCGCAGCCGACCGATACCGTCCGCGCGCTGCTCAAGAAGACCGGCGCGATCGCCTGATCGCATGGGCGCTGCCCGGAAAGCGAGGGCTGAAACATGGAAGAATTGGTTCGCTACATCGCCTCGACGCTCGTCGATCATCCCGAGCAGGTGCAGGTGAAGGCCGTCGATGGGCCGGAAGCCGTCATCATCGAGCTGAGCGTCGGGCCGGAGGACATGGGCAAGGTGATCGGCAAACAGGGCCGCATCGCCAAGTCCATCCGCGCCGTGGTCAAGGCGGCGACCGCCCGCAACGACAAGCCCGTCTTTGTGGAGATCCTATGAGGCTTCCGCGCCGTTTGCGCATGCAGGCGGCGCGGCGTTTCTATCGCGCCCGAGCGCGCAGGCAAGGAGGTTCCCGTGCAGGCTCCCTATATCGCCATCGGCGAGATCGTGCGGCCGCAAGGCATCCGCGGCGAGGTGAAGCTGCGCGCCGAGAGCGGCGACGCGGATTTTTATGCGCGCCTTCAAAGCGCGTATCTGGCGCGGGGCGGCGAATACGTCCCCGTGCGCGTGCTGCACGGCCGCTGCGCCGGCGGCTTCGCCGTGCTGGCACTGGAGGGCGTAAAAGACCGCAACGCCGCCGAGGCGCTGCGCGGCTGTACATTGTACGTCGACCGCGCGCATGCGAGGCGGCTGGGCGAGGATGAAAACTTCATCTGCGATCTGATTGGCCTGCGCGCCGAGGATACGCAGGGCCACCCGATCGGCACGCTGCGTGAGGTGCTCCGGCCCAACGCCGTGTGCGACGTGTACGCGTTCGACACGCCGCGCGGCGAGATGCTCATGCCCGCGCTGCGGCGCGCCGTCGCGCGGGTGGACGTGGAGGGCGGCGTCATCGTGCTCGACGAGCGGGCGCTCGCCGAGGTGGCCGTCTGGCAGGAGGAGTCCTCCCCGCGGGACGACGGCTGACGCGAAACTTTGGCCACGCGGGATGAAAACGGCGCGCTCCTTCGTTAGAATAGAAGGGCGCGAGGACGGAGGCGAGCGAGGGTGAAACGGATGCTTGCGGCGGCGTGTGCGGCGTTTGCGCTGCTGACCGCGACGGCGGCGGCGCAGACGCTGCCGGGCGTCGAGTGCTTTTCGCCGGGGCTGCTGCGCGCGGCGCAGGCCCTGCAAAGGCAGGACGACCTGCGCGTGACGGCGCAGTTCACCGCCGACAACGCGCTCTACGCGCGCGATCTAACCGTGCTGCGGGACATGCTCTCCGGCACGACCTTGACCGTCGAGAGCGTGGGCGGCGAGGACGGCGCGGACGCGCTGCGCATCGAGCGCGGCGGCGAGACGCTGCTGGACGCGGCCCTCGCGCGCGACGGCTCCGCGATGCGGCTGAACGGGCACACCTTCGCGCCGGACGAGGCGCTGCTCTCCTCGCTGCCGCAGGCGACGCTCTGGACGCTGCCGGGCGTCGATTCCATCGTCGAGCGCGTGCCGCTCGCGGCGCTCGCGCAGGCGCTGGAGGCGCTGCAGCCCGGCGACGCGCTGCCGCTGGGGCTGACGGTCGCGCGCGCGTTTGCCGTCGAGCGGACGATGTCCGACGACGGAGAGCGGCTCACGCGCATCGACGTGAGCGGCGCGATCACGCCGCCGGACGGGGGCGCGCCCTACGAGGTGACGGGCTTTTTGCGCCAGCCGGGCGGGCGCGCGCCGAAGGACACGTTCGAGCTGACGGCGACGCGCGACGAGGACAACCACTTCACGCTCACCTACGCCAGCACGCGCTCCTCGGAGGTTCAGCGCAAGGACGCGAAGGGCAAGGCGAGCGTGCAAACGTCGCTGCGCTCGGACGGCGAACTGGAGGGCAGCCGCATCGACAGCCGCCTGACGGTGCGCCTGACCAACGACTGGACGGCGGACGAGGGCGGCCTCTCCGAAAAGATCGCCGTCTCCGTGACGCTCGGCCACACGGACAGGACGCCGGGGCGGCGCATGCAGCGCCTCAACGACATCGCCGCGACGCTCAAGGGCCGCCTGAATGTGGAAACGGCCGAGGGGCAGAGCGGCCCCGTTCCGCTCACGGCGGAGGGGACGCTGTCGGTGACGATGGACGGCAACGACTTCCTCGGCGGCGGCGTGACGCTCACGGCGCTGGCGGGCGGCAAGCCGGCCCTGACCGCGCCCGCCGCCCCGCAGACGGACGGCGAGGCGCAGGCGGACGCGCGCGCGGCGCTTGACGAGGCGCTGCACGCGCTGACGGCCGGGCTGTACGCGCAGCTCGGCGAGGACAGCATGAATAAAATCGAAAGCGGCCTATGAGCGCGCAGGCGCTGCATGGGGAAAGGAGCGAGGAATGAACATCACAAGACGCATCGTTGCACTGGCGGTGAGCGCGGCCCTGCTGCTGTCGCACTGCGTCGCGCTAGCCGAGGGCGGCTACGTTATCCCGGCGGGGCAGGTGACGGCGACGGCGATCAGCGACGCCTACGTCGGCGGGCTGCAGATCGACGTCACGGTCGGCTTTTCGCTCGAGGCGGACGAGGCGGCCTCCGCGCGCGCGCAGGCGCTGCGCAAGCTGCTGGAGATGGCGGAGTTGAAGCTCTCCTTCTACGACGATTTCGGCACCGCGCGCGTGAAGGCCGCGCTGACGGTGGGCGGCGCGCCGCTGCTGACGGCGGACGCGCTGATCGCCGGGGACGGCTCGATTCAGGCGAAGACGAACCTGACGGGCGACTCGGTGCTCGCCTTTCCGGCGGGCGGCGGCGTGCAGGGCGTCGGCGTGAACGACCCGGCCTTCGCCTCGCTGCCGGCCAAGGAGCGGCTCGTCATCGCGCTGGACGATCTGCGCTTCACGCTGATGGGCCACCTGCTCGGCTGGATCTCCTACACGCAGCGGGAGACGGGCAAGCTCTACGTCTTTGACAACGAGCCTGTGGCGGCAACCGACACGCGCGACGCCGTCTCCCTGCGGATGGTGACGGAAGCGCCGTCGTGGAACTTCTTTGATTTCCTCGTCAACATCCTCTGGACGCTGCGCGACGAATGCGGCCCGCTGGAGCAGGCGCTCTCCGACGTGCTCGCCGAGGCCGGGGTGACGCGCTATCAGGTGCGGCGGCTCGTGGACGGCCTGCTCACCGAGGAGAAGATGGATCCCGCGGTGGACTGGGTGCAGCCCTCTGCGACCGTGTATGACGACGGCGCGCTGTGTACCAAGGACGACATCGAATACGCGATCAAGAAGCTGGACAAGAGCGTCGAGCACGCGATGGAGGGTGCGGACATCACCCCGGAGCGCACCATCCACATGACCCTCGGCTACGACGATTACGGCGCGGTGGTCGGCTACGATTTGCAGGTGCCGCAGATCTCCTCGCTGCTGCCCTACGAGGGCGATCTCGTCTACTCGGTCAAGAGCGACGAGCGCGAGCAGAAGCACCACACCGCGCACGGCGAGCTGGAGCTGATGGAGGGCAACCGTCTGGCGGGCGACCTCGACCTGTGGGTCGGGCGCGACGTGGACGGCGTGAACGCCAACAGCCTGAGCGGCTATCTAGAGGTGCGCCAAGCGGCGCAGGGCACGGCGCAGGGCGTCGCCATCGACGGCGCGGCGACCTACAAGACCGACGGCGGCGACGACGCGGAGGCGTTTGACCTGAGCGGCACGGTGAGCGAGCGCGTGAACGGCGAGCCGAAGGCGCTGCTCACGGCGAGCGCGCAGGGCGAGACCAGCGTGTCGGACGGCGGCTTCCTGCTCGGCGCGAACGCGCGCGTCGAGGCGCTGGGCATGGCGGTCACGGCGAACGTGAGCGCGCAGGCCGACGAATACGACGGCATCGAGTTCGCGCCCGGCCCGGCGATCGATCTCTCCGATTCCCAGAATCGGGAGACGGTCAAGCAGCAAGCCTTCGCGCAGCTGATGGGCGTCTGCATGAGCCTCACCCAGAATGAGGAGATCATGAGCGCCGTGAGCGCGCTGCTGGCGCAGTAAGGCAAGCATAGAAGCATAGAAGGGGCCGCCGGTTTTCCGGCGGCCCCAGTCGTCTCTCTAATACTATTCTCAGATCAAATGATCGAATCATTCTGTCATGGGTTACGCTGAGCAAGCATAGGCGGGGTACCGCAACTTTTCATGAGCAACCCGCCCGGGATCGCTTCGCTTCCGGGCTACATTTGGCAATCGCTTCGCGATTGGGGTACCGTTGGGGCTACCGATCCGGGGAACTCACATAGTCGTGAGCTTCGCTCACTCCTTGTGATTCCCCGCGTTCCGCCTGCCTTCATCCGCCACAGGCGGCGGCAGGCTCCAGCGCCAAACCCTGTCTGGGGACATTGTCCCCAGACCCCTCCCTTTGGTTTACAGCACATAAGGGTTTTATCTGTGAAAAGGCAATCCCGTCTTTGCCGCGTCACGCGCGCAGCGTGAGCGTCGCCTGCGCGTCGGCGTCCAGCGAGAGCGTCGCGCTCTCCCCGCCGCAGGCGAGGCGATAGTCCCCTTTGAAGCCCGTGAAGCGCAGGCAGCCGTCCGCGTCGGTGACGAGGCGCTCGTGCGTCTCCCATGCGCCGTGGATGAGCGAGCGCAGCGCCTCGTAGGAGGGCTTCTCCGTGCCGTCGGCGCGCAGCAGCCCGGCGGGCGCGTGCAGCCAGCAGTCGTCGGTGAAATCCCACGAGGTGATGGCCTCCACCAGCGGATGCGCAAAGAGCGCGCTGTACATCGTCGCGATCTCCTCGGCTTGCCGCGCCTCGCCCTCCGGCGTGGTGGGCCAGACGTCCACCTGATAGTCGTTGAGATCGACGATGTCCGGCGGCATCAGGTGGCCGGAGATCAGCGTGTTCTCGGTGAAGTGCAGGGGCAGTCCGAAGCGCTCGAAGCGGTGCAGCACCTCGCCGAGCTTGTTAAGCCCCCAGAATCCCTGATGCTGGTGGGACTGGATGCCGATCGCGCCGATGGGCACGCCCGCGCTCAGCAGATCCTCGATCAGGTGCGCGTAGGCCGCGCTGGTGTTGAAATCGTTGATGAGCAGCGTCGCGTCCGGGTCGCACGCCTTCGCCGCCTCGAACACCGCCTTGACCAGCACGACGCGGCCCTTCTCCCGGCACAGGCGGGTGACGGCGTTGTCGTATTTGTCGAAGTCCGGCATGATGACGACTTCGTTGATGACGTCCCAGAGCGAGACCACGCCGCGGAAATCGCTCACCTCGCGGTGGATGCGCTCGATCTGGCGGCGGAAGATCTCCTCGTTGTCGTAGGCGAGCAGCCAGTCGGCGCAGACCGTGTGCCAGCAGAGCGGGTGGCCCTTGAGCGTGACGCCGTGCGCGCGCAGCGACTGCGCGGCGGCCATCGTCGCCTCCTTGGCGGTGTGCCCGGGCACAGGCTCGTAGCGGCCCCAGTAGAAGGGCAGCGTGCCGTAGTTGAACAGGCCCAGCCACTTTTGCACGTTCGCCTCGGCGAGCGCGCGGCGCGCGGGGTCGGGCGACTGCTGGGCGGCCATCGACTCGAACGCGCCGCAGCCGAAGAGAAAGCGGTGCGCCGTCTGGTCGACGGCGATCTCGCGGTGGGCGACGGGCGTGCCGTCCGCGTGGATCAGGCGCACGCGCGCGCAGGCTTTGCGATGGGAGAGCGCATCCATTTCATGTTCCTCCTCTTGACAGAGTTTGCCGGATGGAATATCATCATTGTAGTCGCGAAAAGCCACAACGTCAAGGCCTGTCGGCGAATTGCCGGGGCGAAAGGAGCAGGACATGATCTATTACGTCAACGTGAACGCGCCGCGCGAGGGCAACGGCACCAAGGAGCGGCCCTTCAAGCGCATCAACGACGCGGCGGCGGTCGCCATGCCGGGGGACGAGGTCGTCGTCGCGCCCGGCGTCTATCGGGAGTACGTCGATCCCCGCCACGCCGGCACGGAGGACGCGCGCATCGTCTACCGCAGCGAGACGCCGCGCGGCGCGGTCATCACCGGCGCCGAGGAGCTGACGGGCTGGAAGCCCTACAAGGGAAACACCTATGTCGCGCGCGTGCCCAATAGCGTGTTCGCCGGTTACAACCCCTACACCACGCTCGTCTGCGGCGACTGGTACTTCGCGCCGAACGTGCGGCACACGGGCAGCGTGTACCTCGGCGAGCGGGCGATGTACGAGGCCGACTCGCTCGACGCCTGCGTGGCGGGCGAGGCGGATCCCTGCGCGTGGTTCCCGGAGGAGTCGCGCTATAAGTGGTTCACTGAGCAGGACGGCGACACGACCGTGATCTACGCCAACTTCCAAGGGAAGGATCCGAACGCCGAGCACGTCGAGTTCGCCGTGCGCCGCAACTGCTTCATGCCCAGCGTCACGGGCGTGGGCTACATCACGGTGAGCGGCTTCAAGCTCACCTGCGCCGCCACCACATGGGCGCCGCCCGCCGCCTATCAGGACGGCCTGATCGGCCCGCACTGGAGCCGCGGCTGGATCATCGAGGACTGCGAGGTGTGCAACAGCCGCTGCTGCGGCATCTCGCTGGGCAAGTACCGCGATCCGGAAAACGACATGTATTTCTTCACCAAGCGCGTCAAGAACCCCACGCAGATGGAGCGCGACGCCGTCTGCCGCGGCCAGTACCACGGCTGGCTCAAGGAGAAGGTAGGCTCCCATATCGTGCGCCGCTGTGAGATACACCACTGCGAGCAGACGGGCATCGTCGGGCGCATGGGCGGCGTGTTCTCCACCATCGAGGACTGCCGCATCCACCACATCTGTACCTCCCAGCAGCTGGGCGGCGCGGAGACGGGAGGCATCAAGCTGCACGCCGCCATCGACGTGACCATCCGCCGCAACCACATCCACCACTGCATCATGGGCATCTGGTGCGACTGGGAGGCGCAGGGCGCGCGCATCACGGGCAACCTGATGCACGACAACCAGCGGCCCGCGTTTGCACAGCCCGCTCCGGGCGCGATGTTCAACACCGATGTCTTCATCGAGGTCGGCCACGGCCCGACGCTCATCGACAACAACCTGCTGCTGTCCAAGGCGTCCGTCACCATCCCCAGCGAGGGCGTCGCCTGCGTACACAACCTGATGCTCGGCGCGTTCGGCCTCATCAACTCGGGCGTGGACAGCATCATCAACGGCCAGCGCGAGCCGCGCTACACGCCCTATCACATCCGCCACCGCACCGAGGTCGCGGGCTTTATGACCATCCTGCACGGCGACGACCGCATCTACAACAACATCTTCGTGCAGCACTACCCGATCGAGCACCCCGAGAAGACCGCGGAGGACAACGACTACGAGGTCGTCGGCACCGCGCCGTTCGACATCTTCCCGGATTACGAGACGTGGGTCGCGCCCTTTAAGGGAGGACTGGCGGACATGGGCGGTCTGGCGCAGTATCACTTCGGCCACCTGCCCGTGTGGGTACAGGGCAACGCCTACTTCGGCGGGGCGAGCGTCAGCCGCCACGAGAAGAAGGGCTTTGTGCAGGAGGCACCCGTGCATGTGGAGCTGGTCGAGAAGGACGGAAAGATCACCCTCAAGACCGATCTCTACGAGAAGCTTGCGGGCTTTGACGCGTCGATCGTCACCAGCGACGTGCTGGGCTGCGCCTTCGAGCCGGAGCAGCGCTTCGAGAACCCGGACGGCACCGCGATCACCTTCGACCGCGACTACCTCGGCGACCATCGCGGCGTGACGGCGCTGCCCGGCCCGTTCGCCGAGGGCGAGGCCGAGAAGGTCGTCTGGGACTGAAGCCCGCCGCCGCCAGTGGCGGAGGAGAGGCGGGCGGAACGTCGGGAATCGCAAGCCTGCAAATAAAAA
>CANRLC010000010.1 GCA_947631405.1 uncultured Clostridia bacterium | reverse complement strand
TACAGCTTGGGCAACGAGATGTCTCGCGTCTGCGACTGGTTGCCGCATCCGTGAGGCAAATATATTGTAACAGGGAGCGAGAAACCAAAAGGGAAAACAGGGGGTAATGTCGAATATATAATGCAGTAATAAACACGGGTGGTGTTTGAAATGCTGAGGCAGCAGCGAGAAAAGCAGCAGGAGATAAGCTTGGTCATCATGGAGCAGATGATACCGGAGGATCATCTGCTTCGGAAAGTGGATAGAGCAGTCGATTTTAGCTTTATCTATGATCTGTGCGCGCCGCTGTATTGTGCGGACAACGGACGACCGGCCATCGACCCGGAGATACTTTTTCGGATAATACTTCTGCGACAGCAAAACCTGCGCCGCTTGTCCACGACGAGCAGAGTGCTTCGGTAAGAGTATGAGCAGAAGGATGGTGGACAGACATGTTTGGCAGGATGCTTTGGATGCTGTCATTGCTTTTACAAAGACTGGTGTCGGCAGTCGCATCTACGCATGGAGAAAGCAGACCATTGAACGTTCCTTCGCGGAGGCCAAAGTCAATCACGGTCTCCGCTATGCTCGCATGCTCGGAATCCGGAATATGCGCGAGCAGTGCTTCCTGACCGCCGCGGTTCAAAACATCAAGAGGCTGGTTGCCTCGCTATTGTTCCTCTTAACACGCAGCAAACCCTGCATCCTCTTTTGAATGCAGGGTTTGTCAGTGATCTAAGTCGGGCGGGTTGCCCCGCCTTTTCAGCGCGTCTTGCTCCACGCGCGAAAAAAACCGCCTTTACGCGGCGCGAAAAATCCTGTATAATCATAGCGCCAAGCCTAAAAGTACGGGAGAAGCGCCATGAACATCCTCGTCACGCTGGATCAAAACTATCTGCGCCACGCGCAGGTCATGCTGTTTTCGCTGCTGGTCAACAACCCGGGGGAGCGCGTTTGCCTCTACCTGATCTCCGACGACGTGCAGGAGGACGATCTCGCGCCGCTTCGCCGCGTGTGCGACGCCTTCGGCGCGACGGCGCGCCTTTTGCATGTGGACGCGGACTGGTTTTTGGACGCGCCGACGATGCGCTATTACAGCCGGGCGATGTACTACCGCCTGCTCGCGTGGCAGGTGCTGCCGCAGGAGCTTGACCGCATCCTCTACCTCGACCCCGACATTCTGGTGATCGGCCCGCTCGCGGCGCTCTACGGGATGCCGCTGGGCGACCGCCTGTTCGCCGCGGCCATCCACAAGGGCATCATTGACCTGTCCGGCCCGGTAAACCGCATCCGGCTGGCGGCCTACGAATCGGACGGCTACTTCAACTCCGGCGTACTGCTGATGGATTTGCAGCGCGCGCGCCGCGAGATGAAGCCGGAGGACATCTTCCGCTTCGTGCGCGAAAACAAGAGCATGCTGCTGCTGCCCGATCAGGACATCCTCAACGGCCTCTACGGCGAGCGCATCGCGCCCATCGACGAGACGCTCTACAACTACGACGCGCGAAAGTTCAGGGAATACCTGCTCGCCAGCCAAGGGGAGCGGGATATGGACTGGGTGATGACCCACACGTCGATCTTGCACTTCTGCGGCAAGAGAAAGCCGTGGAACGCCCACATGGGCCGCTTCGCCGCGCTCTACAAGCACTACGCCGCGCTCGCCGCGCGCTACGCGGGGGAGCGGCAATAGAAAAAGGCAAAGAAAGAGGCTTTCCTCTCACAAGGGGGGGAGCCTCTTTTTTTCTGCCTTCGCTAGTCGTTGTGCGGGGGCATCTGCGCCTCTTCGCCGACGCACGCGCCCATCAGCTTGTTGATGCCGCGCTCCACGGCGTCGCGGCTGTTGCCCCACGGCTTGTCCTGATTGCGGTAATCGAATTTGAGCGTGAACCACTCCAGCTCCCCGGCGACGCGGCGCAGGTTGGCAAGCGACAGCTCACCCACCAGCTTTTTGAACTCCGCCGCTTGCTTGGCGGAGAGCGTCTGCTCGCTCATCTCGAGCACCAGCGCCAGATGCGGCAGGCAGAAGCCCTTCGACTTTTCCAGCATCCCGCGAAACTCCGCGTTCGTGAAGGCGAGCTGGGCGATCGTGTAGGCGTAGCGGCGGATGGAGGCGTCCACCTGCTCGCAGATCACGCACCCGCCGATGCGCGTGCGGATGGCCTGCGGCGTCCCGCCCGAGGACGCGCCGCCGCGCAGCGAGGAGAGCAGCCCGCCCCGGGATGCGCCGCCGTCCCCGGCGAGCAGCTTTTCCATGGATTTGATGACCTCGAGCATGTGCGTGTGCGTCATCAGCGCGAGGCCGAGGCGGTTGCGCCGCTCGTACATGAGCGAAAAGTGGCGCGTGCAGAAGCCCGTCTCGTTGGTCTTCACGCGGCAGTCCGGCTCCATGTAGGCCGCGCCGAGCATGCTGTCCACATACTGATCCTCGCAGCGGATGCGCAGGCGGCACAGGGGACATTCGCAGTCCTCGCGGTAGGCGTCGAGGACGGGGATGGTATCCAGCGTGTACTTCATAAGGCACCTCGGTTCTGGTCTGGCGGCGAGGGATAATCGCGCCGCGCGGTTCATAGGCTCGAAGGCGGAACGGGGGGATGGGATGCGCAGGAGGCGAAGCCGCCTGAGCGGCAGGAGGCGACGCGAGCGCGCCAGACGCTTGGGCGCGCGGCTCGCGCTGGCCGCATGCGTGGCGGCGCTGTGCGCGCTCGCGGCCTCGCCGGACGCGCGGACGGCGGCGGCGAACGCGGCGCAGGACGGGCTGCGCGCGGCGCGCGCGCTGCTGCTCGGTCAGGCGCGCACGCAGCGGCTGCTCACGCTGGGCGAGCGGCGCGTCTACGCGCTGCAGCTGGGCGTCTACGACAGCGGCGAGCTGGCGCAGGCGGAGCAGCAGCGGCTGACCGCGGCGGGCGTGCCGTGCGTGATCTGGCAGGGGGAGCGCATGCGCATCGTCTGCGCGGCGGCGGCCACGCCGGACGCGCTGGAGGACGCCGCGCCGGGCCGGGAGAGCTACGTCTACGAGGACGTGTGGCGCGAGGCGCGCCTGCGCGTCAGCGCGAGCGAGGACGGCGCGCAGGCCGTGTGTACTCTGCTCGAGACGCCGGACGCGCTCTTCTGGGCGCTCTGCCGCCCGGAGGCGGAGGAGCCGCTCTCCGGCGTCCTCGCGCGCGCGGGGGAAGCGGCTGCGGCGCGCACGCCGCAAAACGAGCTGTGTACGCAGCTGAGGCAAAGCCTTGAAGACTGGCGCGCGCTGATCGAGCGAACGAGCGCGGAATTGGATGCGCCCGCCGCCCGGCGCTATGCGGCGCTGACGATGGCGACGCTCTGCCGGGAGCTGCGCGAGGTGCTGCTCGCTCAGGCAAGCGAGGAGAGCGCGGCCTCGGCGCAGCGCACGCCGTCCACGGCGGCGGAGACGATGCCGCCCGCGTAGCCCGCGCCCTCGCCGCAGGGGTAGAGTCCATCGGCGTCCACGCTTTGAAGTCTGTCGCCGCGCGGCAGGCGCACCGGGGAAGAGGAGCGCGTCTCCGGCGCGGTGAGCAGCGCGTCGGGGGAATCGAACCCGCGCAGGCGGTGGCCCAGCAGCGGCAGCGCCTCGCGCATCGCCTTGGCGACGTAATCGGGCAGCACGCTGGCCAGATCGCCCGGCGTCACGCCGGGGCGGTAGCTGGGCGTAAGCGGCACCACGCGATCGCTCGCGCGCCCTGCGAGCAGGTCGCCCACGCGCTGGCAGGGCGCGCGGCCGTCGCCGCCGCCCGCGAGGAACGCGCGCCGCTCGATCTCCCGTTGCAGGAACATGCCCGCCAGCGGGTGATCGCCGCCAAAGTCCTCCGGAGCGACGCTCACCAGCAGGGCGCTGTTGGCGTTTTGCCCGTCGCGCGCGTAGACGCTCATGCCGTTGGTGACGACGCCGCCCGGCTCGCTCGCGGCAGCGACGACCGTGCCGCCGGGGCACATGCAGAACGTGTAGACGCCGCGCCCGCCCGGCAGGTGAACGGCGAGCTTGTAGTCCGCCGCGCCCAGCGCGGGATGGCCTGCCGCCGCGCCGTACTGCGCCCGGTCGATGAGGGCTTGCGGGTGCTCGATGCGCGCGCCGAGGGAGAAGGGCTTTTGCGCCATCGTGAGGCCGTCCTCGTAGAGCGAGAGGAACGTGTCGCGCGCGCTGTGGCCCACGGCGAGGATCACGCGCTCGGCGGCCGTCTCGTGCGAACCCTGCGCGTCCTCCCAGACGACGCCGCGCACCCGGCCGCCCGCGATCTCCACGCGCGTCAACCGCGCGCCAAAGCGTACCTCGCCGCCCAGCGAGAGGATCGCCTCGCGCATCGCCTTGACCACGGGCGCGAGCTTGTCCGTGCCGATGTGCGGCTTGGCGTCCACGAGGATGTCCTCCGGCGCGCCGAAGCGCACGAGCGTGCGCAGGATGTACTCGCCGCGCGGATCCTTGGTGCCGGTGTTCAGCTTGCCGTCCGAAAAGGCGCCCGCGCCGCCCTCGCCAAATTGCACGTTGGAGTTGGGATTCAGCGCCGCGTCGCCCCGTTCCCAGTAACGGCGCACGTCGCGCGCGCGGGTCTCGACGTCCTGCCCGCGCTCGAGCACCAGCGGGCGCGCGCCCGCCTCCGCCAGCGTGAGCGCGGCGAACAGCCCCGCCGGGCCGAAGCCCACGACGACGGGCCGGGAGGAAAGGCGCAGGGCGGAAAAGCGCGGCGGCGCATACGGCGCGGGTACGGCGCAGCCCGCCCCCAGACGCGCGGCGGCGCGGCGCTCCTCCCGCGCGTCGGAAAGCGTCACGTCGGCGGAGACGACGAAGTGGACGTCGTCCTTTTTGCGCGCGTCCACGCTCCTGCGCGCGAGGCGGCAGCTTTCGATCTGCGCGGCGCGCACGCCCAGCCGCCGCGCGGCGGCCTGCGTGAGCGCCTGCGCGTCGTGTTCGTGATCCAGCGGCAGGCGAAGGTCGGTCAGGCGAAGCATACGGCTCCTTTCACGCGCCGGGCGCGCTCGCGATGGCGTCCGCCGCAGCCAAGGCCCCGGCGAAGGCGAAGTGCAGGTTGTAGCCGCCGCACGGGCCGTCCGCGTCGAGCAGCTCCCCGGCGACGTACAGCCCGGGGAACAGGCGCGAGGCCATCGTGTGCGGGTCGATCTCGCGCAGCGCCACGCCCCCGCGCGTGACCTGCGCGTGGGACAGCCCCAGCGTCCCGGCGACGCGCAGCGGGAACGCGCGCAGCGCCCGCCACAGGGCGGCAATCTGCCGCGCCGTCAGCGCGGCGCAGGCGGCGGCGCGGGGCACGCCCGCCTCGTCCAGCGCGGCCTGCGAAAGCAGCCTCGGCAGCGCGCCCGTCAGCAGCGCCGCGGCCTCGGCGCCGCCCATCGCCTGTGCGCGCGCTTGCAGCCATGATTCATCCGGCGGCAGCTCCGGCAGCAGGTCGAGCGCAAGCCGCACGTCCCGGCCCCGCGCCAGCGCGGGCGAGGCCATCCGCGAGAGCTGGAAGACGCACACGCCGGAGACGCCGTAGTGGGCGAAGAGCACCTCGCCCGCCTCGCGCGCTTCGGGCCTTCCGTCCACCGTCAGCGTGAGCGCCGCGCGGGCGCGGATGCCCGCGAGCGCGCGCAGCGCCGGATGCTCGCAGCGAAGCTGCACCAGCGCGGGCAGCGCCGGGGCGACCGTGTGCCCCAATTCGGCCAGCAGACGCGCGCCCGCGCCGTCCGTGCCGTATTGCGGCGCGGCGCTGCCGCCCATCGCCGCGAGCAGCGCGCCGGCGCGCAGCGTCTTGCCCGCGCTCGTCTCCACGGCGAAGCCGCCGTGGCGCGAGGGGCGGATGCGCGTCGCCTCGACGCCGGTCTCCACCCGCACGCCGCCGCGCGCGCACGCGCCGCGCAGCGCGTCCAGCACGGAGGCCGCCTGCATTGTGCGCGGGTAGAGGCGGCCCTCCTCCTCGGCGAAGAGCAGGCCCAGTTCGCTCAAAAACCCCAGCACGCGCGCGGGCGGCACGGCCTCGTAGAGCGCGCCGACGAACGGCGCGGCGTCCCCGTAGAACTCGGCGCGCATGTCGCGGTTGGAGAGGTTGCAGCGCCCGTTTCCGGTGGCGAGCAGCTTTTTGCCCACGCGCGGCAGCCGCTCCACGAGCGTCACCGGGACGCCGCGCCGCGAGAGCGCCGCCGCCGCCGTCAGCCCCGCCGCGCCGCCGCCCAAGATCACGCAGTCCATCGCAGCCCCTCCTTTCCGGCATTTTTATCTATTATACCACACGCGAGCGCCGGCGAAAAGCCGTCATATTTTGCGCGCGGCGCGCATAGAGGATAACAGCGAAGGCGCACGCGCCGAGAATACGGGGGCACGCATGATCGAGCGTTTTGGGATGGACTTTGATCCGGGGATGGAGGAGCGCGTCGTGAGCGTCCACCTGCCGGAGGATTACGAGGAGACGGACGAGCGCTATCCCGTCATGTACATGTTCGACGGGCAGAGCGCCTTTGAGTCGCTGGGCGACGACTGCGGCGGCACTTGGAACCTGCACCGCTTCCTCATGCGCTGGGACAAGCCGATGATCGTCGCCGCGCTGGAGAGCAGCGGCGAGGGCGACCGGCGCATGGCCGAGTACAGCCCGTTTCCGCTGGCGGCCTCGCGCTGGGCGGGGTTGCAGGCGCGGGGGAGCGAGACGCTCGCCTTTGTGGCGGACAAGCTCAAGCCCGTGATCGACGCGCGCTTTCGCACGCTGCCTGACCGCGCGTGTACGGGCGCACTCGGCGGCTCGATGGGCGCGCTGATGAGCCTGTACGCGGTGATCGCCCGAAACGACGTGTTTTCCAAGGCGGCGTGCCCGTCGCCCGCGCTGGGCGAGTGCCGCGGGGAGATGCTCGCCCTCGCCGGGGAGGCGGCGATCTCGCCGGACACGCGCGTGTACCTGTCGCTGGGCGGCGCGGAGCCGCGGGACCGGCGCGCGCTGGCGCGCGAGGCGGGCGGCCTGCTCGAGCTGGCGAACGCGCTCATGCGCCGGGGCGCGCGCGTGGAGAGCCGCATCCTCCCCGAGGGCAGGCACTGCGAGGCGGACTGGAGCGCGCAGGCGCCGGAGTTCATGCGCTTCCTCTGGCGGGAATGACGCCTTGACGCGCCTCCCCGCGCGGCGCTATAATGGGCGCGGCGGGCGGGCCGCGCGGCCCCGCCCAAAGACCGGGGGAGGCACGATATGGAGACGACGCTTTGCTACATCTCGCGCGGGGAGCACACGCTGATGCTCTACCGCGACAAGAAGAAGGACGACGGGAACGCGGGCAAGTGGCTCGGCGTGGGCGGCAGGATGGAGCCGGGGGAGACCCCGCAGGCGTGCATGCTGCGCGAGGTGTACGAGGAGACCGGCTACCGCCTGACGCGCTGGGCGTATCGCGGGATCGTCGCCTTTCACAGCGGCGACTGGAACGAGGACATGCACCTGTTCACCGCCGACGCACCGGAGGGCGAGCCGACCGACTGCGACGAGGGCACGCTGCGCTGGGTACCCGCGCGCGAGATCGAATCGCTGCCCCTGTGGGAGGGCGACCGCATCTTTTTACGCCTGCTGCGCGAGGGGCGGCCGTTTTTCCGCCTCTCGCTCGTCTACGACGAGCGCGGCGAGCGCCTGCTGCGCGCCGTGCTGGACGGAGAAGAACTCGTGCTGGGCGAGGGCGACCAGGCGCGGGAAGGGCGTTGACCGCGCAAACGACGGAAGCAACCGAACAAAGAATAACGCGATCCCCACGGGGCAAGAAAGCCGCCCCGTGGGGATCACCTGTCTTTGCGCGGCATCGGGCCTTGTCACCGAGCCAGAAAGCGCAAGACCCGTTCGTTAAAATCCTTGGCCTCTTCATACGCCGCATGGCCGAGGCCCGGATAGAGGAACAGCTCGCTATGGGCGATTCGCTCGGCGATCGCCGGGGCCGCGGCGGCGCCCACAATCCGGTCGAGGTTCCCGCCGATCACCAGCGCGGGGCCGGCGATCTTGCCAAGCTCATCGTAAGCGTCGTGCCGCAGGCAGGAGGCCGCCTGAACGAGAAAGCGCTGAAAGCTCTTTGGCTTTCCCATCCTTCCGATGAATGGGTAGAGCAGGCGGTACGTTTTGAGGCGCGCCCGCGAATAGGATTTTTCCGCGGTGTCGATCATCAGCCCGCGATAATCTCCCCGCTTCGCCATTTCGATCCACGCGCCGACCGCTTCTTGCAGGGTTTCATTGGGGCTTGCGCAGGTGGACGCCAGCACGAGGCGATCGACCCGATCCGGATGGTCGATTGCCAGATACTGCGCGATCATGCCGCCCTGCGATATGCCGATCACGTCCGCCTTTGGGATGCCGAGAAGGGCCATCGCCTGCGCCTGATCCCTCGCCATGTCCCTTGTGGAGTAGCCCTCCGGAAGAGGATTTTTCCGGCTGAAGACATACGCGGTAAACGCCTTGGCGAAACGCCTGTACATCAGCGCGAAAACCAAGGCCGTCCCCTTGACCGTGGAAAGCCCGTCCCCAAGGCCGGGCAGCATGACGAGATTTTGGCTTCCATAGCCAAAGGAAACATAATCCATCTCGGAGTCCCCGACGCGGACGCTTCCATTGCGCGCATTGTAAAGCATGACGCCCTCCCCGTCTTTTTCGTCTTAAACGCGCGGCGTGTTCGCGCCGGCGCTAAGGAAACTATATCCGTTTTTTGCCACGCTGTCAATTCGTCCTTGGCGTCTCCCATTGGCGCGCGCTTTTCCAATAACCCATTTTTTGCAAAAAAGGTGAAATTTTCCTCCGCTTCGCGCGTCTATATAAGGGAAGGACAAAAAAATCCCCGAATTGAGGCGAACGCGTGAGGATGCGCCGCGCTGGCGGCATATCCCTACACAGGGCAAACGCGTCCCGCCCGGCGGGATGGGGAAAGGAGCGACCTTATGGACAGGCGCAGGAGAAGGGCGTGCGCGCTGGCGCTGGCGGGGGCGATGCTCGCCGCGGGCGTTCCGGCGCGGGCGCAGAGCTACCGCATCGGCGACAGCGCGGATGCGATCGCGCAGATGCAGACGGCGCTGACCGAGCTGAACTTTTACTACGCGGACATCACCGGCAGCTTCGGCGAGAAGACGCAGGCCGCGGTCAAGAAATTCCAAAAGCGCTACGGCCTGCCGCAGACGGGCGTGGCGGACGAGGACACCCTCCGCTGGATCGCGGAGAAGTCGGGCGTGGAGATCGCGCTGACGGGCGGAACCGCCGCGCAGGTCGGCGCGTATGCAGACGGCTCGACCGTGCTGCGCAGCGGCATGCAAAGCTCGGCCGTGCAGCGGCTTCAGGAGGACTTGAAGGCGCTGGGCTATTTCACGGGCACGGCGACCGGGCATTACGGCGATTTGACGAAGGAGGCCGTGCGCAGGTTTCAGAAGAAATACGGCCTCTCTGCGGACGGCGTCGCGGGGCCGAGGACGCTTTCCCAGCTTGCGGCGCTGTTGGGCGGCGCGCCGGCTGCGGGGACGACGATTAACCCGTCGAATAGCTCGGCGACGCTGCTCAAGGAGGGGATGAGCGGCGACGCGGTGCGTGCGCTGCAGGAGAATTTGAAGACGCTGGGCTATTACACTGGAACGGTCACCGGCAGCTACGGGCGGCTGACGAAGGAGGCCGTGCGGCAGTTCCAGAAGAAGAACGGCCTCTCCGCGGACGGCGTGGCCGGGCCGCGCACGCTGGACAAGCTCTTTGCGGTGATGAGCGGCGGCGCGCAGACGGCCTCCCCGGGGACGACGACAGCGGGGACGACGGCGGCCCCGGCGGACGGTTCGGCGACGCTGCTCAAGGAGGGGATGAGCGGCGACGCTGTGCGTGCGCTGCAGGAGAATTTGAAGACGCTCGACTACTACACCGGCACGGTCACCGGCAGCTACGGGCGGCTGACGAAGGAAGCGGTGCGGCTCTTCCAGCGCGACCACGGTCTCTCGGCGGACGGCGTCGCGGGGCCGAGGACGCTGGACAAGATCTTTGAGGAGATGAGCGGGAAAACGCCCGCGCCCGGCGCGACGCCCGCTCCGGGGGCGACGGCGGCCCCGGGAACGACGGCGGCGCACGCCTCAAGCCAGCTCGACACGACGCGCACCCTGCGCTACGGCAGCCGCTCAGAGGACGTGAAGCGCCTGCAAAACGCGCTCGCGGCTCTGGGCTACTTCGCCGGGACGGCGACGGGTTACTATGGCACGCAGACGACGGCGGCGGTGCAGGCGTATCAGTCGGCCAAGGGGCTGACGGCGGACGGCATCGCGGGGCGAAACACGCTCTCGGCGATCAACGCGGATCTTGCAAACGGCACGGCGGCCTCCGCCGTGCCGACCGCGTCTGCAAAGGCGGGCAACGTGATCTACGCCGACTTCTACGGCTGGCGCAGGAACTACGCGAACGGCGAACACTGCACCGTGTACGACTATTCCACGGGCATCTCGTGGACGCTGCGCATCATGACCAAGGACGCGCACATGGACGCGGAGCCGCTGACCAAGCAGGACACCGCCGCGATGACGCAGGCGTTCGGCGGCAAGCAGGACTGGACGCGCAAGCCCGTCTGGGTGACGTTTGCCGACGGGAAGACGTACATGGCCTCAACGGCGAGCGCGCCGCACAGCTCGCAGCACATCACCACCAACGATTTCAAGGGCCACCTGTGCGTCCATTTCCCGATCTCGATGGAGAAGGCGGAGAGCATCGGCCCCAACGCGGTCGCCTTTCAAAAGGTGCTCTCCGAGGGCTGGGAGGAAACGCAGAAGATGCTTTGAAGCGCCAATAAAAAAGCGGTCACGACGCCGTGATCGCCTTTTACTATTCTCAAATCGAGTGATCTACACACACTCCGACATTGGATTACGCCGGACAAGCAAAAGCTGGATAAAGTAACTTTTCATAATCCGCCCGCCCGGGATCGCTTCGCTTCCGGGCTACTCTTTACAATCGCTTCGCGATTTGGGGAACGTTGGGGCTACCGCCCCAAACCCTGTCTGGGGACATTGTCCCCAGACCCCATCCTGTGCTCCACGGCAAAGTATTACATGCGGTTATCCCCGCGTGTCCGGAGGCAGCGGGATGCGCCGCACCAGCCGCAGCACGACCGCGAGCAGCGCGCAGTCGATGGGCCACTGGATCAGGCTCTTGAGCGCGCGCGCGGGCATCGTCGCAAAGTAGGACGGGCCGTAGAGCATCGTCAGAAAGAGCGTGTTGAGCAGGATGTTGAGCAGCACGACGATCGCCGCGCGCGCGATCACGATGTGTACGAGCGTGCAGCGCGTGCGGTAGAGCGCCACGCCGTAGATCACCCCGGAGAGCAGCGCCGTGAGCGTAAAGCCCGGGAAGTACGGCCCGCTCGGGCGAATGAGAAAGCTCAGGATGTCGCTCGCGGCGGCCTGCACGGCGGCGACCACCGGGCCAAAGAGCATCGCCGTTGGCGCGAGCGCCAGATGCGAGAGCGACACCCACAGGCTGTCCGTCAGCCGCAGGGAGCCGTAGGAGGCGAGCGCGATCTGCGCGGCGAGCAGAACGCCCGTCAGCGCGAGGGTGCGCGTGCGCCGAAGGGCGCGCGCCGAGCTGACAAATTGCTCGCGCACGAAGGAAAGGGAAGAGGACGCCATGCGATCACCTCCGGATGTCGCCCGCGTTGGGCGCGCATTTATGAGCATTATACGGCAAGAGACGCGCGATTGCAAGGCGTTTTAATGGATGGCGTCAAATTTTATCGTTTATCCGATCCCTTCGCGGCCGCCTGCGCCGCGCGCAGCGCGCCCGGCGAGCGCTCCACGGGAACGGATTCCTGCCACGGCAGGCCGGAGTCGTAGCTCTTGCCGCCCGTAAGGGAAATCAGGCTCGCGCGCGACACGCGGCCCTGCATCGCGCCCCGCGCGCACTCCGCCAGCTCGCCCGCGCGGGAAACCGCCGCATCATACAGCTCGCCAAAGCCCTCCGTGCGCGGCTCGTCCGGCGCCCACGGCGAGGCCCAAGGGGCGTGTGCGTCGTTGGCGGCGTCCCCCTCGGGCGGCTCGGGCGGCATCATGTGCGCGTGCAGCGGCACGTCCAGCCGCAGCGGCGAGAGCGCCGCGCCCAGCAGGCGATACTTGCGCCCGCTCTGCGAGCGCAGCAGGTCACACACGCCCACCGCGTCGTCAAAGCTCTGCCGCGTGCGCCGCAGCGAGAGCGCGCTCTCCGGGAAGATCTTCGCGATCGCCGCGGCGAGCGCCCGGGCGATTTCGTCCTTCTGGGCGGCGGTCAGCCCCGCGAAGCCCGCCATCTGGCGCGGCAGGCCCGTCTCGTGCCCCTGACGGCGGTAGAGCATCGTCTCCCAGCCGTGCTCCAGCGTGCAGTGTGCGCTGGAGGAGTATGCGCCGCGGCCGTCGAGCGAGCGGGCGTACACGAACGGGTGGAAGGTCGTGTCCGTCGCGTAGTGGGTCATGAAGCCCAGCGCATAGGCGCGCGTGAGTTCGCTCCCCGCGCACGCCTCGCACAGCGCCGCGAGGAACTCGTCCGTCCGGCGGGTGTGCATCAGGCTGCCCACCTTCGGCGGGTACGGCCCGCCCGGGTTCGGCGCGAAGGAGAAGAACATCGGATCCGGCCCCTCGGCCCCGGCCAGCGCCGCCATGGTCAATGCACCGCCGTCGTCCGGCACGAGGCCGGGCGTCAGCGCGCGCAGCGCCACGCTTTGGTGTACATAGGATGCGGGCATGGGATCACCTCGATGCGGTGGGATGCCGTCATTATACATGCGCGCGCGGGATTTGTCCAATGGAAATCGTGCGCAGAGGAAAAAGCCCTCCCCGGCGACAGGGGAGGGCGCAAAGGCTCCGGCGTATTTTCTTAGAACTTGCCGTTTTCAAAGCGGTTGATGGCGCTGAGGATGCCCTTGACCGACGCGAAGTTGATGTTGTGCTCGGTGCCCACGCCGTAGATGCGCCGCCCGCCGGGCGCGCGCAGCTGGATGTAGGCGACGGCCTGCGAGTCGGAACCCATCGAGATCGCGTGCTCGGAGTAGGTGATGAAGGAGTAGCCCTCGATGCCCGCCTGCCCCAACGCGCCAAAGAAGGCGTCGATCGGGCCGTTGCCGCGCGACTCGAGCTGCACGAACTTGCCGCGCATGCTCAGAACGCCGGAGAAGTGCGTGATGTTGGCGGAGCTGCCCGCGACGGCCTCCTCGTAGAACTTGGCGCGCGAGAGCGCGTAAGGCTCGCTGATGTTGAGGAACTCGCGGGTGAAGAGCGCGAGCACCTCCTCGGCCTGCAATTCGCGGCCCGTGCGATCGCACTCGAGCTGAACGACCGCGCCGAACTCCGGGTGCATCGCCTTGGGCAGGTGGTAGCCGTAGTTGTGATCCATGATGAAGGCCGCGCCGCCCTTGCCGCTCTGGCTGTTGATGCGGATGATCGGCTCGTATTCGCGCCCGACGTCGGCGGGGTCGATGGGCAGATACGGGATCTCCCAGTAGGGCGACTTTGACTCGCGCATGTACTCGTGGCCCTTGTTGATCGCGTCCTGATGCGAGCCGGAGAACGCGGTAAAGGCCAGCTTGCCCGCGTAGGGCCAGCGCTCGGGCACCTGCAGGCGCGTGTACTGCTCGCACATGTCGCGCACATGGTCGATGTGCGAAAAGTCGAGGCCGGGGTCGATGCCCTGCGTGTACATGTTCAGCGCCACGGTCACGATGTCCAGATTGCCGGTGCGCTCGCCGTTGCCAAAGAGCGTACCCTCCACGCGCTCGGCCCCGGCCATCAGGCTCAGCTCCGTCGCCGCGACGCCGGTGCCGCGGTCGTTGTGCGGATGGACGGAGATGATCGCGGCCTCGCGGTCGGGCAGGTGACGGATGAAGTATTCGATCTGGTCGGCGAACGTGTTGGGCGTGTTCAGCTCGACCGTGTTGGGCAGGTTGAGGATGATCGGATCCTCCTTCGTCGCGCCGAGGGCGACCATCACCTGATGGCAGATGTCCACGGCGAAGTCCGTCTCCGTGCCGGAGAAGGACTCGGGCGAATACTCAAAGCGGAAGCGCGTGTCGCCCTCGAACTCGTCGGTGAGCTGGCGGATGAGCTTCGCCGCCGTCACGGCGATGTCGGTGATGCCCTGCATGTCCTTCTTAAAGACCACCTTGCGCTGGAGCGCGGAGGTGGAGTTGTAGAAGTGGAAGATGACGTTCTTCGCACCGCGCACGGCCTCGAACGTCTTGCGGATGAGGTGCTCGCGCGCCTGCACCAGCACCTGAATGGTCACGTCGTCCGGGATGTGATGCCCGTCGATGAGCGCGCGCAGGAACTCGTACTCCGTCTCGGAGGCGGAGGGGAAGCCGACCTCGATCTCCTTGAAGCCCAGATCGACGAGCAGCTTGAAGAACTCCAGCTTCTGCTGGACGTTCATCGGCGTCACCAGCGCCTGATTGCCGTCGCGCAGGTCGACCGAGCACCAGACGGGCGCGCGCTCAATGCGCTTGTCCGGCCAAATGCGGTCGGGCAGGGAGACGGGGGTAAAGGGGACGTACTTCTTGCAGCCGGTATTCATGGCGTTCTCCTTTCGCTCGGTTCGCCGGGGGTAAAAAACAACCCCCAGCCGCGGCATTGCGGCATAGGGGCGCATGGTTTCAGCGCGGTACCACCCTATTTCGGCTGCTTGCGCAGCCCTCGCGGCCTCAAACAAGGCCCGACCGTTCACGGGGTCAACCGTCGCGGACTACTGCCGTTCGCCCGCGCGACTCCGGGAGGAGCTTTCAAACGGCCTCCGGGCGGCTCGCACCGAGCGCCGCCTCTCTGAGCGGAGGGGATCCGTCGATTTGTTCCCATCATCGTCTTTTCCCAACAGGGGAGAATATGGACTTGCCCTTATTCTAGCGAACGCGCGCGCGCTTGTCAAGCGGGAATGTGAAAAAAACTTCCGGGCGCTATTTCGGCAAAAACAGCAGGGCGCGCAGCCGCCGTCCCAGATGAAGCCCGCGCATCAGGCGCACCAGAAGCATCCACAATAGCGCGTAGCCGAGGCAGCACAGCAGGTAGGGGAGCGCCGGAAGGGGCGCTTCCGGCGTGCGGGCGCGCATCAGCATCGGGATCGTCCAGTGGCTCGCGTACAGCGCGAGGGAGAATTCGCCGAAGGGGAAGAGGCGGCCGGCGCGGTCGAGCGCCGCGTGAACGGCGGAGCGGGCGGACAGCGCGATCGCCGCCAGAAGCGCGAGCAGCGCGATCGCCAAAAAGTCGAGCATGCCCATCGCGTCGGAGGCCATGTAGGCGCAGGCGCCGGCGAGGCCGCATAGCTCGATCGCCGCGAGCAGCGCGCGACCCGCCCGCGTGAGCGGCGGCAGGGCGGCGAGGCGATCCGCCGCGAGGGAGACGCACGCGCCCATGCACAGGCCCGCCCACGCGCGAATCATGCCCAGCAGCAGGAAGCCGTTCCACTCGTGCGAGAGCAGGATGTTGCCGTAGGCGCGCGCGCAGTAGCCGTAGCAAAACAGCGCGCACAGCGGGGCGAGCACATACAAAAACGCCTCGCGCCGCCGCAGGAGCAGGCTGTAAAACACGGGCAGCAGCATCATTAGGCAGGAGAGATACCACAGGTGGGAGAGGAAATTGTGCGAGCCGGAGAACAGGCCGCTCGCGCTGAGCAGGCCGATCTGAAAGGATTCGTAGAGAAGCGAGCGCAGCGTTCCCGCCGCGCCCAGCCCGGCGATCGCGCCGCGCAGGAGCAGGTGGACGGCGCAGACGGGCAGCACATAGGGATAGATGCGCGCAAACTTGGCGAGCGTCCACGCCGCCGCCTCGCGGCAGCCCGCGCCCGGATGGCGCGCGGCCCTGCGCGCGGCGAAGCAGCCGGAGAGCATGAAGAAGAAATCGACGGCCAGATACCCGCCGCCGCCGACGCCGTGAAAGAGGACGATCTCGGCGGCCATCAGCAGCCGCAAAAGCTCGATCTCGCCGTTGAGCGCTTTGCGCCCGCGCATGGCTCTCCCTCCCGAAGCGGTTTTTCCCATTCTAGCATCGCCCGCGCGCGCTGTCAAGCGAGGCGCGGGGCGCGGGAAAGGGCGCGCCTTTTTCGCCAAAAAATCGGGAAACGGGCGAAAAAACGCTTGACAAGCCCGCATCAAAAAGGGTAAAATATCCTGTGCGTATGCGCGCGCCTGATTAGCCCCGGGCGCGGCGACGCCTTGCGGGACGTCCGACCAGCGGCCCGCGCAGCGCAGGGCCTTGCGTCCCGCGCGCAAACATCCAGCTCTCACGAGGAGGAAATTGACGTGAAAACGTTTATGGCAAACGCCCAGACCGTCGAGCGCAAGTGGTATATCGTGGACGCCGACGGCATGCCGCTCGGCCGTCTGGCCAGCCAGGTGGCCGCGATTTTGCGCGGCAAGAACAAGCCGACCTTCACGCCCCACGTCGATACCGGCGACCATGTGATCGTCGTCAATGCGGCCAAGGTCGTTCTGACCGGCAAGAAGCTCGATCAGAAGGTCTACTACCATCATTCCGGCTATCCGGGCGGACTGAAGGAGACCCGCTATCGCGATCTCATCGCCAAGAAGCCGGAGTTCGCCGTCAAGCACGCCGTGCAGGGCATGCTGCCCAAAGGCCCGCTTGGCCGCCAGATGCTGCGCAAGCTGCGCGTGTACGCGGGCAGCGAGCACGAGCACACGGCGCAGCAGCCCGTCGCGCTCGAACTGGTGAAGAAGTAATCGGAAGGAGTGTTTGACCTCATGGCACAGGTTCAGTATCAGGCGGTCGGCCGCCGCAAGAAGGCCATCGCCCGCGTCCGCCTCGTTCCCGGCGACGGCAAGATCGCGATCAACGGTCGCGAGATCGACAACTACTTCGGTCTGGAGACGCTCAAGATGACTGTCCGCCAGCCGCTCGCGCTCACCTCGCTGGAGGGGCGCTATGACGTGCTGGTGAACGTCTACGGCGGCGGCCTCGCCGGACAGGCCGGCGCCATCCGCCACGGCATCGCCCGTGCGCTGGTGAAGGCCGACCCGGAGCTTCGTCCCGCCATCAAGAAGGCCGGTTTCCTCACGCGCGACCCGCGCATGAAGGAGCGCAAGAAGTACGGCCTGAAGGCCGCCCGCCGCGCGCCGCAGTTCTCCAAGCGCTGATTGGAGTTTAGGAGGAGTAGCGATGGCAGTTTTGAACGTGTTGATCACCGTGCTTCTGGTCGCTGCGGCGATCGTGCTGATCGCCACGGTGCTGTTGCAGCCGGGCGAATCGAACGGCCTGGGCGCGATCGCGGGCGGCGCGGAGACCTTCTTTGGCAAGAACAAGGCCAAGACGATGGAAGGCAAGCTCGCGCTGGCGACCAAGATCTCCGCGGGCGTGTTCATCGTCTGCGCGCTGGTTATCGCCGTGATCGGCTAATCGGAACCCATGAGGAGGCTGAAGCGATGCGCTTTGGCCTCCTTTCGTATGAAGCGGGGCGTATGCGCGCAGACTGCGCCCCGGCGAGGCGCGCGTGCGAGGTGGGTGAGCGATGAAACGCAGATCGGCCCCGGGCGGGGCGAGAAGCCGCCTGCCCAAGGGAAAGCGGAAGGCGTCCCCGTCGGGCGGGCTGTTTGAGGCGACGGCGCAGCCCCGCAGCGGCGGCTTTGTGCCGCTGCTCACGGACGACGGCGAGCGCCTGCTCTGCGCGCGCGCCCGCGCCAAGGGCGCGCTGCCCGGCGACCGCGTGAGCGCGCGGCGCGCGGGCGGCGAATACGCGACGGTGGAGCGCGTGCTCGCGCGCGCCCACGAGCGCCTTTGCGGCGTGCTCGAAGAGGGGCCGCGCGGCCTTACGCTGCGCCCGGCCTCGCGGCAGCTTCCCCGGCGCGTGGCGATCGGCGGGCCGCTGTGCGGCGCGCGCCCCGGCGACGCGGTCTGCGCGCGGGTCGTCCGCTGGGAGGGTGGCCTGCTCGCGCAGGTGGAGGAGCGGCTGGGCGATGCGGACGACGCGCAGGCTTCGCTGGACGCACTGATCCTCACCGAGCGCCTGCCGCAGGCGTTCGACGAAGAGGCGCTCGCGCAGGCGGACGCCTGCCGAGCTGCCGACCTGCGGGACGACCCGGAGCGGGAAGACCTGCGCGCGCTGACGCTTTTTACCATCGACGGCGCGGATGCGAAGGACTTTGACGACGCGGTGAGCGTGGAGCCGCTCGAGGGCGGCTGCGCGCGGCTGGGCGTTCACATCGCAGACGTGGGGCACTATGTGCCGCAGGGAACGCCGCTCGACCGGGCCGCATGGGCGCGCGGCACGAGCGTCTACCTGCCGGGGCGCGTGCTGCCGATGCTGCCGCACGCGCTCTCGGACGGCGTCTGCTCGCTGCGCCCGGGCGAGGATAAGTTCGCCCTGAGCGCGCTGATGGACGTGGACGCCGCCGGAGAGGTGCGGCGTTTGCGGCTGGCGCGCACGATCATCCGCTCGCGGGCGCGGCTCGTCTACGCGGATGTGAACGCGATGTTTGCGGGCGACGCCGGGCAGCGCGCGCGAATGGAGGCGCAGGGCGTGGCGGACGCGCTGCATACGATGCGCGCGCTGGCGGGAAGGATCCGCGCGCGGCGCGAGGCGGCGGGCTGCGTGGATTTTGAACTGCCCGAGCCGCAGTTTGCGCTGGATGTGCAGGGCCAGCCGGTCGCGATGGCGGTGCGCGCGCGGGGTGAGGCCGAGCGGATGATCGAGGACTTCATGCTCGCGGCGAACGAGAGCGTGGCCCGCTTTGCGCGCGAGCGCCGCCTGCCGCTGCTCTACCGCGTCCACGAGACGCCGGATCCGGACAAGCTGTCCGCGCTGGCGGACGCGCTGGACGCCTTGGCGCTGCCGAGCCGCGGCCTGCGCGCGCGGGACGCGAGGAGCGCCGCGTTGCGGGAGGCGCTTGCGGCCGCGCAGGGCCGGGAGGAATACCCGGCGATCGCGGCGATGGCGCTGCGCAGCATGCAGCGGGCGCGCTACGACGCGAAGCCCTTGGGGCACTACGCGCTCGCGCTCTCCGACTATTGCCACTTTACCTCGCCGATCCGGCGCTATCCCGATCTGGTCGTCAGCCGCGCGCTGACCGCCGCGCTCACGGGCAACATGCCGGCGCTCACGGGCGAAGCGCTCGCCGAGGCGGCGGCGCAAAGCTCCGAGCGGGAGCGCGTCGCGGCGCAGGCGGAGCGCATGGGCGACCGCGTGATGGCGGCGCACTACCTGTCCGACCGCGTCGGCGAGGCGTTTGACGGCGTGATCGCGGGCGTGAGCGCGTCCGGCGCATATGTGGCGCTGCCCTGCGGCGCGGAGGGGCTGCTCTCCACGCGCTCGCTTGGCGAGTGGTTCGCGCTGGACGAGCGGCGCATGGAGCTGCGCGGCGAGGCGACGGGCCGCGTTTTGCGGGTCGGTCAGGCGCTGCGCGTGATCGTGACCGGGGTGCGGCCGATCGCCGGGGAGATCGATCTGGCCGAGGAGGACTCCGCCGCGCGCGGGGAAGACCGGGGCCGCGCACACGGCAGATCGCATGAGGGAAGGCGCGACGCCCGCGGGCGGCGCAGGCGATAGACGAAGGAGGGACGGCGCATGAGGGCGTCAGTGATCGGCTGCGGGCGCTGGGGCGCGTTCATCGCGTGGTATCTGCATGAGATCGGGCACGAGGTGACGCTCTACGGGCGCGAGGGCAGCGCGCATCTTCGCGAGATTCAAAGGACGGGCGGCAACGGTCTGGTGACGTTCGCGCCCGACGTGCGGTTGACGAGCGAGTTGAGCGAGGCGCTGGCCTCGGAGCTTGTGTGCGTCTCGGTCTCCTCGCAGAGCTTGCGCGCGCTGATGGGCGAGATCGCCAAGCTCGCGCCGCGCGGCAAGACGTTCGCGCTGTGCATGAAGGGGCTGGAGATCGGAACGGGCGAGCGCCTGTCGGTGATCGCCGAGCAGGCCGTGGGGGAGGAAAACGACGTCGCGGTCTGGCTGGGGCCGGGGCATGTGCAGGAGTTCGTCGCGGGCGTGCCCAACTGCATGGTCATCGACGCGCGGGACGAGGCGGTCAAGCGCCGTCTGGTCGGCGCGCTCTCCGGCGGGCTGATCCGCTTCTACTACGGGGCCGACCTGATCGGAAACGAGATCGGCGCGGCGTCCAAGAACGTGATCGGCATCGCCGCGGGCATGCTCGACGCGATGGGCGTCTCCTCGCTCAAGGGCGCGCTGATGAGCCGGGGCACGCGCGAGATCGCGAGACTGATCGGCGCGCTGGGCGGCAGCGAATTGTCGGCCTACGGCCTTTGCCATCTGGGCGATTACGAGGCGACGGTCTTTTCGCCGTACAGCCACAACCGCCGCTTCGGCGAGGCGTTCGTGCGCGGCGAGGCGTATAACGAGCTGGCCGAGGGTTACTATACCGTGCGGGCGCTGCGCGCGCTGGCGCAGAAAAACGCGGTCGAGCTGCCCATCTGCGAGGCGGTCTACGCCGTCCTCTACGAGGGGCGAGACGCCCGCGAGGCGCTGGGCGGGTTGCTGACCCGCAGCGTCAAGCGCGAGTTCTGACGGGGCCGCTCGCGGGAAGTTCCGCTTGCGTCTTTTCGCCAATGCTGGTATACTGATGG
This sequence comes from uncultured Clostridia bacterium, assembly GCA_947631405.1. Taxonomy (GTDB): domain Bacteria; phylum Bacillota; class Clostridia; order Christensenellales; family Aristaeellaceae; genus Ventricola. Next base: position 42,376 of record CANRLC010000010.1, on the reverse strand, counting down.
TTGGCGCGCCGACGTTGACGCGCCGCGAGAAAAAACAGGAGCAAGACGCTTATGGCTTTCAAATCGAGGGTGTCCGACGCGGTGGTGCGCCGGCTCCCGATGTATTACCGTCACCTGCGCGAGCTGGAAAAGGCGGGCGTCGTGCGCATCTCCTCGCAGGAGCTGGGCGAGCGCATGAACCTGACCGCCTCGCAAATTCGGCAGGACATCAACTGCTTCGGCGGCTTCGGCCAGCAGGGCTACGGCTATCACGTCTCCAACCTCAAGGAGCGCATCGGCGCGATCTTGGGCCTGCAGCACGCGTATCACGTCATCGTGATCGGCGCGGGCAACATCGGCCGCGCGATCGCCAACTACGCGGGCTTTGAGCGCGAGGGCTTCCACATCCAGGCGATGTTCGACGTCTCCTCCGCGCTGGTGGGCGTGGACGTACACGGCATCCTCGTGCAGCCGATGGAGAAGCTGGAGGGCTGGCTTTCCGCCCACGCGGTGGACATCGCCGTGCTGGCGGTACCCGCGGCCGTCGCCCAGCCGATCGCCGACGCGCTGGTGGCGGGCGGCGTGCGGGGCATCTGGAATTTTGCCCCGGTCGATCTCACGCTGCCGCAGGGCGTCGCGGTCAACAACGTACACCTGTCCGACAGCCTGCACATCCTCTCCTATCGCATGAATGAAAAGGACCTGTTCGCCGAGCTTCACGCGGGCAGGGACGCCTGAAACGGAGGAACGCACCGTGTCAGAGGACGAGCGCCGCGGGCCTGAGGGCCGCACAGGCGAAGACGGGCAGGTCGGCCAGATCGACCTGACGCGCAAAAGGGCGCCGCGCAAGGCTAAGGCGCGGGAGGAGCGCAGGCTCTTCCCGTTCTGGACGCTGCTGGTGCTCGCGCTTTGCGCGCTCGTCTGGGTCTTCGGCGCGAAGGTCTACTCCGACCAGATGGCCGAGTACGAGGCGTATGCCGCCGTGCGCAAGGCCGTCTCCCGAGATACGTTCTTTCCCGGCGTCACAGTGGACGGCGCCGACCTGAGCGGCATGACCTTCGAGCAGGCGAGCGCGCTCTACGCGGGCCGCGAGCAGGAGCAGGCGGAGGCCTTCTCGCTCGTGGTCGCCGCCGGGGAGCGCCGCTGGCGCATCACCTCGCAGGAGGTGCCCGTCACCTCCGACGCGCAGACCGTGCTGCAGCAGGCGTGGGCCGTGGGCCGCGCCGGTTCGCTGGAGGAGCGCTACGCCGAGATCGAGCGCGTGGCGCGCGAGGGCGCGGCGTTCACGACGGGCTTTTCCTACGACCGCGACGCCGTGGGCGCGCTGGCGGACGCCGTGGCGGACGCGCTGGACGTCGAGGCGGCGGACGCCACGCTGGACGCGTTCGACGTGACCAACCGCACCTTCACCTTCACCGAGGCGACGCCGGGCTACCGGGTCGATCGCGACAAGCTTAAAACCGACATCCTCGCCGCGCTAGACGAGCGCGCTTACGACCGCGTGATCGTCCCCGAGGGCGAGACGGTTGCCCCGCGCGTCACCCTCGCGCAGCTCCAGGGCCTGTTCGGCCGCATATCGTCCTTCTCCACGCAGACGACCGCCGACCGCGACCGCAACACGAACATCGCCCTCTCGGCGGAGGCGCTCAACGGGCGCGTGGTGCTGCCGGGCGAGACGCTCTCCTTCAACAGCTGCACCGGTCAGCGCACGGGCGCGAAGGGCTACCGCGAGGCGGGCGCGATCGCGGGCGGCGTGCTGGTGGACGACACGGGCGGCGGCGTGTGCCAGACCTCCTCGACGCTCTTCAACGCGGTCATCCGCGCCGACCTGCAGATCGTGGAGCGCTCGGCGCACAGCTGGCCGTCCAGCTACGTCAACAAGGGCGAGGACGCGACGGTCAACTGGCCGTCCCTCGATTTCGTTTTCCGCAACAACGGCGAGTTCCCGGTGTTCGTGGTCGCGTGGTATGCCGACCGGCAGGTGACCGTGGAGATCTACGGCAAGCTGCTCGACGACGGCGTGACCATCGACCTGCGCTCGGAGACCACGCGCACGATCAAGCCCTCCGACGAGGTGCTCTACACGCAGGATGAGACGCTGCCCGCGGGCACGCGCAAGGCCGGGCGGCAGAAGCGCACCGGTTACGTCGTGGACACCTACAAGGTGTACAGCGACGCCGAGGGCAACGAAATCCGCAGCGAAAAGCTCTGGACGACCACCTATCCCGCAACCCAGCAGGAGATCCTCTACAACTGACGGCGCGCAGGGACGCGCGGCAAAACGGCGCGGCGAAGCGCGCGGGAAGGAGACGGCATGAAAAAGGGAGACGAGCGGCGGGACGAGCTGCTGGCCACGGCGGAGCGCCTGTTTTACAGCAAGGGCTACGAGCGCACCAGCGTGCAGGACATCCTCACGCAGATGGGCTACTCCAAGGGCGGCTTTTACCACCACTTCGACAGCAAGTTCGCCTTGCTGCAGGCCATCTGCGAGCGGCGGGCGCAGGAAAACTGCGCGCGCGCCCGCGCGAGCGTGCTGGGGGAGACGGACTCCGCCTGCGCGAAGCTCAACGCGCTGTTCCACAGCGCCGCGCTCTGGCAGAGCGACAACCCCGGCTTCGTGGCGCTGCTCATTCAGGCGGCCTACCGCGAGGACGGCGCGCTGATGCGCGAGAAGATGGAGCAATGCCAGCGCGAGGGCATGCGCGACGTGCTGGAGGGCGTGCTGCGCGAGGGCGTACACACGCGCGAGTTCTTCGTGAGCGACGTGCCCGCGTGCGCGTCGGTGGTGCTGCGGCTGTACATGCAGTTCGCCGACGAGATCGCCTTCCTGCTCGCGCAGGAGGAGAGCGAGGAGCGCATGGCCGAGGCGATGGTCTCCAGCCTGTGCGCGTATCGCACGGCGATCGAGCGCGTGCTGCTCGCGCCGTTTGGGTCGATCGTGCTCTTTGACGCGAAGGAGTTGCAGTTGCTCGGGCAGAGCGTGCTGCGCAGCCGCATCCGCCAGCGCGCGGACGAGCTGCTCGGCGCGGGCGCGGCGAAGGCGGACGACGCCCGCGCTTGACGCCCGCGCGCGAAGCTGATACAATGGGGCTGTTTACGGCCAAGGAGGAATTCTATGCGGCTCATCAAGGACATCCTGCGCGGCGTCGTCATCGGCGTGGCCAACATCATCCCCGGCGTCAGCGGCGGCACGATGATGGTCTCCATGGGCATCTACGACACGGTCATCGGCTGCATCAACGGCCTGTTTAAGGATCTGAAGCGCTGCGTCAAGACACTGCTTCCCTATGTGCTGGGCATGGCGCTGGGCATCGTGGGCCTTTCCAAGCTGCTCACATTCCTGCTGGCGACGTACCCGCTGCAGACCAACCTCGCGTTCATCGGCCTCATCTTCGGCGGCCTGCCCGCCATCCTGAGCCAGACCAAGGGGGACAAGAAGGGCCTGCCCGGTGCGGTCGCGTTTATCGCGGCGTTCGCGCTGGTGATCGGCCTGCAGCTGCTCGGCGAGGGGGACGGCCGCGACGCCGCGCTCACGCTGAGCGTGGGGCAGGTGTGCGTGCTGTTTGTCATGGGCGTCATCGCCTCGGCGACGATGGTCATCCCCGGCGTCAGCGGCTCGATGATGCTGATGCTGCTGGGCTATTACAACCCCATCGTCGGCACGGTGAGCCGCTTCGCCGACGCGCTCGCGCACCTCAACATGGGCGAGATCCTCTCCTGCTGCGGCGTGCTCGTGCCCTTCGGCCTCGGCGTCGTCGTGGGCATCTTTGCGATCGCCCGGCTGATCGAGACGCTGCTGCGCCGCTACAAGGGGCCGACCTATTGCGCCATCCTCGGCCTCGTCGCCGCGTCGCCCGTCGCCATCCTGATGGCGACCGACCTCTCCGGCGCGACGCTGCTCTCGTGGGCCGCCGGCATCGCGCTGCTGGCCGCCGGATTCGCCTGCGCCTACAAATTGGGTGGAGAATGAGCGCAAGGGCTTGACAGACGCGCGAAAAGCTGGTATCCTATCCACACAACCGCATATAAAGCCTTATCACGAGCGGCGGAGGGAATAGGCCCGATGAAGCCCGGCAACCGGTAGACCCGGTGCTAAATCCTACGACAGCAATGTCGGCAGATGAGGTGTGGCAACGAAGATCGACCGCGCTGCATCGCCAGCGCGGTTTTTTCCTGCACACGAGGCTGACACGCGAGAAAGGAAAGACGAAAGACATGAGAAGACTGTTTACCTCCGAATCCGTGACCGAGGGACATCCCGACAAGATCTGCGACCAGATCAGCGACGCTGTGCTCGACGCCATTCTGGCGCAGGACCCGAACGCCCGCGTCGCCTGCGAGACCTGCGCCACGACGGGCATCGTCATGGTGATGGGCGAGGTGACGACCACCGCGCGCATCGCCGTGGACGACATCGTGCGCGAGGTCGTCTGCGACATCGGCTACGACCGCGCCAAGTACGGCTTCGACGGCCACACCTGCGCCGTGCTGACCGCGCTGCACGGGCAAAGCCCCGACATCGCGCAGGGCGTGGATGCCGCGCTGGAAGGCCGCGACAAGGGCGAGAGCGACATCGGCGCGGGCGATCAGGGCATGATGTTCGGCTTCGCCTGCGATGAGACGGAGGAGCTGATGCCCGCGCCCATAGCGCTGGCGCACCGCATCACGCGCAGACTTTCGCAGGCCCGCCGCAGCGGCGAACTGCCGTGGCTGCGCCCGGACGGCAAGAGTCAGGTGACGGTGGAATACGAGGGGGACGGGCCTGTGCGCGTACACACGGTCGTCGTTTCCACCCAGCACGCGCCGGAGATCGACCACGAGACGCTCTCTCGCGAGATCATCGAGCGCGTCGTGTACAAGGCCGTGCCCGCCGCGCTGATCGACGAGCAGACGCGCTTTCTCATCAACCCGACGGGCAAGTTCGTCATCGGCGGGCCGATGGGCGACTCCGGCCTGACGGGCCGCAAGATCATCGTGGACACCTACGGCGGCTACGCGCGCCACGGCGGCGGCGCGTTCAGCGGCAAGGATCCGACCAAGGTCGATCGCAGCGCCGCCTACGCCTGCCGCTACGCGGCGAAGAACATCGTCGCGGCGGGGCTGGCGCGCCGCTGTGAGATCGCCGTCGCCTATGCCATCGGTGTCGCGCACCCCGTGTCGCTGGTGGTGGACACGCAGGGCACGGGCGCGCTGCCGGACGAGAAGCTCGCCGAGCTGGTGCGCCGCTGCTTCGATCTGCGCCCGGCGGGCATCATCGCGATGCTCGACCTGCGCCGACCCATCTACCGCCAGACGGCGGCCTTCGGCCACTTCGGCCGCACCGACGTCGATCTGCCGTGGGAGCGCCTAGACCGCGTGGACGCGCTCAAAGCGGCGGCGGCGGAGATGTGAGCGGGCGATCGTAAAACCGCAACAAAAGGACGGCATGGCATCGGCCACGCCGTCCTGATCTTTTGCCTTGCAAAACGCCCAAAACCCCAACAACGGCCTCGTGCGCCCAACCCTCGCTCACCGCTCACTCATTCGGAGATGGGCGCTGGCCCTGCCCGCCGGAGATGGGTGCGGGCACCGCCCGCCCTGCCAAGAGGGCGGCGCCCATGCCGCCGCCAATGCAGAGCGAGGCGACGCCGAGAGAACACTCGCCGCGCGCGAGCATGTGTGCGAGCGTGACCGCGATGCGCGCGCCCGTCGCGCCGAGCGGATGCCCGAGGCCGATGCCGGAGCCGTAGAGATTCGTGCGCGCGCGCAGCGCCTCCTCGCTGACGCCATACTCACGCGCCAGCAGCCGATAGCAGCCCAGCGCCTGCGCCGCGAACGCCTCGTTGATCTCAAAGCGGTCGATGGCGTCAAACGCCACGCCCGAATCGGTAAGCAGCTGCCGGATGGCGTAGTACGGCCCCAAGCCCATCGTTTGCGGGTCGCAGCCGACCGCCGTATCCGCGAGCAGCTCCGCGAGCGGCGTGAGGCCGTGCGCCTCACAGTAGCTTTCCGAGGCCAGCACGAGGAACGCCGCGCCGTCGTTCAGCCCCGACGAGGACGCCGCCGTCACCGTGCCGTCCGGCAGGAACGACGGCCGCAGCGAGGCGACCTTCTCCGGCGTCGAGGCGCGGTTGGGCTGCTCGTCCGTGTCAAAGATGATTTCCCGCCCCTTCGCGTCCCGCACGCGCACCGGCACGATCTCCTCCCGGAATATGCCGGAATCCACCGCGGCAATCGCGCGCCGCAGCGTCTCGGTGGCGTAGGCGTCCTGCTCCTCGCGCGTGATACCGCACGCCTTGGCGACGTTCTCCGCCGTCACGCCCATGTGAACGCCGCTGAAGGCGTCCGTCAGCCCGTCGTGAACGAGCAGGTCGGTGAGCGTCAGATCGCCCAGCTTGCGGCCTGTGCGCAGCGACGCGGGCGCGGCGAACGGCGCGCGCGACATCAGCTCCACGCCGCCGCAGAGCACAGGCCCGCCGCCCAGCCGCACCTCGTTCGCGGCGCAGCGGATCGCCTGCATGCCGGAGCCGCAGACCATGTTCACCGCATACGCGATCGTGCGCTCGTCGAGACCCGCGCGCAGCGCGATCTGCCGCGCAAGCCCTTGGCCTAACCCGGCGGAAAGCACGTTGCCCACGATCACGCTGCGCACATCGCGCAGCAGCGCCTCCGGGAAGCCGCCCCGAATCACCTGCGCGCAGACGTCGTCGGCGTCCGCTTGGGCGAGCGAGCAGAGATAGCGCCCGATCGCCGAGCGCTTGGCGGCGACGATAAAGACCCTCTCGGGCATGCGAACCGTCTCCTTTCTTGAGGCGCGGCCGTCAGTCGAGCAGGGACATTTCGCCCCAGCGCTCGTCAAGGTACGCGTCGTACTCGGGCAAACGCATCCCCCAATCGGCGTAGGCGGCGTCCTCCCGGCGGTCGGGCAGGTCGTAATGCTCGCTCAGCCACGCGCCGATATAGCGCGTCACCTTGCGCGCGCCGTCGGGGTTGAGGTGGGAGAAGGTGTCGTAGCAGTCCGTGTCAAAATCGACCACGAGCGGATCGGTATCCAGCAGGTTGAGGAACGGCACGCCCAGCTGCTCGGAGAGCGCATAGACGCTGTTGCAGTTCATCTGCTCCTCCTGCGTCGCCGGAGAGGGGATGCACAGGAACACCGGCTCCACGCCGTTTTCCCGGCAGAAATTCGCCATGTCTATGAGCGGCTGCGTGCCGGGCAGCTCGGTCTGCGTCGCCTCGTGCGTGCGCTCGTAGGGCTGCGGAACCTCCCGGCCCACGCGCGGCTCCGCGCCCATCATCACAGGCTCGGTGTCCACCTGCTTGATGATGTTTCCGGTGAGCAGCTCCTCCCACCGCCCGTGATAGAGCGTGAACGGCACGAAGAACTCGCCCCAGTAATCCTTGGGCAGGGTGCTCGTGACCGCGCGTACCTTCGCGGGCGAGAGCGGGATCTCGTCGAGGAACATGTGCCGATAGCCGTATGTCCATTCGAGGTCGTCGCGGCGGTCGATGTAGAACACGTCGATCAGCGCGACCTTCGGCTTGTGATACTGGAAGGCGAGCCGCATCACCTGCTCCGTGACGCCGAGCTGCTCGGAATTGTTGCCCATGTTATAGGAGGCGATGCCGAAATCGCGGTACAGCTCCATGGGGAAGATGGAGTTGAGCACATGGCTCGTGCCGAAAAACAGGACGTCGAATTCGTCCTCGCGCTCGCTCTCGAAGAACAGGCCGTACTTGCGCGCGCCGTCGTCGCGGCGCGTCCAGCGGTCGGCGGCAAACAGGCCGACGGCGAGCGCGACGCAGAAGATCGCAATGGCTGCAAACGTCTTTTTCATGCTCTGCCGCCCCCCTTAAAACTGGAAGTAGATGAACGCCTGCGCGCTGTATCCCGGCCCCCAGATGCCGAAGACGGCGATGACCAGCACGGCGGCCGCATAGAGCAGGCTGCGCGCGGGAATGGGCAGGCGGTCGGTCAGCTCGGTGACGGTCATGTTGCGCTCGTGCAGCAGCTCAAAGATGAACAGCACGACGATGAAGACGCTCAGCGCCACAGCCTGCGCCACGGAGAAGCCCGTGGCCAAGGCGGGCGCGCCCCACGCCATGGGGATGCGCAAGAGCATGCCCAGCGCCGCGCGCATGGAATTGGCGCGGAAGATGAGCATGGTGATGTTGATGAGGAACAGCGTCCACAGCAGGCTCTTGGCGTGATGCAGCCGGGGATGCTTGTGCTCCCGCTTGGGGAAGAAGCTCTCGATCACCTGCAGCGCGCCGTTGAGCATGCCCCAGAAGACGAACTTGAGCGCCGCGCCGTGCCACAGGCCGCTGACGGTGTAGACGACCATGGTGTTAAACGCCTTGCGCGGCTTGGAGACGCGGCCGCCGCCGAGCGGGAAATAGATGTAATCGCGGAACCACGTCGCCAGACTGATGTGCCAGCGCGCCCAAAACTCGCGCACGGAGGTGGCGAAGTAGGGCTGGCGGAAGTTGGTCATCAGCGTCATGCCCAGCACCTTCGCCGCGCCGATGGCGATGTGGCTGTACCCGCCGAAGTCGCCCAAGTCCTGAACGGAGAAGACGAGCGTCGAGAGCGCGATCTGCCAGCCGGACGCCTGCGCCCAGTTGGAAAAGATCGCGTCCACATAGACGGCGGCGCGGTCGGCGATGACCATCTTTTCAAAGAAGCCCAGCATCATGATGAGCAGTCCGTCGCGGATGCGCTTGGCGTCGGGATCGTGCGGCTCGGAGACCTGACGCAGCAGGTTCTTGGAACGCTCGATCGGGCCAGCGACGAGCTGCGGGAAGAACGAGACGAACAGCGCGTACTTGAACAGATTGCGCTCCGGCTCGATGTCGCCGCGGTAGACGTCGATCATGTAGCCGAGCGCCTGGAAGATGAAGAAGCTGATGCCCACGGGCAGCAGGATGCTCACGCGCGGCGGCGTGAAGCCGAGGCCGAAGAAATCGCTGATTCGGCCCAGCACGTCCAGCAGCATGCCCGTGTACTTGAAGTAGCCGAGCATGCCGATGTTGGCGACGATGCCCAGCGTGAGCACGAGCTTGCGCCGCTTTTTCTCCTGTACGCGGTGGACGAACAGCGCGCACACATAGGTGATGATCGTGCTGGCGGCCATGAGCAGCGCGTATTCGGCGTGCCAGTTCATGTAGAAGTAATAGCTGGCGACCAGCAGCCAGACCCAGCGCACGCGGCGCGGGATGAGGAAGTAGATCAGCGTGACGATCGGAAAGAAGACAAGAAAGGAAAAGGAATTGAAGATCATAAGTGCTCCCTAGTGTCGTAGTGATGTGGCGGCAGAAGGTTTTGCGGCTTACTCGTCGGACAGCCTGCGCACGAGCGCCTCGATGGCGTCCACGCTGTTGAAGTTGTCCGGCACGATCTCCGCGGCGGGGATGGACAGATCGAATTCGTCGTTCAGCGCGCCGATGAGCTGCAATACGTCCAGCGAGGAGAGCAGCCCGTCGTCGATCAGGGTGCGGCAGGTCTCAAAGTCCACGCCGTCGGCGATGTCCTGCAGGATGGAAAGGATCGTTTCTCTCATGGGGGATCACTCCTTTGGTCGTTGTGTTGGGTCAGTCCGCCGTGGGACGGGAAAGCGTTTACAGGCGGGGCGTGTTGAGGTCGCTTGCGCGCACGGCGTCCCGCGCCAGATGCGCGCCGTCCTCCCGCAGCAGCACGACGCGCGGCAGGTCGCGGCTCAGGAAGAGCGCCGGGGCCTCGGTGACGGAATACGCGCCGATGTCGCGGAAGGCCAGCACGTCCCCGCGCGCGAGATTGGAAAGCGGCAGGCGGCGCACCAGCACGTCCGCCGTCGTGCAGAGGCTGCCGCAGAGCATGGTGTCCACCGGCTCGCCGCCGGCGACCGGCCCGGCGTGCAGGTGATCGATGCGCGGCGCGCGCATGCCCATCATCCCGCCCAGATAGTTGACGTGATGGATGCCGCCGTCCACGATCGCGTAGGCCTGCCCACGGTTCACCTTCGTATCGACGACGCGCGTGAGGTACGTCCCGCACGGGGAGACGAAGAAGCGGCCCATCTCCACGGTCAGCTCGGTCGCCTCGGCCATGCGCTTCAAATCATCCGCCAGCTCGCGCAGGGGCGCGAGGGTGTCGGCGTCGTCCTCGTTCGCGAAGTAGGGGAAGTAAAGCCCCGGGCCGTACTCGAGCTTGAGCGTCTCAAAGCCGTGCTCCGCGCGCAGCATGTCCATGAAGCGGCGGAGCATCGCCAGCTCCTCGCGCTGCTCAGAGAGCTTCTTGCGCTGGGTACCCGCGAAAAAGTGCAGCCCTTCGATGCGCAAATTCGGCGTGAGGCCTCGATGATCGATGGCGCGCAGCAGGTCGCCCTCGTCCATGCCGAACTGCGTCCCGGCGGTCAGCCGCAGCAGCACGGACACGGAGATTCCCCGCGCGGCGGCCGCGCTTTGCAGCAGCTCGACGTGCAGGGGCGACTCCGCCGTGAAGCGGGTCACGCCCGCGTCCATCGCGTGGGCGACGTCCTCGGCGGTCTTGTTGACGCCGGAAAAGAGCACCGCGTCCGCGGGTACGGCAAGCGCCTTGCACACGGCCAGCTCGCCGGGGCTGCACACCTCGAGCAGATCGGTCAGCTCCAGCATCGCGGGGATGAGGAACGGGTTCGCCTTGATGGAGTAGCACAGCCGCACGCGCTCCCCGACGAGGGCGCGGGCGCGGCGCATGCGCCCGGCGAGCGCCGTCTCGTCGAAGACGAAGCAGGGCGTGCCGAAGCGCTGGGCGAGGGCGTAGAGGCGTTCGTTGTCCATGCAGTTCCTCCCGCCGCGTCAGCGGCTGTGCGTCCGCGCCTGCGGCAGCAGGGCGCGCAGCGCGTCGCGGTCGATCTTGCCGTTTTTGTTGAGCGGCATGGCGTCAAGGCGCGTGAGCGCGTTCGGGATCATGTAGGCGGGCAGCGTCTCGCGCAGGGCGGATAGCGCGCGCTCCTTGTCCGCGCTGCCCGTGATGAAGGCGACGATGCGGCCCTTCTCCTGCACATACAGGCAGCAGGCGCGCTCCACGCCCTCCACCGCGCCCAGCGCGTTCTCGATCTCGCCCAGCTCGATGCGGTGGCCCATGTGCTTGATCTGAAAATCCTTGCGGGAGACGTAGACCATCTCGCCGTTTTCGCACAGGCGCACGAGGTCGCCCGTGCGGTAGATGGTCTCCGGCGTGGCGGCGTTGAGCGGGTTTGGCGTGAAGGCGCGCGCGGTGCGCTCGGGGTCGTTTAGATACCCCAGCGCCAGCGCCGTTCCGGCGACGCACAGTTCGCCCACCTCGCCGGGCCTTGCCTCGCGGCCCTCGTCGGTGAGCAGCAGCACGCGCTCGTTGGGGAACGGCACGCCGATGGGCAGCGCGTCGCCGGGCGCAAAGTCGCGATCGACGATATAGTAGGTGCAGTTGCAGGTGATCTCCGTCGGCCCGTAGAGGTTGACGAACGTCGCCCCCGGCAGCGCCTCGCGCAGGCGGTTGAGATGCCGGATCGGCATCACCTCGCCGGAGAAGAGGATGGCGCGCAGATGCTCGGGCGTGCGGTAGGCCAGCGCGTTCATCGTGGTGAGGAAGCACAGCGCGCTCACCGCCCACACGAGGACGGTCGCGTCATGCTCGCAAAGGAAATCCATCAGCTTCACGGGCTGGGTGAAGTAGGCCGTCGGCACGATGGCGACGGTCGCCCCGGTGAACAGGCCGCTGTAGATGTCCTTGACCGACACGTCGAAATCGAACGGCGCCTGATTGGCCAGCACGTCGCGCTCCGTGATGGAGAACAGCTCGGCAAAGCAGCCGATGAAGTCGATCACGCTGCGGTGGCCGACGACCACGCCCTTGGGCGAGCCGGTGGAGCCGGAGGTGAAGTTGACGTAGAGCGGGTCGAGGTCGATCATCCCGGCGCGCACGCGCGCGAGCGCCGCCTCGTCGGGCGGGGTCTGCAGGAGGTCTTCGATCAGCAGCACCTCGCGGCCGCCTGCCGCGCCGGAGAGCGCCGCCTCGTGCTCGCGGTCGGTCACGACGACGCCGGCGCCGAGGGTGTCCAAGATGCTCGCGATGCGCGCGGGGGGATAGCGCAGATTGAGCTGGGCGTAGGCGCAGCCCGCGTAGACCGCGCCCAAGAAGCCCGCGACGGTGCGCGAGGACTTGTCCATGTAAAAGCCGATCTTCTCGCGCGGGGACGTCTTGGCGATCAGCGCCGTGCCCACGGCGCGCGCCGCGCCGCGAAGCTGGGCGAAGGTCATGGCCCCCTGCGCGTCCACAAAGGCGGTCTTGTCCGGCAGCCGCTCGCAGGTCGCCTCAAAGTGATCGAGGATGAGGGTCTTCATGCTTGCTCCTTTACGCCGCGTCCGGGGCGGCGGAACTGTCGTCGTCGGGATAATCGAAGTACACGCGTTCATCCTGCGCGCCGCCCTGCGGCATCGCGTACACGCGCAGCGTTTCGCCCGGCGCGAGGGCCACGCTGACGTGTACTTGCGCAGACCAGTCGAGCAGCAGCTCCTCCCGCCCGCCGGCGTCCAGCAGGCTGTAGCGGTAGAGCGGCGTCACCTCGCTGCCGCGGTTGCAGTCCGCCGTGAAGCCGTCCCCGTCGGGCTTCAGCCACACGTTGGTGATGAAATCCAAGGAGGCGAAGTATTCCCAGCGCGTGGCGTAGAATAGCCCGCTCACGTCCTCGCCAGCGGTGTAGCGGTTAAACAGCTCGGCAAAGGCGGCGCTGAAGCGATCCGCGCCGTCCGCGTTCATGTGGTGCAGGTCGAAGAACGTGTCGTCGAGGTGGGGCAGAAGCTCGGGCTTGGCGTAGGTGAAGTTGAAGCAGGGCACGCCCGCCTCCGCGCAGAAGGCGGAGAGGTTGTCCGCGTAGGGCAGAAAGTCCGGCTCGGCCAGCGCGTGCGCCGTCAGCGCCGGGGCGATCACGACCATGAGATGAACGCCCGCCTCCTCGCACAGGGCGAAATAGTCGCCGAGCATCTCGCGCGTCTGCGGCAGGAGCGGATAATTGTAGCCGACATAGGGATCCGGCTCGCGGATGAGCTGGCGGCGTACCAGATCCTCCACGCCCGCGGGCGTCGTGTAGCGCAGGTAGCCGCAGCCCATGTAGGTCACGTCCGGCGGCATGTCCCGCGCGGCGTCGGCAAAGGCCGCCTCGGAGTCGATGCGCAGGCGGATGTTCTTGACGACGTCGGACAGCGACGTGACGCCGAAGGGGCGAAAGAGCAGCAGGCGGTTGAGGTAATCCCCGTCCGCGCGGCACAGGCGCAGGTAGTAATCGAGCTTGGTGCGCAGGCCCGTCAGGTGCGGCATCAGGCGGCACTCGGCGTAGATGTCCTCCTTGGCGGTGCTCAGGTTGTAGGTGTCCAGCACCAGCGCGATCCACTCCGGCCGGTTGGTGCGCAGCAGCTCCTGCGTCACGGCGATGGCCGATTGCAGCGACGCCGCGTTGACCGACGCGGAGAACGCGCGCTTTCCGGTCGCCTCGCTGATGAGCGCGGCGTTGAAGTGATCCTGCGAGAGGGAGGAGCCGACGGCGCACAGCTCGATGTCGCTGCGCGTCTTCATCTCGTGCATCGTGATCGCCGTGACCGCGTCCATGCGCACGAGCACGGTGTTGGCCAGGGCGACGAGCAGCGCGAGCGCGAGAAGAAAGCCGAGCAGGCGCAAGACGGCGCACGCGGTCGCTTTCATGCCTTCACCTCCGAGGTGCGGTTTAGAATACGGCGTAGAGGAAGCCGCTCTCGTATCCGCCGCCCGTGACGGCGCCGGAGAGCAGCAGCAGCGCGAACGCCAGCAGCAGCGCCCAGCGCACGGGCAGCGGGCGGGCCATGACCGCCTCGCGCACGGCGACGCCGCGCTCCTGCAGCAGCGATATGGCGAAGAGCAGGCCGGTGGCGACGGCGAGCAGGAAGAAATCCCGCCCATCGAGGCCGAAGCCAAGCAGCGCGCCGCTCGCGAGTTCGCTAAGGCGCGGCTGCGCCACGGTGTGCCAGAGCAGCGTCAGCGCCTGCGAGGCGCGCGCGCTGCGGTCAAAGTACCAGCCGATGTTGACGATCAAAAACGTGCGCAGCACGCGCAGGGCGTGGAAGCCGCGCGTGGCGACGAGCCGGGCGTGGTTTTCGCCGAAGCGGCGATAGGCCGGCTCCAGATACGCGCTCACGGCCAGAATCACGCCGTTATACAGCCCCCAGAGGACGTAATTGGCGGTCGCCCCGTGCCACACGCCGACCAGCAGGAACACGAGCACGTTGCCCATGGCGGCGGGGAAGGCGCGCGAGACGGCGGGGCCGAAGCGCGCCTTGAGCGCCTTGGCCGCGCGCGTGACGGGGCGACAGAGCGCGAAGGGGTAGAAGACGTAATCGCGCATGAAGCTGCCCAGACTGATGTGCCAGCGCCGCCAGAAATCGCCCAGCGAGACGGAAAAGTACGGCCTTTTGAAATTCGGCGCGAGGCGGATGCCGAACAGCTCGGCGATGCCCGCGGCGAGGTCGATGCCGCCCGAAAAATCGGCGTATTGCTGCAGGGAGTAAAACAGCACCCCGACGGCGATCACCGCGCCGCCGTGTGCGCCGGGCTGGGAGAAGACGCCCTCCACGAGCGGCAGCGCGCGGTCGGCGATGACCTTCTTCTTAAACAGGCCCCAGATCATCAGCATCGCGCCGCGCTCCAGCGCGGCGAAATCGAAGCGGTGCGGCTCGTAGAGCTGACCTGCGAGCTGGTCGTAGCGGGCGATCGGCCCCTGAATCAGCTGCGGGAAGAAGGAGACGAACAGCGCGTAGCGCAGCGGGTTTCGCTGCGGGGCGAGCTTGCCGTTGTAGACGTCCAGCAGGTAGGCGATCGACTGAAACGTGTAAAAGGAGATGCCCAGCGGCATGAGCAGCGACAGGCGCGGCAGCGCGGGCGCGACGTACTTGACGAGGCACAACAGCCCCAGATTGAGCGATAGCACGCCCCAAAGGAGGGCTTGCTTTGTCCGCTTTGTCGCCGCGCGCAGGCGGCGCTTGTCCTCGCGCGCGATCTGCTCCGCGGACAGGCGCGCGGACAGGCGCGCGTCCAGCTTCGCGAGCAGCAGCGCGCCCGCCCATGTGCTCGCCGTCGTGGCGAGCAGATAGGGCAGGGCGTACAGGCCGCAATAGGCGTAGAAGGCATAGCTGACCGCGAGCAGCAGCGCCCAGCGCGCCTTGGGCGGGCACAGGTAATACAGCCCGGCGCCAAGGAGGGCGACAGCGATCAGAGCGGACAGGGACATGCGATCAGCCTTCCGTTGCAAAAAATGGAGCGCGGCGCCCGCGTGGGCGAGCCTGCGCAGGGCATAGCCCAACAGCGATTATACCATATCCCGCAGAAGAATGCCAGTGCAAGCGCGCGCTGCGGCGCGCTTTTTTGGGCTTCGCGCGCGAAAAAACGCGCAAAAGCGCAAAAGCCCCGCATGAAGCGGGGATTAAAGCTCGTCAAAGAAGGCTTTTCTCCCCCGGAGGGGGGGAGAAAAGGCGATCCAATTCCTTCAATATCTGCTTGGATTTTGAATTGAAATTAAAAAGGCTTTTGACGCTGAATATGGGTTTTTCGACAAGCTGCCCGCCCGCTTCAAGCGGGCGGTAAAGGAATGAACGATGCATCAAAAGGCGAGCTGGCGCGCCGCCTCAGCGCGCCAGCGTTCCCATCGGATCCCACGGGGCGAGTTCGATGGGCTGCTGCTCGTAGAGCGCGGCGAGGTCGCCCAGATACGCGCGCTCGACGGCGGCCTGATAGACGTAGAGATCGAACCAACTGTCGGAGCAGACGTAGTAGCCCTTCTCGCCGCCCTTGTCGCCCCAGCTGTTCTCGATCTTCCAGCGCGTGGGCTTGCCGTCCACGAGATGCACGCCCGTGAGCACCATCGCGTGGTTCATCGCGGAGAGGCCGTAGTTGAGCGCGTCCTCCTTGCCCACGGTCAGCGGAAGGCCGGTGAGCAGCTCGTAGTCGAAGCACTTGTCATCCCAGATGCCCGCGGCACGATCGCCGAAGTGACCCACGTCGCTGCCGAACCAGACGACCTTGCCGTCCTGCAGCTGGCGCAGGATGGCGGCCTTGAACTCGTCCATCGGCAGGTTCAGGTGCTTGACCGCGCGCCCGCCCACGACGTTGCCCAGCAGCCGAATGGTGAACGTCCTGTGATACGGCTTGTCGTCCGTGGGCGCGTTAATGATGCTGACGATCCGCTCGAGCAGGTCGCCGACGTAGCGGTCGCGGAAGGACGCGGGCGTCAGATCGCGCTCGGCGTGGTATTCGCCGTCCTTATCGACGTATTCAAAATCGAAGCGCTTGGGCGGCTCGCCGCCGTAGCAGCTGCACAAGAAGCCGTACACGCGGGAAAGCAGCTCCTCCTTGCAGGCGGACAATTCGTCCTCGCCCGCGCCGGAGGCGGCCAAGGCGCGCAGCTTCGCGGCCCCGGCCTTGAGCGCGCGGTTGAGCTGGCCGTTCATCGGGCGGGTCGCGCCGGTTTGCGCGGTCTCGTCGTAGACGTCCTTGGGCACGATGCCGTACTTGCGCACGATGTTGGCGAACATATCCCACTGGCCGCCGTCGTGAACGCCCGTCTGCAGCACATGCATCATCTCGCGGTCGTCCGTCGGGCGGTCGCGAAGCTGGAGGATGGTCTCCAGGAAGTAATTGGCGCGCTCAAACTTATCCCAGAAGGCCAGAAAGCTTTGGGACAGCTCGAACTTTTCGAGGTTCTTTTCCTTGGCGATGTTTTCGCGCAGCACGTTCGCCGCGGCGAAGAGCCAGCAGCGGCCGCTCTGCTTCTGGTTGGCGACCTCCAGCGCGGGGATCTCCAGCGAGAATTTCTGGCGCATCGCCGCCGCTGCGCCCGGCACAAAGGCGACGTCGGCCAGCTCGGCCTTGGAGAGAGCGCGCGTGGCGAGGCGGCGCTCGGCGCTGCCCTGATAGGCGTCGGACCAGCGCGCGAGCTGCGCGTCCGTGATGGGGCTGGGCTGCATGGTGAGGACTTCCTTTCGCTCGGGATTTGGCGGGCGTCGCCCGCGCCTTCAGTTTAGCGCGCCCGCGCGCGATTGTCAAGCTGAGCAAGCAAGGAACAGCCCAATTTGACTAGAAAAAAAGCGGCCCGCGATCTTTTCGCGGGCCGCCGTGCGGAGATCGTCACGCGATGGAGACGACCTTGTAGTCCTTGGCCTCGACGGCCTGACGCAGCGCGTCGTCGGAGACGGCGGAGCGGAGCGTCACGACGGCGCTTTCGTCCTTGTGGCTGACCTGCGCGGACTCCACGCCCGCGACGGCCTCGAGCGCGGCCTTCACGGTCGCCTCGCAGTGGGGGCACATCATGCCCTCGATCTTCAGGGTCTTGTTCATGGTCTTTCCCTCCTTATGTTTTGCGGCCTTGCGGGCCGCGCGCTTGCGGTCATGGGATGGATCGTGCGGGTCGAAGAGGTTCAGCCGCAGCGCGTTGGTGACGACGCAGAAGCTGGACAGGCTCATCGCGGCGGCGGCGATCATGGGGTTCAGCGTGAGGCCGAGCGGGCCGATCAGCGCGCCAGCGGCGATCGGGATGCCGATGACGTTGTAGAAGAACGCCCAGAAGAGGTTTTGCCGGATGTTGCGCAGCGTCGCGCGGCTCAGGCGGATGGCCGCCGGGACGTCGGAGAGCGCGCTGTGCATGAGCACCACGTCGGCGGCGTCGATGGCGACGTCCGCGCCCGCGCCGATGGCGACGCCGATGTCCGCGCGGGTGAGCGCCGGGGCGTCGTTGATGCCGTCGCCGACCATCGCGACGCGGCCCTGTTCGCGCAGCGCTCGCACGACGGCCTCCTTGCCGTCGGGCAGAACGCCCGCGACGACCTCGCCGATGCCCGCCTGCCGGGCGATGGCGCGCGCGGTGTACTCGTTGTCGCCCGTGAGCATCGTCACGCGAACGCCTATGCCCTCGAGCGCGCGCACGGCGGCGGCGCTGTCCTCCTTGATGACGTCGGCCACGAAGATCGCGCCCAGCGCCTTGCCGTCCTCGCAAAAGAGCAGCGGCGTCTTGCCCTCGCCGGAAAGCGCCTCGCAGCGCGCGGCGACGGCCTGCGGCACCTCGCACTGGGAGGCGACGAAGGACAGGCTGCCGCCCAGCAGCGCGCGGCCGTCCCGCTCCGCGCGCAGCCCGTTGCCCGGCAGCGCGGCGAACGCCTGCACGGGCTGCGGCTCCACGCCCGCCTCCCGCGCGCGCTCCATCACGGCGCGGGCGAGGGGATGCTCGCTCCCGGCCTCGAGCGAGCAGGCGAGGGAGAGCAGCGTCGTTTCGTCCACGCCCGGCGCGGGCAGCAGCTCGGTCACGCGCGGCGCCCCTTGGGTGACCGTTCCGGTCTTGTCGAGCGCGACGATCTCGGTCTTGCCCGCCTGCTCGAGCGCGGCGGCGGTCTTAAAGAGGATGCCGTTTCGCGCGCCCAGCCCGTTGCCAACCATGATCGCCACGGGCGTGGCCAGCCCCAGCGCGCACGGGCAGCTGATGACCAGCACGCTGATGCCGCGCGCGAGCGCGAAGCCCGCCCCGCGCCCGACGAGCAGCCAGACGCACACCGTGACGGCGGCGATGGCGATCACCGCCGGCACGAACACGCCCGACACGCGGTCGGCCAGCTTGGCGATGGGGGCCTTGGTCGCCGCGGCGTCGCTGACCATGCGGATGATCTGGGAGAGGGTCGTGTCCTCGCCCACGCGCGTCGCCTCGCAGCGCAGGAAGCCCGAGCGGTTGACCGTCGCGGCGGAGACCGCGTCGCCCGCGGCCTTGTCCACGGGGACGCTCTCGCCGGTGAGCGCGGATTCGTCCACGGCGCTCTCGCCGGAGAGGACGACGCCGTCCACCGGCACATGCTCGCCGGGCCGCACGACGAACACGTCGCCGCGCCGCACCTGCGCGATGGGCACCTCGACCTCCTCGCCGCCGCGCACGAGCGTCGCCGTCTGCGGGGCGAGGTTCATCAGGCCGCGCAGCGCGTCGGTCGTGCGGCCCTTGGAGCGCGCCTCCAGCATCTTGCCCACGGTGATGAGCGCGAGGATCATCGCGGCGGATTCAAAGTAAAACTCATCCATCAGCGCCATCACGGCCGCCATGTCGCCGCGCGCCTGCGCGCCCGTCATCGCGAAGAGGGCGTAGGCGCTGTAGCCAAAGGCCGCCGAGGAGCCGAGCGCGACCAGCGTATCCATATTCGGCGCGCGATGCGCGAGCGCGCGAAAGCCGCTGATAAAGAAGCGCTGGTTGATGACCATCACGATCGCGGAGAGCAGCATCTCCAGCAGCCCCACCGCGACGTGGTTGCCCGCAAAGAAGGCGGGCAGCGGCCAGCCCCACATCATGGCGCCCATCGAGACGTACATGAGCGCCAGCAAAAACGCCAGCGACGCGATCAGCCGCCGCCGGAGCTTGGGCGTCTCGGTGTCGGCCAGCGCGTCGGCCTGCGCGGGGGCGGACGCCTGCGCGTCCTTGGGCCGCGCGCCGTAGCCCGCCGCCTGCACCGCCGCGACCACCGCCTGCGGCGAGGCCGTGCCCTCCACGCCCATCGAGTTCGTGAGCAGGCTCACCGACACCGACTGCACGCCCGGCACCGCCGCGACGGCCTTTTCCACCCGCGCGCTGCACGCGGCGCAGCTCATGCCCGTGACGAGATATTGTTCCATCAGAAGACCTCCCTTGAGGTAACCTTCGGCCTCGTGCGCAGAAGTAGGCCGATCCAGAATCCAGTTCGGAAGTGGGTGCGGGCACAGTCTGCTATCGCATCAGTTTTTGGAGGGTGGCGAGCAGCTCGTCGATCGTCTCCTCCTTGCCCTCGCGGATGTCCCGCGCGACGCAGGTGCGGATGTGATCGGAGAGCAGCTCCCGCGTGAAGCTGCTCAGCGCGGCGTTCGCCGCGGATACCTGAATCAGGATGTCCGTGCAGTACGCGCCCCGCTCGAGCATCCCGCGGATGCCCCGCACCTGTCCCTCGATGCGCAACAGCCTGTTTTGCAGCGCGCGGTATTCCTCGGCGCTGCGCTCCTTCGTGCGGTGGCAGTGTGCGCAGCCGCCCTCCGTTTCCGCCTGCGCGCAAGCCGCGCGCTTCGCCTCGTCCGTCTCACCCATGATGATCCCTCGCTTTCGATCGCATTATATACCCCAACAGGGTATCTGTCAAGGGGCAAACCGCACATTTTTTCGCCAAGCCCGGCGCGCTCGCGCGGGGCGGTGGACTTTCCTGCGCGGTTGTGCTATACTGCAAGAAAAACAGGGAGGAATCGCCATGGAGAGCGGCGTCCGGCGCGAGGCGACGCGCGTCTATTTTGTGCGCTGCGCACGGCGCCGCCCTCGGCGTGCGCATCATCGACCGGACGCCCGACATCGTGTAACATGGACTTTGACGGCGAGCGCTTTTTGCGGCTCGAAGAGCTGGTACACATCGAAAAGCCCTGCCGCCCGTGAGGCGCAAAGGGGAGGAAAGACGCATGTTTGACGAGTTTTTGAGATCGCATGACCTGCGCGCAATGCTGACGGGCGCGTATCGCCCGTGCCCGCCCAAGGGCGACCGCGCGGCGTGGATAGGCCTGCCGCCCGAGACACGCGAGGAGATCGTCCGCTGGGGCGACGAGGCGCTCGCGGGCTATCCGATGCTCACCGCGACGCAGTTTCTGGCGTTCACGCGCACGGGCGACCGGCAGGCCTACGAGGGGCCGTACTTCGAGCGGCGCAAGAAGCTGCTCGGCGCGGCGCTGGCGGAGTGCGTGCTCGCAGACGGCGCGCATCTGGACGCGGTGATCGACGGGCTGTGGTGCGTGATGGAGGAGACGAGCTGGGTCATCAGCGCGCACAACGGCAGCGATCACCCGGGCGCGGAGCGCAAACCCCTGCCGGACGAGGGCAACCCCTACGTCGATCTCTTCGCGGCGCAGACGGCGGCGACGCTCGCCGACATCCTGTACCTGCTGGGCGACGAGCTGGACGCGGTCAGCCCGCTGATCGCCCGGCGCGCCCGCGCGCAGATCGAGCGCCGCGTGATCGCGCCGTTCATGGATCACGACGACTTCTGGTGGATGGGCATGATCCGCAGCGACGTCAATAACTGGACGCCGTGGATCGTCTCCAACGTGTTCGAAGCGGCGTTGCTGCTCGGGCGCGACCGCGCGAGGCTTTCCGAGATCCTCGCGCGCGGCATGCGCATGCTGGATCGCTATCTGGCCGTGCTGCCGCCGGACGGAGGCTGCGACGAGGGCGTCGGCTACTTCAACATGGCGGGCGCGGCGCTGCTGGACTGCCTCGAGCAGCTTCTCGCCGCGACGGACGGACAGGCCGACTTTTACGCCGAGCCGCTCATCCGCAAGATCGGCGAATTCCCGCCGCGCATGTGGGTGAAGGACGACCTGTTCCTGAACTTCGCGGACTGCGACGCCCGCCCGAGGCTTGACGGCGACCGCCTCTACGTCTACGGCGCGCGCACGGACAACGCGCGGCTGATGGCGCTGGGCGCGGCGATCTGCGCGCGGCGCGCAAGAGAGCCGGGCGGCTTCCGCCCGGCGGACGTGCCGCAGACGAGCCGCGTGCTCTCGGCGCTGTTTTCGCGGGTCGCGCCCTGCGCGAGCGTGCCGCCGCCGCCCTTTGAGGCGATGGACGGCTTGCAGATCTATGTCTGGCGAAAGAACGGCCTGACGCTCGCCTTCAAGGGCGGGCATAACGGCGAAAACCACAACCACAACGACGTGGGCAGCGTCGTCGCCTATGTGGACGGCGAGCCGTGCGTGGTGGACATGGGCAACCGCGTGTACACCGCCAAGACCTTCGGCCCGGAGCGCTATACGCTGGACAACACGCGCTCGCGCAACCACAACGTGCCGCTGATCGGCGGGGCGGAGCAGGCCCCGGGCCGGGAGCACGCGGCGCGCGAGGCGCGCGCGGACGCGGATGGCGCGTCGATGGAGCTTTCCGGCGCGTACCCGCGCGAGGCGGGCGCAGAGCGCTACACCCGCGCGCTGACGCTCACGGACGCGGGCTTCGCGCTGCGCGATACCCTGACGCTGGACGCGCCGCGCGAGGTGACGTGGGTCTTCATGCTGCGCGAAAAGCCCATGTGCTCGCCGGGAGCGGCGCATCTGGGAAAATTGCGGCTGACGTTCGACCCGGCGCTTGCCTGCCGCGCCGAGGCGTATCCCGTCACAGACGAGCGCATGGCGCGCAATTTCCCGGGCACGCTCTGGCGGCTCACGCTGACCGCCGCGCCCGCCGCAAGCCACGACCAGCGCATGACCTTTGAGCGCGCGGAGGAGGAATAGGCATGGCGCAAGGAAGCGAGGGCAGGCGGACGCTGCAGTCTGTCAAAAAAGGCTTTTCTCCCCCCAGAGGGGGAGAAAAGGCGATCCCATTCTTTCAATAGTTGCTTAGATTTTGAATGAAATCGAGAAGGATTTTGATGCTTATGGGTTTTTCGGCAAGTTGGAGCGCCCGCAAGCGGACGCTGCAGCTGTCAAAAAAGGCTTTTCTCCCCCGGATGGGGGAGAAAAGACGATCCCATTCTTTCGATAATTGCTTAGATTTTGAATGAAATCGAGAAGGATTTTGATGCTTATGGGTTTTTCGACAAGTTGGAGCGCCCGCAGGCGGACGCTGTACAGCGAGGCGGCGTATGCGCTGGGCATCGTCGCGCTGGCGCTGGGCACGGCGCTGATGGAGCGGGCCGACTTCGGGCTGTCGATGGTGGTCGCGCCCGCGTATCTGCTGCACTTGCGGCTGTCGCGGGCGTTCCCCGCGTTCACCTTCGGCATGGCGGAATACGCGCTGCAGGCCGCGCTGCTGCTCGCGCTGACGCTGGCGCTGCGGCGGCCCAAGCGGGCGTATCTGTTTTCCTTTATCACGGCGGTCGTCTACGGGCTGACGCTCGACGCCTCGATGGCGCTGGTCGCGCTGCTGCCCGGCGGCGGCTTTGCGGCGCGCGCGGCGTTTTACCTCGCGGGGCTGCCGCTGTGCGCCGTGGGCGTGTCGCTGCTGTTCCACACCTACATCCCGCCGGAGGCCTACGAGCTGTTCGTCAAGGAGATCGCGGCGCGCACCGGAGCGAACATCCACGCCGTGAAGACCGCGTATGACTGCGCGAGCTGCGCCGTCGGCGTCGCGCTGTCCTTCGCGTTCTTCGGGGTGGGGCATTTCGAGGGCGTCAAGCTGGGCACGATCCTCTGCGCGCTGGTCAACGGCCCGCTGATCGGCCTGTGCAGCCGGGGCCTCGAGGCGGCGTTCGAGTTTCGGGACGCGCTGCCGCTGCGCGAGCGGTTCGAGCGGAAAAAGAAAAGATGACGCCCGCGGCCGGCGCTTTGCCTAAGTCGCGGGTGGTTTGATGAATATCAAAAACCCGCTCCGTTGATGCGTCGGAGCGGGTCGATTTGCGTCGCGGCGGGCTTCAGCGCCAGAGCATCGGGTCGCTGCCGCAGAGTTTGGCGAGCGCCTCGATGAGGAAGTAGTCGCCGTAGGTGATGTTCGTGTGTACGCCCGCCGCGTCGTCGTGGTAGCTGGCGGTGCAGCGGGTGAGCAGGCCGCGCGAGGCGTCCGTCCAGTCGCAGCAGAGATCGAGCAATCCATCGACCAGCCGCAGCGCGGCGTCGCGGTAATCGGGGCGGTTTGCGAGCTTAGACAGCTCCATCAAGCCGCAGGCCGCCACCGCGCCCGCGATGTTGTCGATGCGCTCGGGCGTTTCGGGCTGGTCAAAGTCGCAGTCGGTCAGGCCGTCCGCGCGGATGCGGGAGACAAAGCGGTCGGCGATGCGCGTCGCCGCGTCGAGGTAGCGCGCAAGCCCCGTGTTCATGTGCGCCAGCGTGAAGCCGTACAGGCCCCACGCCTGTCCGCGGCTCCAGCTGCTGCCCAGCGCGTAGCCCTGCCCGGCATGCTCGCGCACGCGCTCGCCCGTCTCCGGGTCGAATTCGACGATGTGGCAAACCGAGCCGTCCGGCCGCACGAACGCGCGCAGCGTCGTGTCCGCGTGCGCCGTGGCGACCTTGGCAAAGCGCGGGTCGTCCGTCTGGCGGGAGGCCCAGAAGAGCAGTGAGAGGTTCATCATGCAGTCGATGATGGCGAAGCCGCGCTGCTGCGGCGCGTTCCACGCGCGGATGAACCCGACGGGGTTATAGCGGCCCATCAGCAGGCTGGCGGCGTGCAGCGCGTCCACGCGCGCTTGCGCGTCGCCCGTCAGCTTGTAGTCCGCCCCGCTGGAGAGCAGATACATGAAGCCCACGTCGTGGTTGAGATCGGTGAAGCGGCGAAGCTCCGCCGCGAGCAGCGCCTCCACGCGCCGGGCCTCGGCGAGGAACGCCTCCTCGCGCGTGGCGGCGTAGAACTGCCACATCAGCGCGGGCCAGAAGCCGCCCGTCCACCAGCTGTTTCCGTCGAAGGGCGAGGCGATCCACCGCCCGCCCTCGCTCCTGTAGGGAATGACGCCCTCGGCGGCGGCGGCCGCCGCGGAGCGCCTGAACTTGTCCGCCGCCCGGGCAAAGGCGTCCTCATAGCGCTGCGGCAAGGCTCCATACCTCCTTTGGGATTTCGTCCGGCAGGCGATCGCCCGCGTCGGTAAAGACGGCGCAGCACAGCGTATGCTCGCCCGGCGCGAGCGTCGCGCGGAGCATGGGCAGCGCCGTGCGCGGCGCCATCAGGTTCGTGTTGCACTCGGGGATGACGACCTCGCCGCGCTCGTAGCCGGAGAGCGCGTAGATCGCGCTCGTCCCGCGCGCGCCGTGCGCCGACGCGAAGGACGCCCCCTGCGCCGTCGCCGTCCGGACGCGGTCGCAGGGCCGCTTGCCCGCCCAGTCCCGGCAGACGGCGAACGCGCCCTCCGCCGCCTCGACGGCGCAGTCGCAGCGGACGATGTGGCGGCGAATGTGCCACATCCCCAGCGGCGCGATCACCGTGTCGATCGTGACGCCCTCCATGGGCCGCCACGTGAAGCGCACGCGGTCGGGCGAGAGGGAGAAGGAATCGCAGCCGCTGCGCGCGTGCCAGAGATCCTTTCCGGCGCGCTTGACGGCGAGCATGGAGTCATATGCGCCCTTTTGCAGCGTGCCGGCCTCCTTGACGACGGAGAAGGCGAACTGCGTCGAGTAGCAGAATTTCTCGTATTTCGCGTCGGCGTGCATCGCCCAGTCGTTGTGGTTGCCCGCCGTGTAGGCGACGACCTGACGGTTGCCTTCGTCGCGCGTGAGCAGCATGCGCGGATGCGGGTCGAGGAAGGTAAGCGGCGCGGGGAAGGGCGCCTCCTTCGCCTGCCAGAAGGGATGCCCTTCCGGCAGCGCCAGCACGAGGAACGCCTTCAGCCCCCAGTAGGGCGAGCCGGGCGCGTTGTAGCCCTCGCTCGCGCAGAGGTTGGGGTAGCCGTAGCCGACCGTGAGCAGCCCGCTCGCGTCGAAGATCGGCAGGCGCAGCCACGCGCGCAGGTTGCGCAGCAGCAGGCCCTTCATTTCGCCCCAGCCGACGCCCTCCGCCGTGACGCCCGCGAACGCCATCGCCGCGTAGAACGAGCCTTGCGCGAAGCGATAGGTCAGGCTGCGGCCGTAGGGCAGGCCGCGTCCCTCGCCGTCAAACCAACAGGCAAAGCGCGGCGCGATTGCCTGCGCGCGGCGCACGAGCAGCGCGCAGCGCTCGGGGTCATTTTCGCGCATCGCGGCGGCGTAGAGCAGGTTGTAATACTGGAAGCCCCAGAGCGTGTAGTAATCGCGCTGCTCGCCCTCGTCAAAGTACCAGCCGTCGCCCTCGTAGTGGCTCTCGGTCAGTGCGAGATCCTCGGCAAGGCGCGCTTCGTCTGCGGGCAGGCCCACCCGGCGCAGGCCGAGGTTGACGAGGATGCGGAAGTAGCGCCAGTTGGTGGGCGGCATGCCGAAACGGTTGATCTGGCCCAGCCAGCGCGCAAGGTTCTCCCGCTGGCGGGGCGAAAGCTCAAAGTAAAACCGCTCCGGCGCGAAGCACAGCCCCGCGCCCAGCACGGCCATCTCGACCATGCGCTGGTCGCTGTCGCCGATGTCGCCCCAGTATTCCTCGTGCTCGGGGTCGGTGCCGTGTACGATGCCCTCGCGCCAGAGCGCCCAGAGCGGCTCGGCCTCGGGGCAGCGGCCGACGAGCATCGGCATGAGCGCCCAGAGCGCGCGGGAAAAGCCCTCCATGCCCGCGACGTCCTCGGAGTAGTGCGCGGAGCCGTGGCCCGCGATCATGCGGGCCTTGCCCGGCGTCAGGCGCGCGGCGGCGGGCGTCAGCAGCGCGAGCGCGGCGCGCACCATGTCCTGCCGGGTGACGAGCGGGTTTTGCGACAGGTCGTTCAAGCGAAAGCCTCCTCAAAAGACGGGCTGCCCGCGGCCGGCGTCGCGGGCAGCCTCTAGGATACGATGGAAGAATCGTCCTGTCAAGATCAGCCCTTGAGGCCGGAGGTGGCGATTCCCTCGATGAAGTACTTTTGCAGCGCGAGGAAGACGATCGACACCGGGATCAGGGAGACGACGGACGCGGCCATGATGAGGTGGTAGTCGCTCGAATTCTCCTGAATGAAGCGGCGCAGACCGACCTGAATGGTCTTGTTGGCGTCGTGCGTCAGGTAGATCATCGGCCCCATGTAGTCGTTCCATGTGCCCACAAAGGTGAAGATGACCAGCGTCGCGATGGCGGCCTTGGAGAGCGGCAGCATGATCTTGAACCAGATGCCGTACTCCGACAGGCCGTCGATGCGCGCGGCCTCGCAAAGCTCCGTGGGGATGTTCTGGTAGAACTGGCGCATCAGGAACACGCCGAACGCCGAGAACGCTTGCAGCACCATGATCGCCAGCAGCCTGTCGTACAGGCCCATGGAGCGCATGAGGATGAACTGCGGCAGCATGTACGCCTGCCACGGCACGGCGATGGTGCCGATGTAGGCCATGAACAGCACGTCGCGGCCCTTGAAATGCAGCTTGGCGAACGCATACGCGGCGAAGGAGGAGGTCAGCGTCTGGATGAACGTGACCGCGACCGCCACGATGGCGGTGTTCTTGGCGTAGGTGAGCATCGGCACCTTCGTCCAGATGAGGGAGTAGTTTTCCCAGTGGAAGGTCTCGGGAATCCAGCGGATCGGATAGCTGAAGACCTCGCGGTCGAGCTTGAGCGAGGCGGAAAGCATCCACACGAACGGGATCAGCGTGAACAGCGCGATGGCGATCAGCACGACGTAGACGACGATCTGTCCGATAATATGCGCCGCCTTGCTGTCCTGCCGGATCGCGCCCTTGCTCGCAACAGCCTGTGACATGAATCTTTCCTCCTTTCTCAGTCGTTGGCGAATTTCTTTTCCATGCTGAACTGCACGATCGTCACCGCCAGCACGATCACCAGCAGGATCATCGCGATGGCGCTCGCCGTGCCGTACTCATAGCTGACGAAGGCCGTGTCGTAGATGTAGGTGACCAGCATCTTCGTCGCGCGGCCCGGGCCGCCGCCCGTCATGATGGCGACGGTGTCGTAGATCTTGAAGCAGCTGATCATCAGCATGACCGAGGCGAAAAACGTCGTGGGGCTGAGCTGCGGCAGGGTGATGTTGGTGAACTGCTGCCACTTGTTCGCGCCGTCCACGGTGGCGGCCTCGTACAGTTCCCGCGGGATGCCCTGCAGCGCGGCCAGATAGATGACCATGTAGTAGCCCATATTGCGCCATACGCTCACGAGGATGATCGACCACATGGCCATGGTGTTGTCCGCCGTCCAGCTCTTGTTGAAATTGATGCCCAGCGCCATGATGAGCTGGTTGATCGGGCCGTCCTTCATGAGCATGAAGTTCCAGCAGACGCAGATGGCGACCATCGAGGCGACGTAGGGGAAGAAGAACACGGCTCTGAATCCCACCGCGCCGCGCACGCTCTTGTTGAGCGCTATCGCCAGCGCGACGGAGCAGACCAGCGTCAGCGGAACGGTGACGACCGTGTAAAAGACGGTGTTTTTGAGCGCGATGCCCAGATCGACGCGATTGAAGAAGTAGGCGATGCCCGCGAGGAAGCCCTTGTCCGCCATCGTCATGCCGACGCGGGTGGTGCTGAAGATGTTCGCATAATTGGCAAGGCCCATGAATTTCATGCTCGAAAGCGCGCCGCCCTTCCACTCGGAGAAGGACATCAGCACGGAGAGCACGACGGGGACGAGCGTGAAGACCGCGAAGCCGATGAAGTTGGGCGCGAGGAAGGAGTAGGCGATCAGCGTGTTTTTGCGCTCCAGCCTGCTCATGCGCTTCTTCGGCTTGGGGTCGCCCGGAAAATAGGTCATGACTGAACGCTCCTTTCGGGGAGGCGGAGCGCCCGCCCCGGGATGATCGAAGACGGAGAAAGAAGGGCGGGGACGGCGAGCGTTCGCCGTCCCCGCCCCGGTGATCCAAGCGCAGATACCCGAAATTACTTGGCCAGAATCTCGGCCACGCGCAGGTTCATCTCGTCGATGCCTTCCTCGACGGTGAGGTTGCGCGTCATGATCTCGGTGTGAACCTCGTTGAGCGCGGTGGAGATGTCCGCGGACTTGTCAGTGCCGGGGATCTCGACGCCGACGTAGGTCGGCAGCAGCGCGGCCTTGCTGGCGTCGTCGGTCGGGAAGCCCTCGACGGAAGCCATGACGTCGGCGACGTCATCGGAGACCCACGCCGGACGGCTGCCGGTCGAGGCGGTCGCGGCGGAACCCTCGGGGCCGCAAAGCCACGCGATGTAATCCCACGCGGCGTCCTTGTTGGCGGACTTGGCGTTGATGGCCACGCCGGTCAGGTTGCCGAAGGTGGAGCCGGCGGCGACGTCGTCCTTGGTCGGCATCGCGACGATGCCCCAGTTGCCCACGTCATAGGTGCCGTCCGCGATGCTGGAGATCATCGTGGCGACGTACCAGTAGCCCATCGGCATCATGGCGATGTTGCCGTTGCCGAACGCGCCGGAGTAGTGCAGGCCGGAGGCCTTCAGCTCGGGGTACGCCATGCAGGCGCCCGCGTCCTCGAGGTCGAGAACCAGCTGATAGAAGTACGCCAGATCGGAGTATTCGCCGTCGATCAGCGTGTTCACGCCGTCGGCCACGGAGTGATTGACCACAGCGGAGAGCCAGGTGTGATAGTGCGTGCCGTAGATGCCCTTCTCAGCATCGGTCAGCTTGATGGCCAGCTCCTTGTACTCCTCCCAGCTCATGTCGTTGGTCGGATACTCGACGCCCGCGGCATCAAAGATGTCCTTGTTGTAGAAGAGAACCCAGAAGTCGGAGCGGAAGGGCAGAGCGACCTGATTGCCGTCGATGGCGTAGTTGGCGTCCATGCCGACGAAGCCGCTCAGGTCGTAGTTGCTGGAGGCGATGTAGTCGTTCAGGTTCTCGACGTAGCCGGCCTCATTCCAGTTGTGCAGGTCGAGGATCTCCTTGACCATGAAGATGTCGGTGGTGTCGTTGGCGGCGAGCATCGCGGCGGCCTTGGTGGGATAATCCTGCGACGCGAGATCGATGTACTCGATGGTCACGTCGGGATGGGAAGCCTCGTAGGCATCCTTCTGGGCTTTCAGATAGGGGGTGGTGCCGACGTCCCAAGTCGCGATGGAGACGGTCGTGCCCTCAGCGGACGCGATGGCGGCCATGGACAGCGCCATCAGCGCGACGAGCGCCAGGCAGAGCAGTTTCTTCATGGGGTTTCCTCCTTTTTAATTTATCTGAACGGGCCCGCGGCCCGCTCGATACGCTTGTGAGATAGGGCCTGCACTGTAAGCGATGGAAGCTTCTTACAGCGATTTACAGCAATGAAAGTCGACATCGGATTTCTATCGTCATGATTATACAACTTGCGGGGCGGAACGTCAACGGTTTTGCGCAAAGTTTTGGAAGAGATTCCGGCAAACTGCCCTATTTTTTTCAAAATCTACTGTAAACGTATTGTAAGCGGCACAGAATCTGGTATAATAAAAGTTAAAGATCGCAGGAAGGGGTGAGCGGCATGCAGGGCAAGGCCCCGACCATCTACGACGTGGCGAAGCTGGCGGGCGTGTCCATCGCCACGGTGTCGCGCACGACCTCCGGCGGCGTCGTCTCCGCCGCCTCCCGCCGCAAGGTGGAGGAGGCGATGGCGGCGCTGGGCTATCGCCACGCCGCAGACCGCCCCAGGCATCGCGGCGCGCTGGCGCTGGCGGTCACCGACCTGTCCAATCCTTATTATACCGCGCTTGCCGACGGCGCGGCCGCCGAGGCGGCGCGCGCGGGCTACGCGCTGCAAATCTACGCGAGCGACCACCTCGAGGGAGAGGGCGGCGAGGAGTTGACGCAGCGCATCCTTGCCCACGCACCGGAGGGCGCGGTGCTGGTCGGCTCGATGGTGGAGGACGGCGAGCCGGAGCTGCTCTCGCGCAGCGTCGATCGCCTGCTGCGGGAGATGCCCGTGGTCACGCTTTGCCCGCGCGTGGAGGGCATGGGCGGCATCAACATCACCTCCGATCCCTCCACGGCCACGCGCAAGAGCGTCGCGCATCTGGTGCGGCTGGGACACCGGCGCATCGTGCTCATCGGCGGCGGCCCGAACGAGCGCTTCCGATCCGTGCGCCGGGACAGCTTTTACGAGGAGCTGGAGCGCCTCGGCCTGCCCCTGCAGAGCCGCGGCCTGTTTTCCACGGGCTTCACGCCCCAGTCGGGCGAGGTCGGCGTGGCGCGCCTGCTGGCCGCCTACGCGCCGGACGAGCGGCCCACCGCCGTCATCGCCTTCAACGACATGGTCGCCCTCGGCGTGCTCTGCCAGCTGCAACGGGAGGGCCTGCGTGTGCCGGAGGACGTCGCGCTCGTCGGCTGCGACAACCTGTTCTTCGCTCCATATCTGAATCCCCCGCTGACGACCGTCGATCTGCACGCCTACGAGCACGGACAGGCCGCCGTCAGCGAGCTGGTCAGCGCCGTCAACGGCGGCAGCACCTTCCATTACAGCCGCACCCGCGAATCCTCGCTGATCGTCCGGGAGAGCTGCGGCGCGTCCCTCGTGCGCGCAGAACGGGAAGTGTAAAAGGAGGCGCCCCATGCTTTATCCGCAGACCAACGCGGCCCGCGCCGCGATCGACCTGTCCGGCGTGTGGGATTTCCGGCTGGACGGGCAGGAGCGCTGGCAGCCCATCGCCGTGCCCGCGTCCTACAACGATCAGTCCGCCGACCCCGCGTATCGCGCGCATGTCGGCCTCGCGTTTTACCGCACGCGCTTCACGGTGCCCGCCGCGTTCGCGGGCAAGCGCGTATCGCTGCGCTTTGACGCGGTGACGCACGACGCGCGCGTGTCGCTGAACGGCGCGCCGCTCTGCGCGCATCGCGGCGGCTTTTTGCCCTTCGAGGCGGAGATCACCGACCTCGTCGCGCCGGGCGAGAGCGCGTGGCTTGAGATCGAGGTGGACAACCGCATCGGCCACCACACGCTGCCCGTGGGCAACGAGGGCGGCACGGCGTTTTTCGGCTCGGACAACCCCGGCATCCCCAGCGTAGAGGCGGGCAAGCGCCTGCAGCGGGAGCGCGGCGTCAACCTGCCCAACTTCGACTTTTTCAACTACGCGGGCGTCACCCGGCCGGTGCGCCTGCTGGCCATGCCGCGCGCGCACATCGAGGACGTGACGCTCGTGCCGTCGCTGGACGGGCGCGTCCGCTACGAGATCGCCGCGGCGGGCGAGGGCAGCGCGCGCGTGCAGATCTTCGACGCGGACGGCGCGCCCGTCGCCGAGGCGGAGGGGGAGCGGGGCACGCTTTCCATCCCGCAGCCGAAGCTCTGGGAGCCGTGGCCGGGTACGCCGTACCTGTATACCGCGCGCGCGACCTTCGGCGAGGACGTCTACGAGCTGCGCTTCGGCGTGCGCGAGGTGCGCGTGGAGGGCGCGAAGGTGCTGCTTAACGGCAAGCCCTTCCACTTCCACGGCCCCTGCAAGCACGAGGATTCCCCCTTTAGGGGGCGCGGCACGGACGACTGCGTGAACGTGACGGACATCAACCTGTTTCACTGGCTGAACGCCAACGCCTTCCGCACCAGCCACTACCCTTACGCGGAGGAGATGCTCGCGCTGTGCGACCGCGAGGGCATCGTGGTGATCGCGGAGACGCCCGCCGTGGGCATCGGCGCGCCGGGGGAGGGCGAGCCGTATGGCTGGGCGCTGGCGGCGTATCACCGGCAGGTGCTCGCGGACATGATCGCGCGGGACAAGAACCACCCCTGCGTGGTGATGTGGAGCTTGGGCAACGAGCCGAACACCGAGGCCCTCCCGCAGGAGGCCTACGATTACTGGCATCCGCTCTACGAGCTGGCGCACCGGCTCGACCCGCAAAACCGCCCGGTGACGCTGGTCGGCTGCCAGAACGACTACACGCGCGACCTCGCCGTGCCCTCGATGGACGTGGTGAGCGTCAACCGCTACTACGGCTGGTACAACCTCTCGGGCGATCTGCCCGCCGCGCAGTACGCGATGCGGATGGAGCTGGATTACTGGGAGAAGCTGGGCAAGCCGCTCATCCTCTCCGAGTACGGCGCGGACACCGTCGCCGGGCTGCACGCCGCCGCGCCGGAGATGTTCACCGAGGAGTTTCAGGCGGAGTATTACAAGGCGATCAACGCGTGCCTCGACGAGCGGCCCTTTGTGGTTGGCGAGACGCCGTGGAACTTCGCGGACTTCGGCACGCAGCAGGGGCCGATGCGCGCGGGCGGGAACCGCAAGGGCCTCTTCACGCGCGACCGCCGTCCCAAGCTGGCGGCGCACTACTTTAGGGAACGCTGGAAGGATTTTCACAAGGGCGAATGACGGCGATCACGCGCCGGGCGAGCCTCGCCGCCGGGCGCGAACGCATACATCACACCGCGCAGCCGAAAGGCAGAAAGGAAGGTTTTTGACATGAAACTCTTCATCGACACCGCAAACGTCGCCGAGATCCGCGCCGCCAACGACATGGGCGTGATCGCGGGCGTGACCACGAACCCCAGCCTGATCGCCAAGGAGGGCCGGGACTACGCCGAGACCCTCGCGGAGATCGCCTCCTTCGTGGACGGCCCGATCTCCGGCGAGGTGAAGGCGACCACCGAGGACGCCGCCGGGATGATCGCCGAGGGCCGCGAGATCTACAAGCTCTGCCCGGAGCACATGGTCGTCAAGATCCCGATGACCGTCGAGGGCCTCAAGGCGATCAAGGTGCTCTCCGCCGAGGGCATCCCGACCAACTGCACGCTGATCTTCACCGCCAATCAGGCGCTGCTCGCCGCGCGCGCGGGCGCTTCCTACGTCAGCCCGTTCCTCGGGCGTCTGGACGACATCTCCCAGCCGGGCATCGACCTCATCCGCGACATCAGCGCGATGTTTGACAACTACCCGGACATCACCACCGAGATCATCGCCGCCAGCGTGCGCAATCCCATCCATGTGACGGACTGCGCGCTCGCCGGGGCCGACATCGCGACCGTGCCCTACAAGGTCATCGAGCAGATGACCAAGCATCCCCTGACGGACGCGGGCATCGAGAAGTTCAAGAAGGACTACATCAGCGTGTTTGGCAAGTAACAATCAGGCAATACGAGCGCAGCGCGGCCGGGCGAAAGCCCGGCCGCTAGCTTGTCAAAGAGGTTCTTCCTCCCCCCAGCAGGGGGAGGAAGAACGCCTCTTATCATTTCAATGATTGTTGAGTTTTTTCTGCTATGCGAAATCGGGCATCAAACAATAAGGAAGCAGATTTTTGACAGACTGAGCGCGGCCGGGCGAAAAGTCCGGTCGCGCGATTTTGCATCGGTTTTACGCGCGCTTTACCGCCGATGGCCGCACATTTTACGCCGCCGCCGTATGATTCATATGACCGCAAGAAGCGGGCGCAAAAGATCAGAACGGAGGGGCATAGGATGAACAAGATGAGGGGCATCAAGGACGGGCGGTTGCTCGCGCTGTTTCTGGCGCTGCTGTTGGTCTGCGTTCTGCTCGCGGCTGCGCGCGGGGAGGGGAGCGTTCCCGGGCGGGAGGTTTTTTCCCGCGAAGACCCTTGTGAGCTGGCCGCCTCTGTGCTATACTAGGGGAAGACCGAGGCTCGGGGAGGCGATCGTATGGCGCGCGCGCGGGGCGTCAAGCCCATGGCCAGCAACAAAAAGGCGTTCCACGATTACTTCGTCGAGGAGCGCGTCGAGTGCGGCATGGAACTCAAGGGCACCGAGGTCAAGAGCATGCGGCAGGGTCGCATGAACCTGAAGGAGAGCTACGCCTATGTGCGCGGCGGCGAGATCCTCGTCCACGGCATGCACGTCAGCCCCTACGAGCAGGGCAACCGCTTCAACAGCGATCCCCTGCGCGAGCGGCGCCTGCTGCTACACAAGAGCGAGATCCGCCATCTCGGGCAGGAGGCGGCCAAGATGGGCTACGCGCTGGTGCCGCTGTCGGTCTATTTGAAGGACGGCCGCTTCAAGATGGAGCTGGGCCTTTGCAAGGGCAAGAAGCTGCACGACAAGCGGCAGGACATCGCGGAGCGCGACGCCAAGCGGGACATCCAGCGCGCGCTGCGCGAGCGCAACCGCGGCGAATGACCGTGCGATTCATGGGGGTGTACTGGTTTCGACGGGATTGTGGGTTGCCGGGTAAGCGAGCCGTGGCCCCGTACCACGATAAAAACGGGAAAATCAATTGAACTGACAACAGCGAATACGCTTTCGCGGCCTAATTAGGCTGCGCGTCGGTCCGGTGACCCCGCTTAGCCGGGCGCCGGCGTCAAACAAGCGGGCCATGACCCTGTTTAAGCTTTGCGGCAGGGCCACATCATGAAGCTACTGAACCCTTAAGCCTGTCTGCGGGCGTCTGGGAGAGGGAATGTTAAATCACAGACTGCGCTCGGAGAAAGCCCGGTAGTCGCTTTTTCGGACAGGAGTTCGATTCTCCTCACCTCCACCAAACGGACATTGGACGAACACCTACTTTTTTAGCGGCGGCTTCGCCGCTCTGGTGCGGCTCTGATGTCAGCAGAAAGCGGGGGGCCAAGGTGCAAAGCCTTGGCCCTCGCTTTTGTCGCGGGGTTGGCGAAGAGAAGAGGTTTTCTCCCTTTTGTTTTCATTGCCACATTTTAGAAGCAAAGACTTTACGGACGGGCCACACCCTTGGCGTTCCATGCCCGGTTATCGCAGAATTACGACTCATTGCTCTGCGGATGGACTACCCATGCGGGAAGATCCTCCTTGGCGATTTCGTTTAACTCTTCGTCTGAAATATCCGCTTTTTCGGCCAGTCTGTTTGCTTGATTTGAGAGCGCCAATTCAAACAGATTTCTCATCTCACGCCCATTTGCAAAATTCTCTGATTTGTTTTGGACGAGCCAGTGCAAGTACGTCTTGACGCAGCGCTCTGCCTCTTCGCTGAGCTTCATGCTGAACGGTTTACAGAACGCATGAAGGATATGCAACAGTTCATCCTCAGTATAATCATCGAACATGATGTTTTTATTGAAGCGGGATTTGAGGCCCGGATTTGATCCCAGAAACTGTTCCATTGGCTCTGGATACCCGGCGACAATGACGACAAAGTTCTCCCGATTATCCTCCATCGCTTTCAGAATCGTGTCGATGGCTTCCTGTCCAAAGTCCGAACCGCCCTTTGCCAGCGTATAGGCCTCGTCAATAAACAGGATGCCGCCCATCGCTTCATCGATCTTTTCCTTGGTCTTAAGCGCTGTTTGACCAACATATCCGGCAACCAGACCTGCGCGGTCAACCTCCACCAGCTGTCCTTTTTCGAGAACGCCGAGCTGCTTATAAATCTTGGATAGCAGCCTTGCGACCGTTGTTTTCCCTGTTCCGGGATTGCCAAGAAAAACCAGATGTTTGGATACGCTGGCGGTTTCCAACCCGCGTGAATCGCGAATCTTCTTTATCTTGATCATATTGATTAGCGTCGCGACTTCCTGCTTTACGCCCGCCAGCCCGATTAAAGCGTTCAGCTTTTCCAGCAGTTCCTCTAAGGTTTCTTCCGATACGTCCTCCTGTGTGTTTCCCGTGGACTCTTCGCCGTTCTCGCTCGCCGCTAAATCCGTCCGCTGTGACGGCTTTTTTTGTGGCGCCGCGTCTGTTGCGGCCTTTGCATGATCGTTGGCGTGATTTTCATCCTGTCGAGGCAGCGCGGCTTGTAAAGACCGGATATAGTCTATGTATTTCTTGGCGTCAATGTCTTTTTTATCAAATCTGCTGAGCAGATAGGATTTCCCCAATTCGGAAATGAAAACCACAAACAGGCCCGCCGTTTGCACCGCAACCTTGTTTTGTACAGAGCGATCAAATTGATTCAAAGCGACAAACGCTTTGGGCAAGTCGTCTCCTGCAGTGCAATCCAATTCAGAAAGCGGGTAGGCTCCTCCCTGATACACTTCATCAAAGTAGCTATATCTTTCCTCGGCCCCGGATTTTGAAATCAGACATATAAAGGCATGAATATCCGCCGCAAGAAGCCCTTTCAAGGGTAATCCATGATTCTGTTTTTGCCGGAGAGCGTCTACTCGCTCACATGCTTTTGTGAGCTTCTCAAAAGCATTCTTGACGGAAATATCCATAGCCTTTCCCCTTATGCCATCGCCGCCTGCCGCATTGCGTTCTGATATGCCGCTGTGACGGTCTCCTCATCCAAATCGCGGCCGGCCTCTCTGTACGCCGACTCAATGGAATCCGCAACTTCCTTCGCGCTCATTTCTTTATATTTCCTGAAAAGCTCGGCGTCTCCTATGGCAATCAACAACGCCTGATTGTCTTCAATTTCGCTTCTCAAATCGTTCACCTGTTCCAGCAGGCTCGTGTAGTAAACGTCAACGCCCTGCGTCGACAGCGTTGTTTCAAACGTTCCATAGTCCTGTAACTTTTCGATAAACCATTCGGAGGATAAAGTGTCATATACGCTCATCCATTTTTCATGAGACAGATGCCATACGTCTTTTTCCAGCGCCCGACGATTATTGAAATAATACAGCTCGTCAAAACTGCGCAAGGACACGGTGAACATCGCAAGCATAGAAAAGATCGAAAAGATCAATGCGCTTCGATCTCCTGAGATGTCCTTTTGAAAAGAGCTGATCAGAAGCGTCAGGACATTATACTCTCGATCGACAAGCTCGCGCATTTTCCCTTCGGAGTAAGGCTGCTGCTTGCGCTGGCTGTCTAGCATATCCGTATGCTCTGCAAGCACTTTATTGAACTCGTATTCATTCTGGACATCCTGAGTCTGCTTTGCTGTTTTCTGAAGCTGGTAAAGCTGCTGATTGATTTCTGCGCTCATTGCATCCAGCTTCGCGTACATCGTTGCAAAACCGGCGCAGGTAGAGCACAGGTTCAGGCCGTTTAGCAGCATTCCGATTTTTTCCAGCTGTGCCACATTACCCAGAAGCTTCAGTTTTCGTTTAATCAAATGCACTTTCTCATTGAGCGTATGAATGACTTTTTCAATAAGATCTTTTTCTTGCGTTTCCGGAAGATTGTCGATAATAACCTTTAGAATGGTATCGATCTGTTTTTTCTGGTTTCTGATCACAATTTCCAGCACGCCTTTTTCATTCAGGAACTTTTTCATTTGTTCTAACGTTTCTATGACTACTGCATCACTCATGATCGGTTTCTCCTTCCACTTCTTCACTGATAATTGAGCAGAGGATCAAAATCGACAGAATCAACGTACACATGTCGTCGCCATATAGCGCCTTCGCGTCAAAACGCTTCTTTTTGAAAGGAGGGAATGCAATCGAAACCTTCTCATTTTTCAGGGCGTCAACGATATTTGCCGGAAGGAGACATTCCGCAGCATAATTGAAATTATCGATCGGTTTCCCTTCGTTTTGGATTGCCGCAGCGTACAGGCACATCATAATCCGGGAATAATCAATCATCTGAGGCAGGGACGGCTTTTTCACCCCTTTGATAGCCATAGCCTTCTCG
Source organism: uncultured Clostridia bacterium (assembly GCA_947631405.1). Taxonomy (GTDB): domain Bacteria; phylum Bacillota; class Clostridia; order Christensenellales; family Aristaeellaceae; genus Ventricola. The sequence goes on along the minus strand of CANRLC010000010.1, from coordinate 4,537 downwards.
TAATACCTTCTTGACCGGGGAACGGCAACGGGCGTCTTGTCGCCCTTTTTTGCCTGCGGTGTTTTGGCAATATGCGGCCCCACAATGGAATCCAAGTCGCTCAGATAGGACTCAATAAGCTTATCGAACGCCTTATCTGTTTTGATTTCAAGCGTGCCAAAGTAATCGCAGACCTTCTCGGCGAGAATATCTATGGTGACATCCGTGTGGTCTATGATGGAGAAAGATATGTATTCTCCAAGCAACAATCTTTTAAGCTCTTCAAACGCGGACTCGCTCAGATTACAGATTGTCGCTACAACAAAATCTTTGTATGTCATTGCCCGCCTCCGTTGCTAAATGGCCCAGTCAGATTTTGAAAATCCGACCTGTTGGCCATTTTGACATATCGCCCCGACTTAATTCGCGCATCTTTTGGCTTTTCAGCGTTTGCGGGGATTACCCACGAGGAATCCACTTTCACAGCGCCCGGTATGCGCTTTTCGGCGCATAATACCTGAACGCGCCTTTTGGATAGCCCCCATTTTTCAGCGGTTTGTCGTATCGAAAGGTATTGCGTCTTCACCACTCCCTATTAAAAACTTTATATTCAATTATAAGCTTGATTGCGAATAAAGTCAAGCTGAAACGATGTAGAAATAGCAGACGCGGGTTTCCATGTCTGCCATCTTTATACCATTTCGGGGGAAGCCGTTCGGGCTTCTTATTTTCTATTTTATCTTTATCCAGCTTCTCGCCCCGCCGTCCGCTCTCACGCCTCGCCTTCCCGCACGACCTCCACGCGCTCTACGCCGTAGCGGCGCAGCAGCGCGAGCATCGGCTCGGTGATGCGCTCGCCGCAGACCGCGATGGGCACGGCAGGCGGGCAGGAGACCGTCGGCGCGCCGCAGATGCGCCTTGCCGCCCGCTCGACGGGGACGCTCTCGCGCGGGGCGAACATCGCCTCGCGGATGGACATCGCGGCCTCGCCGCGAGGGATGGGCAGCGGCGCGCGCGTACACGGCGGGTTTTCGCAAGCGCCCAGCGCCTGCAAGACGCGCGCGTAGTCCCGCTCCGGGTTCTCCGGGGTGAACATCATCACGGCGTAATCGGGGTCGGCGTATTCGCACTCCACGCCGCCTTGGCGCAGCCGCTCGGCCAGCGCCGTGCCCGTGACGCCGCGCGCCGAGGCGTCCAGCGTCAGGCGCAGCGGGTCGCTGTCGCACACGGCCCAGCCGCGATCGGCGAGCGCGCCCTTGAGCGCGTCCACGCGCGCGCAGGCCTCGGCGATGCGGGAAGGGTAGTCCCGCGAGAGCCGGTCGCCGCACAGGTCGAGCGAGGTGAGCGTCAGATACGACGGGCTGGTGGAGCCGAAGAGCGCCATCGCCTGCCGCGCGCGCTCGTCCCATGCCTGCGGGGCGCGCTGCGCGATGTGCAGGTACGCGCCGCCCGTCAGCACGGGCAGCGTCTTGTGCGCAGAATCGCAGCAGATGTCCGCGCCGAGGCCAAGCGGATGCAGCGGCGACGGCAAAAAGCGCAGGTACGCGCCGTGCGCGTTGTCCACCGCCAGCGGCACGCCGCGCGCGTGGCAGACCTGCGCCAGACGCGCGATGTCGGCGACGCCGCCCAGATAGTCCGGCGAGGTGAGGTACACGGCGTCGGGCGGCTCGGGAAGCGCGTCCAGCGCCCGCGCGAGCGCGTCCGGAGAGACGGCGCAGGCGCAGATCGAGCCGGGGCCGCCGTCCGGGTAGAGCCAGCGCACGTCGAGATCGAGCAGCGCCGCGGCGGATAAAAACGCCTTGTGCGCGTTGCGCCCGGCCAGAACGGTCGCCCGGCGCGCGCGGGGCCGCTTGCCCGCCGTCAGCAGAAAGAGCATCGCCCGGATGCACTGGCTGGAACCCTCCGCGCCGTAGAGCGTGCGCCGCGCGCCGAAGAGCGCGGCGGTCTGCCGCTCGCTTTCCGCGATGATGCCGCTCGCCTCGTAGAGCGAATCCGCCCCGGCGATCTCCGTCAGATCGAACGGCTCGCAGCCGAGCTGCGGCGCGCCCTTGTGGCCGGGCATGTGCAGCCGGGAGGTGCCGGAGGCGGCGTAGCGTCGCACGAAGTCGGCGATGGGCGTGCTCACGCGTCCGCCTCCCGCTCCTTGTCCTCGGCGAGCGCCGCCTGTAGCATGATCGCGCACTCGATGCGCTTGAGGAACAGCTCGCAGCCGGGCTTGTACACGCCGCCGATGGAGCCGGTGGCGTGGTAGGCGTTGGCCGCGCAGCCGCCGGAGCAGTACAGCCGCCCCCAGCAGCTTGCGCACTCCGGGCGGGAATAGGCGTTGCACGCGCGGAACTGCTCGCGCAGCGCCGCGTTCGTGACGCCCTGCCACACGTCGCCCATCTTGTAGGCCTCCTCGCCCACGAACTGGTGGCAGGGGTAGAGGTCGCCCCACGGCGTCACGGCCATGTATTCGGTGCCGGAGCCGCAGCCGGAGACGCGCTTGTAGACGCACGGGCCGCCGGTCAGGTCGAGCATGTAGTGGTAGAACGTGATGGGATGGCCTTCGCGCGCGCGGCGCAGCATCTCAAAGGCGAGCTGCTCGTATTGGGCTTTGACGATCTCGATGTCCTCAGCCGTCAGCGCGGCGGGGTCGGAGGGGCTGCAGACGACCGGCTCCATGCTCAGCTCGGTGAAGCCGAGGTCGGCCATGTGCAGCACGTCCTTGAGAAAATCCGGGTTTTGATGGGTGAACGTGCCGCGCATGTAGTAGTTTTTGCCGCCGCGCGCCGCGACGAGCCTTTGGAATTTCGGCACGATGCGGTCGTAGCTGCCCCGCCCCGCGTGATCGACGCGCAGGCGGTCGTGGATCTCCTTGCGCCCGTCGAGGCTGAGCACGACGTTGCTCATCTCGCGGTTGCAGAAGTCGATCACGTCGTCGTCGATGAGCATGCCGTTGGTCGTCAGCGTGAAGCGGAAGCGCTTGCCGCGCCGGCCCTCCTGCTCGCGCGCATAGGCGACGAGGCGCTTGACGACGTCCCAGTTCATCAGCGGCTCGCCGCCAAAGAAGTCCACCTCGAGGTTGCGGCGCGCGCCGGAGTGATCCATCAGGAAATCGAGCGCCTGCTTCCCGACCTCGAAGGACATCAGCGCGCGGTCGCCGTGATACTTGCCTTGGCTGGCGAAGCAGTAGGCGCAGTTCAGGTTGCAGGTGTGGGCGACGTGCAGGCACAGCGCCTTGACCACGTCGCCCGAGCGCTCCTTGAGCGTGCCCGCGATGGGCGCGAACGTATCCGGCGAATAGAGCTTGCCCGCGCGCACGAGCGCCTCGATATCGCCCAGGCAGGCGTCAAGATCCTCGCGGGTCACGTCCGCGCGATCCGCGTAGCGCGAAAGCAGCGTGCGCACGATCTCCTCGCGCGTGTGGTCGGGGGTGAGCGCGATGGCGTCGTAGGCGACGTCGTCCACGACGTGAATCGAGCCGGAGCAGCTATCCAGCACGATGTTGTAGCCGCCCAGCTTATACTGATGTACCATGATGCCTCCAAGCCGCCCGAAGGACGGGGACAGAAAAAGCGCCGCCAGTCAGGCGGCGGCTTTTTCGGGGAATCTTCACTCGTTTTCGCACTTCTGGTTGGCCACGCCGCAGCTCGTCTTGCACGCGGACTGGCAGGAGGTCTGGCACTCGCCGCAGCCGCCGTTCTTTGCGCTCTCGCACAGATCGCGGGTCTCGAGCGTCTTGATTCTCTGCATATCGGTCTCTCTCCTCTGCAAGTTCTTTGGCCCTTTGCCGCGCCGGAAAGCCGGGCGGTTCATGCACGCAGACAGTATAGCACAGCACGCAGGGGAAGTCAAGGAGAATCGCCGTTTGACGGCGGGACGCAGGGATGCTATAATAGAGCATACGGCGGCCCGGCCGCCTGTGAGGAGGAGTTGCCATGATGAAGAAAGGGCTTGCCGCGGCGCTGGCGCTGCTTTGCTGCCTTATGTTTGCCGCGGCGCTGGGGGAGAGCGCCCCGGCGGATCCGCTGCTGCTGGTGGAGCTGCCGCAGTCGGCGCAGCTCATCGAGGACGTCGCCTTTGAGGACGGCGATTTCATCCAGACGTATCAGATCGAGGGCGGCGCGACGGTGCAGCTGCTGCGCTATGCGTCCTTTGATATGACGCTCGAGGAGCTGGCCGAGAGCGAACGCACCGGGCACGGCGAGATCGCGGCGCTGCCGCTGACGCAGGTCGGCGGGTATCCGGCGCAGGGCATCCGCTTCGCGTGGACGCAGGAGGACGCCGCCGTGGACGTGACGATGGTGCGCGTCTCGGTGGGGGAGCAGACGCTGCTGCTTCAGGCGGTGTTCCCGCAGGAGATGGGGCAGGACGCCATCGACGCGTTGCTCCAGCCGATGCTCGATTCCATGGATGTGCTCGACACGCAGGCCGCGCCCGAGGACGAGGCCGAGGTGGGATGATACTTTTCTCAGATAAAACCATAGTATGTTGCGAAACACAGGATGGGGTCTGGCGCTGGAGCCGAGCGCGGCCAGTGGCCGAAACAGCGAGGCGGAAGCGGGGAATCGCAAGC
>CANRLC010000009.1 GCA_947631405.1 uncultured Clostridia bacterium | reverse complement strand
AAGGTTGAGCGCAGTCACCGCGAAGACCAGAAGCGCTTCTACAAGAAACACCGCTTTTACTCCCTCGCAGACTTTGGTAAGCAGCTCTCCGGCCACCCAAACAACTCCAACCACCGCCCGATGCGTCCTCTCCGTTGGGCATCTCCCAGCGACTTTCTCTCTAACTTCACTGTCCAAGATGATTGACAAACCTACATAGAAAAAGCCGCCCTTCTGAGCGGCTTGGTGGTCGCAACAGGACTCGAACCGTTGCCCTCCGGCCTCCCCTCCGCCACAGGCGGCGGCCTTCGGGCAACCTCCATCGATGTGCTGTTGCAGGTCGCAGAGTTTCAAAGAAAAAATCTCGCCCTTTGAGCGAGATTTTGGTGGTCTGTACTGGACTCGAACCAGTGACCCCATCGATGTGAACGATGTGCTCTACCCACGCGGTCTAGTCAGCACGATTCAATCCCGTATTGTACCGTCCAAAAAGTCTTTATTTATAAAGGATTTTCAAAAGTTCAATTTCAAGAAGGGAGTTCAGAAAATCAGAATAGCCGAATTATAATCTTCATCCTTTCCATCATAAACTCTTCCTTCCCATTATTGTTCATTTGTTAGAACGCAGTCACTTGAAATAAAACCACAGAGCAAGCCTTGACTTGTCTGAACTCGTACATATAACCAATCCCCTAACGTTGCGAGCCGGGTGACAGGCGTTCCCTCCGGCAGATAAACAACTTCACTTTGACTGCGAAGCGGATCATCCGTCAATACGCAAGATTGAGAAAGTGTCATTTCATATTCGTCGAAGACAAGAAGATCAACGGTTTTTCCCTTTGGCAAAGATGTAGCATCAATCCAACCGATACGGTAGCGGTCAGAACTTAGATCATATTGGATCATAATATATCCGTCATACTCACCAAAAACCTGTATCCAATCATTTGTGCTTACAGAACCTTTACCATTACCGCTGCGCACGTAACTCTTGCCAGGTCCTAGATAAACATCATATTTCTGTCCTCCTACGAAATTCATCTCCTGTGCGTTTAATGTTCCGGCAGGAATATCCGGTGGAGTGGACAATGATTCGCGAGCTTGTTCTGGCGATTTGGGAAGTGAAGCGAAATCTACATAACGAAGTTCTGTTTGCAGGACGCCATACACATTCGTATCGTGTTCCCATACTCCCCAATTCCAATAATCAAGGTATCCATCCTTTACATAGGCAGTGCCATAGTATTGGTCGTAATCGTAAAAAGAATGTAGCTTAAAACCGTTATTTTCCCAATGGAAAGATACACTTCTGTAACTGTTTTCACTATTCGGTACGAGATATCGAATAGTGAAAGATAAGCCGTCACTTACTTCAAGCATATCCGTTATATTATTCATTACTTCCTCACCCTTTTTGGGATGAAGAAGCCAACCATGTCCCTCACCTTGTGGCGCTACAGGTTCACTTTTGAGCCAATACGCCATATGACCATCGCGTTCGCGATAACCGATCAGCATTCGTGCGCTTCCTCTATTCAGTAAGGCGAAACTATAATCACCATCAGGGGTATCTTCAATAAGAGCATAGTCCTCTATACTCCAATCACTCCACCGACTTGCAATATGTTCTTTTACTTCTGTGGGGGGGTTATCGCAAAAAGCCTGTTCATTTGCCATTGCGTTAGAAAAACTGAACAGAATAATACATACTAATAAAGAGATCTGTTTGAACATTATAAATCCTCCTTTTTTAGTGGAAATCGTGTTCCTGATGGGCTTAAGCTCATCAATGGAAAGGCCACTGAAACGCGCGACTGATTCGACCGCAAGATTGGCCGATTGATATCATTTGTTTTGCAATTTCTATTCTTGTTCGCTCTTCACTAATCGTAATGCCCTGCTCCTGACCAATTGTAATGCTACGTTCTTCTCCGTGCAACTCCGCTTGGCGCTGATGAATCTGTTATGTCTTAAAAGCTCACCCCCGATCCAAATCAGATGACGCTCACTGGCCTTGAAGCGCTGTGATTTCGCTGACGGACAGGCCGCTGATGCGTGCAATCAACTCGACAGGGAGATTGTTTGACAGCATTTGCTTGACAATCTCCCTTTTTGCGCGTTGCTCTCCGCGCTCCTCACCAATAGCAATACCACGTTTCTCGCCAATAGCAATGCCGCGTTCTTCTCCGCGCAGCTCTGCCTGACGTTGATGAATCTGATACGTCACAAAGGCTCGCCTCCAATCATCATTTTGTCTGGCCATGCCGACAGCCTGTTCAATCTTCTTAATCAGATCGCAGCTCGTTTCCCCGACAGGATATGCTTTCGTGTCGTTCATGTACTCAAGCAGGCTGCGAAGGTTTTCGCTGATATCGCCCTTTATTCCCTTTGTATTGAAGAACAGCTTGTAGGTTTCATCGTTCAGCGCAAGACCGTCGGCATCTCTGCAAATATTCTCAAATTCGTAACGATACAGTCCTTTGCCGAACGGATCAAACTTACAGATAAAGATCACGAAGCTCGGCCTCAGTTCATCGAAATTCTGCCCACGATCAAGCTGATGAATGTCGATGTGCGCCTGATATAGCCGCGCGCGCTGGGCAATCGCTCTTTCCGGCGCGACTTGCAGTTCCACGTTGAAGATGCTCTTGCCGTCGTCCAGATATACGTCCAGCCGCACACCACGCTTATCGAACGCGCCCGCAAGCGACTTCTGCGGTTCCGGCTGCGCGGACTCTACGGTCTCCGTTCCATCCTCAGACAGATACCTGATCTGATGAATCTTTCTTCCGGGGAGAAGGTATTCGAGCAGCTCCATGCACAGGCCGGGGTCGCGCATGACGTAGGCGAACATAAAATCGTTGGTGATGTCCACCGCGTCGATAGGCACACCACTCTCCAGCCTAGCTTGGAGCAGATCGTCGTCAGTCGGATTCTTTGGCATATGACATTCTCCAAAGCATAATCGGATTGAGTCATGAGCAACGAGGGATTCTACATCCACATTGATTATAGCATAGCGCGCTGTCTTTCGCAAGTTATCCTGATAAGCAACGGCTGCGTAGGTCTTCGGGCCTACGCAGCTTTTCGTTTTTTGGCATACCGTTCACATCGACGAGCGCCGGAAATACAGAATGACCGTCAAAGAAGCCCCTGCAAAATTCGTGTAGCTTCATTGGTGGAGCATGCCGTTCACATCAATGAAAAAAGGCCGTTCATGAACGCTTGAAGCAGTGATGAACAAGAAAAAAGTCCTTGTTTTTCAAGGACTTTTTCTTGTTGGTGGTCGCAACTGGACTCTTTCCGTTGCCCGCTCGGTCTCCCCTCCGCCGCAGGCGGCGGCCGCCCGGGCAACCTCCATCGATGTGAACGATGTGCTGTTGCAGGTCGCAGAGTTTCAAAGAAAAAATCTCGCCCTTTGAGCGAGATTGTGGTGATCTGTACTGGACTCTTCCCGTTGTCCGAACGGCCTGTCCTCCGCCGCAGGCGGCGGCCGCCCGGGCAACCTCCATCGATGTGAATGCCCGTCGTCACAAAAAAACCGGCCGCTTTACGGCGACCGGATGCTGGTGGTCTGTACTGGACTCGAACCAGTGACCCCATCGATGTGAACGATGTGCTCTACCAACTGAGCCAACAGACCATGAAAATATGTGAACCGATTTCAGCGCTTGCTCCCGCGTCACATTCGCGGGGCGCTCCGCATCGGGTCGGGCGCGCCTTCAAAGCGAAAGTTATTATAGCACAGACGGCGCGCGGTTGTCAACCGCTTATTTTGAAAAATCGGCCGCCTGAAGAGGTGATGGAAAAGCGCGATGCCGTCGGCGCGCGCCGAGCGCCGCTTTCAGGCTTCCCTTAGAACGGATCCCCAAACGATTCTTTCGCCTCGTTGAGGGCCTCTTCGTATTCTTCTTCCGTCTCATAATCCTCGGGATTGAGGCCATACTCAAATCCGTCCTCGCAGGTTTCCCGCCAGCCGTATTTCGCCTCGTTGAGGGCGTCTTCGTATTCTTCTTCCGTCTCATAATCCTCGGGATCGAGGCCATACTCAAATCCGTCCTCGCAGGTTTCCCGCCAGCCGTATTTCGCCTCGCGGAGGGCCTCTTCGTATTCTTCTTCCGTCTCATAATCCTCGGGATCGAGGCCGTACTCAAATCCGTCCTCGCAGGCGTCGCGCCAGCCGTATTTTGCCTCGTGGAGGGCGTCTTCGTATTCATCCTCCGTGTCGTAGTCCTCTGGAATGACGCCGTATTCCGATCCGTCCTCGCACGCGCTGCGCCAAGAACAGGCGGCATCGCGCCCCAGAAGAGGCGAATCCTTCTTTGTGAATTCCTGTAGCACCTTCTGGCCGAACAGGATTTCCCCCAAATCCTCTTTGCCGTCCCGATTGAAATCGAATAGGCCGCCGAACGGTTTGCTGAAAGGGTCGTTTCCAAAGCCGTTGCCCTTGCCTGCCATGGTGTTTCCTCCTCAAGCGCATGGAATCGGCGCGACGCGCGACGTCGCGTTCGCGGGATTGGATGGCTATATTGTAGATATTCCGCGGTTGCTTGTCAAGGCGGGAAATCGGGCGCGAGACGGCCCCCGCGGCGCGCCTTACACGACGCCGGCGGATCGTTTTGAAAACCGATTTCGGCGCATGCGTCACATTCGCGCTTTGCAAATCGCGAAGAAGGGAGTATAATGGAAAAATCAGGGAAGAAGCGGCGGATCGCGCGCCGAAAGGGGGAGGGCATCGCATGCTGGCGCAGGTGCAGAGCCTCGGGCTGATGGGGATCGAGGGCTACTTGGTGACCGTGGAGGCCTACGGCGCGGACGGCCTGCCGATGTTCGAGGTCGTTGGCCTGCCGGACGCGGCGGTCAAGGAGAGCCGCGAGCGCGTGCGCGCGGCGCTGGGGTCTTGCGGCCTGAGCATGCCCGTGGCGCGGCTCACGGTCAACCTCGCCCCGGCGGACACCAAGAAGGAAGGCCCTTCCTACGACCTGCCGATCGCGCTGGCGATCCTCGCTTGCAGCGGGCAGCTCTCGCAGGAGGCGTTGGAAGGCGTGGCGGCGGTGGGCGAACTGTCGCTCTCCGGCGACGTGATGGGCGTGCGCGGCGCGCTGTCCATGGCGATCGCGGCGCGCGCGAAGGGCGTGCGCGAGCTGCTGCTCCCGGCGACCAACGCGCGGGAGGCCGCCTGCGTGGAGGGGCTGCGCGTGCTGCCCGTGTACACGCTGGCGCAGGCCCTTGACCACCTGCGCGGCCGCGCGCGCATCGAGCCGGCGCAGACCGTGCCGTATTCGCAGATGCTTTCCACGCGGGGGACGGCGCACGACTTTGCCGACGTGCGCGGCCAGCGCAGCGCCAAGCGCGCGCTTGAGATCGCGGCGGCGGGCGGGCACAACGTGCTGATGATCGGCCCGCCGGGAAGCGGCAAGACGATGATGGCGCGCTGCCTGCCGGGCGTCCTGCCGGATATGACGCTGGAGGAGGCTCTGGAGGTCACGCGCATCCACAGCGCGGCGGGCGCGCTCGCCGCGGACAGCGGGCTGCTGCTGGAGCGGCCGTTCCGCGCGCCGCACCACACGGTGAGCGCGGCGGCGCTGGTGGGCGGCGGGCCGAAGGCGCGCCCGGGCGAGATCAGTCTGGCGCACGGCGGTGTGCTGTTTCTGGATGAACTGCCGGAGTACGAGCGGCCCGTGCTGGAGGCGCTGCGCCAGCCGCTGGAGGACGGCTTCGTGAGCGTCGTGCGCGTGGCGGCGCAGGCGAAATACCCGGCCCGCGCGATGCTCGTCGCGGCGATGAACCCCTGCCCCTGCGGCTACTATGGCAGCAAGGAGCGGCCCTGCCGCTGCTCGCCGCGCGACATCGCGCGCTACGCCGGGCGCATCTCCGGCCCCTTGCTCGACCGCATCGACATCCAGCTGGAAATCTCCGCCGTGCCCGTCGGACAGATCACCGAGGGCGCGCCGGAGGAGCCGTCCGCGGCCATCCGCGAGCGGGTCGAGGCGGCGCGCGAGCGCCAGCGCTCGCGCTACACGGGCAGCGGCGTCGCCTGCAACGCCGAGCTGACCGCGCGGCAGGTGAACGAGCTGTGCAAGCTGGGCGACGCCTCGCGCGCGGTGCTCGAGCGCGCGTGCGAGCGGTATCATCTGTCCATGCGCGCGGTGAGCCGCGTGCTGAAGGTCTCGCGCACCATCGCCGACCTCGCGGGCGCGGAGGAGATCGACCGCGCGCACCTGCTCGAGGCGCTGGGCTACCGCAATCTGGACGGGCAGCTCCTGCGCGGATAAAGGGGATAAACGGAGCGAGCCGCCGACGGGCAGTCGGCGGCTCGCCCTATCTATATGGTGCGAAGCACAGGATGGGGCATGGGGACAATGTTCCCAGACAAGGTTTGGGGCGGTAGCCCCAACGGTAACCAAATCGCGAAGCGATTGTAAAAGGCAGCCCGGAAGCGATCCCGGGCGGGTTCACTATGAATATGATTTGATTTGAGAATAATATAAAAAGCCTTTCTCCCCGAAGGGGGAGAAAAGGCAAAACCATTACGCGATCAGCCCCTGCTCGCGGGCCTGCGCGGTGTAGAGCGCCCAGTATGCGCCATGCTTGGCCATCAGCTCGTCGTGGCTGCCCTGCTCGAGGATGCCGTGATCGCTGATGTAGAGGATGCGGTCGCAGTTCTTGATCGTGGAGAGGCGATGGGCGATGATGAAGCTGGTGCGGTTTTTGAGCATCGCCTGCAGGCCCTCCTGAAGCAGGCGCTCGGTCTTCGTGTCGATGGAGGAGGTCGCCTCGTCGAGGATGAGCACGCGCGGGTCGGAGAGCAGCGTGCGCGCGAAGGAGATCAGCTGCCGCTGCCCCTGCGAGAGGCGGCCGCCGCGCTCGCCGACGGACGTCTGGTAGCCGTAGGGCAGCTCGCGGATGAATTCGTCCGCGCGCACGACGCGGGCGGCCTCGCGCACCTCGTCCTCGGTCGCGTCGAGGCGGCCGTAGCGGATGTTGTCGAGGATGGTGCCGGAGAAGATGAAGCTGTCCTGCAGCATGATGCCGAGCTGGCTGCGCAGCGAGTGCAGCGTCACGCGGCTGATGTCGTACTCGCGCCCGTCCTCCCCGGCGAGCAGGATGCGCCCGCCGTTCAGGTTGTAGAAGCGGCAGAGCAGGTTGACCACGGTGGACTTGCCCGCGCCCGTCGGGCCGACGAGCGCGATGTTTTCCCCGGCGCGCACATGCAGGTCGAAATCGCGCAGCACCGTCTGCCCCTCCTCGTAGCCGAAGGTGACGCCCTCGTAGGTCACCTCGCCGCTGATGGCGGGCAGCGCCTCGGCGCCGGGCAGGTCGTCCACGACGACGGGCTGATCCATCGTCTCGAAGATGCGCTCCAGATAGGCGAGGTTGTTGACGAAGGAATTGTAGATGTTGGCGAGGTTGGTGATCGGCTGCCAGAAGCGGCTGACGTACTGGCCCATCGCGAGGATGACGCCGTAGGAGACGATCGAGCCGCCCAGCCAGTACACGCCCGCGAAGTACATCACCGTGAAGACGATCTGCGTGATCAGCTCGGAGGAGAGCCACACGCTGTTGGAGATGTACACGGCGCGCATCCACGCGGCGCGGCAGGCCTCGGCCAGCCGCTGCAGGATGGAGCAGTTGACCTCCTGCCGGGCGAAGAGCTGGCTGACGCGCACGCCGTCGATGGACTCGGCGAGGTAGGCGTTGTAGTTGGAGTTCTTGTTGCTCTGGTTCTGCCACGCGCGGCGCTGCCGGGGCTTGAGGATGAGGATGATGGCGATGAACACGGGCAGCCCGGCGACGACGATGGTGGCGAGCGTCGGCTCGGTCAGGTACATGAAGACGATGATGAACAGCACGTTTAAGATGTCCATCACGGAGTTGATGATGCCGTTGGAGAGGATGTCCGAGACGGAGTTGACGTAGTTGATGACGCGCACGAGGATCTTGCCCGCGGGGCGGCTGTCGTAATAGCTGAACGGCAGGCGCTGCAGGTGGGCGAAGAGATCCTTGCGGATGTCGTAGATGATCTCTTGGCTGACGTGCGCCATCATCCGGGAGCGGATGACGGTGAAGACGATGCTCGCCGTGAGAATGACCACGAACAGCGCGGCAAGCTGTCCCAGCAGCCGCGTGTCGCGGTTGGGCACGGCGATGTCCAGCACCCACTCGGTGATCTTGGGGACGAACAGGTTGGCGATCGCCGCCATGGCGGAGAGGCAGAGCGCGAGCACCATCACGAAGCGATGCCGCTTGAGGTAGCCCAGCGCGCGCATCAGGTGGCCTGCGTCAAAGGGCGATTCCAGGGCCTCGTCCACGTCGAACTTGTTGCGCGCCACTTCACACCGCCTCCTTTTCCTCGGGGTCGATGCCGTTTTGCAGGCAGTAGGTCTCGTAATAGTAGCCGCGCTGGGCGAGCAGCTGCGCGTGCGTGCCGCGCTCGGCGATCTCGCCGTCCTTGAGGATGAGGATGAGATCGGCGTCCTTGACCGAGGAGATGCGCTGCGCGATGATGAGCTTCGTGCAGGAATAGGGGAGCCGGCGCAATTCGTGCTGAATGCGCTGCTCGGTCTCCATGTCCACGGCGGAGGTGGTGTCGTCCATCACGAGGATGCCGGGGCGCACCGCGAGCGCGCGCGCGAGCGCGATGCGCTGCTTCTGCCCGCCGGACAGGCCGACGCCGCGCTCGCCGATGATCGTGTCGTAGCCCTCGGACAGCTCGGGGATGAACTCGTCCGCGGCGGCGCGGCGGGCGAAGTCTTCGACCTCCTGCTCGGTGAGCGACTGATTGCCGAAGGCGATGTTGCCCTCGACCGTGTCGGAGAAGAGGAACACGTCCTGCGTGGCCGTGCCGATGCCGCCGCGCAGCTCCTGCAGCTTCCAGCTGCGCACGTCGCAGTCGTCCACCAGCACCTGCCCGCGCGTCACGTCGTAGCAGCGCGCGAGCAGCTGGATGAGCGTCGTCTTGCCGGAGCCGGTCGGCCCCATCACGGCGACGGTCTGGCCCGGCTCGGCGATAAAGGAGACGTTCTTGAGCACCTGCTGCCCGTCGTAGGCGAAGGATACGTCCCTGAATTCGATCTTGCCCTGTACGCGCTCGTGCGGCGTCGTCTGCTCGGCGTCGCGGATGGCGGGCGTGCCCACGTCCAGCTGCATCACCTTCGTGGCGCAGGTGAGGAAGCGCTGCCAGTCGTTGAGCAGGTTGCCGAGGTTGCGCATCGGCGTGGACAAGGCCCAGTTGAGGCTGGTAAAGAGCGTCAGTTCGCCCGGCGTCAGGCGGCCGCCGATCATCAGCAGGCCGCCCAGAAACACGGTGATGAACGTCATCGCGTTGGCGAGGATCTCGATGAAGGGGTAGAACCGCAGCCAGCGCTCGTTGATGTCGAGGTTGGCGTCGCGGTACGCGCGCGAGCGGGCGTCAAAGCAGTCCTTCTCGTATTCCTCGCGGGCGAACGCCTTCACCACGCGGTTGGCGGCGATGTTCTCCTGCGCGTTGGCGTTCATCTCGGCGAGCTTGTCGCGCATGTCGATGAACATCCGCCGCGCGCCCTTCGAGTAGACCTTGGTGATGAGCATCAGCAGCGGCGTCACCAGCACCAGCGCGAGGGCGAGCTGCCAGTTGACAAAGAACAGATACGCCGACACCGACACCGCCATCACGACGGAGTCGGTGATCATGTAGTCGATGTAGGAGAGGAAGTGGCGGCACCAGTCGGTGTCGGCGGACATGCGGGTCATCAGATCGCCGGTGCGGTGCTGATCGAAGAAGCGCATGTCCTGAAACTGCATCCGCCGGTAGAGCCTGCGGCGCAGGTTGTAGAGCATGTTCTGCGAGCCTTTTTCCAGCAGCACGATCATCAGGTAGCGCATCGCCTCGCGGACGACCTTCACCGCGAGCATCGTCATCAGCAGCCCCATCAGCGGGGCGGGGTTTTGCGCCACGATCACCTCGTCCACCAACCGCGCGGTCAGGGTCGGGTTCACGAGCAGCATCAGCGACGTGATTGCGCTGATGACGAGCGCCAGCACATGCGTCCTGCGGTAGCGCTTATCCATCAGCGAGCAGAGCCACTTGACCTGTTCCATCGCAAGAAGCCTCCATCGTCGTCGGTCTCGGTTAAAATGGTGCAATTTGATCGAGACAGAGTATAACACGGCGCGCGCGCGAAAACAACGGGCAAAACGCATAAACATGCCGCGCGGCTTCTGTCGGGGGCAGACGATTGACATGGCCGCCCATTCGCGCTAGTATGATAAAGGAACGCGGCGCACGAGGGAGGAAGGATTATGGTCATTGGGCGCGGCATGCGCTTTACCCCGGCGGGCAAGGATCGCCCGCTGCACATCCACCTGCCGGACGATTACGAGGAGAGCGGCGAGCGCTATCCCGTGATGTACTTTTTTGACGGGCACAATCTCTTTAGGGATCTCGACGCGACCTACGGCAAGAGCTGGGGGCTGGAGGATTTCCTGCGCGGTTGGGAAAAGCCGATCATCGTCGTGGGCATGGAGTGCGGGCACGAGGGCCGCGAGCGGCTGGTGGAGTATTGCCCGTATCACTTTCGCGGCGGCTTCTGGGGCGATCTGCGCGGGGA
The DNA here is from genome assembly GCA_947631405.1 of uncultured Clostridia bacterium. Classification (GTDB taxonomy): domain Bacteria; phylum Bacillota; class Clostridia; order Christensenellales; family Aristaeellaceae; genus Ventricola. The sequence continues at coordinate 52,594 of CANRLC010000009.1, read as the reverse complement.
GGGCGACGCGACACTGCGCTTCATGGTCGAGGAGCTGAAGCCCCTGATCGACCGCGAGTACCGCACCTATCCCTTCCGGGAGGCGACGGCGATCGGCGGCTCGAGCATGGGCGGGCTGATGAGCCTGTACGCGGCGGTGCGCTACAACCGCTGGTTTTCCAAGGCGGCGTGCCTGTCCAGCGCGATCACGCCGTGCATGCGCGCGCTCTCGGAGGACATCGCGCGCAGCCCCATCGACGCGGACACGCGCGTGTACCTGTCGTGGGGGAGCGAGGAGGCCGGGGGCGGCGGGCCTCAAAACGACTACGAGTCGAATACCGCCAGATGCAACCTGTCGGTGGAGCGGCAGCTGCAAGAGAAGGGCGCGTACACCCGCGCGCTCTGCCAGCGCGGCGGCCGCCACTGCGAGGCGGACTGGGAAAAGCAGATTCCGGATTTCATGAACTTCCTGTGGCTGGATAGATAAAAGAAAAGCGCCGCGCTCTCCCCAAAACGGGAGGGCGCGACTTGTTGCGTTACAGCCCCATCGCCTCGCAGTATTCCTCCAGACACCAGTTCTGGTAGGTCATCACGGCGGCGGCCGCGGTGCCGACGTAGCGGACGTGCCACGCCTCGGCGAGGAACCCGGTGATCGACTCCTTCTCCTCGGTGAAACGGACGATGAAGCCGTATTCGTAGCAGTGCTTGTGCAGCCACTTCTGCTGCTCGGTGCCGTTAAAGCTGACGCCGGGCACGGTGATGTCGAACGCCAGCCCCGTCTGATGCTCGCTGGCCCCGGCGGGCGCGACGGTCTTGTAGGTCGCCGAGAGGCAGCGCGCGCGGCTCCAGCCGGGGTTCTTCTGCCGGAAGTCGGAGACGGAGTCCTCGACCAGACTTTCCTGATCGGCGTAGGTGCGGTAGGCTGAGGAGACCTGCCAGTTGCCGATGCCCGCGTCCACCGCGTCCTCGAGCATCGCCTGCAAGGCCTCGACCGCCGTGCGGTTGGCGCGCGTGCCGCGATACTTGACCTTGAGCAGGCTGGAGGGCACTACGTCGGCAATGTCCACCAGATCGGAGGGGACGTAGTTCTTGTCCACCGTGTGCTCGCGGTTGACGAGCACGAGGAAATCCATCTCCGGCGCCTCGTCGTAGGAGAGCGCGTCGCCGCCGTAGAGCTTGGCGAGCGTCTTTTCCCCGGCGATGCCGTCCGCGCTCAGCCCGTTCACCGCCTGAAACGCCGTCACGGCGTTGCGGGTGTTCGCGCCAAAATCGCCGTCGGCCTCGCCCGTCAGGTAGCCCAGCTCGATCAGCGCCTGCTGCAGGCGCGCCACCTCAGGCCCCTTGGAGCCGCGCCGAAGCGTCGCGGGCGGCGCGCTCGAGGGGGCGCTGGTGGGCGCGGCGGTGGAAGGTGCGCTCGTAGGCGCGGGCGTCTCCACAGCGGCGGCGCCGTAGCCCGCGCCGAAGGGCGCGAACTGTGCCGGGGTCGGCGAGGGCGTCGCAGGGGGCGCGGAGGCGCTTTCCGCGACAGAGGGAGATTGCGAGGACGTGCCCTGCGAGGACAGCGTGTCCTGCGAGGGCAGCGCGCCCTGCGCGCGGCGGTGCGTGATGCCGCTGGCCGCCGCGCAGAGCAGCACGATGGCCGCCACGATCGCGGCGGCGAAGATCAGGCGCGCCATCGCTCCCCGCGCGCCGCGGTTTTCGCCCATCCGTGCCTCCTTTCGCCCCGATGAAAAGCGCCGAAGCGCGCCGTCAGAAAATCCATCCGCCCGCGTCGATGAGCGCGCGCGCCCACGCGCGGAGCTGCTCGGTCGCGCCGTCCAGCTGCGCGCGGCTCTTCACAAGCCCGTCGCCGCGCTCGATGCAGCGGACGATCTCGTCGTTGATCCACGGGCCGTAGTGCAGCGTGTCCTTGTAGTTGGAAAGGTCGGTCACCCAGTCCTCGCGCGCGGCGAAGTCGTAGACAGCCACGTTCTCGTAGCCGCTCAGCGCGTCGTAGCACGCGCCGCGCAGCGCGAGCAGGGCGTCCAGCGTGCCGTTGCTCTCCATGCTCGACCACTCCGCCGCCGAGTAGGGCGGGAAGAAGATGGTAAACGCCGTCTCCGGGTGATCCTCGATGAAGGGCAGCAGGTGCATTTGCAGGTTGACCGCCGCCGCACCGAGGTACGCGTCCTCGCTCTGCAGCCGTTCGGGCGGCGTGAAGCGGGCGTTGTAGAGCGCCGCCTCGCCGTAAACGTCGCCGTCGCCCGCCCACGAGAACATGCTGTCGCGCACGCCGTCGTCCTGCGCCTGCCCCCACGCGCGCAGGCAGTCCGGCAGGAAGGAGCCGAGCACCGAGCGGTTGAGCCAATAGCTCACGTCGTTAAATGGGTTGTCGTCGTAGAGATAGAGCGGCATCTCGGAGCCGGTCTCCTCCGGCCCGGCGATGAAGGAGTAGACGTCCAGCCCGTAGACGACGCGGCGCATCGGCCGCGTGTCAAACGCCAACCGCAGCAGCAGCGCGTGGTTGTAGGCCGTCCCGGCGGAGGTACACAGCTTGATGAAGCGCCCGCCGAGGCGCTCGTCCATCAGCGTCGGGCGGAAGTTTTCGCAGACCGACGTGCCGACGACGGCGCTGTCATAGTTGTAATGGCGGGCGACCCCGGCGTTGGAATAGACCTGCGTGCGCCGGTCGAGCGTCGGCCTGTAGCGCGTGGCGAGGCGGTAGACCTGAAACGGATCGATGAAGATCACCAGCGCGCAGATCAGCCCCAGCGCGATCAGAAGCGACGCCAGCGCGCCGCGCGCCCATGCTCTCTTGCTCATAGCGACCTCGGCCATCAGAAGTTAAAGTAGAGGAACACGCTGACCCCGGACAGGCACAGCGTGCAGTAGACGATCAGCAGCACGGTGAGCGCGGCGTTCGCGAGCGTCGGCTTAAAGGAGAATGTCCTCTCGTAGGTGTTGGAAAGCCCCACGCAGGCGAGGAGCGAGAGCGCGTACCACGCGACCATGTATACGGCGTTGAACCGTGAAAGGAGGCCGCCCGGCAGCGCGAACGCCTCGACGATGCCCTCGCGGACGGGGCCAAAGTTCGGGGAGAACATCGCGCGCAGGATGGAAAGCGCGTCCGGCAGCGTCGTCGCGCGGAAAAACACCCACGCGATCACGACGAAGGCGAAGGTCAGCAGCCAGCGCAGCGCGGCGGGCAGCGCGTCGTAACGGCGGCGGGTCATGCGGTAGAGCACGCTCGCCACGCCGTGGAGCAATCCCCAGAGCAGGAACAGCCAGCCCGCGCCGTGCCACAGGCCGCTGGCGAGGAAGACGATGAGCAGGTTTGCGTAGGTGCGCAGCGCGCCCCGGCGGCTGCCGCCGAGCGGGAAGTAGAGGTATTGGGTCAGAAAGCGCGAGAGCGTGATGTGCCAGCGCTGCCAGAACTCCCGGATGGACAGGCTCTTGTACGGGGAGTTGAAGTTGATCGGGATGCGGATGTTGAACATGAGGCCGATGCCGGTCGCCATGTCGCAATAGCCGGAGAAATCGAAGTAGAGCTGGAAGGTATAGCCCAGCGCCACCAGCCACGCCTCGGGCGTGTTGAGCGTGGAGGCCGCGCCGAAGCCCGTCTCCACCGCGACGGCGAACGTGTCGGCGACGACGACCTTCTTGAACAGGCCGCGCGCGAACGCGTACAGGCCGGGCGCGAAGTTGTCGTAGTTGAAGCGGCGGTTTTGGGGATCGGCAAACTGGGGCACGATCTCGCTGTGCAGCACGATGGGGCCTGCGATCAGCTGCGGGAAGAACGTGACGAAGAGCGCGTAGTCGAGCAGGTCGTAGCGCGGCACGCTCCTGCGATAGCTGTCGATGACGTAGGAGAGCTGCTGGAAGGTGAAAAACGAGATGCCCAGCGGCAGCGCCACGTTGTTGAAGGCGAGCGACAGCCCGAAGGCGGCGTTCACGTTGGAGACGAAGAAATCGTGATACTTGAAGTAGAAGAGGATGCCGAGGTTAAAGCAAAGCCCCAGCAGCATCAGCGGCAGGCGCACGGCGCGCCGACCGGCGCGCAGCATCAGCTGGGAGAGGGCGTAGTTGACGAGGATACTCGAGACGATGATCGGCACATAGCGCGGGTTGTTGTAGCCATAGAAGACGAACGACGCCAGCACGAGGAAGAGCTTGTTAAGCGGCAGGCGCTCCGGCAGCCGGCCGAGAAGAAAATACGCGAGCAGCGTCGCGGGCAGGAAGGCCAGCATAAAGACGTAGGAATTGAACAGCACGGCGTGTCTCTCCTTTGGTATCCCGTCTCGCCCGGGCGGGGCGCGTCAAAAGTCGATCCAGCGCCCGGCCTCGGCGAGCGCGTCCGCGCAGCGGCGCAGCACGGCGTCGTTTTCCTGCACGTCGGCGAGGCTGGTGACCCGATAGCGTTCCTGCGCGATGGCCTCGGCCATCGCGTCGTTGACGCTTGCGGTGTAGTGGCCGGGGTCAATGTAGAGATCCAGATCGGTCACCCAGTCAAGCTCCGCCTGAAAGTCGTAAATCTTCACGTTCGGGTAGGGCAGCAGCGCCAGGGTCAGCGCCTCCTTTTGCGTGAGGTGATAGCCGAGCGTGCCGCCCGCGTAAAGCTGAAACCAGCGCGCGAGCGAGTACGGCGGGAAAAAGAACAAAAACTCCGTCTCCGGGTGCTCCTGCACATAGGGGAGGAAGTTATACTGCACGTTGAGCTTGGATTGCTGGGAAAGCTCGGGCACCTCGGCGGGCGGCTCCTGCTCCACCTTGCCGACGGTAAAGTCCACGTCCCTTAGCGCGTACTCCGCGCCCGTGGGGTACAGGTCGCTCCACATGTACATCGTGTCGCGCTGGTCGGGGTCGCTCTGCCCGAGCGTCGCAAGGCACGCGGGGATATAGCGGGCGAGCACGGTCTTGTTGAACCAGTAGTACACGTCGTTAAAGAGGTTGTCGTCGTAGAGGAAGTCGGGCATCTCGGTCTTGGGCGTGGTGTAAAAATAGGTCAGCGCCTCCATATCCACGCCGTAGAGCACGCGGACGACGGCGTGGGAGGAGAAGGCCAGATCCATCATCTGCTTGTGATTGAAGGACGAGCCGCCGTTGATGGAGAGCTTGACGAAGCGCCCGCCCAGCAGCGCGTCGAGCCGGCTGGGGCGGAAGTTTTCAGTCATGGAGGAGCCGATGACCACGCTGTCGTAGTCGTAGGTTTTGGCGATGCCCGCGTTGGAATAATTCTGCGTGCCGTTGGTGATCGGCGGGATGAACGCCGTCGCCTTGTGATAGACCTCGAACGGATCGACGAGCGCAACCGCGCCGACGATCAGCGCGAGAGAAAGGACGAGCAGGCCCAGCGTGAGCCTGCCCCAGCGCCTTCGGGTCATAGGCCGCTCCTTTCCGCGCGCAGGACAACCGCGCGGCGAAGCGCCCCTTGGGATCGGCGGGACGGATGCGGCGCGGGAAACGCTTTTTGCCCATTATACACCGTCCCCGCGCGCTTTGCAAGCTCAGCCCACGCTGTCCGCCGCGGGCGGCAGCAGCGGCGGCTGCGCCTCGGGCGCGGCCGTCACGACCGTCCACAGGGCGTTGGGGCTGGGCGAGGGCGTTCCCTCGGGCGCTACGGCCGTCCACGCGGCGTCCGGGCTGGGCGAAGCCCCATTCCCTGCGGGCGATACGGCGTCCGAAAAGAGCAGGCTCTGCGTCTGCGCGCCCGCCGCGCCGTCCACCGCGAGGCCGTGATCGCGCTGGAACGCCTCCACCGCCGCGATCGTGCCGCCGTAGTAGCCGCCCGTCACCGTGCCGCGGTAGTAACCCAGCTCGGCGAGGCGCATCTGCACCATGTACACGTCCTCGCCCGTCTTGCCGCGCGAGAGCGTGCGGTATTCGGTCGGCCAGTTCTGCGGGCTGTATTCGGGCGTTGGCGTCGGCGCGGGCAGAGGGTTCTCGCGCTGCGTCTGGCGGTTGAGGGTGGGCTTGAGCGTCATCGTGTACTCCGGGTCGTACTCGCCCTCGTAGACGGTGATGATCGTGCCCGCCTCGCAGTTGTCGTAGATCCACTTGGCGTCCGACACCAGCAGGCGCACGCAGCCGTGCGACGCGGGCGTGCCCAGCGCCTCGAAGGAATTGACCGCGAGCGTGTGTTCGTCCGCGGCGGCGTAGAGCACGGAGTGGAACGCGTTCGCGGAGTCGATGCGGGTCAGGTATTGCGCGTGGGAATCCCACGTCGGGAAGTAGCCCCAGCGCGCGCGCTTCTTGGGCATGATCGTCGTGCCTAACGGCGTGGGGTGGCTCTTCGTTCCGGTGGAGCAGATCATCTCGCGCACGAGCACCGTGTACTCTCCCCGCTCGTCGTAGGTGTAGGCGCGCGTGATCTGGTTGGCGACGTCCACCATCAGCTTGTACTTCGCCGGGACGGGCGTGGGCGAGGGGCGCGGCGTCGCCGCTGCGGGCACGGCGCTCTCCGAAAAGAGCGCCTCCTGCGTCTCGCGCCCGGCGACGCCGTCGGCGGTCAGGCCGTTGTGTTCCTGAAACGCGCGCACGGCCTCGCGGGTGATCTTGTAGTAGCCGCCGGAGACGCGCGCCTCGTAAAAGCCCAGCTCGGCCAGCCGCGTTTGCAGCGCCGAGACGAGGTCGCCGCTATCGCCGTATTGCAGCTTGCGCGTGTAGGTAAAGGGCGCGAGCGTCGGCACGGGCGTGGGCGAGGGCACGGGCGAGGGCGTGGCGTCCGGCGTGGAGCCGTCGCGCGCGACCGCCGCGGCGGAAAAGAGCGCCGTCCACGTTTTGGCGTCCAGCTTGCCCGTCTGCGAGAGGCCGTTGTATTGCTGGAAGCGCCGCGCGGCGCTCTGCGTCCCCTCCAGAAAGTCGCCGGAGCACTTGCCGTGATAGTAGCCCAAATCGGTCAGCCGCTCCTGCGCGGCGAGCACGGCCTCGCCCGAGTCGCCGTATTGCAGCGTTTTTTCGGGCGCGGCGGGCGGCGCGCTCGTGGGCGAGGCCTCGGGCGGAGCGGGGGTGAACGTCTCCTCGACCACCAGAGGCGGTTCGGGGGTGGGCGTATCGGGCGGCACGAAGTCGATGTCGCCGTCGTCGCCGAGGATCACGCGCCCGTTTTCATCCTCCCAGAGGATGGTCTCGGCGCGCGCGGGGAGGCACGCGAGCGCGAGCGAGGCGCAGAGCAGCAAAGAGATGAAGCGCTTCATAGGAGTCCTCCAAAGATGCGCGAAGGGGGAAATGTAACGGCCACTGTCCCTATCATAGCACAGACGGCAGGGGGGACGCAAGGAAGGAATGCTGGCAGCGCGTACAGGGGATGGTAAGCGCGCTTCCAATGAAAAAAGCGGGAAGCACAGCGTGCTTCCCGCAGCTTGTCAAAAAAGTCATTGTACTATCTTGCGTAATCCTTAAAAGCTTTTACAACCCTCAAAGTTTGGGGGCCGAAGGGTTCCTAGGGGCGACCGGAAAGCCCCTAGGTGGGGCGGCGGGGCAAAGCCCCGCACTCCTCGGAAGCTTGAAGGTAGTGAAATGGGGTTTTTCGACAGACTGCGGGAAGCACGGCGTGCTTCCCGCCCAGTCCTTCAGAAGAAGTCTTTTCTCCCCTCGGAGGGGGGAGAAAAGAAGCTCCCATTCTTTCAAAGATCGCTTGTGTTTCAGATCGGATCAAGACGAATCTTGACGCCGGCACAGATTGATGACAAACAAAAGCGGGAAGCACGGCGTGCTTCCCGCGAGAGGATTGGGGCGCGATCAGTTGTCCGTCAGATCCACCTGCGTGGGCTGCGGGATGACGATGGTGATCGTCATCTCGGTGCCGTTGCGGTCGATGACCATGGGCACGGAGTCGCCCGGCGTCTGCTTCGCCTTGATGGCGTTGAGCGTGTCGCTGCAATCGACGTCCTCGCCCGCGAAGCCGGTGATGATGTCGCCCACGCGCAGCCCGGCGCGCTCGGCGGCGCTCATGGAGCTGACCTCGCTGATGTACACGCCCACGGGCATGTTGTACTGCTCGCTCAGCGACTCGGTGACGTCGGCGATGGTGATGCCCAGCATGATCTGGCTGCCCTTCGTCTGATCCTCCACGGAGGCCGGGTCGTTAATCATGCGACTCACCAGATCCTTGATCGAGTTGACCGGAATCGCGTAGCCGATGCCCTCGATCTGCACGGAGGAACTCTTCGCGTAGATGACGCCGACCACGTTGCCGTGCTCGTCGAAGAGCGCGCCGCCGGAGTTGCCGGGGTTGACGGCCGCGTCGGTCTGGATGGCGTTGATGGTCACGTCGTCGATGGTCAGCTCATGCTCCTTGGCGGAGATGATGCCCGCGGTGACGGAGCCGTGTACGGTGCCCATCGGGTTGCCGATGACGACGGCAGGCTCGCCGATCTCCAGATCGTCGCTGTCGCCGAAGACGGCGGCGTTGAGGCCCTTGGCGTCGATCTTGAGGACGGCGATGTCGTTGCTCTCGGACGCGCCGACCAGCGTCGCCTCGTAGGTGGTCTCCTCGTCGTCCTCGCCCATGACGTAGACGGTGATCTCGTCTGCGCCGGAGATGACGTGGTTATTGGTGAGGATGTAGCCGTCGCTCGAGATGATGATGCCGGAGCCGGCGCCCTTCTGCGTGTATTCGCGCTGGCTGCCGCGCGGGTAACCGTAGCCGTAGCCGAAGCCGAACAGGCCGAAGGGGCTGTTATACATGTCGCCATTGTCGTAGACGACGCGCTTCGTCGTCTCGATGGCGACCACGCTGGTGCGCACCTTCGCGGCGATCTCGCGGGTGGTCAGCACGGGCGCGTCCTTGTCGGCCTCCTGCAGGGTGAAGCCGTCCTCCGCCTGCGCGAGCACGGCGAAGGAAGCGGTGGAAGCGAGCGCCAGCACCAAAGCCAGCGCGATCAGCGCGTAAAGACGATGGGAAGTACGCATAAAACTCAAACTCCTTTCATGAGGTTGTCGTATGTCTCGTCCGCCGGGGAGGCTTTCCCCGAAGGACGCCTCTATTATAGCCGCCTATCGCGTGCAAAACAAGGGCGCGCATGAGACAAAAGGTTGAAAGAATGTGACAAAAATATGTCCTAGTCCTGCGCGCCGCGCAGCGCGGCAAAGCCGAGCGCGAGCAGCTCCAGCCCGACGTGCGCGAGCGGCTCGGCGCGCGTGAGGCGCACGCCGCTGGTCATGATGCCGACGGCCGAACCCGTGGCGGGGTCGGCAAAAAGCTCCGCGCACATGCCGTAGGCGACGCCCTGATGGCCGACCGGGGAAAAGCCGGGGAAGACGCCCGGCAGAAAGCCCACGTTCAGCCCGCGCCCGGCGCGCTCCACGCCGCCCGTTCCATCCTGACAGCGCCGGATCTCGTCCAGCGACGCGCCGGAGAGCACGCCCGGCGCGCCGTGCGAGGCGAGCAGGCGGCCCAGCCGCGCGAGGCCGTCCGCGTCGGCGATGGCGCGGCCCGCGGCGGCGAGATAGTCCCGCTCCGGGTCAAACGGCTCTTTCTCGCGCGCGGCGAGGCGCGCCGCGTCGTAGCGCAGCCGCGGCGGCAGCCATCCGCGCACGGCGTAGCCGCAGGCGAGGTCGCTCGCGGGCGAGACGTCGCGCGGGTCGCCGTAGGCGCGCGCGCCCAACGGCAGAAAGATGCGCTCCCTCAGCAACGCCGACAGCGGCGCGCCGCCCGCGCGCTCCACGGCCGCGCCCGCCACCGCGGCGGAGAGGTTGCAGTAGGCGAAGCGCTCGCCGGGCCGCGCGGGCAGCCAGCTGCCTTCATCCTCCAACAGCGCGCGCAGCGTCAGCGGTTCGCCCTCCACCGCGCGCGCGTAGGGGCCGCCGTCGCGCAGCGCGGCGGTGTGCGTGAGCAGCATGCGCAGCGTGACCGGGGCGCTCGCGTGGCGCGGCGAGCGGACGGGATAGCCCAGATACGCGCCAGCCTCCTCGTCCAGCGACAGGCGGCCCTCCTCGCACAGCGAGAGCGCGGCGAAGGAGAGCAGCAGCTTGCTCACCGACGCGAGGCGGAAGCAGGTGCGCGCCGTGACGGGCGCGCACGGGCGCAGCCGCGCGCGGCCAAAGCAGAGGATGTCCGTCGCGCCGCCCGGCGCACACAGCGCGATCGCCGCGCCGACGGCGCGGTGGCGGCGCAGCGCGCCCTCGCAGGCGCGCCCAAGCGCGTCGCGGCTTTCGGGGGTCAGCTTTCCGTCCGCGCCGCGCTGCACGGGCGGAAGCGGCGCGGCGACGCGCGCGGCAAGCGCTCGCAGCGCGGCAAGCTCCGGCTCAGTTGCGTTTCTCATAGCGCCTCCTGTCCGGCGGGTGGGCCGGACGGCAACAGTATAGCGGGTTTGGCCGCGCGCGTCAATCCGTCCCGGCGAGGGCGGGGCGCGGCGGCGCGGCCCCGCGCCGCGGAGAGACGCTGTCGATCGCGCCGCGCGTGAGCAGCAGGCAGACGGGCCACGCGAGCAGGTCGGCGGCGCTCTGCGCGAACACGAGGCCGGTCTCGCCCAGCAGCCGGGGCAGCAGGAAGAGCATCGGCCAGAGCAGGTAGCCCTGCCGGCTGGCCGCCACCAGCGAGGCGCGCAGCGTCAGCCCAAGGGACTGCGTGAGCATGTTCATCAGGATCACCGCGCCCTGCGCCCAGAGGACGGGGGCCTGCGCGCGCAGCGCACGCGCGCCGAACGCGGCGACGTCCGCGCGCGCGCCCAAGAGGGAGAGCAGCGGAGCGGCAAAGGCGTAGAGCAGCGCGCCTGCGAGCGCCAGCGCGATCGCGGCCGCCCGACGGCAGAAGCGATACGCCTCGTCCACGCGCTTCGCGTCGCCCGCGCCCGCCGCGAAGCCGCACACGGGCTGAAAGCCCTGCCCGAAGCCGATCACGGCGGAGGCGATCAGGGAGGTGACGCGCACGGCGAGGCTCATGCCCGCCAGCGCGACGCCGCCCAGCGCGGCGCTCGCGCGGTTGAGCAGCGCGCCGGATGCGCCGACCATCCCCTGCCGCAGCAGCGCCGGAGCGCCGGAGCGGAGGATGTCCCGCCAGACGGCGGGGCGCAGCGTAAACAGGCGCGGATCGGGCCGCTGCGCCCCGCGCGCGGTGGCGGCGGAAAGCCACGCGAGCGTGACGGCCTCCCGCGCGAGCAGCGCGACGCCCGCGCCGCGCAGCCCCCAATGCAGGCCGCGCACCAGCAGCGCGCAAAGCGCGGCGCCCACGGCGCTCCCAGCGGCGGATGCCGCGCCGACCGGCCACGCACGCCCCTGCCCGCGCAGCAGGCTGCCCAGCACCAGCGACGCGCAGAGCATCGGCCCGCTCAATAGCACATAGCGCGCGTAGAGGACGCCGCCCGCAAGTGCCTCTTCGGGCGCGCCCAAAAAGGCAAGCAGCGGCGCGGCAAACAGAGCGCCCGCCAGCGCAAGCGCCCCGCTTACCGCCAGCGCGGCGACGAGCGCGCAGGAGGCCGCGCGGCGCGCCGACTCCTCGTCGCCCCGGCCGAGGCTGCGGCTGATGAAGCTGCCCGCGCCCGTGCCGAGCGTAAAGCCGATCGCCTGCAGCAGGGCCGTCAACGGGAAGCTGAGGCCCACGGCGGCGGTCGTCGCCGCGCCGTCGGCGCTGACCATCGTCGCGTCCAGCAGCGCGCCCGCGCCGGTGGAGAGCGTCGAGAGCATGCACGGCGCACACAGCCGCAGCACGAGGCGGCGCGCGTCCTGCGTGAGCATCTCGCGCCGGGATGGCGGATGCGCCTTTGCTTGCCGCATGGGCAGCCCTCCCGCGGGCCGCGCGGCGGCGCGCCGCACGCCCATTTTCGTTTGACACCCGCCGCGAATTGGAGTATCATGTGGGGCGAGTGCGCGGACACAGTCTGCGCGAAAGGGCGCGCGGCTATCCCGGCCGCGCGCGGGGAGGGACGCATATGCTCATCGGCGCGCTGGAGGCGGGCGGCACCAAGATGGTCTGCTCGATCGGCAACGAACAGGGAAACGTGCTCCAAAGGGCCAGCTTTCCCACGACCACGCCGGAGGCGACGGTGCCGCTGCTGTGCGACTTTTTGGGCAAGTTCGGCATCGCCGCGCTGGGCATCGGCTCCTTCGGGCCGCTCGTGCTCGACCCGACCTCAAAGGATTACGGCGCGATCGCGAACACGCCCAAGCTGCGCTGGCGCGGCTATCCGCTGCTCGCCGAGATGCAGGCGCGCCTGCGCGTGCCCGCGAAGATCGACACCGACGTGAACGCCGCCGCGCTCGCGGAGCACCGCCTCGGCGCGGGCCGGGGGCTAGGCAGCCTGCTCTACGTCACCGTGGGCACGGGCATCGGCGGGGGCATCGTCTCGGGCGGGCGGCTCGTCCACGGGCTGGTTCACCCGGAGCTGGGCCACATGCTCCTCTTCCCGGTCGAGGAGGATCCCATGCCCGACGGCGTCTGCCCGTTCCACCGCCACTGTCTGGAGGGGCTGGCCAGCGGCCCGGCGATCGAGAAGCGCTGGGGCCTGTCGGCGAAGCTGCTCAGCGAAGATCACCCCGCGTGGGCGCTGGAGGCCGAGTATCTGGCGCAGATGTGCGTCAACGCCATCGTCTCCTTTTCCCCGGAGATCATCGTGCTGGGCGGCGGCGTCATGCAGCGGGAGCAGCTCTTCCCGCTCATCCGCGCGCGCACGCTGGAGCTGCTTTCCGGGTACGTCGCCTCCGACAAGCTGACGGATGCGGGCGTCGGCGGCTATATCGTGCCGCCCGCGCTGGGCGTCAATTCCGGCGTGGTGGGCGCGCTGCTGCTCGGCGCGCAGGCGCTGCGCGAGGCCGCCGATTGACCGGGCGCAATCGGTTTGCCGGATCGCGGCGCGCCGTGCTATAATGGTGAACGCATTGGGAGGTGTTTTCCCTTGAAGAAACGCAAATGGGTGCGCTGGGTCGTGCTGCTGCTGCTCGTCGCGGCGGCGGCCTACGGCGTTGCGCGCCTGAGCGAAAAGACGCAGTCCGCCGCCTACCGCGAGGAAGCGGTGCAGACGGGCGACCTGACCACCTATTACCACTTCGACGGCCTCGTGCGCGCGCCGCGCATGCAGACGATTGCGGCGGCCGCGGCGGACAAGGTCGAGCGCGTGTACGTTCAGCAGAACGCGCGCGTGGAGGAGGGCGACAAGCTCTACGCGACCGAGGAGGGCGGCGCCGTGTACGCCGACATGGACGGCGAGGTCACCGGGCTGTACGTCGGCGAGGGCGACGTCCTCGCCGCCGGGCAGACGACCGCCGAGATCATCGACATGTCGCATCTGGAGGTCAGCCTCAACGTGGACGAATACGACGTCTCGGCGGTCGCGCCGGGCACGCCCGTCGAGGTGACGGTGCTCGCGCTGGACGCGCGTTACGAGGGCGTCGTGCAGAAGCTCGACAAGAACGGCACGGCCTCGGGCGATCTCTCCTATTACGACGCCACGGTCGCCATGCCGCAGATGGAGGGCGTCTATCCCGGCATGCAGATCAGCGCGCGCGTGCTGCGCGGGCAGGCGACGGGCGCAAACATCCTGCGGCTGGACGCGGTGCAGTTTGACGACTACAACGAGCCGTATGTCCTCGTGCGGGGCGCCGACGGCGAGCCGCAGCGCGTGCCGATTGAGACGGGCCTGAGCGACGGCGTGTATTGCGAGATCGTCTCCGGCGTGCGCGCGGGCGACACCGTGCTGGCGCCTAGCGCGCTCACCATGGCCGAGGTGATGGAGCAGATGCGCGAGAGCGCCCGGAACTGACGGGAGGCGCGCATGGATAACGGCTTTTTCTCGATGCGCGGGATCGTCAAGCAATATGTGATGGGCGGCGAGGTGCAGACCATCCTCAAGGGGATCGATCTGGACATCGACGAGGGCGAGTTCCTCTCGGTGCTGGGGCCGTCGGGCAGCGGCAAATCGACGCTGATGAACATCATCGGCTGCCTCGACACGCCGACCAGCGGCGAATACCGCCTGCGCGGCCGCGTCATCCGCGATCTCGACCAGCGGCAGCTGGCGCGCATCCGCAGCCGCGAGATCGGCTTTATCTTCCAGCAGTTTCAGCTTTTGCCCCGGCTGGACGCGCTCAAGAACGTGGAGCTGCCGCTCGTCTATGCGGGCGTGCCGCCCCGCGAGCGAACGCGGCGCGCGGAGGAGATGCTCGTGCGCGTGGGCCTCAAGGATCGCATGCACCACCACCAAAACCAGCTCTCCGGCGGACAGCAGCAGCGCGTCGCTATCGCGCGGGCGCTGGCCACGAACCCCACGCTCCTGCTCGCCGACGAGCCGACGGGCGCGCTCGATCAGGCGACGGGCGAGCAGGTGATGGCCCTGTTTAACGAGCTGAACCGCGAGGGCCGCACCATCGTCATGATCACGCACGACCTCAAGATCGCCCGGCATGCCACGCGCATCGTGAGCATCCTCGACGGCGAGCTTTCCGAGGGGGTGACGGCGGGTGCTTAAGCGCAAGCTCGATATGTTCTGGGAGAGCGTCAGCATGTCCGCCGCCAACATCGTGGGCAACAAGATGCGCTCCTTCCTGACCACGCTGGGCATCATCATCGGCGTGGCGGCGATCATCGCGCTGATGACCGTCGTGCAGGGCGCGACCGACACGATGAACGAGCAATTCGACGCGATGGGGCTGGGCACGCTCCGCTTGCAGGTGACGGGCACGGCGCTCAAGCGCGGCCTCACCGACGCGGAGCTGGGGGAACTGCTCGCCTGCGAGCATGTGGGCGGCGTGTCGCCCTCGCTCTCGGCGACGGTCACCGCCAAGCGCGGCGGCGCGTGGTCGGACGTGATCACGCTGATGGGCAACGGCGAGGGCTACTTTTCCCACAACGGCGACCTGCTCGCGCGCGGCCGCGCGATCAACGCGATCGACGTGGCGCAGGCCTCGCACGTCTGCCTGCTGGACGGCGACGCGGCAAAGACGCTCTTTTTCGGCGAGGATCCGATGGGCAAGACGCTGTATCTGGCGGGGCAGGAGTTCACCGTCGTGGGCACGGTGGATGAAAACGAAAACGCCAGCCTGTTCGCGCAGATCCTCTTCGGCGGCGCGAGCGACGGCACGGTCTATGTGCCCTACACGGCGGCCAAGAAGCTGGTGGGCACCTCCACCGTATCCACCGCCGAGATCTACGTCACCGACCCGGATGAGACCGACGCCGCCGTGGAGGAGATGGAGGCCGCGCTCGACGGCATCTTCAACTACAAGGACGACACCTACACCATCCTCAACATGGAGTCGATGACCGACGCCATGAACCTGATGACCTCGATGATGATGTCGCTGCTGGTCGGCATCGCGTCCATCGCGCTGGTGGTCGGCGGCATCGGCATCATGAACATGATGCTCGTCACCGTCACCGAGCGCACCACGGAGATCGGCCTGCGCAAGGCGCTGGGCGCGGAGCCGGGCCAGATTCAGATGCAGTTTCTGATCGAGGCGATCATCCTCTCGCTGCTGGGCGGCGTGATCGGCGTGATCGCCGGGCTGGCGATCTCGTTCGCCATCTGCGCCAACACGGACATCACCTTCTCGATCAACACGTTCGCCATCGCGTTGGGCGTCAGCTTTTCCGCCGCCGTGGGCATCATCTTCGGCTGGGCGCCTGCGCGCAAGGCGAGCAACCTGAACCCCATCGACGCGTTGCGCAGCATTTGACGCGCGCGGAACAAGACGGATCACACGACGCCCCCGCGCGCGGATGCGCGGAGCGAAGGAAGCGGAGGAATGAGCATGAAGAAGCATTGTGTAGCGGCGCTGTTGGCGCTGTGCCTGACGCCGTCGCTCGCCGCGGCGGAACTGGAGCTGGACGGGAGCGTGGAGGCGTCGCGCGTGTACACGCTGCTCGCACCGTATTCCGGGGTGGCGGGCGACATAAACGCGCGCGCGGGCGACGAGATCGCGCAGGGCGAGGCGCTGCTGACGCTGTCCACGACGGCGGTCTACGCCGACTTTGACGGCACGGTTACGGGCGTCTTCGCGCAACCGGGCGATTCGGCGGCCTCGGTGCAGGAACGTTACGGGGCGCTGCTCTACATGGAGCGCGACGCGCTCTACACGGCGTCGTGCTCGACCTCGGGCGCGGGGTCGGACAACGACAACAAGATCGTCCACGCGGGCGAGCATGTGTTCGTGCGCTCCACGGAGGACACCGACCGCCGCGGCGAGGGCGTCGTGACCGGCGTGGAGGGGCGCGGCTACACGGTCGAGGTGACCGACGCCGGGACGCTGCGCGTAAGCGAGCGCGTGCGCATCTACCGCGACGCCGACTACAGGAGCGAGCACTGCATCGGCACGGGTTCGCTCTCGCGCATCGACCCCACGGCGGTGACGGCGGAGGGCTATGTGCTCGCGATGTACGCGCAGGCGGGCGAGCGCGTGTCGCGCGGCGACCTGCTGGCGGAGATGGTGCCGGACGCGCTGGCGGGTATGCAGGGCGGCGACGGCGCGGTGTACATGCCGGAGGCGGGCGTGCTGCTGGAGGTGCGAACGTCCGGCGGCGAGCGCGTGGAGAAGGACGCGCCGCTGCTGACCTACTGCCCACTCGGCGCGCTGGAGGCGGTCTTCACGGCGGACGAGGACGACCTGCAGCAGCTGTCCGTCGGGGACGGGCTGACCGTGACGCTGGACGCGTATCCCGACGAACCGCTGCGCGGGACGGTCTCGGCGATCTCCGGCGTGGGCGAGCGCGACGGCGGCCGCACGCGCTTTGACGTGACCGTGACGCTGGAGGACAACGATTTGGCGCGCGTGGGCATGAGCGCGACGGCGGAAAAGGAATAATACTTTTCTAAGACCAAAATCTTTATGTGCTGCGAAGCAGAGGACGGGGTCTGGGGACAATGTCCCCAGACAGGGTTTGGCGCTGGAGCCTGCCGCCGCCTGTGGCGGATGCAGGCAGGCGAAACGCGGGGAATTACAAGGAGTGAGCGAAGCTCACGACTATGTGAGTTCCCCGGTTCGGTAGCCCCAACGTTCCCCGGCGCATAGCGCCCACAAATGAGTAGCCCGGAAGCGAAGCGATCCCGGGCGGGTTCACCATGAATATGATTTGATTTGAGAATAGTAGGAGACGGATAAAGAGAGGGTAGGCACTTTTCGTGTCTACCCTCCATTTATGCCCGTTTGACGACCGATTGCCAAAGCCGTTTACTCGATCGTCGCCTCTCCGCCCGCGATGCGCGCGGCAAACGGCTCCAGCGGCAGGCCGCTTGCGCCGAAGATGGTGGCCTCCGGGCAGTTTTCCTGCGCGTAGAGCAGGCGCCCCTGCGCGGGCGGCGCGTCCAGCGTCACCGCGATCTCCTCGCCCTGCGCCGTGACCGAGATGATCTTCGCGCCCTCGCAGGCGAAGCCCGCGTCGCCCTGCACGGTCAGCGCGCCGCCCGCGTTGCGCACGGCGAGGCGGACGACATTGCCGTCCACGCGGGCTGAGGCGACGCGCGGCGCGTCGGCGGGGACGTCCATGCCGTAGACATGGCGCAAAGCCAGCGCGGCCAGACGCTCGCCGGGCTTGCGCTTTTCCTTGGGGTGCAGGTCGTCGCAGTCGCCGCAGTCGATCAGGCACGCCATTTCGCACCGGGGCACCGCGTCGGCGACGCGGCGCTGGGCCGCGCGGATGGCGGGCCAGTCCTCGCACGCCGGATCCGCGCCGAAGCGAGGAAGCTGGCAGAGCAGGAACCAGAGCGCATCGTCCTTGTACGCCTCGCGCCATTGGGCGATCAGCGCCGTCAGCAGCGCCGCGTAGCCGGGCGCGCGCTCGGGCGCGGAGTCCGTCTCGCCCTGATAGTACAGGAAACCCCGCATCGCCATCGGCGCGGCGCGCAGCAGCATCGACTCGTACAGCCCGCCGGGGCGGCGCGGCATCTTGCGGCCCCACGGCGGCGGCCACGGGAACGGGCCAAGCCGCTGTTCCACCTCGCCCTGCGAGATGGCGGGGTTTTCCCGCCGCAGCGCCGCCTGCGCCTCGCCCCACGCGTCGGCCCGCCGCTGGTAATCGACCACAGCGCGGTCGTATTCCTCGTCGGTCACGCCCTTGGCGTTTTCCTCAAACTCGCGCACGAACGGATCCGCCTGCGGCAGCGCGGCGAGCCGCTCCGGGTTCATCCAGCAGACGGCGGGCGTGCCGCCCACGCTGCACGCGATCAACCCGACGTGTACCTGCAGCGCGTCGGCCATCGCCATCCCGGCGAAGCAGCCGACGGCGGAAAGCTCGCCGCCCATGCCGGGCGCGAGGGGATGCCAGCGCGTCTCGCGCTCGCGCGCCAGCGCGGCGTCGTCCAGCCAGCCGCACTCCGGCGTTACATAGTAGCGCACGAGCGGATGGCCCTTGCGCATCACGGCCTCGGCCTCGCGATCCTCCATCAGCCGGAATTCCATGTTCGACTGGCCGCCGCAGAGCCACACCTCGCCGTAGTACACGCCGGCAAACGAAGCGCGCGCCTCGCCCTGCGAGATGTTCAGCGCATAGGGGCCGCCCGCCGGGTGCGGGGGCAGCGTGATGAGGAAGCGGCCGCCTGAGGGAATCGCCTGCGCGCGCAGGCCGTCGATCTCGGCGACGACGGGCAGGGCTTGATCGGTCTCTCCGAAGACGCGCACGGGCTTCTCCCTCTGGAGCACCATGCCGTCCCCGAAGACCGCCGCCGGGCGCATCACGGCTTTTCCTGCGCGCCGCGGCGCAGGGTGGCGAGGTTCCGCTCGATGAAGGCGCAGCGCTGGCGCACGCAGTCGGCAGAGCGCAGCGCGTCGGGCGGGGTGGAAAAGACGTAGTCGCACAGGCGCTCGACCGTCGTCGTGGCGACGTGCAGGCGCGTGTCGGAGGAGGCGTAGTAGATGTACACGCGGCCATCCGGCGCGGCGATCGCGCCGTTGGTGAAGACCACGTTGCCCACATCGCCCACGCGCTCCGCGCCCATCGGGGCGATCAGGTAGCCGCCCGGCTCGGCGATCACGCGCGCGGGGTCGTCCAGCGCCGTGGCGAACGCATAGATGACGTAGCGCAGCCCGGCGGCGGTGTTGCGCACGCCGTGCGCGATGTGGATGAACCCGCGATCCGTGCGGATGGGTACCGCGCCCGCGCCGTTCTTGGCCTCGGTGATCGTGTGGTAGCGGCGCATGGAGGTCATGCGCTCCTCGTCCAGCACAGCGTGCGTGATGTCCGGGCAGAGGCCGAAGCCGATGCCGCCGCCGCTGCCCGTCTCGATGAAGCCGTCCATCGGGCGGGTGTAGAAGGCGTATTGCCTGTTTACGAACTGGGGGTGCAGCAGCACGTTGCGCTGCTGCGGCGAGCGCAGCGTGACGAGGTTGGGCAGCCGCTCCCACGTCTTGAGATCCTTGGTGCGAACGATGCCTGCCTGCGCGACCGCGGCGGAGAGATCGGCGGAGTCGGGGTCGTGGCTCTCCGAGCAGAAGACGCCGTAGATGTAGCCGTCCTCGTGCTGGGTGAGGCGCATGTCGTAGACGTTCGTCTCCTCCGGGCAGGTGTCGGGCAGCACGACGGGGTAGTCCCAGAAGCGGAAGCCGTCCACGCCGCTGTCCGACTGGGCGACGGCGAAGAAGCTCTTGCGATCCGCGCCCTCCACGCGTGCGACGAGGGTGAATTTGCCGTCCAGCAGCAGCGCGCCGCTGTTGAAGACCGCGTTGACGCCCAGCCGCTGCATCATGAAGGGGTTGCGCGCGGGGTCGGGGTCGGTCGTCCAGAAGGGCGGAACGTGCTCGCGGGTGAGCACGGGATAGGCCCAGCGCTCGTAGACGCCGTTGCCCTCGCCCTCAAGCGGGATGTTTTTGCGCGCGAGGAGCGCCTCGTAGGCGGCCTCGATCTGCTCATAGCTGCGCATGCTCGCACCTCCTGATGACCTCGAAGGCCATCCTTCCGTTGTGATAGGGGCATTTCCACGGCTCGACGATCGGCTTTTCGCTCGGGCGTCCCGCCTCGTCCACGCTCCAGAACCACTCGGAGCCGGGGCGAGGGTCGGCCATCACGTCGCGGATGTAGCGCCACTGGCTCTCGCTCGCGCGCAGGTATTTCTCCTGCCCGGTGCGCTCATAGGCGTTGAGGAAGCCCACCAGCGCCTCCGCCTGTACCCACCAGATGCGCGTGGTGTCCACGCGGCCGCGCTCGCACTCGTTGGCAAAGCCGTGATCGGTCAGCGCTAGCTGGTAGACCTCCTCGGCCATCGCCATGAGCAGGGGCCGCACGCGCGCCGTGCGCGCCGCGTCGCCCATCACGTCCAGCGTGTGGTCGGCCAGCCACGAGGTCTCGATGTCGTGCCCGAAGCTGTGCAGGTCGATGAGGGAGCGGTAGTCCGCGTCGAAGAAGACCTCCTGCCTGCGCCGCTGCGGGTTGTAGATCTTCGTCTCGAACAGGTCGAGGATGCGGCAAAGCCTCTCGTACACGCGCGGGCTTTTGCCCACCTCGTAGAGCGCCGTGTACGCCTCCAGAACGTGCAGCAGCGTGTTCATCGTGCGCGTGGCCATCACGCCGTTCTCGCTGAGCTTCTCGTTCCCGGCGGGCGTCCAGTCGGGGTTGAACGCCTCCAGATAGCCGCCCGCATCCGTGCAGCGCGCCTCGATCAGGTCGCAGAGGTCGTGCGCGCGCTCCAGCGCGCCGGGGCAGCCGCGCGCGCGGGCGTAGGCCGAGAGCGCGTAGATCGCGAACGCCTGATTGTAGGTGTGCTTGGTGCCGTCGGCGACGGTTCCGTCCGCCGCGAGCGACCAGTAGACGCCGCCGTGGCGGATGTCCTGCATGCGGCAGAGCATGTCGTAGGCGTGATCGGCGTAGGGCAGAAACGACGCGTCGTCAAGCGTCCTCGCCGCCTCGGAGAAGAACCAGAGGATGCGGCTGTTGAGGATGCAGCCGCGCTCGGCCTGCGCATCGCGCGTCAGGTCGTAGCCGATGTAGCCGATATAGCCGCCCAGCGTATCGTCGCGCAGTCCCTTCCAGAAGGGCAGCAGCCTGTCGGTCAGGTGGCGGCGAATCTCCGTGACCATGTCCATGCGCGTCACTCCTTCCCGGCGATGCGCCGCGTGAGCGCCGATTCCATGCCGTCAAGCAGCGCGGCCGCTTCGCCGCGCGTGGCGGCGCGGGCGCTTAAGTACACCTTGACCTTCGGCTCCGTGCCGGACGGGCGGACGATCGCCTTGAGGCCGTCGTCTGTCGCGTAGGAGAGAACGTCGCTCTTGGGCAGGCCGTCCACGCCCTGCGCGTAGTCGAGCGCGCGCGCGACCGGGCGGCCGCAGAGCGTTTGCACGGGCGTCTCGCGCAGCGAGGCCATCACGCGGCGCATCTCCTGCATGGGCAGCGCGCCTGCGATGTCGAAATTGAGCAGCCGGTTTTCCATGTGGCCGTAGCGCTCGTAGAGATCGTCCAGCTCGTCCGCGAGCGTGCGGCCCTCGGCGGCGGCGCACTGGGCCAGCTCCGCCACGAGCATCGTCGCCATCACGCCGTCCTTGTCGCGCACATGCGTCCCGGCGAGGTAGCCGCAGCTCTCCTCAAAGCCGAAGAGATAGCTCCCTTCCTTGCCCGCCGCCTCGAGCCGGCCGATGATCTCGCCGATGTACTTGAAGCCCGTCAGGCACTCGGCGACCGTCACGCCGTAATCCTGCGCGATGGCGAAGGCGAGGTCGCTGGTGACGATGGTCTTGACCACGACGCCGTCACCCGGCAGGCGGCCCTGCGACCGGCGCGCGCGCAGGATGTGGCGCAGCAGCAGGAGGCCCACCTCATTGCCGGTGAGCACGCGGTAATCGCCGCTCCGCTCGCGCACGGCGACGCCGACGCGGTCGCAGTCCGGGTCGGTGGCGACGAGCAGATCGGCCCCCTCGCGCGCGGCGGTCTCAAGCCCCAGACGCAGCGCCTCGCGCAGCTCCGGGTTGGGCTTGGGGCAGGTGGGAAAATGGCCGTCCGGCACGCACTGCTCGGCCACCTCGACGCGCGTCACGCCCGGCATGCGCGAAAGCACGGCGCGCACGGGTTCCAATCCAGTGCCGTGCAGCGGCGTGTAGACGAGGCGGATGGGCGCATGCGTCTCGGGGCTGACGCGGCAAGCGAGCGTGTACTCGATGAAGCGGTCGAAGATCTCCTGCGGGATGTCCAGCAGCAGGCCGCGCTCGCGCGCCGCCGCCTCGTCCATCAGCGAGGGCGCGCCGTAGGCGACGCGGGCGATCTCCCCGGTGATCCGCGCGGCGGCCTCCTCGGTGATCTGGCAGCCGTCCGGGCCGTAGACCTTGTAGCCGTTGTACTGCGCGGGGTTGTGGCTCGCGGTGACGACGATGCCCGCGTCGCAGCGCAGCTCGCGCACGGCGAAGGAGAGCATCGGCGTGGGCATCAGCCGCGCGTACAGGTGGGCGACGACGCCGTTTGCGGCGAGCACGCGGGCGGCGCAGAGCGCGAACTCCCGCGAGCACAGGCGCGAATCGTGCGCGATGGCGACGTGTGCGCCGGGATGCAGCGTGGCCGCGAGGCCCTGCGTCGCGCGCGCGACGACATAGCGGTTCATGCGGTTCGTGCCCGTGCCGAGCACGCCGCGCAGGCCGCCCGTGCCGAAGGCCAGCTCTGCGCCGAAGGCGGAGACGAGCGCCTCCGGCGAGGCGAGCAGATCGCGCGCCTGCGCGCGGGTGTCGTCGTCAAATGCGGGCGATTCGGCCCAGAGGGCGGCGCGCTCGCGGGCGAGATCAAGCGGTGTGGACATGGATAAAGCCTCCTGTGGTTGCATGATGCGGACGCAGCCGGACGCGGCGCGCCCGGCTGTTGGGGTTTACTTGTCTTTATTCGCCTCGGCGCGGCAGATCTCCTGCCAGCGCGCGGCGATCGCCTCGGCGGCGCGGCGGTGGCAGATATACCCGGGATGGGCGCGCGACCCCTCCTCGCCCTTGCGGCAGGCAGGCAGGGAGAGATAGCCGACCCGCGCGTCGCCCGCGGCCTGCGCGCGCGCCACGGCGCGGCGCAGCGTCGCGCCCAGCGGGTGGCCGCACATGCCGTAGACCCAGAGCAGATACGCGCCGCTCTGGCGCGCGCGCAGCTGCCGGAGGAAATCAAACGCCGCATCCTCGATGGCGCGACGCAGCGCGGGCCGCTCCGCCTCGGGGGCGTTTGCCACCACGTTTGAATCGTTGGTGCCGAGGTTGACGACGATCAGATCCGCCGGCTGCGCGGAAAAATCGTTGGGGACGTCGCCGCCGCGCTCCAGCGCGCAGAGCGCGTCATAGACGCGGGGCAGCGCATGCGCCCGCTCGCCGTCCCACGCGCTGTACACGCCCCAGCCGCTCATGGAGACCCAGCGGCCCTCCGCGTGCAGCCGGTCGCAGAGCATCTGCGCGTAGGTGTGGGAGGCGGAGAGGAATACGCCGCGCCACTCCATCGCGCCGACGGGGCCGAGCGTTCCCTCGCCCGTGGTCAGGCTGTCGCCCACGAACTCGACGGTCGTCTCGGACGGCGGGCAGGGCAGCGCCTCGCCCTCCACATAGAGCGCATGCAGCACGACGCGCAGGCCCGGCTCCGTGTCGATGGGCTGCGTGTCGCGCACGACGCTCACGTCGTGCGTGACGCTATCGTCCATGCCCAGCAGCAGCGCCACGCGGCGGCGGCCCCGCTCCAAGGGAAAGCGCGTCACGCACGCGCCGTCCAGCAGCACGGCCAGCCACGGCGCGTGCTCTTCGTATTCGGCCTCGACCTCGGCGTAGAGGGCCGCGCAGCGCAGGCGCATGCGCGCGCCGCTGCACGCCCAGAAGAGCCGCAGGGTTTCGCCTTCCCGGCCGGTGCGCCCCTGCGGGCGGACGAAGCGCCCGTCCGACAGATCGATCCTCTGTTCGCCCATGGCAACCCCTCCGTCAGCGGATGCCCAGCTCGGTGTCCGTCTCGGTCACGACGCTGTGCGCCTTGATGTAGGCGACGACCTCGTCCACCTGCGTGAACGCGAGGCCCACAAACGTATCCGCCGCGCCGTAGTAGATGGCGATGCGCCCGGTGTCGGCGTCCTGCAAGGTGGCGCAGGGGAAGACCACGTTGGGCACGAAGCCGCGCTCCTCGTAGGGGGCCTCCGGCGTGAGCAGGAAGTTCTGGCAGCGGTACTTGACGCGCGACGGCTCGTCCAGATCGAGGATCGCGCCGCCCATGGAATAGACGAAGCCGTTGCAGGTGCTGGAAACGCCGTGGTAGAACAGCAGCCAGCCCTCGCTCGTCTCGATGGGCGCGGCCCCGCCGCCGATCTTGACCGACTCCCACCACAAGCTGCCCTTGCTCATCACATGGCGGTGGCGGCCCCAGTAGGTCATGTCCTTGCTGGCGCTCAGGAAGATGTCGCCAAACGGCGTGTGGCCGCTGTCCGACGGGCGGGAGAGGAGCAGGTATTCGCCGTTTACGCGGCGCGGGAAGAGCACGGCGTTGCGGTTGAAGGGAATGAACGGGTTTTCCAGCCGGGTGAAGGTCTTAAAATCGCGCGTGACCGCCATGCCGATGGACGCGCCGTAGAAGTCCTGGCACCACATCATGTAGTAGGCGTCCTCGATCTTGACCAGCCTGGGATCGTAGGCGTAGCGCGGCATGAAGGGCTTGCCCTGCGCGTCCACGAAGGGGATCTTCTCCGGCTCCACGTCCCAATGGATGCCGTCGCGGCTGTGGCCCAGATAGATGTGCGGCACGCCGTTGACCTGCTCGCCGCGCAGCACGGCGATGAAGCCGGCGCCGTAGGGGCAGACCGCGCTGTTGAAGATGCGCGCGACGCCCGGCGACGGGTTGCGGTCGATGATCGGGTTGGCGTCGTAGCGCCAGACGGGCGCGTCGCGCCGGTCGCCAGAGGGGCGATCCTGCCACGGGATATTCGGCAGGGAGACGGAGCCGGGGAGCTTGACGGTTGGCATAGCGATTCCTCCATGCAGACGGATTGTTGAGCGCAAGGCTGCGGGCATCATTGTACCATATCGCCGCGCGCGGGTAAAGCCTTTGCGTGTGCGCGCGGCGGTTTTATCGAAAGGCCACGGGGCCGATCTTGCGGGGGAAAGGCTCTGCGCGCGGGAGCGCGCAGAGCCGCGGCATGGCTCAGCCCTTGACAGAGCCTGCGGCCAGACCGCTGTAGATCAGGTTCTGACAGAAGATGAAGATGATGAGCATCGGGATGAGCGTCAGGATGACGCCCGCGCAGATCAGGTTGTAGGCGTTGCCGAACGGGCCTGTGAACGTGTACAGCGCGGTCGAAACCGTGACGAAGCGGGTCTTGTCCTGAAGGTACAGGTTCGCGCTGTAATACTCGTTGTAGACGCCGATGCCCTTGAGGATCATGACGGTCACGATCGCCGGGCGCAGCAACGGGAAGAGGATCTTGAAGAACACGCCGAAGTAGGTGCAGCCCTCCAGAATCGCCGACTCGTCCAACGAGACGGACAGGTTTTCAAAGAACTGCAGGAAGATGTAGATCGAGATGACATCCGTGCCGCATTGCAGGATGATGTAGCCGAGGAGCGAGTTGACCAGCCCCAGAGAGGTCATGATCTGGTAGATCGTCACCTGCATGGCGATGCCGGGAATCAGCGTCGCAAACAGGAACAGGTTGCGGATGAGCTTGTTCCCCGGGAACGCGAAGCGGTTGAGGACGTAGGCCAGCATCGAGCCGACGAGCACCGAGAACGCGACGACGACCACGACCACGAAGAACGACGTGGCGAACGCGCGGCCCATGTCGCCGTCCACCCAGACGCGGCGGAAGTTGTCGAAATTGAGGAAGTTCTCGGGCAGCTGCATCACGGGGGTGAGCTGATACTCCTCGTCCGTCTTGAAGGAGACGAGCAGGCAGGAGACGATCGGCAGCACCGCGATGAACGACGCCAGCAGGAGGGAAAAGTATTTGACCACGGCGACCAGCGCGCGGGTGATGCGCTCGGCGGGCGTCAGACTTTCGATCTTTGTCTTTTTATCCATGCGTCACGCCTCCTCTCACACGCGGGCGAGCTTCTTGCGGGGCTTCTTGGGCGAGCGCTCGGGCACGTCGTCCACGCCCTCCTTGAGCACGAAGCGGAAGAACAGCTTTTGCAGGATGGTGGCGATGATGATGATGATCATCAGCACGACCGCCATCGCGCAGGCGGTGCCGACGCGCTGGTCGATGTGCGCCGTCTGGTGCATCTTGATGAAGTACGTCGCCGTGCCGGACGCGCCGCCGCCCATGATGACATACGGCGGCTCAAACGCGGAGAGGGAGCCGGTGATCGACAGGATGACGTTGAGCATGACGATGGTCTTGATCGACGGCAGGATGATGTAGAGGAACTGCTTCCAGCGATTGGCGCCGTCGATCTCGGCGGCCTCGTAGAGCGTGGGATCCACGCTCATGATCGCGCCGATGAACATGACCATGTTCTGGCCCATGTAGCGCCACACGGACGTGGCCACCAGCGAGTAGTTGTTGATGCTCTGGTCGCGCAGCCAGTAGGGCAGCGACTCCGGGTTAAAGCCGAGGAAGCCGAGCACCGTGTCCAGCACGAAGCCGCGCGTGTAGAAGAACTTGAAGATGAAGCCGATGGCGATGCCATTGATGAGGTAGGGGAAGAAGATCGTCCCCTTGAAGAGGTTCCCGGCGCGGGTCTTGAAGCTGAGCAGCGTGGCGAAGTAGAGCGCCAGCGCGAGCTGGATGAGCGCGCCGCCCATGTAGTACACGGACAGGAACATCGCGTCGAAGTAATCGGATCGCGTAAAGATGCGCGTGTAGTTTTTGAGGCCCACAAAGCCGCGGATCTTCGTGTAGCTGCGGTCGTACAGGCTGAACTCGATCATCTTCCCGAAGGGGATGTAGGTGAAGACGAGCAGCAGCAGCAGCGGCACGATCGCGAAGGTCACGATCACAAACCACTTCTGCACGCGCGGCAGCGAGATCCATTCCCGAAACGAGAGCTTGGGCTTCGGCGCTTTGGCGGTCAGAGTCTGAGCCATACGGGGCACTCCCTTCTGGTGAAGTGTAGCGCGTGTCGGTAAAAAACGGAGGAGAGAGCGATCTTTCGCCCTCTCCTCCCTGCGTCAGTCGGCGTTGTCAGCGGGCCGGGCGATCACTCGTTCACCTCGATGCCCAGGTAATCCTGCGCATCGGACCAGCGAGCGTTCCAGTCGGCCATGATGTCGTCGAAGCTCTTGGTGCCGTTGAAGCCGTGCTCGACGATCTCCTGCACCTTCGCGTCGCCGCCGTTGTTGAAGCGCAGCTCGCTCTCGGCGTTCAGGTCGGCCAGATAGGTCTCCTCGCCGGCGAGGGCGGGGGTGTCCGGGATGATGTCGATGCCGTCAAACGCCGCGTAGAGCGCCGGATACTCGCCGCTCTTGTCGATCGGCACGCCGCCCTCGGAGTAAGCGAAGCCGCTCTGCTCGGTGAACCACTTCACGAAGAGCATGGAAGCGATCTGCTCGTCCTCGGTGATGTCCTTGCTGATGCCGAAGGAGTAGTCCGCGCCGCCGGAGGCGTACTGCTTGCCGTCCACGGTGATCGGGAAGCTCATGTAGCCGATGTCGTCGCCGTTCGGGCCGGCCTCGACCATCTGGGAGAACGCCCAGGAGCCGAGCACCATGCAGCCGATCTGGCCCTGGTTGATCATGCCCTTGCAGCCTTCCCAGTCGGTGGTGGTGTAGTCGTCCTCGATGAGCTTCTCAGCAGCCGCATCGTAGAGGATCTTGTAGACCGCGTAGGGGCCGGTGCCGTCGCCGCGATCGGAGAAGGGATCCTTCTCGTGGATGATGACCTGGTTGAGGTACTCGCCGTTGCCGTTCGCGGAAGCGCCGAGGTACGCGTCCCACGCGCCCATCGTCCAGCCGGCCGCGTAGTTGGTGTACAGCGGGATGGCGTCGGTGTTCTCCTTGATGGCCTTCAGCGCGGCGATGAACTCGTCGGGCGTCTTGGGCAGCTCGGTGATGCCGGCCTGCTCGAAGACCTTCTTGTTGTAGACGATGCCCTGCGCGTTGCCGGTGGAGGGCATGCCGTAGGCGAGGCCGTCCCACATCCACGCGTCGATGAAGTTATACTTTTCGGACAGAGTGTCGACTTCCCCATACGGAATGAAGAAGTTGGGCAGCTCATCCTTGTCCAGCGCCGGGATCATCATGATGTCGCCCCAGTTGCCGCCGGTCAGGCGGGTGAGGGAATCCTCAGCGTAGTCGGTGATGGTGTCGATGGTGACGGTGACGTTGGGGTACAGCTCCTTGAAGGCGGCGATGTACTCCGGGAACTTCGTGTCCTTCAGGTCGGTGCGGTGGTTGAGGACGGTGATGTCCGCCGTGATGTCGGTGTAGTCCTCGCCGACCTTCAGGTCGAGGAAGTTGGGCAGCTCCGCGCTGGCGGTCATCGCAAAGGCGACGAGCAGAAGCAGGCACAGAGCCAGAGACAGGATCTTCTTCATGGGTTTTCCTCCTTTGACAGTATTACTTAACGAGTTAAGTAACTACATGATAGCATGTTAAGTAACGGATGTCAATGGGAGTTGACCGAAATTTACGATTTTTTGATGGAAATTTTGTCTTGAGCGGGGGACGGGCCAACCGACGCCCCGGAAAACTGGAGGGTTTGATGACGCAAACGCGTCAGTCGTCCTCCGGGAGGGTGCGCACGGATTCGCGCTCGACGACCCAGCCGCCGATCGTGGTGCGCACGGGGCCTTCCATGCCCTCGCGGATGCGCTCCTTGAGCCGCTCGATGGTCACCTGCGCCATCCGCTCCTGATCGACGGTGTAGGTCGTCAGCGGCGGCACGCACAGCGTGGCATAGATGAAGTTGTCGAACCCGGTCACGGAGACGTCCTGCGGCACGCGCACGCCGCTGGATTCGAGCTGCGCGATCAGCCGCATCGCCACCTGATCGTGGTTGCATACGAAGGCGGTGGGCAATTCGTCCGGCAGCGGGAGCTGGGGCAGATACTTGCCCGCGGCGTCGCGGTCGGGCACGATCCACTCCTCGCGCACGGGCAGGCCCGCGAAGTACATCGCGCGCTGGTAGCCCATGAAGCGGTCGAGGATGCTGCTCGTCTGCGTCGGCGAGCCGACGAAGCCGATGCGCTTGTGCCCGCGCTCGATCAGGTAGCGGGTGAGCTGCGCGCTGCCGCTCTGCCCGTCGGAGACGACGGAGTCCACGTCGGGGCCGTCGCAGTAGAAGTCGAGCAGCACGCAGGGCAGGCCGACGTCCACCATCGTCTCCACATAGGCGGTGGAGAACTGGCCCATCAGGATCAGCGCGTTCACCCGCTTGTCGGCGACGATGGTCGGCAGCTGCTGCGCCTCCTCCCGGCCGGAGGGGACGATCTCCAGCACGCCGAGCATGCCGGTCTCGGCGAGCTGCTTGACCAGCTCCTTGTAGAGCGCGGCGTAAAACGAGGCCGCGCTGAAAAAGCGGTCGGCGATCAGGATGCCGATGATCGCGTCCTGCCTGTCCTTGGCGGCTGCGGGCGGCACATAGTGATAGCCCATCTGCTGCGCGGTCTTGATGATCTTTTCGCGCACGGCGTCGCTGACGCCGTCCTTTCCGCCCAGCGCCTTGGAGATGGTCACCGTGCTCACGCCGAGCGCGGCGCCGATCTCGCGCATGGTCACGCCTTTTTTCATCCGATTCTCTCCCGTGCGGCCAAGGCCGCCTTGCTTGCCCGAAGGGCCGAGCGGCCGGGCATGGCCCGCGGCCGCAAGCTCTATTCTACCATATTGTCGCGCGCGGGTAAAGTCCGGCTTTTCGCGTCTTGACACCGGGCGTCAACTTCTCTATACTCTCTATTGAAAACGGAGGGGCGGATCATGGAGTTTATCCGGGGCGTCAATTTTGCGCCGTTTGCGCCGCGCGGCGCGCTGGCCACGCGGCAGGCGCAGGAAAGTCTGGAGGCGCTGGTGCGCGAGCTGGCGGCGAACACGGTGTTTCTGTGCCCCTGCGGCGTGCAGCGAACGGCGCACAGCACGCAGGTGGACTTTTCCTCCGAGCGGACGACGGGCGACGAGGAGCTGGCGCAGGCGATTCGCCGCGCACACGCGCTGGGGATGCGCGTCGCGCTCAAGCCGACGGTCAACTGTCTGGACGGCGTGTGGCGCGCGCACGTCTGCTTCTTCGACCACGACGTGCCGGGCGAGCCGACGTGGGGCGAGTGGTTCGCCTCGTATACGGCGTTTCAGCTGCACTTCGCGCGCATCGCCCAGAATGAGGGCGCCGAGTGGTTCCTGCCGGGATGCGAGATGGTGATGGCCGAGCGGCGCGAGGACGAGTGGCGCGCGCTGATCGCCGCGCTGCGCGCGGAGTACGGCGGGCAAATCGCCTACAACTGCGACAAGTATCAGGAGGATCGCGTGCGCTGGTGGGACTGTCTGGACGCGATCGCCTCCAGCGGCTACTACCCGCTGGGGGATTGGGAAAAGGAGCTTGCGCGCATCGAGGCGGTCTCGCTGCGCTTTGGCAAGCCGTTCTTCTTCGCGGAGATGGGCTGCATGGCCACGAGCGGCGCGAGCGCGCGGCCCAACGACTGGTCGCGGGAAGGGGAATACGCGCCGGGGGAGCAGCTTTCGTGGTATGAGGAGATGCTTTCCCAGCTGCGCGCGCATCCCTTCGTGCGCGGCTACGCCCTCTGGGACTGGCAGCCGAGGCTGCCCATCCCGGGGGAGCGGGGCTACAACCTGCGCGGCACGCGGGCCTGCGCGCTGGTGGCCCAAACCGATCTGCGATGACGATGCGCCGTAAGGCGGACAAATAAGGAGGATGCGATCATGCCGATCATCTACGACGAGGCGCGCCGCTGCTTTCATCTCTATAACGCGCGCGTGAGCTACATCCTGCGGCTGGCCGCGGGCAGCGTGCCGCTGCACCTGTACTGGGGGCCGCGCGTGCGCGCGATCGGGGACGACCTGCTCACGCGCCTGTCGCGCTACACGGACGAGACGTTCTCCCTGCACGAGACGCCGCTGGATCGCCTGCCGCAGGAGTGCCCGACGTTCGGCATGGGCGACCTGCGCGAGGGGATGCTGCACATCGTGCAAGCGGACGGCGCGCACGCGCTCGACCTGCGCTACGCCGGCCACCAGATCGCGCCGGGCAAGCCCGAGATCGCGGGAATGCCCTCGGCCCGCGGCGACGGCGCGGCCACGCTCACGCTGACCCTGCGCGACGCGTACAGCGGCCTGACCGCCGAGCTGCGCTACACCGTCTACGAGGATGTGGACATCCTCGCGCGCAGCCTGCGCGTGGTCAACGGCGGCGATCAGGCGGCGACGATCGAGCGGGCGTTTTCCGCGTGCGTGGATTTCCAGCGCAGCGATCTGTCGCTGCTGACGCTCAGCGGCGCGTGGGGGCGGGAACGCCAGCCGTATGTGCGCAAGCTCGTGCCGGGGGAGCAGGGCGTCTCTTCGGTGCGCGGCGCGTCCAGCGCGATCGCCAGCCCGTTCATGGCGCTGCTCGCGCCGGACGCCAATGAGGAGCAGGGCGAGGTCTACGCGATGGCGCTGTGCTACTCCGGCAACTTCAAGGCGACCGTGAACGTGGACGCCGACTGGAACCCGCGCGCGATGATCGGCATCCAGCCCTTCGGCTTCTCGTGGAATCTGGCCCCCGGCGAGGCGTTTGAGACGCCGGAGGCGTACCTGTGCTTTTCGGCGGAGGGGCTGGGCGGCATGAGCCGGACGTTCCACCGCTTCATCCGCCGCTATATCACCTCGGGCAAGTACGCGCGCGCCGCGCGCCCGCTGCTGGTCAACAACTGGGAGGCGACGTACTTCGACTTTGACGAGGACAAGCTGCTCGCCCTCGCGCGCACGGCGAAGGACGTGGGCATCGACCTGCTGGTGCTCGACGACGGCTGGTTTGGCCGCCGCGACCGGGACGACTCCTCGCTGGGCGACTGGACGGACGACCTGCGCAAGCTGCCGCACGGGCTTGGCGGCCTGTCCGACCGCATCCACGAGATGGGGCTGAAGTTCGGCCTCTGGGTCGAGCCGGAGATGGTCTCACCGGACAGCGACCTGTACCGCGCCCATCCCGACTGGTGCATCCACGCGGGCGGGCGCATGCGCGTGGAGGCGCGCCAGCAGCTCGTGCTCGATCTCTCCCGCGCGGACGTGCGCGACTACATCGTCGAGGCCATCGGCGCGGCGATGGAGCGCGGCAAGGTCGATTACGTCAAGTGGGACATGAACCGCGCGATCAACATGTCCGGCTCCGAGAAATTGCCGCCCGAGCGGCAGAAGGAGCTGGGGCACCGCTACATCCTGGGCGTGTACGAGGTGATGCGCCGCATCACCTCGCGCTTCCCGCAGGTGCTCTTTGAGAGCTGCGCGAGCGGCGGCGGCCGATTCGATCTGGCGATGATGGCGCTGATGCCGCAGGCGTGGTGCAGCGACGACACCGACGCGTGGATGCGCTGCCGCATCCAGCACGGCACGTCGCTGGTGTTCCCGCCAAGCTGCATGGGCGCGCACGTCTCGGCGTCGCCTAACCATCAGGTGGGCCGCTCCACGCCGCTGGCCACCCGCGCGATGGTCGCGATGGGCGGCACCTACGGGTACGAGCTGGATCTCACGCGCCTGCCGCAGGAGGAGCTGGAGCAGATCGCCGCGTTCAACCGCCGCGTGAAGGCGCTCCAGCCGCTGCTGCTCTACGGCGACTACTACCGCCTGCTCTCCCCGTTTGAGGGGAACGAGTGCGCGTTCATGAGCGTGTCGGAGGATCGCGGCGAGGCGGTCGTCACGCATGTGACGGCGCAGGCGCAGCCGTTCGTGCAGCCCGGCCTGCTGCGGCTGCGCGGCCTCAACCCCGACTGGGACTACCGAGACGAGGACAGCGGCCGCGTCTACGGCGGCGACGAGCTGCTCTACTACGGATTGCCCCTCAAGACCGCGTGGGGCGACTACGCGGGGCAGCAATTCCACTTAATGCGCGTGACGGACTAAGCGAAAACGGAGGCGACCGATATGCTATCCCCGATCAAGATGACACCCGCCTATCGCTACGGCGCGCAGACGCCGTGGGGCGGCGATGGGCTGCGCGCGTGGGGCAAGGACATCCCCGACCCACGCACGGGCGAGAGCCTCGAGGTCTCGGCGCTGCCGGGGCTGGAGAGCAAAAACGAGGCGGGCGAAACGCTGACGGCGCTGCTCGCGCGATACGGCGCGGCGCTCGCCGGGACGAAGGGCAGCGAGCCGTTCCCGCTGCTGCTCAAGCTCATCCACGCGGACGACCTGCTCTCCGTGCAGGTTCACCCGAACGACGCCTATGCCGCCGCACACGAGGGCGGCAAGCTGGGCAAGAGCGAGGCGTGGGTCATCCTCGAGGCGGAGCCGGGCGCGCAGATCGTCTACGGCTTGCGCGAGGGCGTCACCCGCGAGCAGCTGGCCGAGGCCTGCCGCGCGGGCGGCGAGGCGGTGCAGGCCTGCTTGCACCGCGTGAACGTCCGCCCGGGCGAGGTCTACAACATCCCGGCGGGCATGATCCACGCGCTGGGCGGCGGCATCACGCTGCTGGAGATTCAGCAGTCGAGCGACGTCACCTACCGTTTCTACGACTGGGATCGGCGCGACGCCGCCGGGCGCTCGCGCGAGCTGCACATCGCCAAGGCGCTGGACGTCGCCGACACGACGCTCCATCTGCCCCCTTGCGCGGGGAAGACGCGCGCGGTCGAGGGCGGGGAGCAGACGCGCTACATCGACGGCCCGGCCTTTACGCTCGAGCGTTGGCGCGCGCACGGGCGCATGCCGCTCCCCGCGACGCCGGAGCACATCCGCCTGCTGTTTTCCCTCGGCGAGGGAAGACTGACGTGCGCGGACGGCGAAACGCCGCTATGCAGGGGCGACGCGGTGCTGCTGCCCGCCGAGACCGCCGCCGCGCTGGAGGGCGAGGTCGAAATGATCGCGTGCTGGTAATACTTTTCTCAGTTAGAATCTTTATATCACAGGATGGGGTCTGGGGACAATGTCCCCAGACAGGGTTTGGCGCTGGAGCCTGCCGCCGCCAGTGGCGGAAGCAGGCAGGCGGAACGCGGGGAAACACAAGGAGTGAGCGAAGCTCACGACTATGTGAGTTCCCCGGATCGGTAGCCCCAACGTACCCCAAAATCGCGAAGCGATTTCTGAAAGTAGCCCGGAAGCGAAGCGATCCCGGGCGAGTCGTTTATGAAAAGTTACGTTATCCCACTTTTGCTTGTCCGGTATAACCCAATGATAGAGGATTTGATTCGAGAATAATATCGAATTATAAATGGTTTTTGATCTCATAGGTTTTTGCAAAAAGGCCGCCCCGCCGAATGCCCGGCGGGGCGGCCTTGTGATGCGGTTGCGGAAGAATTACTTGACCTCGACGGTAGCGCCCGCCTCGGTGAGCTTCTTCTTGATGCTCTCGGCCTCTTCCTTGCTCGCGCCTTCCTTGATGGTCTTGGGCGCGCCCTCGACGAGATCCTTGGCTTCCTTCAGGCCCAGACCGGAGACGACCTCGCGGACGGCCTTGATGATGGCGACCTTCTTCGCGGCGTCGAAGCCGGTGAGCACGACGTCGAACTCGGTCTTCTCCTCGGCGGCAGCGGCGGCGGCGGGAGCCGCGGCGCCGGCAGCGGCGACGGGGGCGGCGGCGGAAACGCCGAACTTCTCCTCCAAAGCCTTGACCAGCTCGGAGGCCTGAATCAGAGTCAGATTCTCGATCGCGGAGACGATCTCATTGATTTCCATACGGTTTACCCTCCATATCTGTTTTTGTGTGGTGTGTTCAAGCGGCGCGGCTTACTGCTCGCCCGCCTCTGCCTTCTTGTCGGCGATGGCCTTGATGACGTAGGCCAGCGCGGTGGCCTGCGAGTTGAGGCAGCCCATGATCTTCGCGATGAGCTGCTCGCGCGGCAGGATGTCGGCCAGCGCCTTGACCTCCTCCACGGACTGCACAGCGCCGTCCATGACGCCGCCCTTGATGGTGAGCGCCGGGGTCTTCTTGTCCTTCTCCGCGGCGGCGATGAACTCCTTGACCAGCTTCGGCGCGGACACGGGGTCGTTGTTGCTGAAGATGAAGGCGTTCGGCCCCTCGAGCAGCGCGGGGTCGATGTGGACGCCCTTGTTCTCGAAGGCGCGGCGCGCGAGCGTGTTCTTGTACACGCAGTAATCGACGCCGGCGGCGCGGCACTTGGCGCGCAGCGCGGTGATGGCCTCGACGGTCAGCGCGCGATACTCGACGATCACGATGGACTCCGCCTTCTCGATCTTCTCCTCGATCTGCGCGACGACCGCCTTTTTGTTTTCCAGATTCTTGGACACGGGGATTTCCTCCTTTCCTAAAAGCGTTCCGGAAGAGAAAAGCCCCTGCGCATGGCGCAAGGGCGACACCGAAAACGCTTCGGAGAAAATCCACTCGCACCTCGGCCGGCCGGGAATCCCGTTATGGCATAAGCGCCGCCGACTGTCTATGGCACAGAACTTTTCAATTCACGCCGAACAGTATACCATGCGCGACGCGAAGTGTCAAGCCCTTTGAAAAATTCGCGCGCGAGGCTTTGCAACCCTCGCCGCATGCGCTATAATACGGCTGTGGCGCGGCGCGCGCGGGGGAGGTGAGCGGCGATGGATCAGTTTGAAAGGACGCGGCGGCTGCTGGGCGACGGGGCGATGGACAGGCTTTCCGCCTCGCGCGTGGCGGTGTTTGGCGTGGGCGGCGTGGGCGGCCACGCGGCGGAGGCGCTCGCGCGCAGCGGCGTCGGCGCGATCGAGCTTTTTGACGACGACCGCGTCTCCCTCACCAACCTGAACCGTCAGATCGTCGCCACGCATGCGACGCTCGGGCGCTACAAGGCCGACGCGATGGCCGAGCGCCTTCGGGACATCAGCCCGGACGCCGAGATCGTCGCCCACCGAATGTTTTACATGCCGCAGAACGCCGGTGAGGTCGATCTCTCCCGGTTTGATTACGTCGTGGACGCGGTGGATACCGTGGCCGCCAAGCTGGAATTGGCCGAGCGCGCGACGCGCCTCGGCGTGCCGGTCATCTGCGCGCTGGGCGCGGGCAACCGCCTCGACCCGACGCGCCTGCGCGTCGCCGATCTCTACGAGACCAGCGGCTGCCCGCTGGCGCGCGTGATGCGCCGAGAGGCGCGCAGGCGCGGCGTGGAGCGGCTCAAGGTCGTCTTCTCCAGCGAGCCTGCGATCCAGCCGCTGCCCCCGCGGGAGGGGGCGGAGGAGGGCGTACACGCCGCGCGGCGGGCCGTCCCGGCCAGCAACGCGTTCGTTCCGGCCGCGATGGGCCTGCTGCTCGCCCGCGAGGTCGTCTGCGACCTGACGCGCACACAGCGGGCGGCAGAGGGCCGTCCTTAAAAAGATTTCATAAAATCCTATAATTCCTATTGACATAGTAGGAAATAGGCGCTATAATGGGCCATCCCTTTTATCCCACCCATCCCAAAGGAGGTCTTTTCCATGAAGGTCTATTCTTCCGTCGACGCCCTGATCGGCGGCACGCCGCTGCTGGAGCTGCGCCGCTTCGGCGCGCAGATGGGCGCGCAGGCGAAGCTGATCGCGAAGCTGGAATACTTCAATCCCGCCGGGTCGGTCAAGGATCGCGTCGCCAAGGCGATGCTCGACGACGCGGAGGCGCGCGGGCTGCTCGCGCCCGGCGCGACCATCATCGAGCCGACCAGCGGCAACACGGGCATCGGTCTGGCGGCCTTGGCCGCGGCGCGCGGCTACAGGATCATCCTGACCATGCCGGAGACGATGAGCGTGGAGCGCCGCAAGCTGCTCGCAGCCTACGGCGCCGAGATCGTGCTGACCGAGGGCGCGAAGGGCATGACGGGCGCCATCGAGAAGGCGAACGAGCTGGCGGCCATCACGCCCGGCAGCTTCATCCCCGGCCAGTTCGTCAACCCGGCGAACCCCGCCGCGCACCGCGCGACGACCGGCCCGGAGATCTGGCGCGACACCGACGGGCAGGTGGACGTCTTTGTCGCGGGCGTGGGCACGGGCGGCACGATCAGCGGCGTGGGCGCGTATTTGAAGGAGCAGAAGCCCGGCGTGCGCGTCGTCGCGGTGGAGCCGGCTTCCTCGCCCGTGCTTTCCGGCGGCAAGAGCGGCCCGCACAAGATTCAGGGGATCGGCGCGGGCTTCGTGCCGGACACGCTCGACACCGCCGTCTACGACGAGATTCTGCCCGTGAGCAACGAGGACGCCTTCGCCGCCGGGCGCGCGGTGGCCCGCGCGGAGGGCGTGCTGGTGGGCATCTCCTCGGGCGCAGCGCTGCACGCCGCCGTGGCGCTGTCGAAGCGCCCGGAGTATCGGGGCAAGACCATTGTCGCGCTGCTGCCCGATACAGGCGAGCGCTACCTGTCCACGACGATGTTTGACGACTGACAGGCGCGCAAGAAACGCAGCCCAAAGCAGCATATGAAACAGCCCGCCCCGACCATTGCGGTCGGGGCGGGCCTTTGCGCTCCCAACGGCGGACTGCTACCGCGCGAGTTCCGAGATGTCAAAGCTTTGCGAGGCGAGCGCGTGATAGTGACGGCCGGAGCGTGCGGTGAAGCGGAAGATGCAGTAGTCCGGGTCGTCCAGGCCCGCGGGATAGTATTTTTCATCGCCCGGATGCCAGAAGCGCGCCTTGGTCTCGTGGTCGGTCAGGATGTCCATCTCGCCCAAAAGCTGCACGCCGTCCCAACGCTTGGTGAAGTACACGCACGCCTTGGGGTTCGCCGCAAACTGCGCACGGCGCATCGAGGAGACGTTGGTCGAAAAGTAGTAGGTGCGGTAATCCTCGGTGGGGATGTTGAACATCCGCTTGATGTTGGGGTAGCCGTTCGCGTCCACCGAGCCGACCTCCACAGTCGCCAGCGAATCGATCAGGCGGCGGATGCGTTCTTGAAGCCGGTCTGTCATGAGCCTTCCTCCCTTTCTTGCAGGTTGCGCAGGATGCGGCGCAGCGCGCCCTCAAAGACGGCGATCTCCGACGGGGAGAAGCCCTCGTAAAAGATCGCGGTCATGCGCGCGGAGACGGCGTCGTATCGGTCGCTCATCGAGCGGGCCAGCGGCGTCAGCACCACGCGCGTCTGGCGGCGGTCGGCGGCGTCCGGCTCGCGCCGGAGAAAGCCGGACGCCTCCAGACGATCGAGCATGCTGGTCAGCGTCGTCTTCGCCAGCCCTGTGCGCCGGGCGAGCGCCGTGACCGGCACGCCGTCCTCGTCCCAGAGGACGTAGAGGATGCGCCCTTGTGCCCCGTTGAATTCCTCGATCCCCGCCTCCCGCAGCAGCTCGCCAAAGATGCGCGCTTGAATCTGCTTGATCTGCGAGATGAGGAAACCGCCGCCTGTCTCCATGCACCACACTTCCTTCTATATCGGATTGTACTATATAGAACTAAATCTGTCAAGAGGGAAAATGAAGCGGCGCGCCGGACAGGCCGGCGCGCCGCAAACGCGCTCAGAAATCGGAGATGATCTCCGTCCAGATCTGGTCATAGAGCTTGGTGTCGTCGCCGAGGTACTTGAAGACGTGGCACTTGTCAAGCACC
The DNA here is from genome assembly GCA_947631405.1 of uncultured Clostridia bacterium. Classification (GTDB taxonomy): domain Bacteria; phylum Bacillota; class Clostridia; order Christensenellales; family Aristaeellaceae; genus Ventricola. The sequence goes on along the minus strand of CANRLC010000009.1, from coordinate 14,243 downwards.
TCCTGCGGCGGGTTGTTGACCGGGGAGGCGTTGTACTCGTCCGCGCCCATCAGCTCGATGGCGGCGGTGTTGGGGATGGCGTAGCCGACGTACTCGTAGTTCATCGCGGCGATGTCCGCGCGGCAGAGGAAGTCGATGAACTTCTCCGCCCCGGAGACGTTGCGCGCGTTGGCGGGGATGCAGATGGAATCGTAGAAGATGTTGCTGCCCTCCTCCGGCACGACGTAGTCGAGGTCGTCGCTCTCGTCCATGCAGAAGGTCGCGTCGCCGCTCCACACCAGCGCCACGGACGCCTCGCCCGCGATCATCTTGTCCTTGACCTCGTCCACGACGTAGGCGAGCACCATCGGCTTCTGCTCGAGCAGCAGGTTCTTGGCGTCCTCGAGGTCGGCGGGGTCGGTGGAGTTGAGGTCGTGCCCGCACATCACCAGCGCGATGCCCAGCGTGTCGCGCGGGGAGTTGAGCATGAGCATGTCGTTCGCGTAGGCGGGGTCAAGCAGCGTCTGCCAGCTGGTGGGCGGCGTCGTCACGCGCTTGGTGTTGTAGAGGATGCCCATCGTGCCCCAGGTGTAGGGCACGGAGTAGGCGGCCTCGGGGTCGTAATCCTCGTGCAGGAAGCGCGGGTCGATGTTGACGATGTTGGGGATGTTGTCCCAGTTGATCTTTTGCAGCAGCTGCTCCTCGATCATCCGCTCGACCATGTAGTCGCTGGGGATGATGACGTCGTAGCTGGAGCCGCCCTCGGCGATCTTGGCGTACATGTCCTCGTTCGTCTCGAACACCTCGTAGATGACCTCGATGCCCGTCTCCTGCTCAAACAGGTCGAGGCAGGCGGTGTCGATGTAGTCGCCCCAGTTGTAGACGGAGATCGTCTCCTTCTCCTTTGAAGGGCGCGTGAGCAGGAACGCCGCGACGGCGGCGACGGCGATCAGCGCGCAGACGATCGCGATGGGGACGATCTTCTTGTTGTTCTTGGCCATGGTCTTGTTTCTCCTTTTGGTCGCGGGGCGTTTCGCCCGGGTTCTTGTGAAGCGCCGCCGCGCGGCGCGAGGGGACTCAGTAGGGGATGCGGACGCTCTCGACCTTCGCCTTGGCGCGCGCCTCCTTGCGCAGATCCTGCAGGTTGAGGCCGATCAGCAGGAAGAACACGCACGCGAAGATGATCGTGGAGAGCGCGTTGATCTTGGGCGAGATGCCGCGCTTGGCCATCGTGTAGATGGTGATGGACAGGTTGCTGACGCCCGAGCCGGTCGTGAAGAAGCTGATGAGGAAGTCGTCGATGGACATGGTGAGCGCCATCACGAAGCCGGAGAACACGCCGGGCATGATGTCCGGCAGGACAACCCGCAAGAAGCCCTGCATGGGCGTCGCGCCCAGATCCTGCGCGGCCTCGGAGAGGTGCGGGTCGAGCTGGCGCAGCTTGGGCAGGACGCTGAGCACGACGTAGGGCACGCAGAAGGCGATGTGCGAGAGCAGCAGCGTCGCGTAGCCGAGCTGCACATGCAGCAGCGCGTAGAGCAGCATCAGAGACACGCCGGTGACGACCTCGGAATTGAGCATCGGCAGGTTGACGACGGAGAGCAGCGCGCGCCTCGGGCGGCGGCGCATCTGAAAGAGCGCAATCGCGCCGAAGGTGCCCAGCAGCGTGGAGATCGCGGCGGCGAGCAATCCGATGGAGAGCGTGGTGCCCAGCGCGGAGAGGATCGCGCGGTCGCGGAAAAGCTCGGCGTACCAGCGCAGCGTGAAGCCGCCCCAGCTCGCGCGCGAGCGGCTGTCGTTGAAGGAATAGAGCACGAGCAGCAGGATGGGCGCGTACAGGAAGACCATGATGAGGCCGATGTACGCCTTGCGCAGCTTTTTCATCAGAAGATGCGCACCTCCTCGCCGTCCTCCTTGTCCACGCGGTTGAGCGTGCCCATGAACGCCAGCACGACGACCATCACCAGCAGCGAGAGCGTCGCGCCGAAGTGCCAGTCGCTGGATTTGCCAAACTGGTTCTGGATGATGTCGCCGATCAGCGGCACCTTGCCGCCGCCCATCAGCTGGCTGACGACGAACGTCGTCACCGACGGCACGAACACCATCGTGATCCCCTCCAGCACGCCGGGGATGGAGTAGGGCAGCGTGACGCGCACAAAGCTCTTGACGGGGTTCGCGCCCAGATCGGCGGCGGCCTCCAGCAGGCTGCGGTCGATCTTCTCGATCACCGTGTAGATCGGCATGATCATGAAGGGCAGATAGTTGTAGACCATGCCCAGCACGACCGCCTTCTCGTTGTACAGGAAGATGACGCGATCCTCGATCCCCATCCGGTTAAGGAGGCGATCCACCGCGGGCGCCGCCTCGCGCAGGCCGGCGAGCCAGCTGTTGAGGATGCCGGAGTTTTCGAGGATCGACATCCACGAATAGGTGCGCAGCAGGAAGTTCATCCACATCGGCAGGATGATGAGCATCAGCCACAGCGCGGGATGCTTGAAATCGCGCCCGGTGAGGATGAGCGACACGGGATAGCCCAGCAGCAGGCAGACGAGCGTGGTCACCAGCGCCACGCGCAGCGAGCGCGCGAGCAGGCGCAGGTAGGTCGGCTCCAGCATGCGCTTAAAGTTTGTGATGGAGAGCACGGTGCGCTTTTGCCACGGGCGCTCCGCAACGACGGAGCCGTCCTCCAGCCGGTAGGCGACGGAGCCGTCCGCCTGCGCGATCTCGGTGTAGGGGACGCTCTCCTCGACGGTCACGCCGTACCAGACGATCAGCGCCAGCGGCACGAGGATGAACAGAAACGCCCACAGCGCGAAGGGGACGATCAGCGCGCGGTTCTTTTTCACGGCCGCCACCTCACTTCGCGCGCTCGGCGTGACGCCGCAGCACTTCCTCGGAGGCCTCGCTCTTGCGCATGACCTGAATGTCCTGCGGGGCGACGGCGAGCTTCACGCGCGTGCCCACATCCCGCGCGTGCGTGGAGTGAACCAGCAGCACGCTCTCCCCGCAGCGCACCTTCATCTCGTAGTGGACGCCCTTGAAGAGCAGCGATTCAACGACGCCCTCCGGCGCGCCGTCCGCGGCGGGGTCGTCCGCGGGCTTGAGCTTCACGTCCTCCGGCCGCAGCACGACGTCCACCGGCGCGTTCTCGCCGAAGCCGCTATCCACGCAGGGAAAGTCGCAGCCGAGGAAGCGCACGAGGCGGTCGCGCAGCATCAGGCCCTCCATGATGTCGCTGTCGCCGATGAAGTCCGCGACGAACGCGTTTTGCGGCTCGTTGTAGATGTCCTCCGGCGTGCCCAGCTGCAAGATGTGCCCGGCGCGCATCACGGCGATGCGGTCGCTCATCGTGAGCGCCTCCTCCTGATCGTGCGTCACGAACACGAAGGTGATGCCGCTCTCGCGCTGGATGCGCTTAAGCTCCAGCTGCATCTCGCGCCGCAGCTTCAGGTCGAGCGCGCCCAGCGGCTCGTCCAGCAGCAGCACGTCGGGGTCGTTGATGAGCGCGCGCGCGATGGCCACGCGCTGCTGCTGCCCGCCGGAGAGGCTGGCGATCTTGCGCTTTTCAAAGCCGGACAGGCCGACCAGATCGAGCATCCTGCCGACCTCGCGGGCGGTCTTCGCCTTGTCCTCGCCCCGCAGGTCGGGGCCGAAGGAGACGTTTTGCGCGACGTTCAGGTGCGGAAAGAGCGCGTAGCGCTGGAAGACCGTGTTGATCGCGCGCTTGTACGGCGGCAGGGGGATGATGTCCTGCCCCTTGTAGAGGATCTGCCCGCTGGTCGGGCGCTCGAAGCCGCCGATGCAGCGCAGCATCGTCGTCTTGCCGCAGCCGGACGGGCCGAGCAGCGTGACGAACTCGTTGTGGCCGATGTCCAGGCTCACGCCGTCCAGCGCCTCAAAGCCGTCGTCGAAGACGACGTGTACGTCGCGGATGGAGAGAATGGTTCCGGCGTCGGGAGCGGGTCGATTCTGCATGTGGCGCGTTCCTCCTAAGCGTGAGATGGGCGAGGGAAAAGGGGCCGTTAAAAGTTGGGCGGGGTACACACCCAGAGCACCGTGGCGGTCGTCTTGCCGGGGTTGAGCAGGAAATGGCGCTGGGAGGGCTTGTAGGAGAAGCTGTCGCCCTTGCGCACGCGGTAGCGCTTTTCGCCCAGCGCCAGCGTGATCGAGCCGGAGAGCACATAGCCGAACTCCTCGCCCATGTGCGGCAGATCGGTCTCGGTCTGCGCGCCGGGGTCGAGCGTGACGAGGATCGGCTCGATGTCCTTCTTCTGCGCGTTGGGGATGAGCCAGTGGATGGTGCGTCCGCTCAGCGGCTCCTCCTTGACGAACACGTCCTCCTTGCGGCAGACCGGGTCGTCCTGCTCCTCGCCGGAGAAGAACTCGGAAAAGGAGCTGCCCAGCGTGGTGAGGATGTCCTCCAGCGTGGACAGCGAGGGCGAGGTCTGGTCGCTCTCCAGTTGAGAGATGAAGCCCTTGGACAGCTCGCAGCGGTCGGCCAGCTCCTTTTGCGTCAGGTTGTTCTTCTGGCGCAGGCTGCGCAGCTTTTCGCCGATGTTGATCCCCACGAAACCGCCTCCCGGGTTTGGCAATGCAAAACTTTTAGGTTAATCACACGAGCCTGATTAAAGCACAGATCGCCCCGCTTGTCAAGGGACGCGGGGCAAGTCGGGAAAATTATTTTGAAAACGTTCGGCTTTTTGCCGTAAAACGCCATAAAATATGAAAATATCTTGATTTTTCGGACAATATCGTTACAAACATGAAATTTAGAAAAACTAAACCGCCCACGCGGAAGAAGCGCGGGCGGTTTAGCGGTTAAAAACCCGAAGATCAGAAACAGAAAGCGAAAACGCGTCAGCCGTCCTCCTCCGGCGTCCACACGAGCAGATCGCCCGGCTGACAGGAAAGCGCGCGGCAGATCGCGTCCAGCGTCTGCAATCGCACGGCGCGGGCGCGCCCGTTCTTGAGGATGGACAGGTTGGCGGGGGTGACGCCCACCCGCTGGGATAGCTCCAGCAGCGTCATCTTGCGGCGGGCGAGCATCACGTCCAGCTCCACGCGGATCATGCGTAAGCCTCCTTCACACGGTCAGGTCGCAGTCGTCCTGCAGCGCGGCGGCGCGGCGCACCAGCACCGAGAGCGCGTGTGCGAGCAGCGACGCCCCGAGGAACGCCAGCGCGAAGGACGAGCACCAGAGCAGCGTGACCGTCAACCCGCGCACCATCAGCCCGACCGCGAGCAGCCCCGTGAGCACGGCGATCCCCGCCGCCAGCAGCAGCCGCGCGATGCGGCGCATCGCCTCGGCGTTTTCCCGCGTGAACGCGCTGCCCCGCGAGAGCCTGCCGCACAGGCGGAAGAAGGCGATCAGCGCCGCGTAGCAGCAAAGGCTCACGAGGACGACGGTCGCGATCCCCGCCGCGCCCGCGACGTTATCCATGCCGGTGGGCGTCGTGCTGAGGGCGAAGAGGCCAAAGTTCACCAGAATCAGCGCCAGCAGCGTGCCCAGCAGCCCGACGGCGACCGTCGTCGCGCGCAGCAGCGCAAAGACGACGGGCGCTTCGTTCAGCTTTTCAAAAAGTCGCGTGTTTTGCATCGGTCTCACCTCGGGAACAGTATAGCGCCGAAAATCTCGTTTGTCAATAGAGATTTATTGAATTTCGGTAAAAACATATCGATAATCGATAAATTCACTGATAAAAAACGCCCGCCCCATTAAGCGGGACGGGCAAGCGGTCACGCGGCCTCTCTGTTTTGCTGCGCCGCGCGGCGCAGGCAAGCGAGCAGCAGCGGCATGCAGTAGATGAGGGGGAAGCCGTAGCGATCCTGATTCTGGATGCACGGGCCGAGCACGATTATTCCCATGGCGATCAGCAGCGCGGTCAGAAGCGGCGCGAGTCCCCGCGCGCGGCGTCGCCGCGCGAGCGCGCAGGCGAGCAGCAGCAACACGCCGTAAAAGCCCACCGTATTGAGCGGGATGTAAAACGGCATCCCGTAGAGCAGCGCGTCGATGTGCGCGATCAGAGCGGTCAGCGCGTCGAGCGCCTGCGGGCGGGTCATGCGCAGCGCGCGCATCACGTCCTCGCTGAGGCCCGTTCCCGTGAACGAGGCGATGTTGAAGGTCTGCGGGTCGAGCAGCAGCGCGTTTTGCAAAAACGTCGCCTGCAAATGCGTGAGCGGGTCGCGCAGGAACTGCCGCGCCCACACGCGCAGATACGGGGCCACGTCCTCAAAGGTGGCGTCCCTTGGGCACAGCCCTTTGATCGGGTCAGAGAGCATCGGCCGATAGAGCTTGGCGATGCGCTCATAGGGCAGCACGGTGGAGATGCTCTCTCGCTCCTCCTGCGGGATGTCCTCCCCGTGGAGCGTCACATAACGCGCCGTCTGCTGGAAGGGGAGGGACAGCGCCTCGCGCAGGGAGGCGCGCCGTATATCCGGCGAGGTGTTGACCGCGACGCTTACGGCGAGGAAGACCAGCAGCGGGGGAAGCGTCGCCGCGAGCGTGTGGGCGGCACGGCGCATATCCCGCGTGCGCAGCGAGCCAAACAGGAGCAGCGTACACACGGGCAGGAAGATGAAGATGCCGTTGTTGCGGATCAGCAGCAAAAAGACGCCCGCTGCCCAGCAGCGCAGCAGGTGTCCAGCGCTGCGCGTGTAGCCCGGCTCTCGCAAAAGGGCCGCGCGGGCGAACTCGCACGCAAGCAGCAGGAAGGCGTAGGTGTAGGGGACGTCCTTGAGCAGCACGGCGACATTGCCGCTGTACGCCTGCCCAAAGCCGCAGAGCAGCAGCGTCCCCGCGCGCAGCCAGCGCGGCGCGCCGAGGCGGCGCATGATCGCCTGACTGTAGCCGAGAATCGTCGCGGCGAGCAACACCTGCGCAAGGACACAGAGCGTCAGCCCGGCGCCGCCGCCGGAGAGGACGGCTTTGCCCACGCGGATGAACAGCCGTAGCAGCAGCGTGCCGAAGATCGGGTGATTGGCGTAGAGCGGCTCAAGCCCCAGCGCCTGCTCCACCTGCGTGCGTGTGTCGCTGCTCATGACGACGGGGTAGGCGGAGACGACGCGGGGCAGCCAGCAGAGCAGCAGCACCGCAACGCAAAAGGCCTGCGTGTGCTCGCGGTACAGGCGCAAAAGCGCCTGAGCGCGCGTGGGCGCGAGCGGGCGCTCCGGCGCAAAGAGCAGGGCTTCCAGCCCGCGCAAAAGCAGCGCGTACACGCAGGCCATGCCCAGCGCCGTCACGGCCGCCTTGAGCGTCTGCCCGTGGGTGAGGAAGGGCTGCGCCACGTCGCCCGTGGTGGCGGCGCACTGCGCGAACAGATACCACATGCCCAGAAAGAGGGCGAGCAGCCTGCTCCCCAGCCCCAGCTCGGGGAGCGTTCGCCGCGCCCGGCGCAGCAGACAAAACGCGCCCGCGGTCACGAGCGTGGTCGCCCACGGATGCGGCAGGGAGACCCACCAGTTGACGTAGTTGTCGTTGCTGCGCACGAACATGTCCATCAGCGCCGCGCAAGCGATGAGGACGGCGCGCGCGAGGTCGGCCGCAAGCTCCAATAGGGGATGGGAGGCCGTCTTTGTCGTCTTCATCAGCGTCGCCTCAGCGCTGCGCCGCTCAGCGGTTGTTCGCCGTGTACATGGCGCGGGCCACGGGCGCCTCGACGCTTTCGTCGCGGCCGACATATTCGCCGTCTGCGGGCAGCGTGACGCCCTCGCCCTCCAGATAGAAGGTCACGACGTCGTCCACGGCCCACTCATCCCCGGCGGAGAGCACCACCCAGATCGGGTCGCGCCAGACGCCGGAGGAGACGTTGTCGGTGAGCACCAGCGCGCACGGCTCGCCGTCGTAATCGGCGAACGCGGCGATGCGCCCCCGGAAGATGAATTTCTTGTCCGCGTAGCGCTCGGGGTCGGCGGCGAAATCGTCGTAATCCAGCGAGATCATCTGCTCGCGGAAGAGCGCGATGCCCTCGCGCTCGGTCAATTCGCGCGTGAGCGTCACGTTCGCCTCCGTGTCCTGATAGCCGCGCAGGTGCGCGCGCAGGGTGAAGGTGAGCGTCTCGGCGTCGTAGATGAACAGGCGCACGCTGAAGTTGCCCTCGCGGTTGGCCTGCACGTTCGTGCTCGTGCCCTTGCCCGTGACGTAGACGGTGGCGTTTGGCTCGGTCACGCCGCGCACGAAGACGTTCGTCCCGGTGAAGGTCGTCTCCGTCGGCTCGGTGACGGTCAGGTGTGCGAAGGGCAGCTCATAGCACACGGCGAAACTGCGCTCGGCCTCGCCCGCGCTCACGGTCAAGGTCAGATCGCCGCTCTCCGGCAGCGTCACGTCGAGGGAGAACGTCCCATCCTCGGCGGCGCGCACGCGGCCCAGCGAGCGATCGCCCACGCGCGCGCTCACCTGCTGGGAAGGCTCCGCCTTGCCGCTCAGGGTCAGCGCCGCGCTGTTGGTGTAGGCGGGCACGCCCTCCACGGTCAGATCGCCCTCGGCGGAGAGCGTCTGCGCGATGCCGGGCGTCGGCTCGGGGGAGGGCGTTGGGGTCGGCGCTGGCGTGGCGGTGGGGGAAGGCGTCGGCTCGGCGGCGTTGCGAAGCAGCTGCATCCCGGAGAGCACCCGCTCGATCAGCGCGTCGTCCTCCTCGCCGGGCGCGCGGCCCACGAGGGTCTCGGAGAGCAGATAGAGCTTGCCCAGATGCAGCGTCGCGTAGCGCAGCGTATACACGGGCGTGGAGGCGGCCGTCGCCGAGGAGGTCAGCCGCACGCACAGCGGGGTGGTCTGCACGATCTCGCAGCTCTCGTAGAGGCCGCTGTCGGCGAACTGCGCGGCGAATTCCTGTAGCTCCTCCTCGGAGAGGCGGTCGATGCCGCGCACCTGCGAGAACGCGCCCGCGTCCGCGACGCTCACGGCCACCTGCCCGCCCTCCTGCGGGAAGACCTCCATCACGATGCCGGAGGCGACATAGCTGGCGAGCACGGCGTCCTGCGTCGTGCCCAGCGAGGCGATGAACGCGCCGTTCTGCGCGAGGTTCGTCTGGGTGAGGACGGTCTCTCCCTCCCGCTGGGTGTAGCGGAAGCCCTCGTATGGGAAGACGTAGGTCGCCTCCTGCGCGATCGCGACGCCAGATGCGAGCAGCGCGCCGAGCAGCAGCGCCGCGGCCAGATGCTTCATATCGTGATCCCCCCTCGGTGATTGGCATATACCCGGATTATACCACGGCGGACGGAATGTGGCAAGTCACATCGCCGCGCGCACGTCGCGGGCGCGGGCGCGCACCACGGCCAGCGCGAAGAAGAGCGCGAGGCTCGACGAGGACATCGCGCCCAGAGGCTGGCTCTCCATCAGCGCGGTGAGCAGCTGCGAGGCGGAGAGCGCGACAAAGGCGCGGTCGCACGCGCGCGCCGCGGGCGAGAGCAGCAGAAAGAGGGCGTCGCGCGCGAGCAGGCAGAGCAGCGCGGCCAGCAGCGCGAAGCCGATCAGCCCATAGTCGGCGATGAATTGCAGGTAGCCGTTGTGGATGGAGACGCTGCCGTTCGCCTCGTGGATGGTGCCCTGCACGACGCGGCTGCCCGTGCGGCCCATGCCGTTGCCGATGAAGAAGTGCAGCGGCTCCTCGCGCCAGAGCGCGAACAGGTTTTTCCAGACCGCCGTGCGCTCGGAGAAGGTCGCGTCCCCCACGGCGCGCGAGACGACGGCGGGCGCTGCGGGGGTTTCCGAAGCTTCGGGCGCGATCTGCGCGGCCTCCTCGGCGAGGGCGGATGCGACGGGTGCGGCGGACGCTCCTGTCCGCACGCGGGCGTAGTGTACGAGCGCCGCCTGCGTGACCGCGCCCGATCCCGCGTAGCCGCACGCGAGCACGGCGGCGGCGAGCGCGGCGGCGGCGACATGGCGCGCGGCCGCACGGCGCAGCGGAAGCCGCGCGCTCGCGCAGCCGTAGCACAACGCCGCGAGCGAGAGCAGCAGCGCGTAGCGCGAGGTGCGGCTCTGCGTGAGCGCGGCGCAAATCGCCATCAGCGCGGCGGGAATCGAGAAGAACGCGACGCCGGCCGCCGTGCGGCGGCGCAGCGCGCCCGCGATGCACAGCAGCGCGCAGCAGACGGCGATCATCCCGGTGATGTTGTAGTGCAGCCCGAAGCAGAGGCACCCCTCGGCGTCCGGGCCGAAGCCGATGCCGCCCGTCTCCAGACCGAACGCGCGCCCGGCGAACACGCTGCACAGCGCGGGCACGGCGAGCGCGTAGGAGAGCGCGGCGAAGAGGGTACATGCGGCGTCCACCGTGCGGGAGAGGTCGCGGCTGCGCATCGCGGCGACGGGCAGATACAGCCCGAAGAAGAGCGCGAGGTGGTTGTAGGCGCTGTACGCGGTGTTGAACGTCAGCCCGAAGCGCAGCAGGAACGGCGCGACGATCCAGACGAGCAGCGCGAGCAGCAGCGCCGCGTCGGCGCGCGGCGCGAGGGCGAGGCCGCGCTCCCGCCGCTCCAGCGACAGCAGGCACAGCGCGCCTCCCCACGGCACGACGATCAGCGAGCGGAAAAGGTCAACCGCCTCCCGATACCAGAACAGCGGCCCCATATCCAGCAGCGACGCGCTGCAAAACGCGCAGAGCAGGTACAGCGCCTCGCTTCCGGCAACGGCGAGCAGCGCGGCGCGCAGGGATTTGCGTGGCATGGAAAACCCCCTTTGAACAGGCTTGCGGCGGGCATAAAAAGGGGCGGGAGGATCACTCCTCCGCGCCCAGCATGTCGATGGGTTCCGGGGACTGCGGGGCGATCACGCTCGGCTCGTCCGCCTCGGCGGGAACGTCCGCCTGCGGCTCGTCCGCGGCGGCGCGCGCGTCCGTCAGGCCGGCCGCCTGCGCGGCGTCCGCGCTCTTGCGCCCGCCGCGACGCCCGCGGCGGCGACGGCTGCGATGGGCGGGCTTGTCGCCGCCCTCGCGCGCGTCCGTCTCGTCCGCGTCGCTCAGCTCGGGGCGCGGGCGCTCCGGCGCGTTCTTGAGCGTGATGACCACGCGGCGGTTCGGCTCCTCGCCCTCAGAGTGCGTGGTCACGACGTCGCTGTTTTGCAGCGCGGTGTGCAGCACGCGGCGCTCGTAGGGGTTCATCGGCTCCAGGACGACCTTGCGGCCCGTCTTCACCGCGCGGTTGGCCATGCGCTGCGCGAGGCGGCGCAGGCTGTCCTCCCGCTTGGCGCGGTAATTTTCGGTGTCCAGCGTCACGCGGATGTAGCCCTCGCGGCCCTTGTTGACCTGCAGGCTGGTCAGGTATTGCAGCGCGTCGAGCGTCTCGCCGCGGCGTCCGATCAGGATGCCGAGCGTGTCGCCGATCATGTGGATGGAGAGCGCGTCCTCCTGCGGGGCGTCCACATACACCTGCACGTCCACGCCCATCAGGCGCGTCACGTTCATGAGGAACTGCTGCGCGCGGCCCGCCGGCGTCGCCTCGTCGTGCAGGACGGGCGGCTCGGTCGGCGTGAAGGGTTGCGCCGGGGTCATCGGGGCGTAGTCGCGCTCCTTCGGCTCCTCCTTGGCGGGGCGCGGCGGCTTGGGCGCGCGCGGCGGCTTCGCGGGGCGCTCGGCCTTCGCTTCGCGCGGCTCCTTCGGCTCCTTGGGGGGCAGGGGCTTGTCCTCGGGCTTCGGCGCGGGCTTGGGTTGCGGCTTCGGCTCGGGCTGCGGCGCTTCCTTGGCGGGCTTGGGGGCCTCGGCCTTGGGCGCGGGCTTGTCCTTCTTCTTGCGGGCGGGCTGCTGGTCGTTCAGCGAGAAGCTGCCCAGCAGGTCGCTCAGGCCCTGATCGTCCTCGCGCTCCTCCTCCATCACGGTGAGGCGCACGCGCGCGGGCTTGCTGCCGAACAGGCCGAAGAGGCCCTTTGCGCCCTCCTCGAGCACGTCCACATGAACGTCGGCGATGGTGACGCCGAGCACGGCGAGGCCGTTGTCGATGGCCTCCTGCGTGGTCTTTCCGGTAAACTCCTGAATCTTCATGAGATGATGCCGACCTCCTCAGCCTTGGCGGCCTTGCGATCCTGCAAGGCAAAGTAGCGGTTGAACGCGAGCTGTTCGACGATCGCGTACACGTTGGCGACGGTCCAGTACAGCGCGAACGCGGCGTTGTAGCTGGCGCAGAAGTACAGGCTCATAAAGAGCATGACGTACATCATGACGTTCGACGAGCCGGCCTGCGCGGGATCCATGTTGCTGCTCTTCATGGTGAGCTTCTGCATGACCAGCTGCGTGACCATGGACAGAAGCGGCAGCACGAACCAGCCGTTCGGCTCGCTGAAGATCGAGAAGCGGAACAGCCCCAAGATGCTCAGGTTGCCCAGCCCCGGCACCGGCGCGAGGTACTGCGCGTAGGCGGCGGAGGAGACGAACGGCGTGACCACGTCGCTGATGTAGGCGGTGACGGCGGCGCGGTCGGCGAAGGCGAGCGCCTCCGGGATGACGCCGCTTGACGCCAGCTGCGCGCTGATGCGGTTCCACACGTCGAAATCGACGAACTGCAGCGCGGAGACGTTGGGCAGGAACGTGGTGAACGGCGTGTCGGGCATCCACAGATTGCGGATCCAGAGGAAGCCGTCGCACATCGTGCGCGGATCCATGTCGGGATGATAGTAAAAGGTGAGGAACTGGGTGACGAGCTGCTCGTTGGCGAACGTGCGCAGCGCGTAGAACATCGCGAAGAGGATGACCATCGAGATGATCATCGGCAGGCAGCCGCCCATGGGGCTGATGCCCTCGTCGCGGTAGAGCTGCTGCAGCTTCTGGTTGAGCTTCTCCTGATCGTCCTTGTACTTTTCCTGAAGCGCCTGCATCTTGGGCTGCACGACGCTCATGCGCATGGTGGAGCGGCGGCTCTTCAGGTTGAGCGGCATGACGAGCAGCTTGATGAGGATGGTGAAGACGATGATCGTCAGCGCGTAGTTGTTGATGATCCCATGGAGCGCGCGAATCAGCGTCAGCAGAAGCGAATTGAGAAAACTCATGAAAGAGCGATCCTCCTTGGGGGAATGGATTGCCGCTCACGGGACGGGGTCGTAGGGATCGCCCCGGTAGAGCGGATGGCAGCGCAGGATGCGCCGCACGGCGAGATAGCCGCCTTTGAGCGCGCCGTACTTTTCGATGGCCTGCATCGCGTACTGCGAGCAGGTGGGCGTGAAGCGGCAGCAGGGCGCGTGATGACAGTGCTTGCGGTAGAATCGGATGAGGGCGAGCAGGATGCGCTTCATCACGTCGCGTTGCCCGCCTTTCCTTCGTCCGGCGCGGGAAGGAGCAGATCTTGCCTGCGCAGCAGCGCCTGCATGGAACGGCACAGCCGGGCAAAATCGGCCGTCGCGGCCGGCTCTCGGGCGATGAAGACGTATAGCCCGCGCTTCATGCGGGGCAGCAGGGGAACGAGGGCGGCGCGCATGCGGCGCTTGACGCGGTTGCGCTCCACGGCGCAGCCGATGCGCTTGCCCACGGAAAAGCCCACCTTGAGCGCGCCCGAGCGCACATAGAGCAGCACGGCCTCATGCGTCCCGGAGGACGCGCCGCGCCGGTGAACGTACTTGAACTGCGCGTTCTTTTTGAGGCTGTAGCGCTTTTGCAAGGCGGCCTTCCCTTCTCTTTCTCCCAAGCTGCGTTCGGCGCGGGGCGCATCCCCGCGCGCTGGGCGTCGGCGCCCGCGGTATTCCGACGAATTGCCAAAGAAAAAGGCCCGCTCCCGGTCTTGCCGGGCCGGGCCGAACGCCCGCGGCGGCCAAGCCGCGCGGGCCGCGCCGGTCAGGGCGCGATCAGACGGGGTTGGACACGGTCAGCTTCGCGCGGCCGCGAGCGCGGCGGCGGGCCAGCACCTTGCGGCCGTTCTTGGTGGACATGCGGGAACGGAAGCCGTGAACCTTCGCGCGCTGGCGCTTCTTCGGCTGATACGTTCTGACAGAGGAAGCCATGGTCTTACACTCTCCTTTGATGCGATCTGCGATCTTATTTGCGGATGGACGTTTCTTGCGCGGCTGCGCCGCGCGCCGCCGGAAGCGATGCCCCGCAGGCACCGCCCGCTGCGGGAAACCCCGCGCGTCATCCGGCGGACAAGCCGCCTTTCCATGCGAAAGCGATTATAGTATACTTCACCCGGCCCGCGCAAGTCAAGCATTATTTGAAACATCGCGCCAAAAGAAAGGCGGGGCGGGGCGCGGCGCGCAAAAATCTCCGCAAGCCCCTTCCCGTGTAGGTTTGTCAATCATCTTGGACAGTGAAGTTAGAGAGAAAGTCGCTGGGAGTAGCCCAGTGAAGAGGACGCAT
>CANRLC010000008.1 GCA_947631405.1 uncultured Clostridia bacterium | reverse complement strand
CGACTGGTTGCCGCATCCGTGAGGCAAATATATTGTAACAGGAGCGAGCGCAGCTCGCGACTATGCGAGTTCCCCGGATCGGTAGCCCCAACGTACCCCAATCGCGAAGCGATTGTAAAGAGCAGCCCGGAAGCGAAGCGATCCCGGGCGGGTTGTTCATGAAAAGTTACGTTATTCCGCTTTTGCTTGTCTGGCGTAACCCTAATGACAGAATGATAGATGATTTGAGAAAAGCATTATTTTGCTTCCAGCGTCAGCTGCCCGGTCAGCCCGACGGCCTCGAGCACGAGGTAGTTGCCCGCGTCGGGCAGCGTCAGATCGCCCTCGTAGACGCCGGGGCCGGAGAGCAGCGCGGTCGGCTCCGCGCCGCTGGAGGTGAACATCAGCGTCGCCTGCCCGTCCTCGCAGGAAAGCTCAGCACGCACATGCAGCGCGTCGCCCGCCGCGCGATTCAGATCGATGCCGCCGAAGAGCGTCTCCTTGCCCGTGAAGAGGTCGTAGCGCGCCTCGTAGCGGCCCGTGTAGTGATCGACGCCGAAGGCGCGCTCGCCTTGCAGCGCGTCCGCCCCGGTGAGGGCGAGGTCGCCCGCCGCCTGCACGACGGCGCGGTACATGCCTAAGAAGGAAGTGTCGTCGCAGCCCGAGAGCAGGGGCAGCGAGGCGGCCAGCAGGGCCGCGAGAAAAAGCGTCTTGCGCATGGGGTCTCCTTTCCGGCGCGCGTCAGCGCGCGTCCGACAGCCCGGCGACGATGCGGTAGTACACCCGCGAGGTCACCGCGTACATCACCGCGTAGAGCAGCGACAGCACCGCGAAGGTCGCCAGCGACATCGCCGCCATCAGCCGCGGCTGGTTCAGGGCAAACATGCTGAGCAGCTTATTGAGCATCGGGAAGGCGAACAGCATGTGCAGTCCGCTGAGCACCAGCGGGGAAAAGAACATGACCAGCAGCTGGCTGTTGATCGAGCTGCGGATCATCCGCCGGGAGAGGCCGACGCGCCGCATGATGTCAAAGCGCGATTGATCCTCGATGCCCTCGGTGATCTGCTTGTAGTAGACCGTCAGCGCGGTCGCGCACAGGAACGCGAGGCTGAGCAGGATGGCCAGCGCGAGGAAGCCGACCGCCAGACTCTGGTAGGAGACGCGATCCTCCACCCGCGAGGAGACGCGCAGCTCCGACAGCGCGGAACCGGACAGCGCTTCGCGAAGGGTCTTAACGAGATCCGATTGCGCCGCTTCGGACAGGCCCGTGTCAAACGCATAGCTCGAATCGACGCCGATGGGGACGCGCTGCGTGCTGTTGACCCTCTCGACCAGCGCGGGCAGGTCGTTTCCGTCCGGCACGATCAGCACGATCTCCCCCGCCAGCCCCAGCGACTCCGCAGAATAGAAGTCGGGGAGGGGCACGTCCCGTTCGGCGATGCGGTAGCGCAGCGTGTCCTCGATGGCGACGGAGTCCGACAGGTGGCGGCAGAGCGAGCCGCCCGCCAGCGCCTCGCCGGGCGAGAGCGCGTAGTCCGTACCCATCATGAGATTGTAATCCTCGAGCGGGATGAGCGCGAGCGCCGTCGTGTTCTTGATCGTTTCGTATCCGAGACGCAGGTTTTCGGGTTCGCGCGGGTCGAACAGCGCGACGGTGGAGACCGCGCGGTGATAGACCGCCCGCGTGGGCGTGAAGCCGCGCGGCGTCAGCACGGACTCGCAGACGCTTTGCAGCTCGCCGTAGGGCGGCAGCTTGCCGCCGGTCGAGGTCACCTCGATCTCATAGGGGTTTGCCTGAAGCATTGCGGCGTCCGCGCCGAAGGTCATGCAGGCCGTCGAGCACATCATGACCAGCACCATCGTCAGCAGGATGCAGATCGAGCCGAGGCTGTCGCCGTTGCGCTTCATGCGGTAGGCCATGCCGGAGACGGAGACGAAGTGGTTCTGCTTGTAGTAATAGCGCTTGTTGCGGCGGAGCATCGTGAGCACGAACACGCTCGCGCTGCGAAAGCACGCGAACGTGCCGAGGATGACCAGCGGCACCGCGATAAAGAAGTCGGTGAGCGCGTCAAACACGCCCTTGCCGCGAAGCGCGAGCGCATAGCCGCAGAGCAGCAGCGCGACGCCCGCCGCCGCCAGCAGCGCGTTTCCCTTGGGCGGGCGCTCGCCGGCCTGCGTCTGGCGCATCAGCTCCAGCGGCCGCACGCGCAGCACGTTCACCGACGAGCGGATGAGGATGAGCAGGTAGATGGCGGCAAAGCCCGCCGCGTCGAGCAGCAGGCCCTCCGGCATCACGGAGAACTCCGACGTGGGCACGCCGCCCATGAGGCGGATGACCGCCATCGCGGCGAGCTTGGAGACCAGCACGCCCAGCGCCAGCCCGGAGGCGATCGCCAGCCCGGCGCACAGCGCCGTCTCCCAGAAGACGACGCGCAGGATGTGTCCCTTGCTCAGGCCCAGCGTGTTGTATAGGCCAAGCTCCTTGGCGCGCCGCTTCATCAGGAACGAGTTCGTGTAGAGCAAAAACAGCGTGGAAAAGACGAACATCACGACCACGCCGACCAGCAGCACGCTCGCCGCGGCGGCGGCGCCCGGCATCGCGATCACGCCGGGGTCGCTATTGAGGTAGAGCAGCAGGTAGACCACCGTGACCATCGAGCAGCCGAGCAGCACATAGGGGACGTACAGGCGGCGGTTTTTGCGGATGTTGTCCACCGCCAGACGCAGGTAGAGCGAACTCATGCGCGATCACCGCCCGTCGTCAGCAGCGTCAGCGTGTCCGAGATGCGCTGGAACATCGCCTCCGGGGTGGTGTCGCCGCGGTAGAGCTGGTGGAACACCTCGCCGTCCTTGATGAAGAGCACGCGCGAGGCGGAGCACGCCGCGCGAATGGAGTGCGTGACCATGAGCAGCGTCTGCCCGGCTTCATGAATCTGCTCAAAGAGCGTCATCAGCTCCTCCGACGCGCGGGAATCGAGCGCGCCGGTCGGCTCGTCCGCCAGCACGATGCGCGGCTTCGTGATGAGCGCGCGCGCCACCGCCGCGCGCTGGCGCTGCCCGCCGGAGATCTCGTAGGGGTACTTGTCCAACAGCGGCGCGATGCGCAGCCGCACCGCGATCTGCGCAAGGCGCTCCTCCATCTCGCGGTAGGGCGTGCCGGAGAGCACCAGCGGCAAGAGGATGTTGTCGCGCACGCTGAAGGTGTCCAGCAGGTTAAACTCCTGAAACACGAACCCCAGCTGCTCGCGGCGAAACGCCGCCATCTTGTTTTCCGGCAGATCGGCGAGCGACTGCCCGCCCAGCGTGACCAGCCCGCCCGTCGGCCTGTCCAGCCCGGCGAGGATGTTGAGCAGCGTGGTCTTGCCGGAGCCGGATTCGCCCATGATCGCGACGAACTCGCCCTCGTTCACGCTGAAGGTCACGTTGGTCAGCGCGTTCACGCGCGTTCCGCCAAAGCGTGTGATATAGGTCTTTTTCAGTTGGCGCACTTCCAGTAGAGCCATAGCGCGCATGCCTCCTTTTTTGTGGATGGTAAGAGCATAACACGGGCGGAGAGCGTAAAGCCATCGCTTTGGCTTACATTTCCCCGCCCGAATCTTACGGTTTTGTAAGGATCATGCTCTATTCAAATCAAAGCCTATTGTCATCTTTCAAGCTGTGCGTACCGAAGGGTACCTAGGGGCGATCCGCCTAGCGGCGGCGTTCCCTAACGAAAAGCCCCTAGGCGGGGCGGTGGGGCGGCGCCCCACATCCCTGCCGAGGAATTGCAAAGCTCTTTAAGACTGAGGTTACTCCCCGATCAGCCTGCGCGTGTGCAGATCGAGCCGCACGCGCGTGCCCTCGCCGGGCTTGCTGTCGATGGAAAGGCCGTGGCCCAGCGCGTCCGTCACCCGCTTGCACAGGTAGAGGCCCAGCCCGCTGGCGCGCTTGTCCTCGCGCCCGGCGCGCCCGGTGAAGCCCGGCTCCGTCACGCGCGGCAGATCCTCCGGCGCGATGCCCGCGCCCGTGTCGGCGATCACCAGCACCGGGCCTTCCTCCGCCGTGACGCTCACCTCGCCGCCCGCGCGCGTGTACTTGATCGCGTTGGTGAGGAGCTGCTCGATCACGAAGGCGAGCCACTTTTCGTCCGTCAGCGCCGTGACGCCGTCCGCCTCCACGCGCACGCGCAGGCGGCCGCCGATGAACAGCGGCGCGAGCTTGCGCACGCAAGCGCGGGAGAGCGCGCCCAGATCGCACGGGGCGAAGGCGTAATCCGTGCTCTGGGCGCTCAGGCGCAGGTAGCACATTGCCATCTCGACGTAGCGCTCGACGCTCATCAGCTCCGCGCGCAGCGCGCGGGAGAGATCGTTTTCCTCCTCGGACAGGCGCAGGCGCATCGCCGCGATGGGCGTCTTGATCTGGTGCGCCCAGAGGGTGAAGTAGTCCATCCGCTCCTCGTAGCGGGCCTGCACGTCCTCCACCTCGCGCGTCCAGCCGTCCGCCGCCCCGCGCAAAAGCGCCTGATAGTCCGCCTCGATGAGATCGCGCGGCTCGGGCAGCAGCGGCAGCGCGGCGCGCAGGTCGGCCCCGGCGCGGCGAAGCTGCGCATGCCTGCGGCGAAAGCGCGCAAAGTCCGCCGCGCCCAGCGCGAGCAGCAGCGCCGCACACAGCGCGAACGCGTAGCCCACCGCGCCCAGCGGCAGGTCGCAGAGCGCGAACACGCATGCGAAGACGCAAAGCAGCAGCGCCGAGAGCGCGAAGAACGGCCTCGCGCGCAGATAAGCAAGCAGCAGTTTCATTTGAGCGCGTACCCCATTCCCTTGCGCGTGGCGATCATGCCGCCGAGGCCCAGCGCCTCCAGCTTGCGGCGCAGGCGGGCGACGTTCACGCTGAGCGTGTTTTCGTCCACAAAGCTGTCCGTCTCCCACAGGCGCTCCATCAGCGTCTGACGGCTGACCAGCGCGCCGGGCCGCTCCATGAGCGTGAGCAGGATGCGGTATTCGTTGCGGGTGAGCGAAACCGTTTCCTCGCCCACGCGCAGCGTCGCGTCCGTGCGCGAGAGGCGTGCGCCCCGGTATTCGAGCGCGCCCGGCGCGTCGCCGTAATCGTAGGCGCGGCGCAGCAGCGCCTGCAGCTTCGCGCGCAGCACCGCCGGGTCGAACGGCTTGGCGATGTAGTCGTCCGCGCCGAGCGTCGTCGCGGTGACGATGCTCATCGCGTCGTCGGCGCTGGACAGAAACACGATCAGCACGCGCGACGCGCGCCGCAGCTCCGCGCACCAGTGAAAGCCGTCGCGCACGGGCAGCGACAGGTCGAGCAGCACGAGCTGCGGGTCGAACGCGGTACACGCCTCGGCGACGTGAAAGAAGTCCTCGCAGGCGCGCGGCTCGTAGCCCCACGAGGCGAGGTGACGGCAGAGCGACGAGGCGATGCCCTCGTCGTCCTCGACGATGAATACGCGAGTCATAGCGGCCTCCTTTGCCTCAAGTATACCAAAGGGAGGCGAAAAAGGGAAGGGCAAAGTGGCGCCGCTGACCGCTCGCGCGCGCCGCTTGCATTTTGCCGCGCGCGCGGGTATAATAGGCTTGCACGCGAGGCGTGCGAAGGAGGGCTGACCATGACGCCGCAGGAAATGGAAGAACGGGACATCGTCGAATTCACCGACGACGCGGGCAATACGCTGCTTTTGCAGGTGATGGATTACTTCTTCTACAACGGCGAGGAGTTCGCCGCGCTGTGCGACGCGCGCGAGGATCCCGCCGACGACGACCCGGACGACGACCCCGTCTACATCATGAAGATCAACGCCTTCACCGACGAGAACGGCGAGGAGATGGAGGAGTTTGTGCCGCCGGACGAGGAGCTGATGGAGAAGCTCATCAAGATCGTGCGCACCCGCTTCGACGACGAGGACGGCGCGGACGAGTGACCGGCGCGGCCTTGACGCGGTCGGGGCCGGATCAAAGCGAAACGGCGCTCTTTGCAAGCAGCGCGGGACGGCGTCGCCGCCCCGCGTTTTTGAAGCGCCACAACGCGGAAGGGAGGCGCGCGCGTGAACGAGCTGCTGCGCGTAAAGCTCGCCAAGCTGCCCGATAGCCCCGGGTGCTACCTGATGAAGAGCGAGGGGCAGATCATCTATGTGGGCAAGGCGGTCAACCTCAAAAACCGCGTGCGCCAGTATTTCCAAAACGCGCGCGATCACACGGTCAAGGTGCGCGCGATGGTGGAGCGCATCGACGACTTCGACATCGTGCTGTGCGACAGCAATCTGGAGGCGCTCATCCTCGAGTGCAATCTCATCAAGCTGCACCGCCCGCAGTACAATATCCTGCTCAAGGACGACAAGCACTACCCGTATCTGCGCATCGACGTGACGCAGCCGTATCCGCGCGTGGAACTGGTGCGGCGCGTGGCGAAGGACAAGGCGAAATACTTCGGCCCGTACATGGGCGCGACGGGCGTGCGCGAGGTGCTCTCCGTGCTGCGCGCGCTGTTCCCGCTGCGCACCTGCGCCGCGCCCATCCGCAAGGACGCGCCCCGGCGGCCCTGCCTGCACCACCAGCTCGGCGAGTGTCTGGCCCCCTGCGCGGGGAAGACCACGCCGGAGGAATACGCCAAGGTCGTGCGCGAGGTGATCGACTTTTTAGGCGGCAAGAGCGACGCCGTGCTCGCTCGCCTGCAGGCGCAGATGGAGCAGGCGGCGCGGGAAATGCGCTACGAGCAGGCGGCGCAGATTCGCGACCGCATCCGCGACGTGCAAAACCTCATGGAGCGGCAGAAGGCCATCGACGTGCGCGGCGGCGATCAGGACATCCTCGCCTGCGCGCGCGACGACATCGACGCGATGGTCGAGGTCGTGTTCGTGCGCGGCGGGCGGATGATCGGCGCGGAGAGCTACGCGCTGGAGGGTGCGGGCGACCAGAGCGTCGCGAAGATCCTCTCGCAATTCCTCTTGCAGTTTTACGACGACGGACGCCGCCCGCCCTCGGAGGTGCTCTGCATGGAGCTGCCCGAGCAGGCGCAGGACGTGGAGGACGTGCTGACCCGCCGCCGCGAGGGCGGCAAGGTCTCGCTGCGCGAGCCGCAGCGGGGGACGAAGCACAAGCTGGTCGAGCTGGCGCTGCGCAACGCGCGCGACGCGCTCTCCAAGCGCAACGCGAACCTCTCGCGCCAGCGGGAGCGCACCGTCGGCGCATGCGAGGCGCTCGCCCGCGCGGTCGGCATGGAGGGCGTCCCCCGGCGCATCGAGGGCTACGACATCTCCAACACGCAGGGCGCGCTCTCCGTGGCGAGCATGGTCGTCTTCATCGACGGCGAATCCGCTCGGAAGGAATACCGCCACTTCCGCATCAAGACCGTCGTCGGCGCGAACGACTTCGCCTCGATGAACGAGGTGCTCACCCGCCGCCTGACGCGCGCGAGCCAAGAGCGCAAGGCGCTCGCCGCCGAGGGCAAGCTGCCGGAGGACGGCCGCGGCCTGACGGGCTTTGCCGACCTGCCCGACCTGATTTTGATCGACGGCGGCCCGCAGCAGCTGCGCTTTGCGCGCGAGGCGATGCTCTCCTGCGGCTACGACATCCCGATCTTCGGCTTGGCCAAGCGGCTGGAGGAGATCTTCCTGCCCGGGCGGGAGGAGAGCATCCTGCTCGACCGCAAGTCCCCGGCACTGCACCTCATCCAGCGCGTGCGCGACGAGGCGCACCGCTTCGGCATCACGCACCACCGCGCGCTGCGCCAGAAGGCGGGCATGCGCTCGAAGCTGGAGGACATCCCCGGCGTCGGCCCGGCCCGCCGCCGCGCGCTGCTGACGCACTTCGGCTCCATCTCGGCGATCGCCGGCGCTTCCCGCGAGGCGCTGTGCGAGGCGGAAAAAATCGGCCCCGTGCAGGCCGACGCGATCTACCGGCGGTTCCATCCGGACGAGGGGACGAGGACGGAGGAATAAAACCTCCCTTGGATAAAACCTTCATATGGTGCGGAGCACAGGATGGGGTCTGGGGACAATGTCCCCAGACAGGGTTTGGGGCGGTAGCCCCAACGTACCCCGGCGCGTAGCGCCCACAGATAAGTAGCCCGGAAGCGAAGCGATCCCGGGCGGGTGGTTCATGAAAAGTGGCGTACTCCCATTTTTGCTTGTTCGACATAATCCAATGCAGAATATTTAGATCATTTTTATAGTATAAGAAGGACGCCGCCCCGAAGCCGGGGCGGCGTTTGATCTTTGTGAAAGACAAGATTCTGAGCGGTCGCGCCCTGTCATTCCCGAATCCACACGGTCATCGCGTTCTCGCCGCGGTTGCTCCACGCGTAGTAGGGGATGGCTATCAGCGTCGCGTCCTCCTCGCAGGGCGCATCCCCGCCGTAGAGCGCCGCGCCCGCGCGAAGGCGCTTGCCCGCCGCTTGCAGCGTGGTCACGCCCAGCGCCGCGTTTTCGCCGCCCAGACGAATCTCCGCCTCGCGCGGCAGGCGCAGCGCGCTCAGCGGGCCGGGATTGTCCACGCCCTCGAGGCAGTAGACGAGCGGCCCGTAGGCCAGCGCCACGCGCCCGGCGTCCGCGCGCACGCGCGGGTCGGCGTAGACACGCCGGGGCGCCAGATCAAACTCGAGCGAAAGGCGGTCGTCCGCGGCCCAGCGGCGCTCAACGCGCAGATAGCCGCGCTCCACGGGCGCGTCGAGCACCTCGCCGTTCAGGCACACGCGCACGTCCCGCGCGTAGCCGGGCACGCGCACGCACAGCGCGAAGGGCGCATCCGTGTGCGGCGTCACCGTCAGCGCCGCGCCGCCGCGCCACGGCAGGCCGCTTTCCAGCTCGACGTCCGCGTGGCGCGCGCTCGCGCGGCTGCCGATCAGCAGATGCGCGTACACGGCGTCGTCCGATTCGCCATAGCAGTAGCGCCCCAGCGACGCGATCAGCCGCGCCAGATTCGGCGGGCAGCAGGCGCAGGTCAGCCACTTCTGCCGGAGCGGCTGCGCGTGCTCGAAGCCGTTGAGCGCGCCCGACACGCCCGGCACGACCTCCAAGGGGTTGACGTAGAAGAACCGCGTCCCGTCCAGCTGCATGCCCGAGAGCGCGCCGTTGTAAAGCTCCAGCTCCAATACGTCCGCGTAGCGCGCGTCGGGCGCGAGACAGAGCATGCGCTGGGCGAAGAACGCCATCGCCACCGAGGCGCACGTCTCCGCGTAGGCCGTGTCGTTGGGCAGCTCGAAGTCGCGCAAAAACGCCTCCCGCCGCGCCGACGCCCCGATGCCGCCCGTGACGTACATCTGCCGCTGCGCGATATTCTCCCACAGCCGCTCGCAGGCCGCGGCGAGCGTCTCGTCGCCCGTCGCCTGCGCGGCGTCCGCCATCGCGGTGAGCATGTACAGGCAGCGCACGGCGTGCCCGCGCGCCTCCCGCTGCTCGCGCACGGGCGCGAAGGTCTGGTTGTAGTCCTCGTCCACCGCGTCGGGTTTGCCGCCCTCGCCCGCGCGGCGGCGCGCCTCGACCTCAAAGAAGTTGGGCTTCTTGCCGCGCACGTCGAGGAAATGCGCCGCCATGTCCAGATACCGCCGCCCGCCCGTCGCGCGGTAGAGCCGCAGCAGCCCGATCTCGATCTCCTGATGGCCGGGCACCGCGTCCGTATTCAGGAAGCGCGCCACGATGTGATCGGCCAGCTTTTGCGCCACGGCGAGCAGCGTGCGCTTGCCCGTCGCCTCAAAGTGCGCGACCGCCGCCTCGATCATGTGCCCCGCGCAGTAAAGCTCGTGGCAGACCATCAGGTTCGTCCAGCGATCCTTCGGCTCGCCGAGGATGTAGAAGGTATCCAGATAGCCGTCGCTCTGCTGCGCGCGCGCGATCAGGTCGATCAGCGCGTCCAGCCGCGCGTCCAGCGCGGGATCGGGCCGGTAGATGAGCGTGTAGGACGCCGCCTCGATGAACTTCGCCACGTCGCTGTCCTGAAAGACCATGCCGTAGAACGACCCTTTCGCGTCGCCCGCCGCGATGCGGAAGTTCTCGATCGCGTGCGACTTTTCCGCGCCGGGCATCTCGTCGCGCAGCGTGCGTTCCATCGCCGGCACGACGACCTGCGCGACCAGCTCGCGCCGCCGCGCCCAGAACGGGTCGGTGATCTCCACCTTGGACAGGGGCAGCGGCCCCAATGCGTTTTTCATGGATGTTCCTCCCTTTGCCCGGCAAGCGTTCCGGCTTCCCATTCTTCGATCGCCCTGCGCGCCTCGTCAAGACTGACGCCGCGCGCTTGCGCGACGCGCGCGAGATCGTCGTATTCGTACTTGCTCCGCCGCACGCCGTAGCCCGCGGCATCCTTGCGGCGCACGTCCCCAAAGGGGGTGCGCAGCGTCGTCGTCTCGCGGGAGAGAATGTAGCGCCGCGTGCGCGCCTCGCGCACGCCCAGCGTCGAGGTGTGCAGAAAGAACAGGCGCGTCAGCGCGTCGCGATCCGCCTCGGCGCAGATCGCACGGATGAGCGTGCCGGGGCGCGATTTCTTCATTCCGATGGGGATGGTGTAGACCTCCCGCGCGCCGCCCTCGAAGAGGCGCTCCGCCGCGAAGGCGATCTCCTCGGCGGTCATGTCGTCCACGTTGCAGGAGAACTCGATCATCTCGTCCGTTTTGTCCTCGTCCAGCGCCTCGCCCAGCAGCGCGCGCACGGCGTTGACACGACCCGGGAACTCCCGCGCGCCCATCCCGTACCCGGCGGCGAGGGGGCGCATCGCCGGGAGCGGGCCGAAGCCGGAGGCGAAGCGCCGCAGCAGCGCCGCGCCCGTGGGCGTACAAAGTTCGCCCTGCACCTCGCCGCCGTAGACGGGCACGCCGCGCAGCAGCCGCTCCGTCGCCGGTGCGGGCACGGGCAGCACGCCGTGCGCGCAGCGGACGGTTCCGCTCCCCACATGCACGGGGGAGACCACGACCCGGTCGGGCGCGAGCGCCTCCATCAGCAGGCAGACCGCCGTCACGTCGGCGACGGCGTCCATCGCGCCCACTTCATGAAAGTGAACCTGCGAGACGGGAACGCCGTGCGCCTCGCTCTCCGCCTGCGCGATCAGGCGGTAGACGGCCAGCGCATTCTCCCGCACCTTTTTCGGCAGGGACAGCGACGCGAACAGCGCCTCGATCTGCCGCATGTCGCGGTGCTCATGCCCGTGCGCATGTTCATGCTCGTGCTCGTGCTCATGTTCATGTTCATGCGCGGGGCCGCCCTCCTCGCGACCATACACTGTCACATGCGCGCGCGTGCCCGCGACGCCCCCGCGCGACGCCGCTTCCCGCGAAAGGCGCACGCCGGGGATGCCCAGCGCGTTAAACGAGGCGACGAACGCGTCCGGGTCGGGCAGCAGGGACAGGAGCGCCCCCGTCAGCATGTCGCCCGCCGCGCCCATCGCGCAGTCGAGATAGAGCAGTTTCATGCGTTTTCCTCCGTTCGCCGCGCGATGCGCGGGCCTTTCTTCTGTGGGCAGAATACACCAAAGCGCTCGGCCTGTCAAGGCGCACAAACGCGACAAACGGAGGGCGCGTATTTGGCGCTCGGCGCGAAAAATGCGCCGCGCCTCTTGATTTGCCGGAAAATGCAGGTATAATAAAGCGGTAGAACACTTACGGAGGGAACGAGACATGGAAAGAACGTATGCCGCGCAGGTTCGCGGAGCGGACGCGATCAAGGTGAGCGGGTTCGTCGAGAACATCCGCAACAAGCGCACGATGGCCTTCATCGTCCTCAAGGACATCACCGGCAAGGTGCAGGTGACGGTGGAGAAGGGCGAAAACCCGGCGCTCGACGAGGCGGTCGATCGCATCACGCTCGACTCGGTCATCACCGTGACGGGCAAGGCGGTCGAGAACGAGTACGTCAAGCTGGGCGGCGTCGAGGTGCTGGCCCGCGAGATCGTCATCGAGTCCTTGGCCGCGCCGCTGCCGATCGACCGCGAGGAGCGCAAGGGGCACGAGCGCTCCTCCATCGACCAGCGCATCGACTACCGCTGGATCGACCTGCGCACCGACCGCAACCAGATGATGTTCAAGGTGCAGACGGCACTCGTGCGCGCGATGCGCGACTTTTTGCTGGAGCGCGGCTTCCTCGAGATCCACACCCCGAAGCTGATCGGCGCGGCGAGCGAGAGCGGCGCGGACGTGTTCGAGGTGCAGTACTTCGACCGCAAGGCGTATCTGGCGCAAAGCCCGCAATTCTACAAGCAGATGGCGATGGCCTCCGGGCTGGAACGCATCTTTGAGGTCGGCCCGGTGTTCCGCGCCGAGAAGAGCTTTACCAACAAGCACACCACCGAGTTCTCCGGCTTCGATCTGGAGTTCAGCTAC
This sequence comes from uncultured Clostridia bacterium, assembly GCA_947631405.1. Lineage (GTDB taxonomy): Bacteria > Bacillota > Clostridia > Christensenellales > Aristaeellaceae > Ventricola. The sequence goes on along the minus strand of CANRLC010000008.1, from coordinate 53,312 downwards.
ATCGAGTCCTTCCGCGACGTGATGAAGCTGGAGGAGGAGCTGCTGACCTACGCGCTGGGCCGCGTGAAGGATGCCTTCGGCAAGGAGCTGGAGGAGGTCTTCGGCCAGCCGCTGACCGTGCCCACGACGCCGTTCCCGGTCGTGCGCCTCGCCGACCTGTACGCGGAGCTGGAGCGCGAGTTTGGCTACGCCGTGCCGGAGAGCGAAAAGGGCGATCTGACCACCGAGGCCGAGCGCCTGTCCTACGACTGGGTGAAGAAGAAATACGGCCACGAGTTCCTGTTCGTGACGGACTACGACGCCGAGAAGCGCGCGTTCTACCACATGCGCAAGGACGGCGTGCCGCAGGGCTACGACCTGATCTGGCGCGGCGTGGAGATCACCACTGGCGCGCAGCGCGAGCACCGCTACGAGCAGCTCAAGGCGCAGGCGGACGAGAAGGGCCTGACGGAGGACGTCAAGTTCTACTTGGAGTTCTTCAAGTACGGCTGCCCGCCGCACGGTGGCTTCGGGCTGGGCATCGACCGCCTGACGATGCTGCTGCTGGGCCTGACGATCAAGGAAGCGATGTTCATCTTCCGTGGGCCGAACCGGCTCAATCCGTAATCGGGGAAACCGCATGGTCGCTCTCCTGCCGGAGCGCGACCGCTTTTTTCGTTTTCCTGCCTTCGCCGCGATTGACAATCCGCTGTCCATCGGGTATACTCAAAGGAAGGCATTTTGGCGCGCGGCCGCGGCCGCGCGGGAGGAAAAGTGCTCCGGCGACGGCGTCGGGGCCTCGAAAAGGGGAAAAGGCATGAGCAATTGGAAGGCGATGTTCGGCGCGCAGGACATGACGGTCGGCAAGCCGATTCGCAATCTGGCGGCGTTCGCGATCCCGCTGCTGATCGGCAACCTCGCCCAGCAGATGTATAACACGGTGGACTCGATCATCGTCGGCCGCTACGTCGGCGACAGCGCGCTGGCCGCGGTCGGCACGAGCGGCCCGGTGCTCAACCTGCTGCTTCTGCTGTTCATGGGCATCTCCACCGGCGCGGGCATCCTCGTCTCGCAGTATTTCGGCGCGCATCGCCGCCGCGATCTGGAGGCGGCGGTGGGCACCTGCCTGACGCTCACGTTCATCGCGAGCGTCATCATCATGATCATCGGCCCGTTCATCATCGGCCCGCTGATGACGCTCCTGGACACGCCGCCCGACGTCTACGACATGGCCGTCGATTACCTGACCATCATCGTGCTGGGCATCATGGGCACGGGCTATTACAACATCGCCTCCGGCGTGCTGCGCGGGCTGGGCGACGCGTTTTCGCCGCTGCTCTACCTGATTGTCGCCTGCCTGCTCAACATCGTGCTGGACGTCGTGTTCGTTGCCAACTTCGGCATGGCGACGGCGGGCGTCGCGTGGGCGACAATCATCGCGCAGGCGGTCTCCGCGCTGCTTTGCCTGTGGCGCCTCGCGCACATGCGGGATACGCTGCACCTGACGCCGCGCACGCTCCTGCCCGACAAGCGCATGATGGCCTCGACCATCCGCCTTGGCCTGCCCTCCGGCCTCACGCAGGCCATCTTCTCGATGGCCGCCATCGTCGTGCAGGCGCTGACCAATTCCTTCGGCACGAGCGTCATCGCCTGCGCCATCGTGGTCATGCGCGTGGACGGCTTCGCGATGATGCCCAACTTCACCTTCGGCATGGCGATGACCACCTTCGTGGGCCAGAATGTCGGCGCGGGCCGCATGGATCGCGTACAGGAGGGCGTGCGCGACGGCGTGCGCATGGGGATGGCGATCGCCGTGGTGCTGGTCGCGGGCATCCTGCTCTTTGGCGAAAACCTGATGCGCCTGTTCACGCAGACCGAGGAGGTCGTGCGGCTGGGCGTTCACATGCTGCGCATCCTCGCGGTGGGCTATATCGCGATGGCCGTCACGCAGAGCCTCTCCGGCGTCATGCGCGGCGCGGGCGACACCATGACCCCGATGTGGGTGTCGCTGCTGACCACCATCGTCATCCGCGTGCCCATCGCCTACGGCATCGCCTACGCGACCCGCTCCGAGGCGCTGCCCAACGGCACGCCGGACAGCATCTTCATCTCGCTCCTCGTCTCGTGGGTGCTGGGCGCGGTTATCACCGCGCTGCTCTACCGGCGCGGCAAATGGCGCAGCGCCGTGGTGATGCACGATGAGGCGTAAGACCCGGCGGGAAAGCGACACAGGAAAGAGGGAACACGCATGGAGACCACGGCCTTTGGAAGCGAGCAGGCGTTCATGGACGCCTTTCACGCCGCGCTTCAAAACGGCGAGCTGACGCCCTATTATCAGCCCAAGGTGAACGCCGTGACCGGCAAGCTCGAGGGCGCGGAGGCGCTCGTGCGCTGGATCCGCCCCGACGGCGCGATCCTCTCGCCCGCGATGTTCGTGCCCCGGCTGGAGGAAAACCGCGGCATCCTCGAGCTGGACTGGCACATGCTGCGCAAGACCTGCGACTTTTTGCGCCGCCTCAAGGCGGACGGCGTACACCGCAAGGCGATCTCGGTCAACTTCTCGCGCATCCACGTCTACGAGGACGACTTCGTGCCCACGCTCGTGCGCACGGTGGACGAATACGGCGTGCCGCACCGGTTCATCGAGGTGGAGATCACCGAGTCCGCCCTCGTCGACCGCCCGGAGCGCATCATCGCGCTGATCGACGACATCCACGCCGAGGGCTTCCGCGTCGCCATCGACGACTTCGGCAGCGGTCTGTCCTCGCTCAGCTTCGTCAAGGACGTACAGGCGGACGTGCTCAAGCTGGATAAATCGCTGCTCTCCCACAACTGCGAGGATGAGAAGGAGCGCACCGTGCTGGAGAGCATCATCGCCTTCGCGCACAGGCTCCACCTGACGGCCGTCGCGGAGGGCGTGGAGACCAAGGAGCAGCTGGGCTTCTTGCGCACCTGCGGCTGCGATACCATTCAGGGCTTCATCTTCGGCAAGCCGATGCCGGAGGCGGAGATGCGCGCGCAGTTCGAGCGCGGCGGCGTGCAGAGCGAGGCGGAGGACATCCTCGTGACGCAGGCGTCGGCCAGCGCCACGCAGCTGCTGCTGGACGCCGTGTTCTGCGAATACTCGCTGGTCATCATGGCGAACCTGACGCGCAACAGCTACTACATGATGGAATACCAGAACTTCACGCAGACGTCCTGCCCGTCCACCGGCGCGTTCGACGAGCTGATCTACCACGGCTCTTTGACCATGTACCCGGACGATCAGGAGAAATTCCGCACCGCGTTCAGCCGCGAAAACCTCTTTGCGGCGCACGCGCGCGGCGAAAAGAAGGTCTGCGCCGTCACCCGGCAGATCGGCGACGACGGCGTCTACCGCACGGTGCAGACGACCGATTACTTCGTCAAAAGCCCGTCCTCGGAGGACGTGCTCATCATCGCGCTGTGCCACAACGTGGACTGACGCGCCCCTCTCGATCACGCCCGCTTCTCCCCGCGCGGGAGGCGCGGTTCGCGATAGAATTGGCAACATAAGGCACATCAAAAGGAGGTCTTTCCCATGCTTCAGAACAAGGTCGCCATCGTCACCGGCGGCACGCGCGGCATCGGCTTCGCCGTCGTGCGCACGTTCCTGCAAAACGGCGCGAAGGTCGCGCTCTTCGGCTCCCGTCAGGAGACCGTCGATAAGGCGCTCGCGCAGCTGCGCGCGGAGAACGCCGACTGGCCCGTCGTCGGCATGTCGCCCGATTTGACCGACTACGCCGCCGTCGAGGCCGCCGTCAAGGCCGTGTGCGAGAAGTTTGGCCGCGTGGACATCCTCGTCAACAACGCGGGCATCTCCGCGCGCGAGCCGCTCTACGCCTACGACCCGGCCGCGTTCTCCAACATCATGGATCTGAACGTGAAGGCCGTCTTCAACGGCTGCCGCGCGGTCGCGCCGATCATGAAGGCGCAGGGCGGCGGCGCGATCGTGAACACCAGCTCGATGGTCAGCCTCTACGGCCAGCCTGCGGGCGTCGGCTATCCGGCGTCGAAGTTCGCCGTCAACGGCATGACCAAGAGCCTCGCGCGCGAGCTTGGCCCGGACAACATCCGCGTGAACGCGGTCGCGCCGGGCGTCACCCGCACGGACATGGTCGCCGCGCTGCCCAAGGACATGGTGGAGCGCATCAGCGCGCCGATCCCGCTGCGCCGCGTCGGCGAGCCGCAGGAGGTCGCCAACGCCTTCCTCTTCCTCGCCAGCGACATGGCGAGCTACATCACCGGCACCATCCTCTCCGTGGACGGCGCGGCGATGAACTGAGCGGTTTTTCAAAAAGATGCCTTTTTCCTTCCTCGCGGGGGAAAAGGCTCCTTTGTGTCTTTTGAAATCAAAGGTTCTCCGGCGCGAGCCATCCCTTTGCCGGCAGGATGCGCCGAAGGCCGCGCGCGGCGCGCGGGTGTACGGCGGCGCGGTACTGCTGCGGGCTAACGCCCATGATCTGCTGAAAGTTGCGGTTGAAGCTGGAGATGGAGTTGATACCCACCGCCTGCGCCACGCTGGTGATCGGATCCTGCGAGACGCTCAGCAGCACGCACGCCTGCCGGATGCGGAGCTGGATGACGTATTGCAGCGGCGAGGTGCCCATGATCGAGAGGAACAGGCGGCGAAAGTGCGTCTGGCTCAGGTGGCACAGGTCGGCCAGCTTGCCGATGTTGCACGGCTCCATGTAGTGGTCGTTGACGTATTCCAGCGCGGGCCGCAGCGCGAACGCCCGGTTCCGGCTGGACGGGGCCGCCTGCGCCGCGGGCATGAGCAGGCGGCGCAGCTCCGCGCCCAGCGTGGACGCGTAGAGCAGGAAGATCGGCAGATCGGTCTCGCCCGGCGCGGTCGCCTCCTCCAGCAGGCAGCGGCACAGGAAGTAGAGCCGGGGATGGCTTTGCGGGGTGATGCGCAAATAGTCGCCGATCAGCCCGCCGAGGCTCGCCTGCTGCGCGCCGCCGGGCGCGAGCGCGTCCGGGTCGAGGAACAGATAGCTCCACAGGCTGCGGCAGCCCGCGTCCGAGCAGGTCGTGTGCGGCACGAAGCGGGGGATGAGGAAGATGTCCCGCGCCTTGAAGGATACGCTCGCCCCGTCCTCAAAGCCCAGAAAGCCGCTGTCCGAATGGCAGTAGCCGATCTCCATGCAGTTGTGAAAGTGCAGCCGGTCGCTGAGCACGTCGGAGATGCGCCACTTCTCGCCCGACAGGCACAGAAAGGGCCGCGCGGGATCCAGCTCGTAGATGCGGTATTCGACGACGCTCTTGGCAGGCCGGGACATCGCGCCCTCCTCCTTCTTTTATCCATCTTTTCCAACGGATTGAACCAAAAACGGGGGCCTGAAATCAGTATACCACTAAAATCGGCGGCCAGACAAGGGTTTTTTCGGCCTTTAATGGTCGAAAATGATATGTAAATGGTTGTTTTATTGTAGAAAATGTCGACCGCGTAACGATATAATAAGCATAGAATCCATCGCACCATAAGGAAAGGAAGACGAGGGGGAGAGCCTATGCGAGAGCGGACGCCTTCGCGCGATCTGCGCGGCAGAAAAGCGTGGGTGTACTTCAAAAACAACTGGCAGCTCTATCTGCTGCTGATGATCCCGGTCGTGTTCGTGATCGTCTTCAAGTACGCGGCCTATCCGGGCATGCGCATCGCGTTCATGAACTACAAGCCCGCCAAGGGCTACAGCGGCAGCAAATGGGTCGGCTTTGAGACCTTCGCCAAGGTCTTCAAGGACAAGGACTTCCATCGTGCGCTCAAGAACTCGCTGATCTTCAATTTCCTCGATCTGATCGTGGGCTTCCCGGTTCCGGTCATCCTGGCGCTGATGCTCAACGAGCTGCGCTTTAACCGCTACAAGAAGGTCTCCCAGACCATCCTGTACCTGCCGCACTTCCTGTCGTGGGTCATCATCGCCTCCGTCTCGCTGACGCTCTTCAAGCCGGAGACGGGTCTGGTCAACGTGGCGATGATGAACGCCGGGTGGATCGAGAAGGGCATCCCCTTCCTGACGGAAAAGTGGCACTGGGCCGTCACCTACCTGCTCATCGGCGTATGGCAGAACATGGGCTGGGGGTCGATCATCTACCTCGCCGCGATCACGGGCATCGACGCGGAGCTGTACGAAGCCGCGACGATCGACGGCGCGGGCCGCTGGCGCAAGATCTGGAACGTCACGCTGCCCTGCATCCGCGGCACGATGGTCACGCTGCTCATCATGAACCTCGGCCGCGTGATGGGTTCCAACTTCGAGAGGCTCGACTCGTTCGGCAACGTGCAGGTCAAGGACTTCCAGTACCAGCTCGCCATCTACATCTACGAAAAGGGCCTCGCCGGCTCCAACTTCAGCCGCGCGACCGCCGTCGGCCTGTTCCAGTCTCTCGTCGGGCTGATCCTCGTGCTGGCCTCCGATAAGGTCGCCAAGGCGCTCGGCGAAGACGGCCTGCTGTGAGGAAGGAGGGCTAGACGATGAAACAACCGCAGACGGAGCATGAGCACAAGCAGTCCCTGTTTAGGGGCGTCAACCGCGTGCGCGTGAGCGACTTCGTGATCGCCTTCGTCATCCTGCTGCTCTCGCTGACGTGCATCCTCCCCTTTATCCACATCGCGGCGAAGAGCATTTCTTCCAACACGGCGGTGCTCTCCAAGTCGGTCTACCTCTGGCCGAAGCAGCTCAACTTCGACGCGTATAAGTCGATCTTCAGGGACGGCCAGCTCACCTACTCGCTGGGCTACACCGTGGTGGTGACCGCGCTGTTCACCGCGATCGGCATGGCGATCACCATCTGCGCGGCGTATCCGCTCTCCATCCGGGGCCTCAAGGGCCGGCCCATCTTCGCGTTCATCATGATGTTCACGATGTACTTCAGCGCCAGCCTCATCCCGGAATACCTGCTCTACAAGGATTTGCACCTGCTCAACACCATGTGGGTGCTGGTGCTGCCGCTGGCGTTCTCGCCCTACAACATGCTCATCATGCGCTCGTTCATGTCCTCGACCATCCCGGACAGCCTGTACGAGGCGGCCAAGCTGGACGGCGCGAACCACATCCAGACGCTCTACAAGGTCGTGCTGCCGCTCTCCGGCCCGATTCTGGCGACGCTGTCTCTGTTCTACGCGGTCGGCCGGTGGAACGCCTACGCCGACGCCAAGTACTACATCACCACCAAGTCGCTCCAGCCGCTGCAGTACCTGCTCTCCAACATGGTGCTCAACTCCGGCAACGACGCGGTCAGCCTGTCCGAGTCCGCCGCGGCGGATTCCACGCCCGAGGTGCTGCAGGCCGCGACCATCATGTTCGCCACGCTGCCGATCATCATGGTCTACCCGTTCGTGCAGAAGTACTTCGTCAAGGGCGCGATGATCGGCGCGGTCAAGGGCTGACCGATTCCCTTCGGGACAATGGCGGTGCAGATCCGCCATTCCAATAATCAAAAAGGAGGAACCCCAATGAAACGCATGCTTTCGATGCTGATGGCGCTGGTCATGGTGCTCTCCATGTTCGCCGCCACGGCGACCGCAGAGGACGAGTCTTGGGTGCCTGAGACTTGGGAGCCGTTCGCGGAGACGGTGCGCATCACCGTTCCCGTGTACGACCGCTCGAAGGCCGGCTATCCGCCCGTGGACGACAACTACTGGACGAAGTACATCCAGACCGAGTTCGGCGACAAGTGGAACATCGACGTGGATTATGTGGCCATCCCGCGTAACGACGTCATGACCAAGTACAGCCTGCTCATCGCCGCCGAGGATACCCCCACCATCCTGATGGAGTACGACTATCCGAAGGTCGCTCAGTGGGCTACCGACGGCGCCATGCAGACCATCGATCTGGACGCCTTCAAGGCCGTCGCGCCGACCTACTACGCCAAGATGGAGGAGAACAACCAGCTTGGCTACACGGACATCAACGGCGAGACCTACTTCGTGCTCTCCGAGCGTCCGTACTACAACACCACCTACACCTTCGCCACGTTCGTGCGCATGGACTGGCTGCGTCAGGTGGGCTACGATCACGTTCCGACCTCCTATGAGGAGAAGAAGGACGCCATCAACAAGATCATCGAGGCCGGCCTGTGCGAGCACCCGATGGGCTTGGGCATCCCGACCGCCGCGTACATCCAGAACTTTGGCTTCCGCGACGATCCGGTCGATGAGGCCGAGTGGGCGATGCATTCTTCTCTGGGCACCCCGGGCATGCCGTGGTATGCGACCGAGCGCATGATGAAGCGCCTGAACGACGAGTATCACATGGGTTGGTACTCCTCCGAGTTCGATCTGGAGAAGAACTCTGCCGGCGCCTCCACCGATCAGCTGCAGACCGACTTCATCAACGGCAAGTCCTACAGCTACGGCGGCTACATGGCCGCGAACGTCGCTTGGCTGACCGCGTTCTATGAGAACAACCCCGACGCCGAGCTGGCGATCGAGAGCGCGTACACCGGCGTCGAAGAGGGCGTCTGCACCCCGGCCGTCCGCGCGGACAACCCGTTCGGCATGATCGTGGGCTTCTCCTCTCTGGCGAGCGAGGATCAGCTGAAGGCCGCTTGGATGCTGATGGAGTGGATGATCCAGCCCGACAACCTGTTTGTGCTGGAGAACGGCGTGGAGGGCGTCACCTACACCATGGGTGAGGACGGCCTGCCGATCGTCGATGCCGAGTACATGGGCGAAGAGATGCTCAACCACAACATGAACATCGACATGACCTGCCTCGTGCATGCGTCGAAGGTTCTCGGCGGCATCGAGGACAGCATCGCTGCGATCACGCCGCAGGGCCTGCCGCAAGACTTCTATCAGCCGCTGCTCGACCACTACTACGAGCTGAAGAAGATCGCGGACGACGGCCTCGCCTACTCCGACCCGATCTTCGCCGTGGCCATCGAGTCCGAGAGCGAGTACACCGCCACGCTGCTCAGCCTCTGGCAGGAGGACTTCTCCAAGCTGGTCAAGTGCGACCCGGCCGAGTTCGACGCGCTGTTCGACGAGCTTTCTCAGGAGTTCCTCGACGCCGGCTATCAGGAGATCATGGACGAGCGCCTTGCCGCCTATGAGAACGGCATGTGTACCAAGCTGCCGGAGCGTTGATGGGCGCTGAAGCCGTAAACGAACCGACACAGGCACAAGGACACAAGGAATCCCCCGCCGGGAAACCGGCGGGGGATTTGCATGAATTACGAATAAGCAAAATGTTTGAAGATACTATGGAATAAGCGGCGGATCCCTTTAGTCTCCGGAATTGAAAACAACCAGCTTTTCCCAATCAATACTGCCATCTTCAAGGCAGAATTGATTCGTAAACTCCTTTACAAGTCGATTTGCAGCGCGTTGATATGCCGCATCAAATTCTTCCACATATTTTTCGGGAATCTTGTCCATCAATTTGATTAGCTTTATATAGAAATCCTCGTCGCCCGTCAATTCAGCCCAAAACGCCTTGCCCGCCAGTTCGTGATAGAATTTAGGCATACCGCGACTGCTTGTCCTTTTCTTGCCATAGCCGTAACCGATGATGGGAATGAAACGCTTTTTCGCCTGTTGTGCAAGTTTGCTCGCAGCCATAAAATTCTGTTCCTGCTTTTTTCTGCTGTCGGCATTAAAAACGCTTGTGCCAGATTTTACGGCTATTGCGTAAATAGCCCCGTCGCGTTCCACCATGATGTCCACGCCTTCGGCAAGCGCTTTATTCCCTTGCGCTGCCGCACATGCTATCGGCTCAAAAAAGACATTGCCAAAAACCGTTTCTTCTGACGATGATACAAACGCCGCAAGTATAGCGTCAACAATCTGCGCTGCGCCGCTCATGGCTTTTGCTCGGAAAAGATAAGGGTTCTTCCTTTTCATTACCTTATCTATATCAAGTTCATTCACTTTAGAAATCAAGCTTGTATAGAATTCATCAAGCGCGGTAGCGATGGCAGAAACGATCTGCTTTTCATCATAGCCATTGTTAATCGCCATAGCTTACACCCCCCAATTCCATAGCATCCTTCAATTTCTGATGGACGCTTGTTCCTCTGAATCGCTTGGTCATGATTTCGGCGGAATTATCGGCGGTGGCCTGTATAGCCCGTCCGATAGCATACGCTAAACCTATGGGAACAGCGTTTCCAACCTGTCTATACTGTGCTGCAAGGTTTCCGCAAAACACCCATTCTTCAGGGAATTGCTGAATTCTTGCGTATTCTTTTATACTCAATGGACGGGTCTTTTTGGGGTGACAAAGCATTGTGGCCTTCTGCATGGGGGAGGTGGTTAAAGTAGGGGAAGGTTGATTGTATGCAAGTCTCCTGTAAAACCCAACTTTCCCGCCGCCGGACGCATACGCACCGCCCATAGCTTCCCTTAGAATATTGGGCGGCAAATCTCTCCAATTTCCGCCTTCCGGCACCAAATCTAAAAACCTTGCTCGTTCAGGACTGAACGTTTGACATGGACCACAGTTATCCTCTAAATCTCTAATCACATCTCCGATAACATGCCATCTGTATTCTTTCGATTGGTGCATTTGAAAGTGTGTTGGCATTGGCAGAAAAATATTTTCGTTATCCCGGCTGCCTACTAAAACAAATCTTTCTCGGAATTGCGGAACGCCATAATTGACAGCATCAAGCAATCCGTATACTGTCTTGTATCCTAACTGCGCAAACTTTGATAGAATAACTTCAAGAACAGTCCCTAGTTTCTGCTCCGGGTCATCCTCGTCTTTCTCTGTCGTGGGCACATGTTTTAATGGGGCAGACATAATCCCTTTGACGTTTTCCATAATGAAAAAGCGAGGCCGTATATAATCTATCATCCGTATGAATTCCATGAACAGGCTGCCGCGCGGGTCATTGATGCCCAACCGTTTACCGGCTGTAGAAAACGATTGACAAGGAGGGCCGCCGCAAATCAGAAAAGGTTCGCCGCGCCGCATACCGGAAAGCTGCAAAAAATCGTCGGCTTGAATATTTCTAATATCGCCCTCCAAAACACTATGCCCGTTTTTTTTCATGGTTTCAACGCAGAACTTATCAAGGTCTTGCCCAATCACAACGTCAAGACCACTTCTAATCAAGCCTAAATCAAGCCCCATCGCGCCAGAAAACATGGAAATGACTTTCCTGTTATCAGGCGTTCCGGCAAAACGCAACATCTCCATGGCTCCTCCTTCATGGCGCAACACGACACGTTACATTATACCACGGAGTATTCGCATCTGATAGCCTCAAAACGTAAAAGCGTCCATCAGATGCAAAGGTTAAGGTCAGCGCCCTTTCTAATTTTCGCTCATGATTTGGGCAAACGGCCCAGTGCTGTTTTCAGCACGACATCCAGTATGGCAACGCTTTTCGTCCCCGCCCGCTTCTTACAGCCGCATCTCGATCCCTTGCAGAGGCTCCAGCGTCACCTGCTTCGGCCCCTGCGGCGTGGCGATGCGCGCCGTGACGCGCGCCTCGGCGTTGTTGATCGCCACCAGCGTGCGGCTGCCGGGGTACCACGCAGTCTCGACCTCGGCGCAGTCGGAGAGGTAGTCGCTCTCGCGCGGCAGGCCGCAGGCGTAGAGCAGCAGCTCCAAGAGCATGCGCGTGCTTCGCGGCGAGACGGCAAAGCCGCTCATGTAGACGCCCATGCCGCGCCCGAAGGAATGGACGGTGAGCTGCGGCACGCCGCCCTTCTCGCAGAGCACGCGCGCCTCGCCGTCAGTGAGGTAAAGGTTTTCCTTCGCGCCCAGCGCGTCCGCGCAGACGGTCACGGGGAGCGAATCGTCCACGTCAAACTGCCAGCGCCCGTGGCAGACGTGCTCGCCCAGATCCTCGTCCACGCCCAGCACATGCGCCATCGCAAACACCGTCTCCCGCCCGGAGACGGCGGACGGCTCGCCCACGCCGATGAACGCGCCGCCCTCGTAGACGAAGCGCGTCAGCTCGGCGACGAGCGCGGGATCGCGCCACGCGTCGCCGCCGCTCCACGCGTCGCCCATGCGCCCGGCGTTCACGACGACGTCCACGTCCCGCAGCGCGCCGGACGCGGCCTCGTCAAAGCGCAGGAAGCGAACCTCGACGGGCAGGCCGGAGAGCGCCTCGTTCACATGGATGAGCGCGTGGCCGTCGGTCTCGTGGAAGTGGCCGGAGAGCGTCCACGGGCGCAGATCGCCCCATGTGTGCAGCACCGCGACGCGGCAGGGCAGCGCGTAGGGCTTGCCGTGCGCGTGCAGCGCCTTGATGCGGCGGAACTCGTCCGCGATCTCCTCGATGGCAAAGACGAAGTCAGGGTAGTCCTGCGTCAGGTGCAGGTAGCCGCCCAGCCCGATGCGGTCGACGCTCTGGCGCAGCAGCGCGCGCCGGACGCTGCGCCAGTAGCGCCGCGCGTCGAGCGCGGGATCGCCGCCCGCGCTGAAGGTCGGCAGGCCGCCGAGGCCCACGGGGAAGAGATACGGGTGCAGCCGCAGCTCGTGGACGGGGACGTCGGCGGCGGCGCACAGGCGGCACTCGAAGCCGGAAAAAACGCATTTGATCAGCCCGTCGAAGCCGATGGAGGCAAAGCGCTTGCCGCTCGGCTCCATGCCGACCCAGCTGTCGTCGTAGAAGACATACGCCTGCTTGCCGTGGCGGTGGATGATCGCGACCAGCTCGCGCGCCTTGTCCGCGACAAATTCTTGGATGAAATCCATGTAGTCGAGCTTGGCGCGGGTGGGCGGCATGTGCGTGGACTGATGGCGGCCGCCGCGCACGAAATCCTCGGCGGTGAGCGCGTAGCCGTAGCGCGCGGCGAACGCGTCCAGCGCCGCCGGGCTGACGGTGAAATCGTAGCTGGCCCAGTCGGTGAACAGGTGGCGGTTGCGCGCGTCGCTGCCCCAGATCCACACGAAGTTGTAGAACAGAGAGGTCAGCCGCACGACGCTGGTCTGCGGGTTTTCCCGGCACCAGCTGTCCATGAAGTCCGTCAGATAGGCCCACGCGACGTCGCTGCGCGGGTCGAGCTGGCGCAGGTGCGCGCTCGTCCAGCCGTTGGTCGTGTGGTTATACATGTTGATCTCTTCCCAGATGCGGTAGCACAGGAAGCTGGCCGTGTAGCGGTGCCACGGCGCGCAGCTGGAGACGGTCACGGCCCCGTCCGCATAGGCCCAGCGCTCGCGCGGAACCTCCTCGCCCGTCGTGCGGTCGTAGACCTGCCAGTAGCGCAGCGCGTCCGCCGAATCGTTGAGGGCGAACTGCTCGCTAAAGTAGCCGTCCATCAGCGGGATGCGCGCGCATTCGCCCGTGGCGATCACGGGCTTTGAGATGAGAAACGTCTGCTGCTGGCACTCGGGATGCGCCTCGGCGAAGGCGTTGTGCTCGCGGATGACGCACACGGTGGAATAGATGCGGTACCCCGCGTCCACGATCTCGCCGGAGAGCTTCGTGCCGTCCGAGTCGCGGATGACGTCCGCGCCCCAGCGCCGCGCCAGCTCCAGCGTCAGCGCCTCGTATCCGGCCTCTCCGGGCAGCGTAAAATCGCCCCTGTTGCGCTCTTGCATCGCTCTGCCTCCTTGCCCGCTCACAGCGCGCCGTCGTGGCTCGCCTGATCGCTGTCCAGCACCGCGCAGAGGAACGCGAGCGCCAGCCCCTGTCCCCAGCCCTGCGTCCAGCGGCGGGAGATGCCCCGGTAGCCGTCGCGATCCTTCATGACGGCGGTTCCGGCGGAGACGTTCAGCACGCGCCCCTCCGGGCTGATATTCGCAAGCACGCCCTCTACGGCCTTATCGATGTAGCGGATGTGCAGCGGGTTGCCGCGCAGCGTCATCGCGGCGGCGATGCCCGCCGAGGCGGAGACCTCCTCGTAGCTCTGCTCGTCGTCGAGAATCGTGCGCCAGAGGCCGTTTTCGGTCTGCAAATGCTTGAGCGCGGCGAGCTGCTCGGAGAGCGAACCCGCCACGTCCATGTAGCGCGGGTAGAGGTAGCACTCGGGCAGCACCCGGCCGACCTGACTCATCGTGTACGCGGCCCACGCGTTGGCGCGGCCCCAGTAGATGCCGGACATGTGATCGCCCGCGAGGTTGTTGTAGCCGTGGTACCACAGCCCGGTCTTCTTGTCCTGCAAATACTCGATGTGCCAGTAGTACTGGTTCAGCGCGTCGTCCACGAGCTGCGCGTCCTTCCACTGCACGCCCGCGCGCAGCATGAAGTACGCCGCCATGAACAGCGTATCCGCCCAGCACTGCTCCGGGAAGTCGTTGTTCGCGGAGACGGTGTGCTGAAGTACGTTTTCGCCAAAGCGCAGCGCACGATTTCGCAGGTAGTCGATCTTCTGCTCGGCGACCTCGCGGTAGCGCGCGTCGCCCGTGACGGCCTCCAGCGTCAGCAGCGCGTGGCCCATCGAGCAGGTGTTCACCGTGAAGACGGGCAGCCCGAGGGAGAGGTGCTCGTCGATGCGCGCGCGCAGCGCATCCAGGTACGCGTCGTTCCCGGTGACGCGATACGCCTCGCACACGCCGTGGTAGGCGACGCCGCAGGGCCAGTCCCACGTCATATCCATGTTCATCGTCTGCCGGACGACGGCGTCCACCGCCGCCAGCACGCGGCCCTTGTCAAAGGTGATCTGCGCCATACGCTCTGCCTCCCGTCCAATGCTCAAATGATGGGGTTTCATTGCTCTGCTTCATTATAGCAGACCGGGCGGTTAGAATCAATTTGCGCGGCGGAAAAGATTGCATATTTTCGAGCAGATTCTTCGCAGATTCGCCCAACTTGCCGCGCGGCGCGCTCTTGCATGCGCGCGCTTTTTCCTGTACAATAGAGGCGAAAAAAGCGGCGCGATCGCCGACGGGAGGGGAGCGCATTGAAGCGCGAAATCGGGGGATTTGTCCCCTGCGGCCTGCCCTGCGCGGGCTTTACGGAGAGCGGCGTCGCGTCCGCGCCGGGATACATAGCGCCCGTCTGCCTGCGCGCGATCGCGCCTGAGGGACGCTATCGCGTGCGGGCGACGCTGCGCGCCGAGGAGGACGCGCCCACAGCGCTGCTCTTTGGCAACCACCGCCGCCTGCTCTGGCGGGGCGCGCTGCGCAAAGGGGAACGCAAGACGGTCTCGGCGCTGTGCGCGCTGCACCCGGCCCTGCCCGAGGGCGCGGACGAACCGGCCCCGGGCGAGGCGATCGAATTGGCGCTCGTCGCGCCGGGCGCTGCGATCGTGGCGGTGAGCGCCGAGCCGGCGGACGCGCCCGCCGTGCTGCTGCTCGGCGATTCGACCGTCACCGATCAGCCGTCCTTCAGCCCCTACGCGCCGGGCGCGTGCTACGCGGGCTGGGGGCAGATGCTGCCCTGCTTCTTGGGCGAAAGCGCGTGCGTCGTCAACCTCGCCCGCTCGGGCATGACGGCGGAGACCTTCCGCACCGAGGGGCTGTACGATCTGCTGCTCGCCCAGCTCCGGCCGGGGGACGTCGCGCTCATTCAGTTCGGCCACAACGATCAGAAACGGCCGCACCTGACGGCGCGCGGCGGCTACGCCCGCCTGCTCAAAGCCTATGTGCGGGAGCTGACGGCGCGCGGCGCGCGCGTGGCCGTGGTGACGCCGCTGGCGCGCAACAGCTGGCGGGACGAACGGACGTATTTCGATCTGCTCGGCCCGTTTGCAAGCGCGGCGAAGCGGGTCGCCCGGGAGACGGGCGCGCCCGCGATCGACCTGCACGCCTTTCAGGTCGCGCGGCTGCGGCGGGACGGGCGCGACGCCTGCAAGCCGCTCTACCGCAAGGGCGACTACACGCACACCAACGACTTCGGCGCATACCTCGCGGCGGGCTTCGTGGCGGGGGAGCTGTCGCGCCTTTCGCTCGCGGACGCCCGCGCGCAGGAGCCGTGGACGCCCGCGGAGCCGCTCGAGCCGATCGTCCCCGTGAGCATCGACGAGGCGACGCCGCCGATGGGGCTGGAGGCGCTCTACCTCGGCTACGAGCGAACGCGGCCCGACGCGCCGCTCACGCGCATCGAGGCGCTCGAGCTGGTCAACCGCACGGTCGGGCTGTTTGCGACCAACGCGCCGGCGCCGCTGCCGCCGGACGTGCCGCAAAGCGAAAGCTGGACGTGCGAGGCGCGCTGCGCGCTGCAAAGCGGGCTGCTGCCGGAGGGCTTCTTGCGGGAGGGAAAACTTCGCCCTCACCGCGCGATCACAAGGCGCGAGTTTTTGCAGCTGCTGCGCAAGGGCTTCGCGATGCGCTGCGCGGCGGACGCGCTGCCCGACCCGGACGCGGCGCAGGGCGGCGTCTCGCGCGCGGAGGCGGCGGCGCTCTGCCGGAGCGTGAGGATATAAAAAGGAGGACGCGTATGGGCGATTTCGAGCTGTTTGCGCAGGCGACGGACAGCGCCGTCACGCTGTATTGGGACAAGCCCGCCTGCGCGGCGGCGTCTCAGCGCTACGAGGTGGAAGTGGAGGGGCGCGAGGCCGTGCAGGTTGATCGCACGCACTACACGGTCACGGGCCTCGGGCCGGACGCGCCGCTGCGCGCGCGGGTGTGCATGCGCGCGGGGGAAACCGAACTGTTCGCCGAGACGGCGTGCCGGACGCGCGCGAAGCGCCGCCGCGTGGACGTGACCCAGCCGCCCTACGGCGCGGCCGGCGACGGGGCGACGCTCAACACGCGCGCGCTGCAACGGGCGTTTGACGACTGCGGCGCGGGCGACTGCCTCTACTTCCCGGCGGGCGTGTACCTGACGGGCGCGCTGCGCGGGCACGGCGACATGGAGATCTTCCTCGACGAGGGGGCCGTTTTGCAGGGCACGGACAGGCCCGAGGACTACCTGCCGCGCATCCCCAGCCGCTTCGAGGGGTACGAGATGGAGTGCTATTCGAGCCTGCTCAACTTTGGCCACCTCGATCACGCGGGCGGCCCCAACTGCGAGAACGTGCTCATCCACGGGCGGGGGACGATCGCCAGCGGCGGGCAAAAGCTCGCCTTGGCCGTGATCGAGCAGGAGCGCGAGCGGCTGCGCGACGAACTGATCGCGCTGGGCGACGGCATCCGCGAATACGAAAACGAGCACACGATCCCGGGCCGCGTGCGCCCGAGGCTCCTCAACCTGAGCAACTGCAAAAACGTGCGCGTGACCGGGCTGACGCTGCAAAACGGCGCGAGCTGGAACGTCCACATGATCTACTGCGACGGCGTGGTGACCGATCACTGCGTCTTCCGCTCGGAGGGCGTGTGGAACGGCGACGGCTGGGATCCGGACTCCAGCGAACACTGCACGCTCTTCGCCAGCCAATTTTTCACCGGAGACGACGCGGTCGCCGTCAAGTCCGGCAAGAACCCGGAGGGCAACGCGATCGGCAGGCCCTCACGTCACATTCGCGTGTTCGACTGCGAGAGCGCGTTCGGCCACGGCATCGTCATCGGCAGCGAGATGAGCGGCGGCGTCGAGGATGTGCGCATCTGGGACTGCGACCTGCGCGTCTCGATGAGCGGGCTGGAAATCAAGGCAACCAAAAAACGCGGAGGTTACGTCCGCGATGTCTGCGTGCGGGACTGCGTCGTCCCGCGCGTGATGATGCACGCCGTGCCCTACAACGACGACGGCGTGCCCGCCAAGACGCCGCCCGTCCTCGGCGACTGCCTCTTTGAGCGGCTGACGCTGACGGGGCTGTATCAGGCCTCGCACGACGGCGGCGACATGCGCCCCTGCGCCGCCATCGAGCTGGAGGGCTTTGACGCGCCGGGCTACGAGATTCGCAACGTCGTCTTCCGCGACGTGACACTGGGCGGCGCATCGCAGGGCGTCAAAATCGCCCGCGCGCAGGGCGTGACGCTGGAAAACGTATGCGCGACCGGGGAAAACTAGGCGCCTACAGCCGCCCGGCCTCGATGCGGCGCAGCAGCCGCAGCAGCAGCGCCGTCGCCACGGCGGCCATCACGATCTCCGCGGCGAACTGCGCCCACGCCAGACCGTAGAGCGGGAAGAGCCGCCCCAGCAGGAAGAGCGCGGGAATCTCCAGCAGCGCCTTGCGCGCGCACGCCATCAGCAGGGAGAGCGCGCCCTGACCGACCGCCTGAAACACGCCGACCGCGAGGAAGTCGATCGCCAGAAAGGGCATGGAAAACACCTGCGCGCGCAGGAACGCCGCGCCGTAGGCGACGGTCTGCGCGTCGTCGATGAACGCGCCCGCGACCGGCGCGGCAAACAGCGCGAAGACGAGCGTGACGCTCGAGAGCAAACACAGGGAAAGGCCCGCCGTAAAGGAGAGGGCCTTTTTCATGCGCGGGATGCGCCGCGCGGCGTAGGTGTAACCGATCAGCGGCATGACGCCCTGCGAGATGCCCATGGAGACGTACAGCGGCAGCATGCTGACCTTCGAGGCGATGCCCATCGCCGCGAGCGCCTGCGCGCCGTAGGGCGAGGCGAGGTTGTTGAGCAGCGTGTGGCTGACGACGTTGAGCAGGTTCTGGATGGACGCGGGCACGCCGACCGCGCAGACGCCCAGCACGATGCTCCTGCGCAGCGTGAGCGCGCGGGGCGAAATGCACACGCAGGTGCTGCGGCGCTTTGCAATCAGGTAGCAGAAGAAGTAGCCGACGGCGAAGAGGTTGGACAGCAGCGTCGCCAGCGCCGCGCCCTCCGCGCCCATGCCGAAGCCCCACGGCAGGATGAACACGGGGTCGAGCGCGATGTTGAGCAGGCACCCGCTCATCGTGCCGATGCTCGCGTGCAGCGTCGCGCCCTCCGAGCGGATGAGGTAGGCCATCACCACGTTCAGGATGGACGGGGCCGCGCCGAGCACGACGGTGTAAAAGAGATAGCGCCCCGTCGGGCCTGCGGTGGTCGCGTCCGCGCCGAGCAGGGAGAGCAGCGGCCCCCGCAGCGCCGCGCAGGCGACGGAGTAGAGCGCGCCGCACACGAGCGCGCCCCAGAAGCCAAAGGCCGAGCTGGCGCGCAGCGTCTTCATATCCCCGCGCCCGAGCGCGCGGCTCATCATGCTCGAGCTGCCCACGCCGAAGAGGTTGTTGACCGCGTTGAACGCCAGCAGCACCGGGGCCGCGAGCGTCACGGCGGCGGTCTGCACGGGGTCGTTCAGCATGCCGACGAAGTAGGTGTCGGCCAGACTGTAGAGCACCGATACCAGACAGCTCATCACCGTGGGCACCGAGAGCAGCAGCACCGCGCGCGGCACCGCCTCCGTCTCAAAGAGCCTCTTCCTGCGTTCCTCCGCCATGCGCGCCGCTTCCTTTCCAAAGTGCGTCTTCCCAATCGCATCCCCTGTAGTGTAGCAAAGGCGGGGCCAAAATGCAAGCCTCCCGCCGGGCGGGGCGCGGCGCTTTTTTATGCGCGGCGCGCCTTGACAAGCGGGGACGGGCTTTCTATAATCAAAGCCGGAAAAGCGCGGCGAGTCCTGCGGTTTGCCGCAAACGGGAGGAAGAGCGATGGCCATTCGTTTTGCGCGGGGAGGCCCCGTTTTCTGCGTGGAGGAGACCGCTTTTGCGGGCGTGCGCCGGGTCTGCGGCATGGTGGCCCGCGACGTGGAGCGCGTGACGGGCCGGCGGCCCCGGGTGCAAAGCGCGCTGCCCGAGGGCGGCTGCGCCGTGATCGCCGGCACGCTGGGCAAAAGCGCGTGGCTGGAGGCGCTTGAAAGCCGCCTCGATCTGGCGCGCATCGCGGGCGGTTGGGAGCGCTATGTCTTTGCCGTCGTGGATGCGCCGTTTCCCGGCGTCTCCTCGGCGCTGGTGATCGCGGGCAGCGACAAGCGCGGCACGATCTACGGGCTGTTCCACCTGAGCGAGCTGCTGGGCGTATCGCCTCTGGTCGATTGGTCGGACGTGCGGCCCGCGCGGCGCGAGGAGGTCGTGCTGGACGCATCGGCAAACGTGGTTTCCAAAGAGCCGAGCGTGCGCTACCGCGGCTTCTTCCTCAACGACGAGTGGCCCGCGATGGGCACATGGTCGAAGGTGCGCTTCGGCGGCTTCAACGCGGCGATGTACGCGCACGTCTTTGAGCTGTTGCTGCGCCTGAAGGGCAACTATCTCTGGCCCGCGATGTGGCACTGCAATTTCAGCCTCGACGGCCCGGGGCTGGAGAGCGCGCGGCTGGCCGACGAGCTGGGCGTCGTCATGGGCGCCTCGCACCACGAGCCGTGCATGCGCGCGGGCGAGGAGTACGGCCTCATGCGCGGCCCCGGCTCCCCCTACGGCGACGCGTGGGATTTCCGCGCCAACCGCGAGGGCATTTTGTGCTTCTGGGAGGACGGCCTTGCGCGCAACGCGCCGTTTGAAAACATCATCACCGTCGGCATGCGCGGCGAGCAGGATACGCCGATCATGGGCGAGGCGTCGATAGCGGAAAACATCGCGCTGCTGCGCGACGTGCTGCGCGAGCAGAACCGGCTCATCCGCGAGCGCGTCTGCCCCGATCTTTCGCGCGTGCCGCGGCTGTTCGTGATGTTTAACGAGGTGGAATCGTTCTTCTACGGCGACGAGCACACGCCGGGCCTGATGGGTGATCCCGAGCTGGACGGCGTGACGCTGATGCTCGGCGACGACAACTACGGCAACCTGCGCTCGCTGCCCACGCCCGAGATGCTGCGCCACCCGGGCGGCGTCGGGCTGTACTATCATCTGGATTTCCACGGCGGCCCGCGCGCCTACGAGTGGGTGAACACCAACCACCTGCCCAAGATGTGGGAGCAGCTCACCACCGCCTACGAGGGCGGCATCCGACAGGTGTGGATCGCCAACGTGGGCGATCTGGCCCTGCTGGAATACCCGCTGTGCTACTTCATGGATCTCGCCTACGACATGGAGCGCTATGGCGCGCAGGCCCCCAACAACGCGGCGGCGTGGACGCGCGCGTGGGTGGATCGCCAGTTCGGCGCGGCCTTTGGCGAGGCGGATCGCCGCGCCGTGTGTACCGTGCTGGACGGCTACACGCAGATCAACCACAACCGCCGCCCGGAGATCATGGGAGACGCCGTCTATCACCCCGTTCACTACGGCGAGACGCGGGCGTTGCTCGCGCAGGCGGAGCATGTGGAAAACGAGGCGGAGCGCCTGCGCGGCGTTTGCCCGCCCGAGGCGCTGACGGCCTTCTGGAACCTCGTCTTCTATCCGGCGGCGGCCTCGGCGAACCTCTGCCGCATGTGGCTGTACGCGACGCTCGACCGCTTCTACGCG
Organism: uncultured Clostridia bacterium; assembly: GCA_947631405.1. GTDB lineage: Bacteria > Bacillota > Clostridia > Christensenellales > Aristaeellaceae > Ventricola. Next base: position 32,196 of record CANRLC010000008.1, on the reverse strand, counting down.
TCGCAGGGGCGCATGGAGGCCAACGCGTATGCGGACGCCGTGCAGCGGGCCATCCTGCGCGACCGGGCGCTCACGCGCGCGTATCATCAGGTGGGCGAGGGCTTTTTCTACGGGATGGCGCTCAGCGAGCACATCGGATTTCGGGCGTGGTGCGAGGACGGCAACGTCTATCCGCTGATGATCCGCGTCGAGGGCGCGAACAAGCCGCGCCTGCTCGTGGCGGACGCGCTCAGCGACGCGTTCACCCTCGGCAGCCGCTGGACGGGCGACACGCTGACGCTTCCCTACGCGCTCGACCCCTCGGTGCGCGCGCTGCGCGTCGATCTGGCCTGCGGCAGCCGCGAGCCGGTCTGCTACACGGTCTCCACCGACTGCCCGTGGCTGCGCCTCTCGCACACGAGCGGCTGCGTATCAAGCAAGGACGTGCTGACGATCGAGATCGTGGACGAACTGCTTTCCGGACGGCAGACGGGCGTCGTGCTCGTGCAAAGCGACGCGGTGTGCAAAATCGTCGTGCAGGCGCAAGGGACGGAAAAGGCGGACGCGCCCGCCGGATGCTATCTGGACGGGAACGGCGTCGTCTGCATGGAGGCCGACGGCTTTGTCGCTAAGCACGACGCGCCGGACGCCGCGTTCGTCGTGCTGCGCCCCTACGGGCGCACGGGCTGCGCGATCAAGGCGATGCCGCCGCAGCTCGACCTTTGCGACGCGCAGGACAAGCCCTATGTGGAATACGCCTTTTGCGCGAGCGAGGAGGGCGAGTACGCGCTGCTCGCGTACATGGCCCCGTCCAACACGGCGACGATGGCGCACGAGCTTTGCTTCTTCATCCAGATGAACGGCGGCGAGATTGGCCGCGTCAACGCCGTGGGGCCGGATTTCCGCTCGCAGGACTATCGCTGCAAGGAATGGGTGGACGCGGTCTGCGACAACGTGCGCGTCAAGCGCATGCGCGTAAACTGCCGCAAGGGCGTCAACACGCTGCGCGTCTACGCGGGGTCGCCGCTGGTCGTCTTCGAGCGGTTCGTGCTCCATCCGGCGGGGAAGCCGCTGCCCGCGTCCTATCTGGGGCCGCGGGTGAGCGCGCGGGCTTAGGGACAGCGCTGATACTTTTCTCAGATAAAACCTTAAAATGGTGTAAAACACAGGATGGGGTCTGGGGACAATGTCCCCAGACAGGGTTTGGGGCGGTAGCCCCAACGTGCCCCAAATCGCGAAGCGATTGCCAAAAGTAGCCCGGTAGCGAAGCGATCCCGGGCGGGTTGAACTTGAAAAGTCTCGGCTCCCGCTTTTGCTTGCTCGGCGTAATCCGATGTCGGAGTGTGTAGATCATTTGATTTGAAAACAGTATGAAGGGACAAACGGAAGCGGGCATCCCCTTGCACGAAAAGCGCGGGGAGATGCCCGCTCGGTCTGTCAAAGAAGCCTTTTACAGCGCCGTCCGCTCGCCGGGGCGCACGCGCAGGCGGCGCGTTTCGCCGTTTGCGCAGACGGCGATCTCCCGCTCGCCTTCGCCGCTCGCCACCTCAAACCATGCCTCGGTCACCCGGCCATCCTTCCAGCTAAAGGAGACCTTGCAGCCGCCGCGCACGCGCACGCCCGCGAGCGCGCCGCCCTCGGCCCAGTCGGGCGGCAGCGCGGGCAGCAGGCGAACGACGCCGTCGTGGCTCTGCACCAGCATCTCGAGGATGCCCGCCGCGCCGCCGAAGTTCCCGTCGATCTGAAAGGGCGGGTGCGTGTCGAAGAGGTTGGGCAGGGTGCTGCGCCCAAGCAGCGCGTACAGGTGCTCCTGCGCGGCGGCCCCGTCGCGCAGCCGGGCGCAGAGGTTGACGATCCACGCGCGGCTCCACCCGGTGTGCGCGCCGCCGTGTGCCAGCCGCCGCCGCAGCGTCTCGCGCGCGGCGCGCGCCAGCTCCGGCGTCCCCTCGGGCGTGATCTCCCAGCCGGGATAGAGGCCGTAGAGCTGTGAGATGTGCCGGTGCCCCGGCTCCCACTCCTCGTAATCCTCGATCCACTCGCAGATCGTGCCGTAGCGGCTCACGCGCGTGGGGGCCAGCCGGGGGAGCATCGCGCGGATCCGCCGCGTCAGGTCGTCCTCCTCGCCCAGCGTTTGCGCGCATTGCAGCGTGAGGGTGAACAATTCGCGCACGATCATCTCGTCCATCGTCGGGCCGAGGGTGACGGCGATCTTCTCGCCGTCCTCCGGGTCGATGTAGCTGTTTTCCGGGGAGTTGGAGGGCGCGGTCACAAGGTACCCCGTCGCCGGGTCTTCGACCAGAAAATCGGTGAAGAACAGCGCCGCGCCGCGGATGATGGGCCAGTATGCCCGCAGGAACGCCTCGTCCCCGGTGTAGAGGTAATGCTCATAGAGGTGGCGGCAGCACCACGCCCCGGCGCAGAGGAACGCGCCCCAGTCCGGGTTCTGCCCCGGCGCGGTGAAGCCCCACGGGTTGGCGAGGGTGTGCGCGACCCAGCCCCGGCAGCCGTACATCACGCGGGCGGTGTCCTCGCCGCAGCGCGCGAGAAAGGCGATGTAGCGGTACAGCGCGTCGGCGTAATCGCCCAGCCCCGCCGCGTCCGCGAACCAGTAATTCATCTGCAGGTTGATGTTGATGTGGTAGTCGCCCGTCCACGGCGCGATCATGTCCTTGCACCAGACGCCCTGCAAATTGGCGGGCAGGCGGCCCCACGCGGAGCCGATCAGCAGGTAGCGGCCGTAGTCGAAATAAAGGCGGCACAGCCCGGCGTCCTTGCCGCCCGCGCGGACGCGCGCGAGGCGCTCGTCCGTGGGCAGGGAGGAGAGCGCCGCGTCCTCGGGAAGCGTCAGCGCGCAGCGGCCCATCGCCTCGCCCATCCACGCGGCCTCATCCGAGAGCACGGCGTCAAACCCGGCGGAGCGCGCCCGCGCGAGCCTGCGGCGGCAGGCGTCCTCCGGCGCTTCGCCGGTCTGATAGCTGGTTGCGGTGCAGGTCCAGACCGTCAGCGCGCCGCCGCCCTCGACGAAAAGGCCGTCCTCCCCGCAGGACACGGCGCCGTCCGTCTCGATCTGCGCCAGCGTGCAGAAGGTCATCGCGCCGCCGCCCTCCTGCCGCCCGAGCGCGAGGCTCTCCCCGTCCCGATAGGCGACCGCGCAGCCCTCGCGCGCGAAGGTGAGACGATAGCGCGGCGCGCCGGTCAGGCGGCTGGCCGTGACCTGATAGCGGTGGGAGACGGTGTGCGTGCGCCGCACGCGGCCAAAGCGCGTCTGCGCCGCGCCGCGCGTCAGATCGAGCGAGCGCTCGTAGCCGGACGCGTCCTCGACCGGGCTTTCGATGAAAAGGGAGCCTGCCGTCTGATAGCTTCCGTAATACGGGTCGTCGCTGCCGCCGCCCAAGCAAACCATGGTCTGCCTGCACAGCGCCTCCGCCTCGCGCAGGCGGCGCGCGAAGAGCAGCGCGCGCATGCGCGGCAGCGCCTCGCGGCAGGCGGGATTATCCCAAACGGCGGGGTAGCCGCTCCAGAGCGACTCCTCGTTGAGCTGCAATTCCTCCCGCTCCATGAGGCCGAAGACCATCATCCCCAGCGTGCCGCTGCCCAGCGGCAGCGCCTCGTTCCAGTCCGCCGCGGGGGCGCGATACCATAGCCGTGCGCCGGGGGCGGCCGCATCCTGTGCCTCGCGCATGCCGATTCCTCCTTTGAGATATCGTTTTTTGTTATTATAGCGGGGACGGGGTGAAAAAGCAACCGAAGGCGCTTCTCAAAAAGTGCGCCAGTTTGCGCGGCGGGCGATTGTGCATTTTGACGATATTCACAAGTTCAGATATTCTGAATTGACGAAAGCGCGAAAAGAATCTATAATATACGCAGGAAAGAGGACGCGGCCAGCGCACGGATTGGCATATTTGCCGGAGCGCGCCGCGAGAAATCGTCACAGGAGGAACGAGCGCATGATCTTTAGCAGCGAACAGGCCCGCACCCAGACCCGCGCCGCGCGCGATCTCATCGAGGCGACCTTCGCCGGGAAGCTGGGCGGCGGCGCGCTGGACGCGGAGTTTCTGGACGGGCGACGGGAGAGCGCTTTGGGTTTCGCCGCGCTGCCCTTCGAGGCCCCGGTCTGCGCACACCTGATGAACCGCCCCGCCATGGCGGCGTATCTGGCCGGGCGCAGCGGCAGCCGCCTGCTCTATCTGGAGGACGGGAGCGTTCGCTGCCTGTCGCAGGACGGCCCCGAGACCCTGCCGGACGACGTCGCCGCCGAGGCGCTGGCGGTGTACGAGCGGGTGATGGCCAGCCCGGGCAAGCTCAACGAAAACGGCGAGCTGCTGCTCGATCTCAAGGCGTATACGGTCGGGCCGCACTACGCGGTGAACCTGCTGCTGGGCAGCCGCGCGGGCTACGAGCAGCCGCTGCTCACCACGCCCAAGGGCGCGCTGGACGCGCTGGGGCGCGGCTCCTTCAGGGCCTCCGGCGCAAAGCAGGTGCTGGCGACCCGCTATGTGCTCGCCCCCGAGGAGAACGGCGAGCCGGCCAACCGCCAGTTTTATCTGGTGGAGGACGGGCGGCAGATCTTCTACTCCGCCGACGTGGAGACGAACGTCGTCTCCGCGACCTGCCGCCACAGCCAGAGCCGCAGCGTCATCACCTATGAGACCGCCTGCGGCCTGACGATCCGCCGCACGATCTTCCTGCTGCCGCAGGAGGACGGCATGCCCACGGCGGTCGAGGCGCAGCGGGTGGAGATCGAAAACCATTCCGGCCGGGACAGGACGCTCAAGATCGTCATGACCGGCGTGTTCGGCATCGGCATGCCCGACGGCGTCGCCAACGACGTGATCTACACCAACATCGTCGCCGAGAGCGAGGTCTACTATAAGGACGGAAAGCCCGCCGCGATGACGGTGCATCACAAGCCCAAGGAGTGCATGGGCGAAAAGCGCTTCGCGGCGCTGCTCTATCAGGGCTGCGGCTTTGACGAGTTCTGCGCCAGCCAGTCCGACTTTATCGGCAGCGGCACGCTCGCGCGCCCGGAGCTGGTCGCGCGCCTGCCCAGCCGCTATCAGCGCAAGATGGCCTCCTTCTTCGCGATGGGCAAGACGCTGACCGTCCGCGCGGGGGAGACCGCCGTCGTGGACGAGCTGGTGGGCATGATGGAGAGCGAGGGCGACGTGGCGCAGCCGTTTGACGCCGCGCTGGGCAACCTGCTCTCCCGCTACGCCGACCCCGCCGCGCTGACCGCGACGCTGCAAAAGGTCGTCGGCTTCTGGGAGCGCTACAGCGCCTACCTGCGGCCCCACACCGGGGACGCGCAGATGGACGCCTATGTGGGGCGCAACCTGCCCTTCCAGGTGCTCTATCAGACCTACGTCTCCCGCGCCTTCGCGTGGACGCAGAAGTCCTACCGCGAGACGGGCTTCAGGGAGATTCAGGACATCTACGCCTCCATGTATTCCATGGACGCCATGGGCGACGACGCGCTGGTCAAGGAGCTGATCTCCAACTGGGTGCGCAACGTCTTTGCCATGGGCTACGCCTATCACGACTTTACCTTCAGGGGCAAAGGCCCGGGCGACTGCTCGGACGACCAGCTCTGGCTCGTGCAGGCGGTCTACCGCTATGTGAAGCTCACCGGGGACGGCGCGTTCCTGCGCGAGGAGTTCCCCGTCGCGGGCGAGCAGGGCCAAAAGCGCGCGCTCTGGGATACGATCATGGCGATCCTCGAGTACAGCGGCGAGATCTCCGTGGGCGTTCACGGCCTGCCGCTGCTGGACAAGGCGGACTGGAACGACACGCTGCGCCTCGACCGCGAGGTGCTGCAAGGCCCGCAGAAGGAGGAGCGCTACCGCGAGCAGCTGGCAAAGAAGGGCCAAAGCTGGGGCGCGCGGTGGGAGAACACGCTCTGCGAGAGCGTGATGAACGCCTGCCTGCTCGTCATCGCCGCGAACGAGGCGGCGGAGCTGGCCCCCATGATCGGCAGGGAGGAGGACGGCCGCAAGGCGGCGGCGCTGGCGCGCCGGGTCGCCGGGAGCATGCAGGAAAACGCGTGGAAGGGCGACTTCTTTGCGCGCTGCCTCATCAACGACGGCAGGCCCTACGCCTATCTGGGCGCGGGCGGCGACGGCCTGAGCCTCGATCCCGCGATCGACGGCAGCTACTACCTCAACTCCTACAGCTGGGCGATCCTCGCCAAGGTGGCCACCGAGGAGCAGATCGCGATCATGCTGGACACGGTCGAGCGCTATCTCAAGACCGAGGCGGGCCTCAAACTCTGCACGCTGGTCAACTACGACCTGCTGGGCGTGAACACCGGCACGGCGCTGTACTTCCCCGGCGACCGCGAGAACGGCGGCGTCTTCAAGCACGCGGCGATGATGGCGACGGTGGCCTCGCTGCAGGCGGCCAAGGTCGTGCGCGACGAAGCGCTGGCGCGGCGGCTTTGCGATCTGGCGTTCTTCATGATCGAGCGGACGCTGCCCTACGGCACGCTCAAGGATCCGTTCGTGCTCAAGGGCAACCCGCGCTTCTGCACCCAGTACAACAACAGCGAGACCGGGGAAAACATCGGCCCGATGCTCTCGGGCACGGCCTCGTGGCTGACGCTGGCGGTGTATGAGTTCCTCGGCGTGCAGATGGGCAAGGACGAGATGACCTTCTCGCCCGTGATGCTCCCGGGCCGGGAGCGCATGGGCTACACGCTGTACACGAACGACACCGTGCTGGAGGTCGAGATCGAGGCCGCCGCGGGCCGCTTCCGCTGCGGCGAGGGCAGCGTCTACCTGCTGGACGGCAAGAGCGTCGCCCCGACGACGGCTCGCCCTCGCGACGGCAAGGCGCACCGCCTGACGATCCGCCTGTAACGCGCGCGGCGCGGCGCGCCCGGGCCTCACGGCGACGGGATGTCGACAGCCTAGCGCTTCAGGCTACATATCAATGGGAGGGATGTCCATGACGCAAGCAACGGCAAAGGCGAAGGAAAAGACCCGCGACGGGGGATTGTACATCCTGCATCGGCTGGCCATCCTGCTCGCCTGCGCGGCAGTGTTCTATCCGGGCTTCAACCCCGGGCGCATCACCGTCGAGATCGGCCGCTACACCTCACTGCTGACCGCCTGCCTGTCCTTTGACTCGCTGGTGGGGAACCTGAGCCGCGTGCTCAGCAAGGGGATCGTGACCTACGGGACGTTCTACCTGCTGCGCGGCGCGAGCATCGCGATCGTCGTGGGCATCGCGCTCTCGGCGGTCGGCGGCTGCATGTCCGTGGGCAACAACCGCATGCGCCGCAGGGGCCTGCTCTTCCCGATCGCGGGTTCCGTGCTCATGGGCGCGGGCCTCGCCGGCATCCGCATGGCCTACGGGCAGATCGTGGCGGCGGACTCCAACCGCGTGCGGCCGAACGTCTCCGGCGGCTTCCCGCTGTTTATCGTGCTCACGGCGGCCATCCTGCTCACCAGCATCCTGCTGCTGCTGCGCCAGCGCGCGAGCGGCGAGGCGCTGGAGGACAAGATGTGGATGAAGGAGGAGTATCACCTCTTCCTGATGTTCCTGCCGTTTATCGCGCTGGCGTTCGTGTTCTCCTACCTGCCGCTGTGGGGCTGGCGCTACGCCTTCTTCGATTACAAGGCGGGCGGCACGCTCGGCGCGGAGAACTTTGTGGGCTTCAAGTGGTTCACCTACCTCTTCCAGAACGCCGCGACCCGCCGCGACCTGATCCGCGTGTTGCGCAACACGCTGGCGATGAGCAGCCTCGGCATCCTGACCAGCTGGCTGCCGATGTTCTTCGCCATCCTGCTCACGCAGGTGCCCAGCAAGCGCTTCAGGCGCATCGTGCAGACGTTCACCACCGTGCCGAACTTCCTCGGCTGGGTCATCGTCTACGCCGTCGCGCTGGCGATCTTCTCCACGGACGGCTTCATCAACAGCTTCCTCAAGAACTTCATGGGCGTTCAAGCAAATACCAACTACCTGATGAGCAGCAGCCACATGTGGATCAAGATGCTGCTCTGGGGCCTGTGGAAGGGGCTGGGCTGGAGCGCCATCATCTACATCTCCTCGATCTCCGGCATCGACCCGGTGCTCTACGAGGCGGCGACGATGGACGGCGCGGGGCGCTTCAGGCAGATCTGGCATGTGACCATCCCGCAGCTGATGCCAACCTTCTTCGTGCTGCTGCTGATGAGCATCGCCAACATCCTCTCCAACGGTCTCGATCAGTATCTGGTCTTCTCCAACGCGATCAACCAAAGCTCCATCGAGGTGCTCGATCTGTATGTGTACAATCTGGGCATCGGCAGCGGACAGATCCCCATGTCCACCGTCATCGGCATGGCGAAGTCCATCATCAGCGTGTTCCTGCTCTTCGGCGCCAATCAGGCCTCCAAGGTGCTGCGCGGCGAGAGCATCATTTAAGGAGGCGTGGGCATGAGCGAAAAGAAAAAGATGCACGCGAGCACCGGCCCCCGCTACAAGACCTCGGTGGGCGACAAGCTGTTCATGGTCGTGAACGTCGCGTTTTTCGTGATCTTCACGTTCCTGTGCGTGTTCCCGTTCTACTACCTGTTCATCAACACCATCTCCGACAACGATCTGGTGAACCGCGGCGTCATCACGCTGCTGCCGCACGGCATCCACATCCGCAACTATCTGGCCCTGCAAAACGTGTCGGACTTCGGCAACTCCATCCTCGTCACGGTCGCCCGCACGGTGCTGGGCACGGCGCTGATGGTGATCGCCTCCGGCTTCGCGGGCTACCTGACCACCAAACAGAAGATGTGGCACAAGAGCCTGTGGTACCGCTTCCTCGTCATCACGATGTACTTTAACGCGGGCCTCGTGCCGTGGTATCTGAACATGCTGGGCCTCGGCCTGACCAACAGCTTCTGGGGCTACATCATCCCGGGCATCGTGGCCCCGTACAACATCATCCTCGTGAAGACGTACATCGAATCGATCCCGGCGGAGCTGGAGGAGAGCGCCACCATCGACGGCGCGTCCAACATGCAGGTGTTCACCAAGATCATCCTGCCGCTCGCCAAGCCGATTCTGGCGACGATCGCCGTCTTCGGCGCGGTGGGCAACTGGAACTCCTTCCAGGACTCGCTGATCCTGATGGCCAACTCGCCGAACCTGTATACCCTGCAGCACCGGCTGTATGTGTACCTGAACAGCGCCTCGAACCTCAAGAACGTCATGCAGTCCGGCGGTCAGGTCACGGCGGCGATGCTCAACACCAAGGTCATCCAGTACACCATCTCCATGGTGACCATTATCCCCATCATGCTGGTCTATCCCTTCATGCAGCGTTATTTTGAGGAGGGCATCATGCTCGGCGCTGTAAAGGGTTGATCGTAAAAACCTTTGGAAAGGAAGGAATGTCGTATGAACAAGCACACCAACAAGGGCCTCACGAAGCTGCTCGCGCTGGTCATGGCGCTCAGCCTGCTGCTCTCCTGCATGGGCGGTACCGCCCTCGCCGAGGACGAGGTCACGCAGCTGACCGTCTACAGCCAGCTCGCCAACTTCTCCGGCACGCAGGGCGGCTGGAGCTCCGCGCTGCTGAAGGACAAGTTCGGCATCGAGCTGGTGATCGTGCCCGAGACCGACGGCACCTATGAGACCCGCATGGAGAGCGGCGATCTGGGCGACATCGTCGTCTGGGGCAGCAACGACACCAACTACCAGAACGCGGTGGATCAGGGCCTCCTGTTCGACTGGGAGGAAGAGGATCTGCTGAAGGAGCACGGGCCGTACATCGCCGAGACCTTCGCCAACGCGCTGGAAGCCAACCGCGAGATCAACAAGGACGGCGCCATCCACGGCTTCGGCCACAATCTGGCCCTGTCCGCGGACAACCACGAGAACTTCTTCTACACCTGGGATATTCGCTGGGATCTGTATAAGCAGCTCGGCTATCCCGAGGTCAAGACGCTGGACGACCTCGTCGACGTCCTCGCGCAGATGAAGGAGCTGGAGCCGACCGACGACAACGGCAACCCGACCTACGCGGCCAGCCCGTGGCCGGACTGGGACGGCGACATGGTCATGTACGTCAAGTCCACCGCCCAGAACATCACCGGCTACGACGAGATGGGCCTCGGCCTGTACGACGCGGTGAACGGCGAGTATCACGGCGTGCTCGAGGAGAACGGCCCGTACATGCAGGCGCTGAAGTTCTACAACAAGCTCTATCAGCGCGGCCTGTTCGATCCCGACTCCATGACGCAAAACTACAGCCAGATGCAGGCCAAGGTCACCAGCGGCGGCGTGTTCTTCTCCATCTTTGATTACGCCGGCTCCACGCTGTTCAACACCGACGAGCATCTGGCCGCGGGCAAGTACATGACGAGCCTGCAGCCCACGGATACCACCAACATCGCCTACGGCCTGAGCCTGGCGGGCGGCATCCGCGTGTGGTCCATCGGCAACTACACCGATTACCCCGAGAAGTGCATGGACTTTATCAACTGGCTCGCCACGCCGGAAGGCGCGATGACCAGCTGGTACGGCATCAAGGGCCTCATGTGGGACTACGACGAGGAGGGCCACACCTACTTCACCGAGCTGGGCCTCAAGTGCCACAACGACCCGACCACCGACCTGACCGGCGTGGAGTGGACCAGCCCCGAGACGGGCAAGACCTACACGCTGGACGGCACCTTCAACGACGGCATGATCCAGATCAACAACACGACGTGGTCTCAGTCCGCTGAGAACCCGGACTCCATCGAGGGCGAGACCTTCCACTACTCCTCTTGGGAGAGCATGATGGTCGAGGCCAAGAACGAGGCCGAGCAGGATTGGCGCGATCACAACGGCGTCACCACGAATCAGGAGTATCTGGAGAAGCAGAGCTACAGCGTCATCCCGGGCGTCAACTACTCCGCCAGCCCGCGTTCCACCGAGCTTGAGCTGACGTGGTCTCAGGTGACCACCGCGGTCAAGCAGTACTCCTGGAACGCCATCTACGCGAAGAGCGACGAGGAGTTCGACTCCATCGTGGCCGAGATGGTCGAGAAGTGCAACGAGTACGGCTATGCGGATTGCCTCGCTTGGGGCGAGAACGAAGCCGCGCTCAAGTATCAGCTCCAGGTCGACGCCGGCCTCAGCCCCGCGAAGTAAGCGGGTACGCTTCGAGCGAGCGTCCGGCAAACCCGCGCGGGGGGCGGAGATGCAGCGATGCGTCTCCGCTTCCCGCCCTTTCTTTTGTGACCCGCTCTGCGAAAGGAACCGCCCATGAGCCTCAAAGTCGATTCGCCCGTCATTCTGGCGGGCATCCGCATCGCCGACCTGCTGATCCTCAATCTCCTGTGGATCGTCGGCTGTCTGCCCGTCGTCACCGCGGGCGCGTCCACGATCGCGGCCTTCACGCTCACGCTGAAGATGGTGGAGGAGCGCGAGCAGCCCGCCGTCTTCATCCCGTTCTGGAAGGCGTTCGCCGCCAATTTGAAGCACGGCGTCCCGCTGACGCTGATCTTCCTCGCGGCGGTGTACAGCATCTGGCTGGACGCGCAGCTCTTTGCGAAGCTGCCGGGCAACACGCTGATCTTTCTGATCGTCGCGTTTCTGGCCGGGTTCTTTCTGCTGATTCACTTTCTCTACGTCTGCCCGCTCGAGGCCCGGTACGAGAACACGATGCTGGGCAGCCTCGCCAACTCCCGGCGCATCTTCATGCGCTTCTTTGTGCGCACGCTGGGGCTGATGGGCATCCTCGTCATTCAGGTGATGCTCTTCACGCAGATCAGCCCGCTGCTGCTGTACGTCGGCTTCTTCTGCCTTCCCGTGCTGATGATCTACACGACCAGCCAAGTCGTCATGCCCATCTTCCGCAAGATCGAGGGGGACGGCGAGGCGAGCGACGGCTTCGCCATCGACCGGGAGGGCTACACCATTCACTGAGGACGGCGCGCCGGAGAGCGCGCATCGAGGACGAAGGAGGCGTCGGGATGATCGCAATCGGCATGGCCTATTACCCCGAGCACTGGGATCGCGCCCTGTGGGAGGAGGATGCGCGGCGCATGGCGAAGATGGGCGTGCATCTGGTGCGCATGGCCGAGTTCGCTTGGAGCCGCATGGAGCCGGAGGACGGGCGGTTTGACTTCGGCTGGCTGGACGACGCGATCGACGTCGTCGCCCGGCACGGGATGCGCGTGATTCTGGGTACGCCCACCAACAGCGCGCCCGTGTGGCTCTACCATGACCACCCGGAGACCCGCCAGTGCGGGCGCGACGGCCGCCCGGTCGATGTCGGCATCCGCGGGCACCGCTGCATCGTCAGCCCGACGTTCAGGCGCTACGCCGAGCGCATTGTCGAGGAGATGGCCCGCCGCTACGCGGGCCGGCCCGAGATCGCCGCATGGCAGATCGACAACGAATTGGAAAACAGCCACTGCACCTGCCCTGCCTGCCGCGCCGCCTTCAGGGGCTGGCTGCGCGAGAAGTACGGCACGCTGGACGCGCTCAACCGCGCGTGGGGCAGCGCGGTGTGGAGCGGGGAGATCAGCGACTGGGAACAGATCGAGCCGCTGCTCGCGCCGGACTGCATGCCGGACTGGCACAACCCGGCCTTCATGCTCGACTTTGAGCGCTTCGGCGCGTCGCGCACGACGGACTATGTGCTCTTCCAAAGGGACATCATCCGCCGCTATGATCCGCAGGCCGTCGTGACCACCAACTGCTGCTTCTGCCAGCACCTGCCGGATTTCCACAGCGAGTTCGCGGGGCTGAGCGTGGCGGCCTACGATAACTACCCGCCGACGGTGCTGCCGGACGATCCGCAGGCGCTCTACTCCAACGCGTTCGCGCTCGACTTCATCCGGGGCTTTAAGCGGCAAAACTTCTGGATTCTGGAGCAGCTCGGCGGCCCGGGCGGCTGCTGGAGTCCCTTCGGCCCCACGACGGAGCCGGGGATGCTCGCGGGCTACGCCATGCAGGCGGTCGCCCACGGCGCAGACCTGCTCGGCTTTTTCCGCTGGCGCTCCTGCTGCACCGGCGCGGAGATGATGGGCCACGGCATCCTCGACCACGACGACCGCGAGAACCGCAGGTTCCGGGAGATCGAGGCGCTGCTGCGCAGGCTCGAGCGGATGCCGGAGCTGGACAAGAGCGCGCTGCGCAGCCCGGTCGCGATCCTCTACGGGGCCGATCAGGAGTTCGCGCTCAAGAACCAGCGCCAGTCCGCGAAATACGCCTACTGGACGCAGCTTCGCCTCTTCGACGAGGCGTGTACGGGGCTGGGCGTCAACGTGGACGTGATCGAGGAGCGCGAGCCGCTGGACGGCTACCGCGTCGTCGTCGTGCCCGCGCATCACATCATCGAGCCGACGCTGCCCGAGCGGCTCGAGGCGTTCGCCCGCGCGGGCGGCACGGTGGTGCTCACAAACCGCTCCGGCGTCAAGGACAAGACGGGCAACTGCGTCTTCGGCGAGCCGCTGCCGACGGCGTTCCGCGCGCTGTGCGGCTGCATCGTGGAGGAATACGACCCCATCGGCGAGCGCCGGCAGCATGTGACCGCCGGAGACGGGGCGCGCTACGCCGTCACGGGCTGGTGCGACCTGCTGGCGACGGAGGGCGCGCGGGTGTGGGCGCGCTACGACGAGCGCTTCTACGCCGGAACGGCGGCGATCACGAAGAACGATTTCGGCGCGGGGCACGCCTACTATCTGGGCGCGGTGGGCGAAAAGGCGCTCTATCGCGCGCTGATGGCGGAGATCTTGGGCGAGCAGGGCGTGCCGTTTCTCTCGGGCCTGCCGCAGGGCGTCGAGGTCACCACGCGCGAGGGCGGCGGGAAGCGCTGGCGCTTCTTCTTCAACAACACGGCGGGCGGCGTTCGCTTCCTGCTCGGGGAGGAGACCGTGGCGCTGCGCCCGTTTGAGATGGCCGTGCAGACGGAAAAGGGGGAGTGGCTGTGAGCTTTGAATCCGTCACCGCGTTCCTCGACGGGGTGGAGGAGCGCTTCGGCGTGCCCGCGTGCGAGTGCGTCGTCTGGCTCGATCACAGGCCCGTCTACCGCCACTGGGCGGGGCGCATGGGCTGGGCGAAGGACGCCCCGCCGCTTTCGGGCGGCGAATGGTACTGGATTTACTCCTGCACCAAGCTGATGACCATGACCGCCGCGATGCAGCTCGCGGAGCAGGGCAGGCTGGGGTTGGACGACCCGGTGGAAAAGTATCTGCCGGAGTACGGGAATATGACGGTCAGGGACGGCGGCGGCCTCCGCCCGGCGCACACGCGGATGACCGTGCGCATGCTGATGACGATGACGGGCGGCCTCAGCTACGATCAGACGCTGCCCGCCATCGTGGAGGCGAAGAAGAAGCGCGCCGGAACGCGCGAGCTGATCCGCATGCTGGCGGCGGAGCCGCTGGAGTTTGACCCCGGCACGCGCTTTCGCTACAGCATGTGCCACGACGTGATGGCGGCGGTGATCGAGGTCGCCTCGGGCGAGCGCTTTTCCGAGTATATACGGCGGCACATCGCCGCGCCGCTGGGCATCGGGGGCGTCACCTTCAGGCCGGGCGAGCGGGAGATGGAGCGCATGCCCGAGCAGCTCTGCTGGCACGACAAAAAGCTGTATATGTTTAAGGTGGAGCGCGACAACACCCACCAGCTGACGCCGGATTACGATTCCGGCGGCGCGGGCATCTGCTGCCGCGCGCAGGACTACATCCCGTTTCTGGACGCGCTCGCCTGCGGCGGCGTGGGCGCAAACGGCGCGCGCATCTTGAAACCGGAGACGGTTTCGCGCATGTGCGAAAACCAGCTCTGTGGCCAGACCCTGCGGGACTACCACGACACCATGAAGCCCTCCGAGGCCGAGGGCTACGCGCTGGGCCTGCGCGTGCATCTGGGCGGCGACGAGTTCCCCGCCGGGGAATTCGGCTGGGACGGCGCGGCGGGCGCGCTCGCGGTGATGGAGCCGAAGCGGCGCATGAGCGTGTTCTATGTGCAGCATGTGCTCAACTATCTGCCCAATTACGCGGAGCTTCACCCGGAGCTGATGCGCCGAATCTACCGCTGCGTGGATGAAGAGCGCACCGCGCATTGACGCGAAAACTGCAAAGCCGGGCCTCGCCCAGAGGCGAAAGCTGCGGGGCGAGGCCGGCTCATACCTTCCCCCGCGCCGCGCATAGGCTGTGCGGGGTGATGGCATGATTGAGCAACTGCTTTTGTTTTTCCTGAAGGACGCGCTGTTCCTGCTGGGCGTGCTGGCGCGGGGGAGCGCGTTCCCCAAGCCGCTCTCGCGGGAAGAGGAGGCCGCGCTCATCGAGCGGATGGCCGCGGGCGACGGCGAGGCGCGCGAAAAGCTGATCGAGCACAACCTGCGGCTGGCCGCGCACATCGCGCGCAAGTACACGGTGCCGGGGTTCGACGCGGACGATCTGGTGTCCATCGGCACGGTGGGCCTCATCAAGGGCGTGGGCACGTTTAGGCCCGGCACGGGCACGCAGCTGTCCACCTACTGCGCGAGGTGCATTGAAAACGAAATCCTCATGTGCCTGCGCGCGAGCCAGAAGCGGCGCGGGGACGTGTCGCTGCAAGAGCCGATCGGCACGGACGCCGAGGGAAACGAGATCACGCTGATCGACGTGCTGGGCACCGACGGCGGCGAGGTACACGGCGAGGTCGAGCGGCGGGTGAGTCTGGAGAGCGTGCGGCGGCTGGTGGCGACCTGTCTGCCCGAGCGCGAGCGCGCCGTCATCGAGCTGCGCTACGGCCTGCGGGACGGCGAGGCCCATCCCCAGCAGGAGGTCGCGCGGCGTCTGGGCATCTCGCGCTCCTACGTCTCGCGCATCGAAAAGAAGGCGATGCAGCGCCTGCGCGAGGCGTTCGAGCAGGGCGCGCAGGCCGCGCGGCGGGACGGCGAATGACCCGATTTGCACGAGGACGCGCGCTTTGTGCGGAAAATGCTTGTATTTTCGCCGGTGTCGTGGTAAAATAGTCGGGTACTATGGCATGGCTTCGCGTGGCTTCGCCCGTAGGCTGGTTGGGCTGTGCCCAAATGAAGAACAAGCTAATGGAGGGATTCCCAATGATTACCGCAGGCGATTTCCGTAAAGGCGTGACCATCGAGTGGGAGGGCGGCGTCTGGAGCGTCGTCGATTTCCAGCATGTCAAGCCGGGCAAGGGCGCGGCCTTCGTGCGCACGAAGCTCAAGAACGTCATGACCGGCGCCGTCGTCGAGCGCTCCTTCAACCCGACGGATAAGCAGCCGCGCGCGACCATCGAGACCAAGGAAATGCAGTACGTCTACAACGACGGCGAGTTCTACTACTTTATGGATCAGGACACCTACGAGCAGATCCCGCTCACGCTCGATCAGGTCGAGGACGCTATCCGCTTCATGAAGGAGGAGACGATGGCCACCGTGCGCTTCTTCAAGGGCAAGGCGTTCTCGGTGGAAGCGCCCAACTTCGTGGTGCTCGAGGTCACGCAGACCGAGCCGGGCTTCAAGGGCGACACCACCAGCAACACCACCAAGCCCGCGACGCTTGAGACGGGCTATCAGATCGCGGTGCCGCTGTTCATCAACATCGGCGACAAGATCCGCGTCGATACGCGCGACGGCTCCTACATGTCCCGCGCTTGATCGCAGAAAGGCGGACGGCACATGGAGCGCATGAGCGAAAAGGTGGCCTACCTCAAGGGGCTGGCCGAAGGGCTGAACGTGGACGCCCAGTCCGATCAGGGCAAGCTGACGATGGCCATTCTGAGCGCGCTGGAGGCATTCGCCGCCCAGTGCGACGCGCAGGAGGAGCGGCTGGACGAACTCGAGCAGTTCGTCGGCGAGATCGATCAGGACGTCGAAGAGCTGGAGTGCGCTCTCTTTGACGAGGACGGCGACGAGCTGGACGAGGACGAAGACGAGGATGACGACGGCGACGACGGCATGATCGAGTACGAATGCCCACACTGCGGCACGGTCGTCTTCTTCGACGAGGAGGCCTTCGACATGGAGGAGGAGCACCTCTGCCCGAACTGCCACCGCAAGATCTTCGCCGAGGATGATGAAGACGGCGGCGACGACGGGGACGGAGAGTGACCCGCGCCCAAGCCGCCCGCACAGGGAAGCTTTGAGGGGACTGTCCGTTCCGGCGCGCGCGCCGCGGGGGCAGTCCCCTTTTGCATTTGGGTTTGTACCCCAAAGACGACGGATGCAGATTTCATTTTCAGGATGACGAGGCCGTATGATGAAACGACTCCTTTGGGCGTTCCTCTGTCTGCTGCTGGCCGCGCCTTGGGTAGCGGCCTCTGCGGAGGAGGTCTATACCGCGACAGTCACCAAAGATATGACGATCCGCGCGACGCAATCGACGTCCGGCAAGCGGCTGGGCGGCGTGGAGGCGGGCGAGACGATCCACATTCTGGAATACGGCGCCAAGTGGACGCTCATCGCCAAGGACGGCGTCAAGGGCTATGTGCTCAGCAAGAACGTGGTCGATCTGGCTGCCGCGGGCGGCTATGACGACGAGGCCACCGCGCTGTATCTGGGGGAGGCGAGCAAGCAGCTCTCCGTGCGCGAGACGCGCGCGCGCAGCGCGCTGAAGCTGCAGACCATCGCCGAGGGCGAGACGGTCTACCTGCTGGAGCTGGGCGAGGAGTGGCATACCGTCGTCAAGAACGGCGTGCTGGGCTATGTGCTGGCCGAGCCGGTCGAAAACATCCGCCCGGCGCGCGAGGGCATCGAGCTGCCGGAGGGCTTCGCGCCGTTTGTGGCCGTGTACACCGCGCGCGCGGACGTCAACCTGTCCATCCGCTGGGATCAGGACGAGGAGTCGCGCGTGATCGGCACCGTCTACGAGGACGAGACCGTGGACGTGATGGAGATCGACGGCGCGTGGGCGCGCGTGCGCAAGGGCGAGGCCGACGGCTATGTGCTCGCCGAGCACCTGCGCTACTACCGCCGTTACGATCCCTTCGGGCCGACCGTGCCCGGCGTGGTCGTCTATCCCTATGCGGCGACCGCGCTGGAGGACACCGACATCCTCGACGCCGAGAGCGGCGAGCTGCTGCGCACTGTGCCCGCGGGCGCGGTGATGGCCGTCAGCGCGCTGGACGGCGACATGGCCGTCACGCTGCCCTACGACCGCATCACCGGGCGCATCGTCGCCACGAGCCACCTCGATCTGCGCGCCGTCTCCGGCTGGGAGCAGGCGCAGAGCGGCGACCTCATCTCCGTCTTCTCCACCTATTACGACCCCGCGCAGGAGACACCGACGCAGATCGGCCGGCTGCACAACATCATGCAGGGCGTAGAGCGGCTGCAGGGCGTCGTCGTCCCCGCGGGCGAGACGTTCCGCTTTAACGATTACTGCGCGCCCTACACGCGCGCCAACGGCTACATGGAAGGCCCGATCATCAACTACGTCTCCAGCAAGAAATTGGGCTACGGCGGCGGCATCTGTCAGGTCTCGACGACGCTCTACGACGCCATATTGCAGATTCCCTTTGAGATCGTCAAGCAGCAGGTTCACTCCTCCTACGGCATCTCCTACGCGCCGCTGGATATGGACGCCGCCGTCGGCGCGGGCAACCTCGACCTGCGCCTGCAAAATGTGCTGCCCTACGACGTGCGCTTTGAGTTGCAGGCGGTCGGCGGCGTGCTGACGGTCTTCGTGTACAGGGCAAGCTGATGCGCAGGGCGTTGTGCGCGCTGCTCGCGCTGGGATGGCTGCTCGCCGCGCCGCTCGCGACCCTCGCCGAGGGAGCGGACGCGGAGCGGCAGACGGAGCAGGAAGAGGAGACCGCCGAGTTTTACGGGGTGATCGGCAAGCGCCTTTCCGTCTACCGCCGGGGCGACGAGGATTCCGGCGTGCTGGGCGAGGTGCAGGCCGGGGACGTCGTGGACGTCTACAAGAAGGGGCGCACGTTTACCAGCATCGCCTTCGAGGGCGGCAAGGGCTATGTGCTCACCAAGTTCATCGAGCGCGTGCAGCGCAAAAACCCGTTCGACGGCCCGATGCCCGGCGTGAGCGAGCACGTCGCGGTCGGCCTCGTGTTGGAGGATACGAGCTTTAAGCCCGAGGACTACCGCTATCCCATCGAGGTCAGCGCCGGGAGCTGGCTGTCCGTGGAGCGCGTGAAGGACGGCCGCGCCTACTTTCCGTACATGCGCCTGACGGACGACGTGAGCGTCCCTGCCGACAAGCTGAGGCTCTATCCGTTCGTCCCGTGGGACGAGGCGCAGCCGGGCGACCTGCTCTACGCGTTCACCACGTTTTACACCACCAGCCTCAACAAAGAGGGCAACGCCGGGCGGATGTATAACATCGGCTTGGCGAGCGAGCGCCTGACAAACGTCGTCGTCGGCGCGGGGGAGAGCTTCTCCTTCAACGCGATCTGCGGCCCGTACACCAAGGAGAACGGCTACCGCAGCGCGCCCATCCTCTCGGGCGAGAGCAAGATGGGCTACGGCGGCGGCGTCTGCCAGGTGTGCAGCACGATCTACAACATCGTGCTGCGCGTGCCCGCCGTGATCGAGGATATGAACTGGCACTCGCAGGGCGGCGTCAGCTACCTGCCCGCGGGCTTCGACGCGACGGTCGGCACCAACAGCGACATGGTCTTCCGCAACGTGCTGCCCTACGGGGTGCGCATCGAGTTCGAGGCGAAGGACGGCGCGATGACCGCCTTCATGTTCCGGGCGGACGCGACGTGAGCCGCGCCGCTTCACGAAAGGAAAACACCGATGAGAATCCTCATTTCCAACGACGACGGCATCACCGCGCCGGGCATTCAGACCCTCGCGCGCGCGTTCATTCGCGCCGGGCACGAGGTCGCCGTCTTCGCCCCGGATTCCCAGCGCTCCGCGGCGAGCCACAGCCTGACGCTGGGCCGGGCGCTGACCGCGAAGGCGAAGCCGATCGAGGGCGCGGCGCTCTCCTACGCCGTCAGCGGCACGCCGGTGGACTGCGTCAAGCTCGCGCTGCATACGCTTTACACGCAGGCGGAGTTCGTCGTCTCCGGCATCAACCACGGCTACAACCTCGGCACCGACGTGCTGTATTCCGGCACGGTCGGCGCGGCGATGGAGGCGGCGCTGTGCGGCGTGCCGTCGATGGCGGTGTCGCTCGCCCCGCAGCGCGAGGACACCTACGGCCTCGCCGCCGATCTCGCGGTGGAGCTGCACGCCCTGCTCGCCCAAAACCCGCTGCCCAAGGGCATGGTGCTGAACCTCAACTATCCGGGCGTCGACCGCGCCCTCGGCGTGCGCGCCGTGCCGCTCAAGGCCACGCGCTATGTGGATCGCTATGTGGAGCATGTTGACGAGCGGGGCGAGCGCCGCTACACGCTCACCGGCGGAATGGACGAAAACCAAGAGCCGGGCGAGGACGACTTCACATACCTGAGGCGCGGCTACGCCACCGTCACCGCGCTGACCGCCGACATGACCGCCGCGCGCGCCACCGAAGCCTTTGGGCGATTGCTCGGCGAAAGGCCCGGCAAAATGGACTGAAAGAAAAACGAACATGATGACAGAACGACCATAGGCACAAAAATATTTCTTGCAAGAAAGGAAAACTTTCTTGCATTTTATTCGCCCATTTGATACAATATGTGCAGACGATACGCCTATGAAACCGCCGAGGAGGAATCAGCGATGCAGGACATGCAGGACATGATGCGTCGGCTCAACCAGTCCGGCAAGCGCCTGAGCAAGGGACACCGAAAGATCGCCGAGTACATCGTCGAGCATTACGACAAGGCCGTCTTCATGACGGCGAGCAAGCTGGGCGAGAAGGTCGGCGTGAGCGAATCGACCGTGGTGCGCTTCGCGTCCGCGATGGGCTACGAGGGATATCCGCAGCTTCAGCGCGCGCTTCAGGAGCTTGTTCGCCACTGGCTGACGGCCGTGCAGCGCTTTGAGATGACCACGGACATCGACCAGAACGAGGTGCTGCGCACCGTGCTCCACGCGGATATGCAGAACATCCGCACCACCACGGAGGAGATCGACACCGCCGCCTTTGACGAGGTGGTCGAGAAGATCATCTCCGCGCGCAACATCTATGTGATGGGCCTGCGCTCCGCCGCGCCGATCGCCCAGTTTCTGGCGTATTACCTCAACTTTATCTTCGACAACGTGCGCATCGTCTCCGAGACGAGCGGCGACGTGTTCGAGCAGATCAGCCGCATCAACGAGAGCGACCTGCTCTTTGGCATCAGCTTCCCGCGCTACTCCACGCGCACCATCGAGGCGATGAGCTTCGCGCGCGCGCGCGGCGCGCAGGTCGTCGGCCTGACGGACGGGCCGATGTCCCCGGTGTACGCCACCAGCAGCGTCTGCCTCACCGCGCGCACGGACATGGCCTCCTTCGTCGATTCGATGGCGGCGCCGCTGTCGGTCATCAACGCGCTGATCGTCGCGCTCGGCCTGCGCCGCCGCGACGAGCTGAGCGAGCACTTCCGCCTGATGGAAGGCATCTGGGATGAGTACAGGGTCTATGTCGGAAAAGACCGGGATTGACGTGCTGATTGTCGGCGGCGGCGCGGCGGGGATGATGGCTGCGCTGCAGGCCGCGCGCGCCGGGGCGCGAGTGACGCTGCTGGAGCGCAACGAGAAGCTCGGCAAAAAGCTCTACATCACGGGCAAGGGCCGCTGCAACGTGACCAACGTCGCGGACGCGGACGAGTTCCTTCGCCAGACGCCGCGCAACCCGCGCTTTTTGCACGCCGCGCTGCACGCCTTCGATCACGCCGCGCTCACCGACCTGCTCGCCTCCCTCGGCACGAGGACAAAGGTCGAGCGCGGCGGCCGCGTCTTTCCCGTCAGCGACAAGGCCAGCGACGTGACCCGCGCGCTGGAGCGCGGCCTGCGGGAGGCGGGCGCGCAGGTGCGCCTCGGCGCGCGCGTCGCCTCCATTGCAAGGAATGGGGACGGCTTCGCCGTGACGATGCAGGGCGGGGAGACGCTCTTTTCCCGCCGCGTCGTGATCGCCACGGGCGGGCTTTCGTATCCCAGCACGGGCAGCACGGGCGACGGCTACGGCTTCGCGCGCGCGCTCGGGCACGCGGTGACGCCGCTGCGCGGCTCGCTGGTGGGGCTGGAGATCGACGCGCCGTGGCCGAAGCTGCTT
Organism: uncultured Clostridia bacterium; assembly: GCA_947631405.1. GTDB lineage: Bacteria > Bacillota > Clostridia > Christensenellales > Aristaeellaceae > Ventricola. Next base: position 10,150 of record CANRLC010000008.1, on the reverse strand, counting down.
CAGGGCCTTTCCCTTAAGAACGTGCGCGTGCGCGCGCAGGCGGGCAAAAAGCGCATCTACGACGAGATAGGCGAGATGCTCTTTACGCACTTCGGCGTGAGCGGCCCGCTCATCATCGAGCTGAGCGGCCACCTGCCGGACGACGTGCGCGAGGCCTGCGTGACGCTGGACATGAAGCCCGCGCTCACGCCGGAGCAGGTCGATCTGCGGCTTCAGCGCGAGTTCGCACAGAATGCGAAAAAGCGCCTGTCCGCCGCGCTCCCCGCGCTGATGCCCGCGCGCATGGGGCCGGTGTTTGCCTCCCTGTGCGGCGTGCCGGAGGATGCGCTCTGCGGCCGGCTCACGCGCGCGCAGCGCGCGGCGCTGTGCGCGGGACTGAAGGCGCTGCCGCTCCCGGTCGCGCGCCTGCGCCCGATCGAGGAGGCCGTCGTCACGCGGGGCGGCGTCGATGTGCGCGAGGTCGCGCCAGGCACGATGGAGAGCCGCCTGACGCCGGGGCTGTTCTTCGCGGGCGAGCTGCTCGACGTGGACGCGCACACGGGCGGCTTCAATTTACAGATCGCGTTTTCCACCGGAGCGCTCGCGGGCAGGAGCGCGGCGGCCTGCGCTTTGGAAGAGACGGGCCGCATCTGACCGCCTGCGCCGCCCGGTGACCCGCGGCCCTTCGCCGCAGAAAAGAGGCGACCGACATGCTGAACGGAAAGAACGAAGAGGATCGCCGCATCTACGAGCGCAGCGCACGGCTGATCCTGCTGCTCGCTGTGCGAGAGATTGCGCCGGGGGCGAAGGTGCGCTTTGAGCACAGCATCGGCCGCGGCATCTATATGAACGTGACGGGCCTCAGCCTGACCGCGGCGCTCACCCGGCAGATCGAGGCGCGCATGCGCGACATCGTCCGCCGCGATCTGCCGATCACCCGCGAGCGCTGGACGCGCGAGCAGGCCGCCGAGTATTTCAAGGCGCAGGGGCAGGACGACACCGTGCGCCTGCTCGGCTACCGCCGCTTCGATTACTTCGACGTCTACACCTGCGACGGCCTGAGCGATTACTTCTACGGCGCGATGGCCGCCTCCACCGGGGAGATCGCCCGCTTCGCGCTGCGCTTCTGCTACCCGGGCATGGTGCTGCTGCTGCCGGGCGAGGATCTGCAGGGCGAGGTCGCGCCGTTCGTGGAGCGGCCGCAGCTCATGCGCACCTACGCCGAGGCGGGCGAGGTCTCCCGCATTTTGCAGTGCGAGACCGCCGCCGACCTCAACGACATCATCGCGCGCGGGGAGATGCGCGCGTTCATCCGCGTGAGCGAGGCCGTGCAGGAGCGCGCCGTCGCGCGCATCGCCGAGCGCATCGCCGCCGGGGGCATGCGCGTCGCGTTCATCGCAGGCCCGTCCTCCAGCGGAAAGACGACCTTCGCCCACCGGCTGGGTGTGCAGCTGCGCGCCTGCGGAAAGCGCCCCGTCGCGATCTCGCTGGACAACTACTACCGCAATCGCGGCGAGGTGCCGCTGGGCGCGGACGGCAAGCCCGATCTCGAATGTCTGGACGCGATCGACGTGCCGCTGCTCAACGAGCAGCTCGTGGAGCTGCTGGCCGGGCGCGAGGTCGAGCTGCCGCTGTATTCCTTTAAGACTGGCATGCGCCAGACGCACGGCGCGCGCGAGCGGCTGTCGCCGGACGAGGTGCTGCTCATCGAGGGCATCCACGGCCTCAACGACGCGCTCAGCCCCGACATCCCGCCGGAGATGAAGTTCCGCGTCTATGTGAGCGCGCTCACGCAGCTCAACCTTGACGGCCACAACCGCATCCGCACCACCGACGTGCGCCTGCTGCGCCGCATGGTGCGCGACAGCCGCGCGCGCGACACCGATGCGCTGGGCACGCTGCAGATGTGGGACAGCGTGCGCGCCGGGGAAGAGGCGTACATCTTCCCATTTCAAGAGCGCGCGGACGTGATGTTCAATTCGTCGCTGCTCTACGAGATCGCCGTGCTCAAGAAGTACGCCTATCCGATGCTGCGCGCCGTGCCGCAGGACAGCCCGCACTACACGCGCGCGCGCCGTCTGGTCAAGTTCCTCAACTATTTCCTCGACTGCGAGGACGAGAGCGAGATCCCGCCCACGTCCATCCTGCGCGAGTTCATCGGCGGCTGCACGTTCTACGACGAATAAAGGCAAAAATTTCTTTTCGCTTCCCTGATACTTTCGCGCGCTTTTGCGCATGATAGCGGCAAGGAGGCGAATCCAATTGAAAAAGTGGTATTTGGTTCTGCTGTGCATGATCGCGGCGAGCGCCGTCATGAGCGGCTGCGCCGCAGGCAACGCCAGCGGCATGGACGCGACTGCGTCCCCGGCCGTGTCGGAATCCCCGGCGGTCGCATCGACGATCGCGCCGATGGCCAGCGTGGCCCCGACCGCGCAGCCGTCAAGCTCCGCCGCGCCCGCGTCGCAGGAGAGCGACATGACCCCCGCTGAGGCGGGCCGTCTGGCGGAGCGCATCGGCGAGGCGGTCGAGCGCATCAGCGAGGTGGACGACGCCGAGGTCGCCATTCACAAGGGCCGCGTGCTGGTTGCCGTCGAGTTCGACGATCAGTACAAGATGGGCCTTGACGACCGCATGAAGCAGATGATCATGGAGGCCGTGAAGGGCGTGGACGACAGCCTGACCGACGTGCAGATCACCGACGACGACACGCTCTACGGGCAGATCAAGGGTCTGGCCGAGCGCATCGGACAGGCGACCGGCGTGGACGAGTTGGCCGACGACTTTGGCGACCTGTGGGATCGCATCGTGGGCCGCTGACCGCATGCAAACGCATCCAAAAGACCGCTTCGCCCCAACCGGGCCGAAGCGGTCTTTTGCGCGCGATACTTTTCTCAGATAAAACTTTCATATGGTGAAAAGTACAGGATGGGGTCTGGGGACAATGTCCCCAGACAGGGTTTGGGGCGGTAGCCCCAACGTACCCTCAATCGCGAAGCGATTGCAAAAGGTAGCCCGGAAGCGAAGCGATCCCGGGCGGGTTGTTCATGAAAAGCTGCGTACTCCCGCCTTTGCTTGCTCAGTATAACCCATGACAAAATGGTTCGATCATTTGATTTGAGAATAGTATGAAAGCGATTCCCTCATTCCCGCGGGCGGCGCGGCGCGATTGACAAGCGCGCGCCGCCTCTTTATAATAGGACGTGTCAGCGCTCGATGCCCAGCGCGATGCCCGATACGGTCATCCCGTCCGGCTCGACGGTGAAGCGGCAGTAGATGTGCTCGTAGTCGCCGTAGTTTTCGCGCGTTCCCGGCGGATAGGCCGAGGTCGGCGCGAGCAGCGTCACGGTGATCTGGCTGTTCTCGACGCTGAGCAGCCCGCGCGGCGGCAGCACGGTCATCACGCCGTTGGCGTTCTCAAAGTAGTCCGCGCAGTAGAGGATCTGCTCCTCGTCGGGCTGCGCGCCGGAGTAGCTGGACGGGAAGCGCGAGAGCAGCGTGTCCAGCGAATCGCCGACGCTCACGCCGCGCGGCCCGTCGCTGACGGTCATCTTCCCTTGCGCGCGCAGCGCGTCCAGCTGCGCGGCGGTCAGATCGGCAGCGGAAAACGGCTGGCTCGCGTCATAAGCGGGCGCGGCCTCGACCGAGACCGGGGCGTCCCCGCTAGCGGGCCGCCCGCCGCCAAAGACGAGCAGGCATACGGCGGCGCTCAGCGCGACCGCGCCGACGCCGCCCAGCACGCAGAGCAGCGTCGCCCTGCGCTGCCGCCGCTTGTCAAGCATCTCTTTTCTGCGCTTTTGCGCCATAGGCCCGCCTCCTTGCGCCCGCGCGGCGCGGGCTGTTCCCATTATAGCACATTTTTGCGCTGCGCGCCACCCGCGCGGCGAGGACGGAGCGTGAGATCATGGAAGGTGTACGTCGCGCGCAGGCGCTGCTGGCGGGCCTTGACGCCGAGCAGCTGCTTTTGCTTGTGGTGGCGCTGTGCCTGCTGCTCGTGGTGCTGCTGCTTGCCTGCCTGCTGGTGCTGCAGCGGCGCACGCGGCAGGCGGAAAAGCGGATGGCCGAGCTGTCCGGGCAGGTGAGCGAGCGACTCTCCGCCGCCGATACGCGCACCGAGCAGGAGCGGCGCGAGGCCCGGCAGGAGCTGGGCGAGGCCGTGCAGGGCGTCAACGATGCGATGCTGCGCATGCTGGGCGAACTGACGCGCACGCAGCAGGGGCAGATGGACGCGCTGGGCGGGCAGATGCGCGCCGCGGGCCGCCAAGAGGAGGAGCGCATGGAGCGCATGCGCGAGACGGTCGAAAACCGCCTCTCCTCGTATGAGGAGCGATTGGGCGGCGTGGGCCGCGTCATCGACGAGCGGCTGGGCGGCAGCGAGGAGCGCATGGAGCGCATGCGCGAGACGCTGGAGGACGGCCTGCGCCGCATCGGCGAGGACAACCGCGACCAGCTGGAGCAGATGCGCCTGACGGTCGATGAAAAGCTGAACGCGACGGTGGATCGCCGTCTGGAGGCTTCCTTTGAGGCGGTGACGCGCAGGCTTGAGCAGGTGCAGAGCAGCCTGTCGGCGATGCAGTCGCTCGCCGGGAGCGTGGACGAGCTTCGCCACACGCTGGGCGGCGCGCAGCCGCTGGGCGCGTGGGGCGAGGTGCAGCTGGGCGCGCTGCTCGCGCAGATGCTCGCGCCGGAGCAGTACGCGCAGCATGCGAGCGTGCGCCCCGGCGGCGAACCCGTGGCGGATTACGCGGTGGTGATGCCGGGTCAGGCGGGGCACACGGTGCTGCTGCCGATCGACGCGAGCCTGCCGATGCGGGAATATGTCGAATTGCGCGAGGCGCTGGAGCACGGCACGCGCGAGCAGGAGGACGATGCGCGCAGCCTGCTCGAGTCCGCCGTGCGCATGCACGCGCGCCGCGTGTCGGAAAAGCTGATCGCGCCGCCGTACACGACGGATTACGCGGTGCTGTTTTTGCAGAGCGAGGGGCTGTTTTCGGAGGTGCTGCGCATCGGCGATCTGGCCGAGCGCATCCAGAAGGAGAGCCGCATGGTCATCGCCGGGCCGACGACGCTGGCCGCGCTGCTGCGCAGCCTGCAGATGGGCTTCCGCTCGCTGGCCATCGAGCAGCGCACGCAGGAGATCGCCTCTCTGCTCTCCGCGGTGCGCACGGACTTTACCGGCTTCGCAGGCCTGCTCAGCCGCACGCAGAAGCGCCTCAAGCAGGCGACCGAGAGCATCGAGAGCGCGCAGCGCCACAGCGAGAATATCGCCCGCCGCCTGTCCGACGTGGGCGAGATGCCCGAGCGCGAGGCGCGCGAGCTGCTCGGCGGCGACGATCCCGGCGAACCCCGTTACGACGAGGACGAAGATGACGATTGGGACTGATACTATTTTCAAATCAGCTATCATTCTGTCATTGGGTTATGCCGGACAAGCAAAGGCAGGATAATGCAACTTTTCATGATAAACCCGCCCGGGATCGCTTCGCTTCCGGGCTACATTTGGAAATCGCTTCGCGATTGAGGTGACGTTGGGGCTACCGCGGGGAGCAGACACTGTCGGGGTGGTAGCGATATAAGTCTTTGTAGCGCTCGCCCGGGGAACTCGCATAGTCGCGAGCTGCGCTCGTTCCTTGCGATTCCCCGCTTCCGCCTCGCTGTTTCGGCCACTGGCCGCGCTCGGCTCCAGCGCCAGACCCCATCCTGTGCTTTGCAGCACATTAAAGAATTTAGTCTAAAAAAGTATGAAAGCGCGTACCCTGTCGCGCGCTTTTCTTTTTTCGCGCGCAAAAGCGACAGCGCCGCCTCCTTTTGATGCTATACAATGACCGTATCAAAAGCCGGGAGGCGCGTACCATGGCCCAAACCGCACAGCCAACACAGGATACGATGACGCTGCATCCGCCCAAGGAGGAGCTTCGCGCCGCGCCGCGCCCGCGCGCGGGCGCGAATCGCCTCTTTTCGGGCATCGAGGACACGCTTCGCTCGCGCGGAAAGCCCGCGCAGCGCGCGCTTTGCGCCGCGCTGATGGCGCTGCTCGCCGCGGCGCGGCTGCCCGGCGGCGGTTATTGCTGCCAGCTGGCGATGTTCGCGGTGCTGCTGCGGCTGGGCTTTTGCGTGCCCTCGGCGTTTGCGGGCGTGCTGGCGGGGTTCGCCGTCAGCTACGCGGCGGGCGATCTCGCCTGCTGCTGGCAGCTGCCCTGCTGCACGGTGCTCTGGCTGCTCTCCGGCCTCTGGGCGCGCCGTGACGGCGTGATGCGCATGGCGGCGGCGGTGTTCACGACGCTGCTCACCGCCGGGGCCGTCACGGGCGTCTCCACCCCGCAGGACGCGCTCTCCCTGCTGCTGACCGCCGCCGCGGGCGCGGGGCTTTGCGTGCTCTACGACGGCGCGGCGATGATCGTCAGCCGCCGGGACGAGCTGGACGGCGAGACGAGGCCGCTCTGCGTGATGGCCGTGTGCGCGTCCGCCGCGGCGGGCCTATTGCGCCTGCCCTACGGCGAGATCGTCGTCTGCGCGCTGGCGATGACGCTGACCTGCGAGCACGCCTACGTCGGCGGCGGGCAGCAGGCGCTGCTCTGCGCCGGGGTGATGGGCGGCGTCGCGGCGCTGGGCGCCGGCCACCCGCACCCGCTGGCGATGCTGCTATGCGGCGGCTTCCTCGCCGGGGAGATCAAGACGCGGGGCCGCCTCGCCTGCGCGCTGCTCATGCTGCTGGGCATGGTCGCCATGGGCGCGCTGCTGGGCGGCGACGCGCTCGCCATCCGCCTGTTCCTGTATACGGCGGCGGGCGGCGCGCCGTTCCTGCTGGCGGGCGCGCTGCACGGCGGCGGCCTTGCGGCGCTGGTCGAGCGCAGCGAGGCCGATGTGCCCACCCAGAGCGAGGCGATCGCGGTGCGCTGCGCGTCGATGATCCACGCGTGGGCGTGCCTGTACGAGGACACCGCGCGCGTGATGGACGGCCTTTGCGAGGCGCGCGAGGAAAACGCCGCCGCCCGCCAGTGCGTGGGCCTGCTCCGGCGCACGAGCGCGGCGGCGCATCAGGTCTGCGAGCGCACGCTGGGGGAGATCCGCCCGGACGACGAGGCGTTCAGGCGCATCCGCTTCGCGCTCGCGCGCGCCGGGGCGGACGAGGTGCGCGCCGTCTACGCGCTGCGCGTGGGCGGGCGGATGGAGGCGCTGCTGCTCAAGCCCGAGCACGTCGCCGCCGTGACGCTGGAGGCGCTCGTCACCGACGCCTGCGGCGCGCCGATGCGCGCGTGCCAGCGGGACGACCTGCTCGGCACGCAGGCGCTCTTTGAGCAGGCGCCGGAACTGACGCTGGAGATCGGCGCGGCGACGCGCAGCCGTTCCGGCGAGGACGTCGCCGGGGACAGCTACATGTCGCGCCCGCTGCCGGGTGGGCGGCATGTGCTGGCGCTCTCGGACGGGATGGGCTGCGGCGTGAGCGCCCGGCAGGAGAGCCACGCCGCCTTGGAGCTGCTCGCGCAGAGCCTGCGCTCCGGCTACACGCGCGCGCAGGCGCTCGATGTGGTGAACGACCTGATGCTCATGTGTACGGGCCGGGAGATGTACGCGACGATGGATCTGTGCGTGTGCGACCTGCACACGGGCGAGACCGCCTTTGAAAAGCTGGGCGCGTGCGCGTCCTATGTGGTGCGCAACGGTGAGGTGCGCTGCCTCGGCGCGGACACGCTGCCCGTGGGCGTGCTGCCGGACGTGGAGGCGCGCTCCCTGCGCATGACGCTCTTGCCCGGCGACGTGGTGGTGATGCTGACCGACGGCGTGCTGGACGCCTATCCCGGCGGCGAGGAGGCGCTGCGCGCGGCCATCGGCAAGCACGCGTGGCTGCACCCGCAGGCCGTCGGCGAAAAGCTGATCGCGCAGGCCGCCGCGGGCGGCGAGGCGCGCGACGACATGGCCGTGCTCTGCGCGCACGTCACGCGCTCGGCGTTCAGGTGACATAAATAAGAATGCGGCGGCTCTTTCTTTCGCGCCCTCGCGGCGCGATCTTTCTTTTTCAACATTTTTTCCGGATGCCTTCATTTTTCTGCCTTTGTTTTCGTCTATAAGGACAAAGGAGGTGAGCGCGCATGGACGACGCCCAGCGGGAGGCGCGGCTTGTCGAGCTGCTTGCGCGCTATGAGAAGGACGTGCTGCGGCTGTGCTGCGCGTCGCTGCGGGACGCGCATCTGGCGCAGGACGCGGCGCAGGAGACGTTCGTCAAGGCGTATCGCGCGCTTCCCCGCTTTCGCGGCGAGAGCGGGGAAAAGACGTGGCTGCTGCGCATCGCCGTCAACGTCTGCCGGGACATGCGCCGGGGCGCGTGGTTCCGCTTTATCGACCGGCGCGTGTCGCTGGAGGCGCTGCCGGAGCCGGTCGCAGCGCCGCTGCCGGAGCACGAGACGCTGACGCTGGCCGTGATGCGCTTGCCGCGCAAGGAGCGGGAGGCGGTGCTGCTGCGCTACGATCAGGGGTTGCAGGTGCGGGAGATCGCGCAGGCGCTGGGCATATCGCCCTCGGCGGTCTCCCAGAGGCTGCGCAGCGCGCACGCGCGCCTGCGCCGCGAGCTGGAAGGAGGGAAAGCGCATGGCAAGGCTTGACGAATTGCGGGGCGAGGCCATCCGCGAGGCGCTGCGTGACTGCCTGTCCGGCGTGGAGGCGATGCCGTCCCGGCGGGACGCCGTGCTCGCCGCCGTGCGCGGAAATCGGGACGCGAGCGGGCGCAAGCTGTCCGTCGCGTTCGCCGTCGCGCTCGCGCTGACGCTGCTGGCGGCGGCCGCCGCGGCCGCGGCGTGGCTCGGCACGCGCGAGCTCGTCGAGCGGGAGGCCATCCCGTTGGCGCTCCAAAACGACGGCGCGCAGGTCAACGAGACCTTCACAAGCGAGGAGCTTTCACACATCGTCGCCGTCGCGCAGGAGAACGGCGTCGCCGTGCCGCAGAGCCTCATGGAAAAGCTGGAGGCGGGCGAGGGCTATTGGGAGGAGGAGACGATCATGGCGCTGGCCAAGGCGGAGTTTGGGCCGATGCCCGGCCGCTGGACGCTCGAGCAGCAGTACTGGTTCGAGGAGGCCGCCGTCGCCATCGGCTTCAAGGACGTCAATGTGAAGCGCGTTCCCGGCGAGGGCGACCTGACCTACGAACAGGCGCTCGCCATCGCCGAAAACGCCCTCGCCGAGCGCTTTGGCGTGGATGCGGCGGCGCTGGGTGACGAGACGCGCTACGCCGTCACCCGCAGCTATTGCGAAAACGAACCGGGCGCGTTCACATGGCATTTCTGGTTCGAGCCGCTCGTCTTCGAGGCGGACGAATATGTGATCGAGCTGGATCGCGCGGGGAATGTGACCGAGATCGGCGGGGACGCCGCGTCGCAGACGCCCCGGGGCTGCGAGTACATTTTGAGCTTTTACGAGGGCGCTTACGGCACCCCCTACGATTGGGACACCGCGCTGTGGGTGGAGTTCTCGCAGAGGATTCGGGAAGCGCCCGACCTCGAAACGCAGGTGTTCGCGCAGGGCTTTGCGCGCACGGACTATCTCAATGAGAGCGATCTGCCGCAGGGCGCGCTCTCGCGGGCGGAGGCGGAGGCGGTCGCGCTTGGCGCCGCATCCGGGACGGGCGTGGACTGTGCCGTGCTCTACGACGCCGAGCCGAACCCCGTCTGGAAGGTGACGGTTCGCTGCGCGGGCGCCGACGGCGAGACGGACGAGCAGCGCATGATCGAGGTGGACGCGCAGACGGGCGAGGTGCGCAGCCAGACCGTGCGCACGGACGACATGAACTGGCACCGGCTGCTCGTCTGTGAGGAGGCCGCCCGGCAGATCGAGGCGGAGCATCCGAAGCACCCGGAGGGGCTAGGCTAACTTGCGGCGGGCTGTGCCCGCACCCACCTCCGAGCGGGCTGTGCCCGCACCCATTTCCGAACAACGCTCTTGTTTATCCTTCTTGAGCGCACGAGGCCGTGTTTTTTTGGGATGGGGTTACGGGGGATACGCCCTCGCCTGCGGCTCGGGGGAGACGTCTGCCGCCACAGGCGGCAGGGTACGGCGCTCCGCTGAGGCAAGGAGGGCCTAGGGGGAGTTTCGATTCTCCCCCTAAGTGTACTAGTCAACAAAAACTGGACACAAACAGCGAAGAAATTAGACACTCGCGTTTTGAAAATGGGACTCGCGAAAT
>CANRLC010000007.1 GCA_947631405.1 uncultured Clostridia bacterium | reverse complement strand
CATAGCTGCTCAACGCCGCGCGCGAAATGCCTGTGTCCATCGCAACGGCGTCCAGCGTCGCGCCGCGCTCGGTGCGACAACCGCAGACGCGTTTTCCCAGATGCGCTTACGCATTGATGGAAGCGGTGTTCGCCCGGCCCGACGCAAGCCATCTCGATGCCACCTTCTCGCTCTCATCCCCGCTCAAAGGCTGCGTTTCCAATTGACGGAAGGGCTAACATCTTGTATACTGAACATATGAAATTCAACGAGGACGCGGTGCGATCGAGCATCTGTATCTGCGGCGCATCGCCGCCTAGGCGTTCGCGCAGTTTCATAGTACGAAAGGAGTACGTCATGAAAAGGTTTCTGCTCATCCTGCTGACCGCCGCGCTGGCGACCGTCTGCGGTTCGGCCGCAGCGGAGGATGCCTCGGCAACCGAGGCCAATGCTTCGACCGTCTTTTTCGGGCATTACGAGCAGGACGGCGATCCTGACAACGGCGGCGAGCCGATCGAATGGCTCGTGCTGGATGCGCGCGACGGTCAGGCGCTGCTGCTCAGTCGCTACGCGCTGGACTGCCAGCCGTATCACGACAGCAAGGAGGAGATCTCATGGGAAGACTCCTCTCTGCGCGCGTGGCTGAACGGCGATTTCCTGACGAACGCGTTCACCGACGCGGAGCGCGAGGCCGTGATGACCTCGACGCAGCGGAACGACCGAAGCAACGGCAATGTCGAATGGACAACCTCCGGCGGCGGAGACACGCGGGATCGCGTGTTCTTGCTCAGTTACAATGAAGCGGGCGTCTACTTGGGCGACAAAGAGGCTCGCAAAGCCGTCGGCACGGAGCACGCCCGCTCGCTCGGCGCAAAGTTCATGGGCCTCACTTCCGTCGGCATCGGAGAGACGTCGTGGTGGCTCCGTTCTCCTGGAAAGGAGCAAAACGAGGCCACATGCGTCGACGTCATGGGCGACTTTGGCAGTCGCTCGGTCGGCGACAAGTTGGGCATCCGTCCCGCAATTCTCCTCGATACGACGGTCGATCAGTCCTCTTTCCCCTATGTGCGCTATCAGGCAGCCTCCACGCTGATGGAGGGCAAGCAATTCGTGGAGGCGGCGGAGGCCTTCGACGCGCTCGGCGCATACAACGGCAGCGCCGCGCAGGCGATGGAATGTCGTTACCAGCACGCGATCGCCGTCATGCAGAGCGGCGATTACGCCTCGGCCACGGCGCTGTTTGAAGCGCTGGGCGACTATGCGGACAGCTACGAGCAGGGCCGGGAGGCCCGTTATCTCGACGCCGTCGCGCGTCAGGAGGCCGGGGACTTTGAGGCGGCGATCCAGCTCTTCTCCCTGAACGGGCAATACAAGGACGGCATGGCGCGCATGAAGACCTGCTTCGAGCGGGAGGGCATCTCCGTCTCCTACCTCTCCGCCGATCCCGTGAACGCTGGCAAGGACAAGGGATACGCTCAGAGCCAAAAGATCGGCGGGAGCGACGTTCACTTCGGCTGGCGGCTGGGCCGCTTCTTCATGAGCGGCTACACTCGCGCGACCGACGATGACAACGGTGACCCGATCTTCATCAAAACGCTGGGCGACTCCATCACGCTCTGGTTCGAGCTGGAGCAGGACATCGACAAGCTCAACGGCGGCGACAAGCTCTCCATCGCGTCGGACAAAAACGGCTACGACGAGTATTTCGGCGTGCGCAAGACGGACTTCGGGCGCGGCACGCTCATCGTCCGCCACACGGATTACCAGAACGCGCAGGGCGAGCCGACGATCTACACCGACTATCTACTCGCCAAAGGCACGACCGGAGCAGACACAAAGATCGTCCTGCAAGAGGAGGGCGACTATGAGGTCGCGCTCGATTACGAGATCGAGGACGGCGACATTCGCCACATCGCGAACAAGTACAACGACTACCGCGTCTTCTTCCGGTTCTCGATCCGCAACGGAAACTGTATGGTCTATCCCTTCGACGTGGCGACCGGGGCCGAGCTGCAAAACACCGCCGTGACGCCGAACGGCTTCACGCTCGATCTCGCCCGCTCGCGCTATCTGGACATCGATGTGAAGCGCTCCGTGCTCGTGCAAAGCGCGACCGGCGTCGTGGAGGACGAGCGCTTCAACCGCCCGGCCAAGGACGGCGACCGCTACACGCAGGAGGGCATCTACACCATCTCGGTCAGCAACCGCTACACGGGCGAATCCACGACAAAGACGCTCTTCGTCGGCTCGGACGAGCTTCTCGAGGAATACATCGCCAACGGTTTCTCGATGGACAGGCTGAAATAACGCAGCCCCATTCGATGTAAAGTGAGGTGTCCGGCGTGAAAAAAGCGATCTCCCTGCTGCTGTGCTTTTCGCTCCTGTGGATGGCGTATTGTCCGTGTGCGTCGGCGGAAAGCGCGACGCTTTCCGTTCCCGAATTTTCGAGCCTCGGCGATCCCGCCCTCCTTCCCTATATGGAGGACACGCTGTACGAGGGCCTCGTCTCCACCCTGAACAGCGACGAATACTTCGTCGAAAACGTCAGCGCGGTCTACATCTCGCAGGAGTATCTGGACGAGCTGGCCTACAATTCGCAGGCGAACATCTACTTCGGCTACACGCTCGCCGAGCTGAACGAGCAGTTCCAAGGCACGCGGTATATCTTCACGCTCGGCGAAAATAACGAGACCGTCGTCGTCCCCTTTGAGGATTACGACGACACGTTTGAGCGGGTCATTCAAAACGTCGCCGTCGGCACAGGCGTCATTCTGGTCTGCGTGACGGTGTCCGTCGTCGCTGGCGGCGTCGGTGCGTCGGCCGCTGCGGTCAATATGATCTTCGCCTGTGCAGCCAAGACAGGTGCTGAATGTGCGGTTTCCGGTGCGGTGATGGGTGCGGTCTCCGCAGGCGTCGTAACCGGAATCCAGACAGGCGACATGGACGCAGCGCTGAAATCCGCCGCGCTCGCCGGAAGCGAGGGATTCAAGTGGGGCGCGATTACGGGGGCGATTAGCGGAGGAACGGCGGAAGCCATGGGGCTTAAATTCGCGACAGGAAATGGATTGTCGATGAATGAAGCCGCTGCAATTCAAAAGGAATCAAAATATCCGCTAGATATAATAAAATGTATTCACTCTATGAAAGAGTATGAAATTTACAAAGAAGCTCATCTTATCCCAATAAGAATTAATAATCGAACAATTCTTACTCAAGGAATTGATTGGAGTGCTGTCAATGACGGGCGCACAAATGCACAGTTTGTGGCTGATGGTCTTGCACCCATTGGCCCAGACGGTTTCCCCTATGAAGTACATCACGTCGGGCAGGTAGATGATGGCCCACTTGCTATTCTAACAAGAACCGAACATCGGCTGGGAGAAAACAATGGCGCACTCCATTATAAAGACGGTCCATCTTGTGTGGATCATGGATCGAGTTTCGCCGAATTAAAACGTCTCATATGGAAGGGAATAAAAGGAAGTCAGGGGGCGCAATAATTGATGAACAATATCGTGAATAAGCTCACTGGAATGCCGAGATTCCTAAAAAGGAACGCTGCAACGAATAAACAAGTGGAAGATGCACAGCAACGGTTAAACCTTGTCTTTGCGCAAGAATACAAAGAATATGTCTTAACCTTTGGCGCAGCGTCTATGTACGGCCACGAGTTGACTGGCGTTTGCGATATTCCAAGGCTGAATGTGGTCAACGTCACCTTAGAGGCGCGCGAGTACAACCCGCTCGTCCCTCTCGAATGGTATGTCATTGAGGAAGCCCACATCGACGGCATCATGATCTGGCAATCTCAGGCCGGGGAAATCTACCAGAGCCAGCCCGGCGTAGCCCCCGAAAAGATCGCCGATTCGCTTGCCGACTATCTCGATCGGTTCTGACGGTCTCTCCTTTACAAAAGCGCTCTCCCTCGTGCCTTGCGACGCGAGGGGAAGCGCTTTTTTGCGCGGGATAATGTAAACGGGCATAAAAAAACACAGCCAAGCGTTCGCTTGACTGGATTCTTTGGTAGCGGCAATGTGATTCGAACACATGACACTTCGGGTATGAACCGAATGCTCTGGCCAACTGAGCTATGCCGCCAAGTGGTTGCGGGAGTAGGATTTGAACCTACGACCTTCGGGTTATGAGCCCGACGAGCTGCCAGACTGCTCCACCCCGCGATAGAAAAGGCGTCTGACGACAGGATCTATTATAGCCCAACCGCCCGGCGCTGTCAAGGGCTTTCCGGAAATTTCCTCCCCCGCGCTAGACCCGCACGGCGGCCAACGGGTGTTTTTCAAAGCGGAGCTTCAAATAGCCGTCCATGTTGCCGTGCGCGGAGAGGCGGATGGCCGGGATGGAGAAGCAGCGCATCGCGGCGTCGAGGATGGCGATGCCGCTGGGGATGATGTCCGCGCGGTGCGGCATGAGGCCGGGCACGGCGCGCCGCTCGTCCATGGACATCTGCGCGAGCGCCTCGCCGTAGGCGATGACCTCCTGCGCGGTGATCTCCATGCCCTCGCAGGTCGCCTCGTCAAAGAGGGGGATGCGGCGCTTCATCGCGCCCAGCGTGGTCATCGTGCCGCCGACGCCGACCCAGACGTGCCGCGGCTCGTAATCGACGAACGCGCGCGCGTCGCGGCAGATGAGCCGCTCGCACTGGGAGACCGTCTCGCGATACCCCGCCAGATCGCGCACGCTGTGCTGCGCGTTCATGCGCACCGCGCCCATCTGCAGGCTCACCGAGCACAGGAGCTTGTCCCCCTCGCCCAGCGTGAACTCCGTGGAGCCGCCGCCGATGTCGATCACGCCGCACGCGCCCGCCTCGTGCGCACCCACATAGGAGAGCGCCGCCTCGGTGTCGCCCGAGACGATCTCCACCGGCACGCCGCAAGCCTGCTGCGCGCGCTTGGTGAATTCGCCGCTGTTGGTCGCGTCTCGCACGGCGCTCGTGGCAAAAACGAAGATCTCCTGCGCGCCGTCCGCGCGGGCGATGTCCGCCAGCTCGGCGATGGCTTGCACAGAAGACCCCATGCTCTCTTGCGTCAGCGCGCCGTTCACCAGCCCGGCGAACAGACGCGTGCCGCGGCGCTCGCGGCGCTCCACAACCAAAGCTCCGCGCTCCCACCCGGCGACAAGCATCCTGATGGCGTTGGAACCGATTCCAATACATGCAAGGCGCATAGGTCATCCTCCGCTGTATGCGGGCGCCGCCCGCTCATTCTCCGTCGTAGACCTCAAACGCGGCAGCCTCTCGCAGCTCGTCGAGATTGCCCACCTCGTAGATCGTCTCGCCGTACCAGCTGTATCCGTAATCCCGCCGCGCGGTGCGCTCGATGAAATCCGGCGTGTCGATCTGGGACAGCTCCGTGGTCAGATTGTTGTTGCGCGCCTGCGCCGCGTAATACGCCGACGCTGCGGCCTCGAGCTGCGCCTGCTGGTTTTGCAGGCTGACCGCCTTGCTCGGGAAGCGCACCAACAGGGTGAGCGTGATCACCCCCAAGACCACCGCAATCCAGCGGATCGGCTTCGGGGCCGACCGCTTTTTTCTTTTGTTCACGCGCTCGTCCCTCCGCTGCCGACAGGATAGTATGTTAAACATTCGTTCCTGTTTTCTATTTTCCTGCAACATTTTGGAATAACCCGCCCGATTCTTCACTTTTTTTGCGCAAAATGGCGATCTTTTCATAAATAAAGCGAACGAATGTTCCTATTGTGGCCGCGTAGAGCGCGATGCCGAAAAACAGGCCCGCCGCCTCGAAGGCGCGAAACGGGTCGGCGCAGAGCGCGAGCGCGGAGGCGATCATTCCGGCGGCGCACAGCGGGCCAAACAGCAGATCGGCCACGCCGCACAGAATCCGCCCGCCGATGCGCGACGCAACCCAGCGCGCAAGGTCGTAGATCGCCGCGCAGAGCACGCCGCAGAGCGCCATCGCCAAAAAGACGCGCGCCTGCTCCGCCGCGCTCACGCTACTTTTTGCGCCGCGCAAACAGGCCGCGGCGCTCGCGCTTGGGGGAGGGCGCGCTGTACTCGATGGCGGCGATGTCGCCGGTGACGTCGAGCTGACCGCCCTCCAGATCGAGCTGCTCGATGTGCAGCGCGTCGCCCATCAGCGCGACCTCGCCCTCCGCCGTCTCCAGCACAACCTCCTGATCGTTAAAACAGTTGACCGCCGTGACGCCCGTCAGCCTCGCGCGCGAGCGCCCGTCCATCGTCAGCGTGTGCCTGCGCGCCGCTGGGGCCGTGCTCTGGGATGCCTCCGCCATGCTCATCGCCTCCGGTAGAAGCGTATGCGCCCGCCCGGCGGGATAGCACAAAGGCCGGGGCGGTTTTCCGCCCCGGCCCGTCTGTCAAAAACCCAGCTTTTCTTTTTTTAGGATTTCGGAAGATGCGGGGCTTTGCCCCGCCGCCCCGCCAAAGGGCTTTCCGGTCGCCCTTTGGAAACCTTCGGTCCTCAACTTTGAGGGCTTAAAGGCTTTTGAAGATTAAACAAAATAGCGTGATGGCTTTTTTACAAGCAAGGCCGGGGCGGTTTTCCGCCCCGACCGCCTTTCTTTGCGTCAGTCCTGTGCGAGCATGCGCAGCGCGCGCGCGAGCCGATCCACGTCGTCCGCGGGCACGAGCATCGCATTTTCCTGCGAGACGGGCATCAGGTACGAATCGACGTCCCGCGGGTAGAACGCCGCTACGCCCGTCGAGCCATCCTCGGCCGTCCACGCGATGGCGAGCACGCACTCGCCCTTCGCCGCCTCCTGCACGCGCTCGGTGCCCTGCAGGCTCGTCGCCCTCTCCCAGAGGTCGCTCGCCGCTTCGGCGTCCAGCGGAGCGCCGCTTAGCGCGTAGGTCGCATCGTCCGCCGCCTCGGCCTCCTCGCCGTCCGTCTCCTCCGCCTCGTCCGGCGTCGCCGCCTGCACGGGGGTGCGCGTCATCGTCGCCTCGCCGCCGTTCCATGTGAAGGTCGCCTCGGCCAGCGTCGCCAGCGGCTGCGCCACGGCGTCGCGGCTCCAGAGCGTTTGCGGGCTGGCGGCGAGCAGATCCTCGACGTCCCCGCCGTAGATCGTGTACACCCGTCCGCTCCCCGGCAGCTGCGCGTAGCGGTTGCCGTCGTCGTCCTCCGCGCCCAGCAGCAGCGTCAGCGCCTCCTCATCGCCGTCGTAGAGCGTCACGCGCGTCGCCGCGTCCGCGAGGCCGTAGGCCGTCAGCTCCTCATCCGTCGGGGACGTCGCGACCAAGCTGCTGAACGCCAGCGCCTTCACGCCGTCCACCAGCGCCGCGACGGCCTCGCCGTCCAGCGCCTCGCCCGCCTGCGCGTCGCGCCATGCGCCGTCCTCGCCGAGGGTCGCGTCCAGCGCCTCGCCCACGGTGATGCGCGTCACGTTCTCCACCTCGGGCAGGCCCTCCATCGCGGCCAGCTCGGAGAGCGTCTTGTCAAACGCGCTCGCCAGCGAGGAGGCCACCGTGTAGATCGCGTCCCGGCCCGACACCTGTACATAGTAGCCGTCCGCGAACGGCGTCGCGTCGCCCTGCGCATAGACCGTGTCGTTTCCGTCCGCGTCCGTCGCCGTCACCGTGAAGGACGGCTCCGCCAGCCCGTAATCCGCCGCCTCCGCCGCGCCGCTCAGCTCCCGCATCGCCGTCAGCGCCTCGATGCGCCCGGCCAGCGCGTCCAGCGTCGATTGATCGACCGGGAACGCCGCGTCCTGCGCGTTCACCCAGACGTCCGCCTGCCGCTCAAAGCGCCAGTCCTTGCCGTCCTTGTCCGTCCACGAGAGCGCCGCCAGTTCGTCCGCCGGGACGCCCAGCGCGTAGCTGCCCTCCGTCTCGCTCACCTGCCGCGCCTCGCCCATATGGCGCGCCGCCAGCGCGCCGAGCGCCAGCAGCGCCAGCGCCAAGGCGAGGATCGCCAGCTTGACCCCACGCTTCACCGCCGTCTCCTCCTTATCGTCACCGCCGCGCCGAGCGCGACGCACGCCGCCGGGATCAGCCCGACCAGCACAAAGCTCCACAGCCGATTCTGCGCGAGCGTCACCGTGAGCCGCTGAGCGTCCAGCGAGCGCGCGCGGATGGCGATCGTCTCCTCCTGACCGCACATCCAGCCGAGGGCGTTGAGGAACAGGTCGCCGTTCGCCCCGGAGACCGCCGCGTTCACGTTGTCCGTGAGCGCGTCCGCCGAGGCGAGATAGAGCAGCTTGCCCTCGCCCAGCTCCGACGCCGCGCCGACCGTAAACGGGCCGGAGGCGTCGCCGTCCTCGCGCTCGGTCGTGGTCATCTGCAATCCCGCCGCCTTCGCGTAGGCGCTTTCCGAGGTGGTGAGCAGCGGCGTCACCGTCGCCCCGCCCTCGCCCGTCTCCACGATCGGCTGGGCCAGCGGCAGCAGCGCGTAGTAGCCGCCGTCGATCAGCGGATCGGTGATCTCGTGGCTGGCGATCTCGGGCAGCAGGTAGAACGGATAGCGCGCCAGCCGCATGCTCTGGTCGTCCTCGACGATCAGTCCGTCGCCCGCGTCCACGCCCATCGCGCGCAGCACGGCGCGCAGGTTCTCCATCTCGCCCGCCGCCATCGGCTGCGTCGTCACCACGAGTCCGCCGCCGCCCTGTACATAATCGGCGAGCAGCTTTGCCTCGTCCTCGCTCAGGTCGCTCGCGGGCGCGTTCACGATCACCGCCGCCGCGTCCTCCGGCATCTCCTCCAGCGAGAGCAGGCTGAGCGTCTCGCACTGCAGGTTGTCGCGCTCCATCTGCGCCGTGAGCGCCTCGGACAGCTCCATTTCGCCGTGGCCCGTGAGCTGATAGACCGTCGGCACGGAGGCGCTGGAGACGTAGTGGATGGCGTTGGTCAGCGCGCTTTCGCCCTCAAAGGAGGTCGAGGACGTGTAGCCGCCCGTGTTGTAATCGACGCCGTAGCTCGTCACGAAGATCTCGTCGTAGCCGACCAGCCGCGTGCGCGTGCCGCACTTGACCAGCACGCTGTTCGCGTAGAGCGTAGACAGGTCGAGGTCGAACGCGTCCAGAAACGTCGGCTGCTCGGTGGGATCGACGTTCTCCGCCGTGATGTGGTCGCTCAGCGACGCGTAGCGCGCGAGCAGCCGCTCCAGCGCCGCGTCCTCGCCGCCCTTCGCCGCGAGCAGGTAGAGCGTCACGTCCTGATCCAGCGAGGCGGCCACCCGCCGCGTCTGATCGCCGAGGGTGAAGAGGCCCTCGCCCGTCAGGTCGAGCTGCGTCATCGTCTGCGGCAGCGACGAGACAAGCGCGTTCGCCGCCACCGCGACGGCGATCACCAGCAGCGCCGCCAGCGCCGCGTAGCCGCCCGCGAAGAAGCGCCTGCCGAACATCCCGCGCACGCGCGCCCTCATCGGCGCCTTCGCCGCGCGCGGCTTCTTTTCCTTCGTCATTCGCTCCACCTCCGCTTCTCCAGCGACTGCACCGTGAGGAACAGGAACACGCCGATGATCGACAGATCGTACACGACGCTGGTCAGGTCGAATACGCCGTCCACAAAGCCGTAGAAGCGCTCAAAGACGCTCAGCTGCTCCATGATCCGCCCGAACAGCCCGGCAAACGCCGCGCTGTCCGCCGCATACCACGCGCACAGCCCGCCCGCGCCCAGCAGCCCCGCGCCGATCGCCACGATGGGGTTGCGCGAGAGCCGGTAGAGCGCGAAGGCGAAGAGCGCGACGAGCGCGATCAGCGCGATCAGCGAGGCGAACGCCTCGGCGGGGACGAAGCTCGCCAGCGCGCTCATGAAGTACAAAATCAGCAGCGCCGCCAGCGTCAGCACCGCAGAGGCGACTTGGCTCTCCGTCAGCGAGGAGATAAACAGCCCGACGGACAACAGGCACGCGCCCAGCAGGTAGAAGCCCGCGAGCGCGCCGTAGGCCGTCGCCAGCGGCACCGCGCCAAAGCGCGTGAGCAGCAGCGGGTAGAGCGCGAGCACCGCGCACGGCGCGAGCAGCACCGCGAGCATCGCCAGATACTTGCCCAGCACCACGTCGGACAGACGGATGGGCAGCGAGTAGAGCAGCAGATCGGTCTTCTGTCGCTTCTCCTCGGCGAGCTGGCGCATGGTCAAAATGGGCACCTCGATCAGGTAGAGGAACGCGATCGCGTCCAGCACATATTCAAAATTGGCGTAAACGCCGCTCAGGTTGTAGGCCATCGTGTAGATACCCGCAAACAGCAGCAGGAACGCCGAGAACAGGTAGCCCGTCATGCCCCGGAAGGCCGCCGCCAGCTCCCGCTTCATGATCGCCCTCACAGGATCACCTCCGTCTCCTCGGGCGGCGCTTCCTCAGGCTTCTCGCCCTCCGGCGTTCTGTCGCCCGGTCTCCCGTCGCCCGGCGTGCCGTCGTGGGAGTCGCCGTCGTAGGAGTCGCCGCGCGCGCCCGGGTCGTCCGCGGTCAGCTCGAGGAACACGTCCTCCAGCGAAGCGCGGCTCTGGCCCATCTCCAGAATCGGCGTGCGCGTCTCGGCGCAGCGGTAGAAGATCGCCTCGCGCACGTCCGCGCCCGACTCAGGCGTCAGCTCCACGCGCGTGCAGCCGTCGCCCTCCGGCGAGAAGGACGCGCTCTCCACCTGTGCAAGGCCCTCCAGCGCCTCGCGCGCCGCCGTCTCGTCTGCGCGCAGCAGCACGCGCACCGGCGCGCCGCCGGAGAGCAGCGCTTCCAGATGCTCCGCCGTGTCGCTGGCGGCGAGCTTGCCGCGCGCCAAGATGATGATGCGGTCGCAGACGACCTGCACCTCGCTGAGGATGTGGCTGGACAGCAGCACGGTGTGCTCGCGGCCCAGATCGCGAATCAGCTCGCGAATCTCGATGATCTGCTGCGGGTCGAGGCCGACGGTCGGCTCGTCCAGCAGCACGACCTCCGGGTCGCCCAGCAGCGCCTGCGCGATGCCCACGCGCTGCCGGTAGCCCTTCGACAGGTTGGCGATGAGGCGATCCGCGACGTCGCAAAGCCTCGTGCGCTCCATCGCGCGCTCCGTCTCCTGCGCAAGCTTCGCGCGCGGCACGCGCCGCGCCTGCGCCACAAAGTTCAAGTATTCGCGCGGGGTCATGTCCGCATACAGCGGCGGAAGCTCCGGCAGATAGCCGATCTTCTCCCGCGCCTTCATCGGCTCGCCAAGCACGTCGAACCCGCCCACGCGCACGGTTCCCTCGCTCGGCCCGAGGCACCCGGCGATCATGTTCATGGTCGTGGATTTTCCCGCGCCGTTCGGGCCGAGAAAGCCCGTAATGCCGCCCTTCTCGATGGTGAAGGACAGATCGGACACGGCGACGTGCGCGCCGTATCGCTTCGTCAGATGGCTGACCTCGATCAAGGACATCCGCTCCTTTCCGTTTGTCCCCTATACGATACGCCCCGATTGTCAAGAGAGCTTGAAGGAAATGTGACATTTTCTTTGCGCGCCGGTCTGTCACGCCTTTTCTCCCCCCCGGAAGGGGAGAAAAGACAAGCCTATTTTCTCCATTGCCGCTTGATTTTGAATCGGATCAAAATGAGTTTTGATGCAGATTACAGGTTTTGCGCAAGCCGACGCGCGGGATTGCAATCTCTCGCGCGCGGTGGTAAGATACCCTTATCAAATGCGCGCCGCTGTCCGGCGCAAAGGAGGCCGCCATGTCCATCTTCTCCGCATCCAACATTCTGCTGCCGCAGGGCGTCAGCCTGCCGCTCTGGTCGGTGATCGCCTGCGATCAGTTCACCTCCCAGCCGGAATACTGGCGGCGCGTCCGCGAGCGCGTGGGCGACGCGCCCTCCACGCTGCATCTGACGCTGCCCGAGGCGGAGCTGGGCGCAAACGACGAGGCGCGCGCCGCCGCCATCGCCCGGCGGATGGAGGAAGCCCTGCGCGGCGGCCTCTTCGCCGCATACCCGGACGCGTTCGTCTACGTCGAGCGCACGCTGCAAAACGGGCGCGTGCGGCGCGGTCTGGTCGGGCAGATCGACCTTGAAGCCTATGACTTTAGCGAAGGCTCCGTCTCGCCCGTGCGCGCGTCGGAGCGCACCGTCGCCGAGCGCGTGCCGCCGCGCATGCGCGTGCGCCGGGACGCGTGCCTCGATCTGCCGCATGTGTTGCTGCTGTGCGACGACGAGCGGCGCGCGCTGATCGAGCCGCTGACGCGGGAGCGGGACGCGCTGCCCCTGCTCTACGACTTCGAGCTGATGGAGGGCGGCGGGCGCATCCAAGGCCGCCTCGTCCGCGGCGAGCAGGCCGCCGCGCTCGCGGAGCGGATCGACGCCTACGAGCGCGAGACGCGCGCGCGGTACGCGGACATCGGCGCGCCTGCGCTCTACGCGGTGGGCGACGGCAATCACTCCCTCGCCGCCGCCAAGGCCTGCTATGAGGAGCAAAAGCGCACTCTCCCGCCCGAGGCGGCGGCGGCGCTGCCCTCCCGCTACGCGCTGGTGGAGCTGGTCAACATCCGCGACGAGGCGATCGCCTTTGAGCCGATTCACCGTCTGGCGTACACGGAGAACCCGGAGGCGCTGCTTTCTCGCATGCGCGAGGCGCTTGGCGGCGAGACGGGGCCGCGCGTCGCGTGGTTCACCGCCCGGGAAAGCGGCGCGTTTTGCCTCGCGCCCGAGCGCGGCGCGCTGCCCGTGGGCGCGGTGCAGGGCTTTCTCGACGACGTCGCGCGGGAGATCCCGCTGACGCTTGACTACATCCACGGCGAGGACGCGCTGCGCGAGCTGTCCGCGCGCGAGGGCGCGCTGGGCGTCGCGCTGCCCGCCGTGGACAAGGCCGGTTTCTTCCGCGCGCTAGCGCTGGACGGCGTGCTGCCGCGCAAGGCCTTTTCGATGGGCCACGCGCAGGAAAAGCGGTATTATCTGGAAGCCCGCGCGCTGCGGTGAGGCGCGCTAAGGAAAGCGCAGGGACATATGAAATCGCCCGCCCGCCTTTCGGCGGACGGGCGATTCATGTCGTTCTTGCTTACTTTGCAAATTCGGTACACCGCGTCTCGCGGATGACGTTGACCTTGATCTGGCCCGGGTACTCCAGCTCGTTCTCGATGCGCTTGGCGATCTCGCGGGCGAGGACGACGGTGCCCTCGTCGGAGATGTCCTCCGGCTTGACCATGATGCGCACCTCGCGGCCGGACTGGATGGCGAAGCTCTTCTCCACCCCTTGGAAGCTGGACGCGATCTCCTCCAGCTTCTCGAGACGGCGGATGTAGTTCTCGATGGACTCGCGGCGCGCGCCCGGCCTCGCGGCGGAGATGGCGTCGGCGGCCTGCACGAGCACGGCCTCGATCGTCTGCGGCTCGACGTCGTTGTGGTGGGCGGCGATGCAGTGGATGACCTCCGGGCTTTCGTGATAGCGCTTGGCCATCTCCACGCCCAGCTCGACGTGCGTGCCCTCCATCTCGTGATCGACGGCCTTGCCCAGATCGTGCAGCAGGCCCGCGCGCTTGGCGAGCTGGACGTCCGCGCCCAGCTCCGCCGCCATCAGGCCGGCCAGATGGGAGACCTCGATGGAGTGGCGCAACACGTTCTGGCCGTAGCTGGTGCGGTAACGCATGCGGCCCAGCAGCTTGACCAGCTCGTGATGGATGCCGTGCATATTCGTCTCGAAGATGGCCTGCTCGCCCGTCTCGCGAATCTGGTTGTCCACCTCGCGGCGGGCCTTCTCGACCATTTCCTCGATGCGCGCGGGATGGATGCGCCCGTCGGCGATGAGCTTTTCCAGCGCCAGCCGCGCGATCTCGCGGCGCACCGGGTCAAACGCAGAGACGATCACCGCCTCCGGCGTGTCGTCGATGATGAGATCGACGCCCGTCGCCGTCTCCAGCGTGCGGATGTTGCGGCCCTCGCGGCCGATGATGCGGCCCTTCATGTCCTCGTTGGGCAGGGAGACGACGGACACCGTCGTCTCGGCGACGTGGTCGCTCGCGCAGCGCTGGATGGCCATCGCCACGATGTTGCGCGCCTTCTTCTCCGCCTCGTCGCGGGCGTTCTGCTCGATCTCGCGCACCATCACGCCCGCGTCGTGATACGCCTCGCGCTGGATGCGCTCCACGATCATGTCGCGCGCCTCGTCCTGTGTCATCTTGGCGACGCGCTCCAGCTCCACGCGCTGCTTTTCGTCCAGCTCGCCGGCGGCCTTTTCGATCTCCTCGGTCGCGGCGCGCTGGCGGGCGTTCAATTCCGCCTGCTCCTGCGTCAGTTTGTCCAGCTCGCCCTGCTTGCGCTCCAAGGCGGTTTCGCGGGCATCGAGGTTGTCGGCCTTCTTATCGAGCGTCTCCTCGCGCTGGGCGACGCGGCGCTCGCTGCGCTGCACCTCGGCGCGGCGGTCGCGGATCTCGCGATCCAGTTCGTTTTTGAGGCGAATGACCTCTTCCTTCGCCTCTAGGATGCTCTCTTTTTTCTTTTCCTCGGCGCGGCGCTGCGCGTCGTCGAGCAGGTTGCGCGCGTATTCCTCCGTGCGCCCGATCTTCTTTTCCTGTACGTTCATGCGGTACATATAGCCCGCAAAGCCGCCGGCAGCCAGCGCGACCAACGCGATCACGACGGCAATCCAAACAGAAACGGTCAACCCATTCACACTCCTTTCGCTGAATGACAAAAAATCTGGTCGGTTCAGCCGGGTAAAAAGTGTGCGGGCAGACCGCAAGAAAAACGACGGACGGCAGCGTACAGACGCGGCTACGGCGAAGCGACGCGTCCGCAGAATGAGGACGACGCGGGCGCTCGCCGCCTATGGGTTTTCTGTATCGAACGGACGTGCGTCCGCTGCATGCTCGAGCCGTGAGGGCAAACCCACACACGCTTTCACTTTGACTGCTTCTATTGTAACGGCGAAAACGCCCTGTGTCAAGACCATGTGCCGCCGATGCGCACGAAAGTTTCGGATTTTTGCGCACAAACGGGCTGCCAAAACCGTCTTCGGCTTTGGAAATCGCTCTTGCTCCCGCGAACGAACCGGCAATCACCGGAAGAATTGGGTTACTCCCTTTCTCCCCTCCGAGAGGAAAAAGGCCTTTTGACAAGCTTCGGGCTTCCCCCGCAAACGCAGGGGAAGCCCGATGGCAACGGTTGGGAAGCGGAGGTTACTCCTCGTCGTCGGCGAGGTCGGCCTTGTGCGCCTCGACGATCTTCGCGGAGATCGCAGCGGGCACCTCTTCATAGCGCTCGAAGTTCATCTTAAAGCTGCCCTTCGCCTGCGTCATGGAGCGCAGGTCGGTGGCGTACTTGAACATCTCCGCCTGCGGCACCTCGGCGACGATCTGCTGCTTGCCGTCCACCGGCTCCATGCCGAGGATGCGGCCGCGGCGCTTGTTCATATCGCCCATGATGTCGCCCATGTACTCGTCCGGAACGGTGATCTCCACATGCATGATCGGCTCCAGCAGCACCGGGGACGCGTTGATGCACTGCTTGTAGGCGATGCGCGCGGCGGTCTTGAAGGCCATTTCGGAGGAGTCCACCGGGTGGTAGGATCCGTCGTAGAGCTTGGCGTGCAGGCCCGTCATCGGGAAGCCCGCCAGAACGCCCTTGACGAGGTTCTCGCGCAGGCCCTTTTCCACCGACGGGATGAAGTTGCGCGGCACCGCGCCGCCGACGACCGCGTCCTCAAACTCGAAATCGACGCCGGGCGCGGCGGGCGAGAACTCGATCCACACGTCGCCGAACTGGCCGTGGCCGCCGGACTGCTTCTTGTGGCGGCCCTGCACCGAGATCGTCTTGCGGATGGACTCGCGATAGGCAATCTTGGGATCCTTGAAGACGGCCTCCGCGCCGAACTTGCTCTGCAGCTTCTGGCGCACGATCTCCAGCTCCAGTTCGCCCTGTCCGCTGATGAGCGTCTCGCCGGTCATCGGATCCTTGGCGACGATCACGTCGGGCATCTCCTCGCACAGGCGCGCGAGGCCGGAGAAGACCTTGTCCTCCTCGCCCGCCTTCTTGGCGTAGACGGCGAGGGAGAGCTGCGGCGCGGGGAAGGCGATGCTGTCGTACTGCACGGCCTTGCCGATCTCGCACAGGCTGTCGCCGGTGGAGGTGTATTGCAGCTTGCTCAGCGCGCCGATGTCGCCCGCGCAGAGCATGCCCACGGGCGTCTGCTTCTTGCCGCGAATCATGAACATGCCGGCGGCCTTCTCGGGCTTGTCCTGATTGGGATTATACAGCGCCGTGGCCGGGGTCAGCACGCCGGAGATCACCTTGATCAGCGACAGCTTGCCCACGAACGGGTCGGCGATGGTCTTGAACACCTGCGCGGTGAAGCTCTCGCTCATGTCCGCGTGGCGGATGTGTACGCTCTTGGTCTTGGGGTTGACGCCGTGATAGGTGTGCTCCATGGGCGAGGGCATGTACGTCGCCAGCGCGAACATGAGCGGGCGGACGCCGATGCCGTTCAGGCTGCACACCGGGGCGACCGGGACGATGCTGCCGTCGTAGATGCCGGCGGACAGGCCGCGCATCATGTCCTCGTCGGAGAGGGTGCCCTCGTCGAAGAACTTCTCCATCAGATCCTCGCTGGTGGAGGCGGCGGCCTCATGGCAGGCGTCCAGCGCCTCGGCGACCTGTCCCTTCATATCCTCGGGGATGGGGATCTCCTTGCGATCCTTGCCCGCGCCGGTGAACGCCTTGCCGGAGAGCACGTCCACGACGCCCTTGAAGTTCGCGCCCTCGCCGATGGGCAGCACCATCGGGATGATGCAGCTGCCGTACTTGGCGCGCAGCGCATCCACCACGGCGCGATAGTTGACGTGCTCGCGGTCGATCTGGGAGATGGCGATAAAGCGCGCGAGGCCGTGCTTGCCGCTCTCGGCCCACGCCTTTTCAAAGCCGGTGGAGATGCCCGTGACGGCGCTCATGACGATGAGCGCGCTCTCGACGGCGTACAGCGGGCCGGTCATCTCGCCCGCGAAATCGAAGTAGCCGGGCACGTCGATCACGTTGAGCTTCTTGCCGTGGATCTCGATCGGGCACACGGCGGCGCTGATGGAGATGTGGCGCTTGATCTCCTCCGGATCGTAGTCGCTGACGGTGTTTCCATCCTCGACACGGCCCTGTCTGTCGGTGACGCCCGCCGCGTAGAGCATCGACTCGACGAGCGTCGTCTTGCCTTCAGAGCCGTGTCCCAATACCGCGATGTTGCGGATGTCCTTCACCATGTAATCCTTCATAAATCTGCTCCTCTCTGGTCGCGCCGTCGGCGCGTCGGCATTTTGCGAGGGCGGACAGAACGCGCTCCGCCATCGTACTTAGCCCCATTATATCAGATTGTATGAAAATTGAAAAGTATTTTTGTCGCGTTTCTGTCGAAAAAGGCGGGGAGCTTTTTCCCCGCCTTCTCTACGCCTCTTGATTCCCCGCTCACAGCTTGCCCGCCAGAGGCCGCAGCAGCGCGACGCCGCCGGGCGCGCTCGCGCCGGGCGTCCACTCGAGGGCGTCCACGGGCTGAAGGCCCGGCACGCCCATCACTTCAAGGAACGGCTCCACGGTGGAGAGCACGTCGTAGCCGCCGCGCGCAAGGCGCATGTGCATCGGCACGACCAGCCGGGGATGCGCGGCGTCCACGATCTCCTTGGCGCCCTCCGCGTCCACCGTGAAGAACCCGCCGCACGGAATGAGCAGCGCGTCCGCGTCCGAGATCGCGTCGATGATCTCGGGCGCGGGCATGCAGCCCTGATCGCCCATGTGGACGATCTTGAGGCCGTCCGCCTCGAAGACGCGCACGGCGTTCTCCCCGCGCTCCATGCCGCCCACTTCGTCGTGGAAGGAGCGCATCGCCCACGTCTTGATTGCGCCGACCTGCGCGCCCTCGATGCCCCGCGCGATCTGCGGCTTGCCCACGATCTGCTCCTGGCAGCAGTGGTCGCCGTGGCGGTGGCTCATCGTGATGAGGTCGGCGCGCAGCGGCACCATCTTGTAGCCCGTCTTCGCGTCATACGGGTCGGTGATCGCGACGACGCCGTCCCGCGTCGTCAGCCGAAAGCACGAGTGTCCGATCCATTCCAGCTTCATTGTCCTTCCTCCTCTGCGTCGCATATCCATTCGGGCGGTTCCTCCGCCCATCTCTTCGCATAATCCGAAAGCAGCAGCCCGCACGCATGCAGGCCCGAGCGGTCGCCGCGCCGCTGGCCCTGCGCCGCGCGCGCGCGCAGCGCGCCCAAATGCCCTGCGACCTGCGCCGGGGGCCGCCAGAGCAGTCGCACGGTCTCCAGAACCTGCGCCTGCCCCTGCGGCGTCCACGCCATCTCCGGCATGCGCAGCCAGCGCGCGGCCAGCGCGCGCACCGGCGAGAGCGCGTCCTCCCGCGCGGTATCGATGCGCGGCGGCGGCGCGAGGGCACAGACGAGCCGCCGCAGCGTTTCGGGCCGGGGCGTCAGGCCGAGCAGACGCCCGCGCGGCGCGCAGTCAAACCCGCGCGCCGCAAGCTGCGCGAGCAGCCTCGCCCCGTCTTCCGCGCGCACGAGCGCGTCGGTGAGCAGCAGCGCGCTGTCGCCCTCCGGCGCAAAGCGCACGAAGCCCGCCGCGCCCGCCTCGCACAGCGCCTCGCGCGCGAGCGCGCGCAGCGCCTCCGCTACCGCCGCCATGCGACGGTCAGCACCGTCTTCGCGGTGCGCTCCCCGGCGATGAACACGTCGTAATCCAGCCGCAATTCGCCGCCCGCCGCCGTGTGCTCGCAGCTCACCCGGCGCGTATAGACGGCCACGGGCAGCGCGCCGTAGGGCGTCTCATACGCCGCAGCGCAGCGCTCGCCCGGCGCAAAGCGAAGCTCCGCGCGCGTCATCCCGCGCCGGCGCATCGAGGCCACGCCGCCCTCCTCGGTCAAGGTGACGTGCGCGCGCTCGCCGTCCTGCTCGTCCTCGTAGCAGAGCGTCAGCGACGTCTCCGTCTCGCACACCTCGCCCAGCCGCGCGTGTTTGATCGTCTGCGTGCCGCCCGTCTCGTCCGTCATGCGCGAGACGATCATCAGCCGCGCGCGCGCGCCGTCAGCCATCGCGTCCCTCCGGGCGGCACGGGAGCACGCCCAGTAGCGACAGGATCGAGACGAAGGCGATACCCATCGCGACCAGCGGCGGCAGCAGCGTCTCGCCCGTCAGCGGGTAGACCGCCGCGCCCGCCGTCGCGAACAGGAGTACACACGCGGGCGGCCGCAGTCCCGGCTCCAGCAGGATCGCCAGCACGCACAGCGCCGCGACGCCCACCCACGCGCCCGCGCTTGCGCCCGGGCACGCGAAGAGCGACGCCGCCGCCAGCGCCAGCGTCCGTTGCAGCGGACTCGCGCCGCGCGCGCGCAGCGCCAGCGCCCACGCGCCCAGCAGCAGCGCCGGCGCCAGCACCGACAGGCCGCGCATCGCGATCTGCCAGTGCGCCTGCGTGTAGTATGGCGCGGCGTTGGTCACGGCGTCGATCTCCGGCAGGCGCGCGAGCATCGGCGCGCCCTCCATCTCCTCCACGAGCGCGCGCGGGAACAGGTCGAACAGCCCGGGCGCGCCGGAGGCGAACGCGGGCGCGCAGGTGAACGCGCGCAGCGGGCTGAGCAGCGCGCGCGGCGCGCTCATCCCGCAGAGGATCGCCGGCAGACAGCCCGCGGCGAGCGGCAGCAGCGCCGCGGCCAGATGCTTTGGGCGCATGCGCCGCTTGTACACGCGCAGCAGGTAGAGCGGCAGCGCACACAGCGCCGCGCCGTGCAGCGCCACCGCGCCGCCGAAGAGCAGCGCCGAGAGGAGGGGCCTTCCCTCCCGCCCGTTCGCCCCGCGCAGCGCGAGCAGCGACGCGCCCAGCAGCAGCGCCGAGGCGATCGCGCCGTCCGCGCAGCAGGCCGCGCTCATAAAGCCCTGCGGCAAAATCAGGCAAAGCGTGAGCGCCGCCTCCGCGCGCGCGCTTGCGCCCATCGCCTCCGCGGCGCGCGCCGCGAGCAGCGCGAGCAGCACCGCACAGGCGATGGCGAAGAGCTTGGCGAGATACATGTCGTAGATCGGGCCGCGCGTGACGAGGTACAGAAGCGTCGCCGCCGGGGCGGAGAGCGTCCCGTTCAGCCCCGCCGCAAGGCCGCCGCCGTCCATCGCGCGCACGATGGGCTGCACCGTCTGCGTGTAGGCGTAGCTCTTCTGGTTGATCGCCAGCAGCATCATCATGAAGCCGGCCGTCACGATCGCTTGACGCAGCGCGGCACGCAGCGCGCCCTCGCGGCAGAGCAGCGCGCAGAGCAGAAGCAGCAGCCCCTGCGCCGCCGCTGTGAGCAGCGTAAAGGCGAGGCGAGGCCTCCAGCCACCGATGTCGTTGAGATTGGAGAGCGGCCCGCCCGTCAGATTGTACGCGCAGCAGAGCGCGGAAAGCGCCAGCGCCACAGCCGCTGCGCAGAGGATGCGGTGGCGCGACAGCCGCGCGTCCAGCCGCCTGATCGCATCGGGCCGGCGCGCCCAGAGGGACGTCATGCCGCCTCGCCTCCCTTCGCGAGCAGCGCGCGGTTGCGCCGCATCTGCGCGAGCAGATCATGCCCCACGACCAGCAGCGCCGCAAACATCATCATCGCGCCCCAGCGCTCGTCGAGCGGGCGCTGGCGCGTGAGGAAGGCGAAGTAGCACGAGAGCGACGCCCCGACCACCAGCAGCGGCACGAAGCGCCTGCGCGGGCAGCGCGCGGCGTAGAGGACGCTGAGCATGTCCGCGAGGAAGAAATAGCGGTCGTGGATCTTGGGCATCACAAAGGGCAGGAAGATCGCGAAGAACAGCGCGAAGGTGAGCGTCATCTCCGGCGTGATCTCCCGCGCGTGCAGGAGCCAGTAGGCGACCGCGACGAGCGTCAGCAGCGCGCACGCCCAGAGCGCCGCGCTTTGCAGCGCGGGCATCCAGTCCTCGCGCAGGTAGACGCTGCCGCCCTCCTTGTCTATGCCCGGGATGAAGCGCATCCAGCTGTACTCCTGCGTGTTGGCGAATTCGAGCATCGGGAAGAACAGGTAGAGGTTGGGCGCGTTGTAGGTGAGGCGGTGGTAATACTGCCCCATCGCCTGGGACGCGTACACGCCCAGCGCGCTCCCCAGCGTGCGCCCCGCCGCCAGCGCGGGCAGGAGCGTGACCAGATACGCGGCGGCAAAGCACAGCGCGTGGCGCGGCTTGTATTCCCCGTGCAGCAGCGCCAGCAGCACGACGGGGAAGAAGAAGATCGTCTGCAGCTTAAAGGCGAAGGCGACGGCCAGCATCGCCGCCGAGCGCGCGGGCCGGCCGCTCTTGAGCAGCGCGAGGCTGGCGATCACGAAGAAGGTGTACACGCTGTCGCACTGGCCCCAGAGCGCGCCGCCCAGTAGCGCCGTCGGCAGCGCGAGCGCCGCGCAGAAGACGGGCGCAAACGCGCGCGCTCCGCAGATCTCCCGCGCGGCGCAGGCCATCGCCGCGGCGAGCGCGAAATCAAACGCGACGGTGAAGAGCTTGATGAGATAGAGATCGGGCAGCGGGGTCTTGGCGATCAGCAGCAGCACATACTGGTAGAGCAGGTTGTAATCGCCCACGTTTTCGGCGAGCATCGCGAAGCCGCCCTCGCGGAAGGACTCCACCCAATGGGTTAAAAACGCTTCGTAATCGCCGGTGACGAAGTCGAGCAGCGCCACGCGCGCGAGCATCGCCAGCGCCGCGAACGCGCCCACGAACGCCATCTCCCGCTTGCCCGGGGCCTTCGCGTGGACGTAGAAGACCATCGCCGCGCCGTAGATGAGCGCAAAGAGCAGGGACAGCGAGAGCGCCTGCCCCGCGCCGGACAGGCGCGCGAGCCAGCGGCCCATCAGCGCCGACTGCAGGCCGAACAGCGCCGCCGTCATCGCCAGCGCCGCCGCGTATGCGCGCCTCTTCGTCCGCATGGGCGTTCCTCCCTCCCCCGGTGTTTCGCTTGGATATTATAGCACACTTTGCCCGCGCGGGGAAGCCCGCGGCGGCGCGGCAAACTGGCATGGTCAAATTTTTGCAATCTGGCCCTTTACTCCATGCCAGTTCGGGCGTATAATGCGCCCGTAATCGCTGCAAGGGGCCGCGCCGCGGCCCCGCTCAAGGAGGTCTTATCCATGTCCCAATCCGCTCGCCGCGACCCGACGCTGCGCGTCTGCTTCCTCGGCCTGATGGCCGCGATGATCTTCGTCCTCAACATGCTGCGCATCCCGTTCATGGGCACGCAGCTGCACATGACCAACGCGCTGTGCGTGCTCGCCGGGCTGCTCTTCGGCCCGGGCGCGGGCTTCCTCGCGGCGGGCCTCGGCTCCGGGCTGTACGACATCGTCGCCGGGTGGGGCGCGGAGTGCGTGATCACCTTCATCAACAAGGGGGCGATCGCCCTCGTCGCCGGGCTGATCGCGTACCGCGCCGCGCACAGCAAAGAGACGACGCGCGCCGACCGCGTGCGCATCGTCGTCGGCAGCGTGCTAGGCGCGCTGACCTACGTCGCCCTCTACATGCTCAAGACGTTCATCTTCGGCCAGATCGTGGACGGCCTGACGCTCTCCGGCGTCACGGCGAGCATGCTCTCCAAGCTGCCCGGCAGCCTGCTCAACGCGGTCTTCTCCTTCATCGTCGCGCCGGTGCTGCTCTTCGCGCTGCGCCCGGCCCTGCGCGGCGCGGGGCTGTTCGACAAGCTGTGACTAGAGTGCGTCCCCCGCGCTCGCCTTTCTGGCCCGCTTAAAGAGCGGGTCTTTTTTCGTCACGGCGATCTCGCGCCGCGTGCCCGCCTCGCACAGCGCCAGCGTGACGCGGCCCGGCGCGATCTGCGGGTGGCGCAGCACGCGCGCGGCGCAGGCGTTCGCGGCGGGAATTCGCGTCAGCGCCAGATAGGCGAATTTCTCGTCCTCATACGGCGCGTCCCCGCCCTTGAGCCGCTTGTGCAGGCGCGAGCGGGGCACGCGCACCGCGAAATGGCACCAGTCCTCCCCCACCATGGGGCAGCTTACCGCTCCTTTGGGGCAGGGGGCGGCGACCTGCGCGCCATGCTCCAAGAGCAGCGCGCGCGCCTGGCAGAGCGCCGCGAAGCCCTGCGGCGTGCCCGGCTCCACGAGCAGCAGCATCTCCTGCGCCGCCTCCCACAATCGCAGCGCGGCGCGCGGGCGATCCTCGGGCGCAAGCTCGCCGAGCATGTAGCCCTCGATCACCAGCGCGGCGCCGGGCAGCGCCTCTCCCGAGCGCACGTCGCCGGAGTGCCACTCCGCCCGCGCGAGCGCCTCGCTCCCCGCGCGCATGAGCCGCTCGCCCACCGCGCGCATCGCCGCCTCGCGCTCTACGCACGTCGCGCTCTGCAGCGCGAGCAGCGCGTCCGCCGCCCAGCTCGCCGCGCCCGTGCCGGCGCCGCAGTCGAGCAGCGTGTGCGGCTGCAAATCGCTCGCGCGCAGCGCCTCAAAAAGCGCCGCGCGGATCGCCGCGAAGGTCGCGGGCATGCGCGAGAGCGCGTAGGCGGCCGCCTCGCCCTCCCGCGTGAGAAGCCGCTCGCCCAAGCCCGTGCGCGTGCGGTACGCCTCGCTGATCGCGCGCGCGTCCCGCAGAAGGCCCGGCCCGTCCAGTCCCTCGGCCAGATCCGAAAGCGCCGCCGTCAGCGCCGCGGGCAGCTCCGCCATCGCCCGACGCCCCCTCTCTTTTCGCTCGTCCCCTCTATTTTAGCATGCCGCGCGCGCGGAATCAACGAAAAGCCGCATTGTCAGCGCGCTTGAGCGATGCTATAATAAGGCGATGCGCGGGCACGCCGCGCGGAAAGGGAGGGCGTTCATGGGCATCAACGACTACAACAAGGCGAGGCACGACGGCCTACGCGAGGCGCACGCGCTGCAATCGCGCGGGGAAAGCCCGATGCTGCCCGTCCTCAGCGAGCTTGTCCCGCGCCTGAACGCGATGGCGCAGGTGCCGCTGGGGGTGATGCAGATCGCTACCGACCAGATCGCCGGCACCGCGACCAAGGGGCGCACTACGGCGTTCTCGCGCAGCTTCCTGCCGCTGCTCGACCCATCCTCCGAGTTCGCGATCAAGTGGGCGCTGCTCTACGACGGCGTGCTCGCGGACGGCCTGCGCCAGCCGATCATCGCGCTGGAATACTACAACAAGTATTACGTCGTCGAGGGCAACAAGCGCGTGAGCGTGATGCGCAGGCTCGGCGCGCCGCTCATCGAGGCGGACGTCACGCGCGTCATTCCCGAATACGAGGACTCCGAGCGCTACCGCGCCTATCAGGCGTTTTTGCAGTTTTACGAGGACACGAAGCTCTCCCACGTCATCCTCCAGCACGAGGGCGACTACGCGCGCCTGTGCGCGCTGACCGGGCACACCCCCGGCGAAAAGTGGACGGCCGAGGCGCTCTTCGATTTCCAATCCTGCTTCTACCGCTTCACGCAGGCCTACGAGCAGAGCGAGGCCGAGCGCGCGCCGATGCCCGCGGGCAACGCCTTTTTGATCTATCTGGAGGTCTTCGGCTACGCGGACAGCGTGGACAAGACGCCCGCGGAGTTTAAGCGCGACATCGAGCGCATCCGCGCGGAGTTCGCTGTCGCCGCGGCGAACAAGCCCGCCGCGCTGCTGGGCCAGCCCGCCGAGAAACAGACGCTGGTCACGTCGGTCAAGTCCGTCCTGCTCAGGCCTGCGCGGGCGCTGCGCTGCGGCTTCCTCTACAACAGCTCGCCCGACCGCTCCGGCTGGACGTACTGGCACGAGCTGGGCCGCGCGGCGCTGGATAAGGCGTTCGGCGAGCGGGTGGAGACGACCCTGCGCGCGGACGTGCCCGCCGAGCAGGCGCAGTCGGTCATGGAGGAGCTGCTTTCCGACGGCTGCGACGTGATCTTCGCCGCGTCCCCGGTGTTTCTGGAGGCGTGCATCCGCGAATCCGCCGCGCACCCGCAGGCCAAGATCCTCAACTGCTCGCTGCTGGCCAGCTACCACAACGTGCGCTCGTACTATCTCAAGATCTACGAGGCGAAGTTCATCCTCGGCGCGATCGCCGGGGCGATGGCCGACAACAACCTGATCGGCTACATCGCCGACTATCCCATCTACGGCACGCCCGCCTCGATCAACGCGTTCGCGCTTGGCGCGCAGATGACCAACCCGCGCGCGCAAATCCTGCTCGACTGGTCGACGCTGCCCGGGCACGACCCCGAGGCGGCGCTGCGGGCGCAGGGCGCGAGCATCCTCTCCAGCCGGGACATCCGCGCGCCGCAGGTCGCCTCGCGCGCGTTCGGCCTCTACCGGCAGGAGGGCGACGACCCGGTCAATCTGGCCGTGCCCGTGTGGAACTGGGCACGGCTGTACGAGGGCATCGTGCGCAGCATCCTCATCGACGCATGGAGCGAGGAGGGCGCGCAGAACGCCGACCGCGCCCTGAGCTATTACATGGGCATGTCCACCGACGCCATCGACGTCGTCTGCTCCTCCCGCGTGCCGCAGCGGCTGCACCGGCTGGTGGAACTGCTGCACGAGCGCATCCGCGCCGGGGCGTTTTTGCCGTTCGTCGGCCCGCTGCGCGATCAGAGCGGCGCGGAGCGCGTGAGCGAGAACGTCGCATTGACGCCGCAGGAGATCATCTCCATGGACTATCTGGCCGAGAACGTGGTGGGCCGCCTGCCCGCCTGTCAGGAGCTGAACGACGCCGCGCGCGGCCTCGTCACGCTGCAAGGCGTGGGCAAGAGCGCCGCGCCCGCGCAGGCCGCAGCCAAGCCCGGCGAGGCCGCAGAGGATCCGGCGCCATGAAGATCCTTCTGCTGGCCGACGTGCCGGAGCCGACGCTCTGGGAGCATCTCAACCGCGACAAGCTCGAGGGCGTCGAGCTGGTGCTCTCCTGCGGAGACCTGCCCGCCGAGTATCTCTCGTTTCTCACCTGCTTTACGCCCGCGCCCATCCTCTACATCCACGGCAACCACGACGAGCGCTACGAGACCCATCCGCCGGAGGGCTGCGAGTGCATCGACGACCAGCTCGTCGTCGTGCAGGGGCTGCGCATCCTCGGGCTGGGGGGCTGCATGCGCTACCGGCCCGGCCCCTATCAATTCACCGAGCGGCAGATGGCCAAGCGCGTGCGGCGCAAGACGCTCGCCCTGCTGCGCCACGGCGGCGTGGACATCGTGCTCACGCACGCGCCCGCCTATCATCTAGGCGACGACGAAGACCTCGCCCACCGGGGCTTCGAGGTCTTCGTGCGCCTGATCGACCGCTGGCAGCCGCGCGCGTTCGTCCACGGCCATGTGCATCAGAGCTACCGTTACGATTTCAAGCGCGTGCGCATGCGCGGACAGACGCAGGTCATCAACGCCTGCGGCTACTATCTGCTCGATCTCTAGCCGAGCGCGACGTCCAGCGCCATCATCAGCGCGAAGCCCGCGACGGCCGCCGCCGTGCCATAGCGCTCGCGCGCGGCGTCCGGCAGCATCTCGCCGACGATCACCAGCAGCATCGCGCCCGCCGCGGCGGACATGAGCCACGGCATCGCGGCGCGCGCCGCCGAGGCGATCAGCACCACCAGCACGCCGAAGACCGGCTCCACCGCGCCGGAGAGCGCGCCCAGCACGAAGCTGCGCATGCGGCTCATGCCGCTCTGGCGCAGGGGCAGCGCGATCGCCGCGCCCTCGGGCAGGTTTTGCACGCCGATGCCCAGCGCGAGCGTCCCGGCCGCCGCCAGCGCCGCGCCGCCCTGATGCGCCGCCAGCGCGAAGGAGAGGCCCACGGCCATCCCCTCCGGGATGTTGTGGAGCGTCACCGCCGCGTAGAAGAGCGCGCGGCGGCGCACGGCGCAGCTCGCCGTGCGGATGCGGCGCACGCGCGCCATGCCCGAATCGAGCGCGGCGATGCAGGCTGCGCCCGCGAGCAGCCCGGCGGTATCCACCAGCCACGGCAGGCCGCCCATCTCTTGCGCCTGCTCCGCCGCCGGAACGAGCAGGCTGAACACCGACGCCGCGAGCATGACGCCGCTGGCGAAGCCGAGGCTGAGCCTCTGGGCGCGCTCGCCCAGACGGCTCTTTACAAAAAACACGAGCGACGCGCCGAGCGCCGTCATGGCAAAGCAAAACAGCGTGCCGCCCGCCGCATATAGGACGAACCTCATCGTACCACCTCGCAAGCAGACTATGCGAGGAGGATAGGGCGAGTTCATCTGGGAAATGCGCGCGCCGCGCGCAGAGAAAAGGAAAGGGGCTTCCGTCATGGGCGGAGGCCCCTTTTGAATGGATCCGATGTCAGCGCGCTCATCCTATTCTCAAATCAAATCATCTATAATTCTGTTAATGGGTTATGCCGGACGAGCAAAAGCGGGAGTACGCGGCTTTTCACAACAAACCCGCCCGGGATCGCTTCGCTTCCGGGCTACATTTGGCAATCGCTTCGCGATTGGGGGTACGTTGGGGCTACCGCCCCAAACCCTGTCTGGGGACATTGTCCCCAGACCCCATCCTGTGCTTTGCAGCACACAAAGATTTTAATCTGAGAAAAGTATCACAGCTTCGCCAGCTCCACCGCGATCTGCGCGGCGGCGCGGGCGTTGTTGTAGGCGAGCTGGATGTTCGTCTTCAGGCTGTCGCCGCCCGTCAGCTCGACGATGTGCGCCAGCAGGAAGGGCGTGATGTCCTTGCCGCGCACGCCCGCCTCCTCGGCCTGCGCCATCGCGCGGTCGATCACGGCGGACATCTCGTCAAAGTCCATCGCGTAGCGTTCCGGGACGGGGTTGCCGATCAGCAGGCCGCCGCCCAAGCCCATGCTCCACTTCGCGTGCGCGATACGCGCGACGTCCGCGGGCGTGTGCGCGTTGTAATCGACGCCAAAGCCGCTCTTGCGGCAGTAGAAGGCCGGGAAATCGTCGGTGCCGAGGCCCAGCACGGGCACGCCCATCGTCTCCAGATATTCGAGCGTGCGCCCGATGTCCAGAATCATCTTCGCGCCCGCGCAGACGACCGCGACCGGCGTGTGCGCCAGCT
The DNA here is from genome assembly GCA_947631405.1 of uncultured Clostridia bacterium. Lineage (GTDB taxonomy): Bacteria > Bacillota > Clostridia > Christensenellales > Aristaeellaceae > Ventricola. The sequence goes on along the minus strand of CANRLC010000007.1, from coordinate 37,825 downwards.
CCTGCAAATCGGCGCTGATGTCCATCGAGTTTTCGCCGCCGCGGTGGACGCCGCCGATGCCGCCCGTCGCGAACACGCGCACGCCCGCCATCTGAGAGAGGATCATCGTCGTGGCGACGGTCGTCGCGCCCGTCAGCTTCTGCGCGACCACGATGGGCAGATCGCGGCGGCTCACCTTGAGCACGCCCTTCGCCTCGCACATGCGCAAAAGCTCCGCCTCGGTCAGCCCCGCCTTGAGGCGGCCGTCGATGACCGCCATCGTCGCCGGAACTGCGCCCTGCTCGCGGATGACGCGCTCGACCTCGCGCGCGAAGCCGAGGTTCTCGGGATAGGGCATGCCGTGGCTGAGGATGGTGCTCTCCAGCGCGACGACGGGCTTGCCCGCACGCACGGCCTCCTCGATCTCCGGGGTGACGTCCATGAATGCCTTCAAATCCTTCATAAGATATACTCCTTTATCGTTTTTTCAATCGCCGCAGGCGATAATTCGCGCGAGATCGTATCCGGGGAGCCGGCGGCCAGCATGCCCGCGGCCATCGCGGCGTTCAGCGTCTCGCGCGCGTCGCAGCCCCTGCGCGTCGCGTAGACGATCGCCGCCAGCGCCGCGTCGCCCGCGCCCGCCGCGTTGACCATCGCCGGGAGCGGACGGCTCCGCCCGCGCAGCACGCCCTCCGCGCCGCAGTAGAGCATGCCGTCCTTGCCCAAACTCACGAACACCCGGCGCACGCCCGCATCGCGGAGCGCGCCGCACGCGCGCACGATGTCCTCCTCGGTGTCGGTGGGCAGGCCCGTCAGCGCGGCAAGCTCCAAGCGGTTGGGCTTGACCGTGTCAAAGCGGCCGATGCAGGGGCGCAGCTCCTTCGCCCACGCGGTGGACACCGGGTCAAGGTAGAGCGGCCTGTCGCAGGCCTGCGTCAGGCGCGCCGCCGTCTCCTGAGAGAGATTGCCGTCGCAGACGACCATCTCCGCGCCGCGCAGCAGCGGCAGCGCGTCGTCCACGAGCTGCGCGCCCTGCCGCTTGACGATGTGCATGTCGCTCATCCCCAGCAGCATGTCGCCCTCCGCGTCCACGATGGAGATGTAGCACGAGGAGCGCTCGCCGTGGATCACGCGCGCGCCGCTCATGTCGATGCCCGCAGCGATGCAGCCCTCGAGGATCGCGCGGCCGTAGAGGTCGTCGCCCAGCGCCGTGACGAGCCGCACGTCCGCGCCCAGCAGCGCCAGATTTTCGCACACGTTGCGGCACACGCCGCCCAGCGACAGGCGGAGCGTCCCCGGATTGGAATCGCGCATCACCAGCGGGCGATCGCTGCGCCCATGAATATCCATGTTCGCGCCGCCGATCCCGGCGATATAGCCCATGGCGCTTCCTCCTTTGTATTCCGCGGCGCGCGTCAGCGCTGGCCTCCGCGGCAGTCCTGCGTGCGCTTTTCGCCGATCTGCTCGCGCAGCAGCGCGAACGTCTCGTCCGCCGAGGCGCTCGCCTGCCCGTCCGGCAGCAGGAACGCGCGCGTGGGATGCACATACAGATAGATGCAGCCCGCCGCGCGGTACGCGCCGTAGACGTGATCCCAGCGGATGCGGTGGCTCTCCTTGCCGTCCGCCGAGGAGACGGTCAGCCCCTCCGGCTCGGCGCGCATCTCCAGCGCGTAGGCCTCCTTCGCGCGGCCGCCGGGCGCGAGCTTCTTGCCCTGCGCGCGCACGGACAACGCGAACGAGAGGAAATACGCCACCGGCAGCAGCAGGCCCACCGCCAGCAGCACGCCGCCGATGAGCGCCGCCTGCGGCTTGCCGCGCAGGGCGGTAAAGCAGAGCAGCGCGAAGACGAGCAGCAGCAGCGCGAAGATCGCGGGCTTGCGGTAGCGCTTCTTTAACCGGAACGCATCAAAATAGGCGAAGCGCCGAAACGTCTTCGCGTCGATGCGGCAGCGCGCGGTGACGGTCTTGACGCTCACGCGCGTCCCCTCCCTTCCTCCCGGAGCCGTTGCCGTTTTGTCAAGGGGCCTTCGCCCACGCTCCGGGTCAACCTATTATCGCACAAAACCCGCCGCATTTCAAGGGCGGCCCCGCCGGACTGACGCGCCCGCGGCTTTCCGCGCACGCCCAAGGGAGGGCGATTGGCATTTTTTGTAAATCCTGTCCTCTTCTGCCATCCAATTTGTACAAAAAAGATTGACAGCCCCGGGGGGATGTATGCTATAATTTGATTTACCTAAAGCGCGCGCGAGCGTGCGCGCGCAAAAATCAAAAGGAGGAAATCCCATGAAGAAGCTTCTTTGCGCCCTCCTCGCCCTCGCGTTGACGCTTGGCTGCGTCTGCGCCATGGCCGAGGAAAATGTCACCCTCGTCTACGCCGAGGTCAACCCGCTGGACACCATCGTGGGCCAGCTGGCTACCGACTTCAAGACCAAGGTCGAGGAGCTTTCCGGCGGCAGCATCACCATCGACATCCAGGCCAACGGCGTTCTTGGCGCCGAGGCGCAGGTGCTTGACGGCATTCTGGGCGGCGGCACTAGTGTCGACATCTCCCGCATCTCCGCGTTCGCGCTGAACGCCTACGGCTGCACCAAGGCGACGCTGCTCTCCCTGCCCTACACGTTCGTCTCCCGCGAGCACTTCTGGAACTTCGCCAACAGCGATCTGGCGGACGAGTTCCTGGCGGAGCCGCAGACGATCGGCCTGCCGCTGCGCGGCATCTGCTACGGCGAGGAAGGCTTCCGTCACTTCTTCTTCAAGGACGCCGTCGCCGGCATCGAGGATCTGAAGGGCAAGCAGATCCGCGTTTCCGATGACCCGGTCATGACCGGTCTGGTCAAGGGGCTGGGCGCGAACCCCTGCGTCGTCTCCTTCACCGAGCTGTACTCCGCACTGCAGACCGGCGTCTGCGACGCCGCTGAGCAGCCGATCGCCAACTACAAGTCCAACGCCTTCCAGGAGGTCGCTCCGAACCTGCTGCTGGACGGCCACACGCTGGGCGCCGTGCAGCTGGTCATCACCGACACTGCTTGGAACAAGCTCTCCGAGCAGCAGCAGGCGTGGATCATGGAAGCCGGCGAGTATGCCTCCAACCTGAACGCGCAGAACTCTCAGGCCGCTGAGGACGCCGTGCTTCAGGAGCTGAAGGACGCGGGCATCAACGTGATCGACGTGCCGGACAAGAGCGTCTGGGCCGAAGCTTGCGCCGACGTCATCAAGGCCAACATGAACGGCAACGACGATCTCTATCAGCAGATCCTCGACATGCAGTAATTGGTCAGGCCTCCATTAGCCCCATGGTGAGGGGAGCGCAGGTTCTCCCTGCGCTCCCCCTTCTATTCTCTTTGAAAGGAGCGGGCAACGATTATGCCAAAGATCTTTCAAACGCTTGATAAGATCCGCCCCGTCTACGACGTGACGTACAAAGTCGTGATGTTCATCTGCAAGATTCTGCTGATCGTGGACATCCTCGTCACGACGTTCGCCGTGATCGGCCGCTATGTGCCCTTCATCCCGAACCCGGCGTGGACGGAGCAGGTCGTGCTCACCTGCATGGTCTACATGGCCGTGCTCTCCGCGACGCTCGCCATCCGCAAAAACGCGCACATCCGCATGACGGCACTCGACCGCTACATGCCCGCCAAACTCATCAAGGCGCTGGACGTGCTGTCCGACATCGCCGTGATGGCGCTGGGCGTCATCATGCTCTACTACGGCTGGAAGGTCTGCCAGTCCCCGCTGGCGAAGTTCGGCAAGTACGAGTCCATGCCGTGGCTGAGCCGCTTCTGGATGTACTTCCCCATCCCGCTGGCCGGCGCCAGCATGTTCATCTTTGAGATCGAGGCGCTGTACAATCACATCAAGGCGCTCTTCGTCCCGGCAAAGGAGGCTGATGCGCAGTGAGTCCCGAGACCTTAGGAACCGTCATCCTGCTGGGCAGCTTCTTCGTGATGATCATGCTCCGCTTCCCGATCGCCTACGCGGTCGGCCTGTCCACCGTGTTCTGCCTGCTCTCTCAGGGGCAGCAGCTGGTCACCATGCCGCAGCAGATGGTGCGCGGCGTGTGGTCGTATAGCCTGATGGCCGTGCCGTTCTTCATCACGATGGGCGTGCTGATGGGCAGCGGCGGCATCTCCGAAAAGCTGATTGCGCTGGCCAACTCGCTGGTGGGCTGGATGCGCGGCGGCTTGGCGATGGTGAACATCGTCGCCTCGTACTTCTTCGGCGGCATCTCCGGCTCCGCCTCTGCGGACACCGCGTCGCTGGGTTCCCTGCTCATCCCCATGATGGTGGACGAGGGCTACGACGCCGACTTCTCCACCGCCGTCACGATCACCTCCTCCTGCGAGGGCCTGCTCGTTCCGCCCAGCCACAACATGGTCATCTACGCGACGACGGCGGGCGGCATCTCCGTGGGCAGCCTGTTCTTGGCGGGCTACATCCCCGGCGCGCTGCTCGCGCTGAGCCTGATGATCGGCAGCTACATCATCTCCGTCAAGCGCAACTACCCGAAGGGCGACGCCTTCAAGCTGAGCCGCTTCTTCAAGCAGCTCAAGACGTCCATCTGGGCGCTCGCCGCGATCATCATCGTCGTCGTCGGCGTGGTCGGCGGCGTGTTCACGGCGACGGAGTCCGCGGCCATCGCGGTCATCTACTCGCTGATCGTCAGCGTGTTCATCTACAAGGGCATGAACTGGAAGGGTGTCTGGAAGGCGCTGGAGCAGTGCATCGACACGCTGGCCATCGTGCTCATCCTGATCGCGACCAGCTCGGCATTCGGCTACTGCCTGACGCTGCTGCATGTGCCGGATAAGGCCGCCGCGCTCATCACGGGCGTGTCCAGCAACCCGATCGTGATCGCGCTGCTGCTCAACGTCATCCTGCTGGTGCTCGGCTGCATCATGGACATGGCCCCGATCATCCTGATCGCCACGCCCATCCTGCTGCCCATCGCCACTTCGATCGGCATCCATCCGATTCAGTTCGGCGTCATGGTCATCCTCAACTGCGGCATCGGCCTGCTCACCCCGCCCGTCGGCGCGGTGCTGTTCATCGGCTCCGCCGTCGGCAAGACGCCGATGGAGAAGGTCGTCAAGGCGACGCTGCCGTTCTATCTGTGCATGATCATCACGCTGCTGCTCATCACCTTCATCCCGCAGATCTCCATGCTGCTGCCGAACCTCCTCGGCGCGTGACGCGCAGGGCGAGGCCACGCAAGGGCGAAGGCAAAAGCAAAGCAAAAATCGGGCCGCTCCCTGTGGGGCGGCCCGCTGTTTGTCTGCCTTGATCAAATCTCGTTGGAATAATCCGCTTTTTCAGGGAAGATCGACGTGCTCTGGTAGACCACCCGTGTCGCGATGTCGAAATCCTCCGCGGACATCGAGAGCAGGATGCGCGTCCTGTCCGTCAAATACGCCGTATAGTCGCCGCAGTAGCCAAAGAGGATCGCCTGCTCCATCAGCCGGTCGCTGCGCGCGTAGTATTGTCGCATCGCCTCGTTACTCCACGAGATGCCGTCGCGTAGCGGCTCTCCATATTTCCCCGTGAGCGCATCGCGCAGCTTGGCGTAATCCTCCATACAGCGGTCGCCGCCGGGGTGCTCCTCCGTAATCGTGTAGGAAACCCTGTACAGCCCCGCGTCGCAGAAGTAATACGACAGGTTGGCGTCCAGCCCCACGACGCTCGTCTCGTAGACGATGATGTGGTCGTCCACATCGACGGATCGCCCCGTCGCAACCGGCTCGCCCTCGCTCGCGCGGACGGTCGCTTCGCTGTCGCCCCAGCGGAACGTCTTGAAGTCGAATTCCTCCTCGCCGCGCGCCACGCCGCACAGCAGAAGGGCGGCCAACAGCGCCACGATTCCCTTCGCCGCTCGCATCCGTTTTCCTCCCCTCGAGTCGTACAACGCTAAGTATAGGTCAATTTCACCCTATTGTCAATAGGTCAGATTGGCATAATCATAGAGGGTGATCGCATGACCAGACTGAAGGCTTTGCGCAAGGAGCGCGGCTTCACGCAGATCAAGATGCAGATGCTGACGGGCATCGACCAGAGCGACTATTCCAAGATCGAATCCGGCAGGCGGCATTACACCTTTGAGCAGTGCCGCCGCATCGCGCAGGCGCTGGGCACGAGCATGGACTATCTGGCGGGGCTGACCGACGAAAAGGCGCCCTATCCCCGCACAGAGGAATACTGAGACACAGCACAGAATCGGGCCGCCCCATAGGGAGCGGCCCGATTCCATTTGTCCGATTACTTGAAGTAGATGTGGCGCGGCAGGCCCTCGATGAAGATCGGGGTCAGCTCGGCCTGAATCAGCGGGCGCGCGTAGGAGAGGAACTCGGCGGTCATGTCCGTGTGGTAGGCGTTGACCCACTCCATCGGCACCTTCTTTTCGAGGTTGGCGACCTTGTGGATGTCGTGCAGCTCGGTGGTGCTCTGGTACGGGTCGTTGGAGATGCGCTTAAGGCCCACCATCATCCCGGTGTAGCCCTCGAACGCGGCCTTGGCCGCCGCGCCGCCGACCTGATACGCCTCGGTGATGTCCGTGCGGCTGGAGACGTGCCCGGCGCAGCGCTGCAGCGTGGACAGCTCCACGGAGCGCGTCTTGGTCTTGAGCTTCTTGGCGACCTGATTGGACAGGTAGCGCGCCGTGCCGGTGAGGCTCTTGTGGCCGAAGGCGTCCACGAAGTGCGCGTCGTCGGACAGCTCGCAGACGTAGCGGCCGTCCTCCAGCTTGACGCCCTCGGAGACGGCGATGACCACGGACGGGCTTTCGCGCTGCATCCGCTCCACCTTGTCGATGAAGCGCTCGACGTTGAAGGGCACCTCCGGCAGACAGATCATGTTGACGCCCTCGCAGTCCTCCCCGCGCGCGAGCGCGGCGGCGGCGGTGAGCCACCCGGCGTTACGGCCCATGATCTCCACGATGGTGACGTAGTTGTTGCCGTAGACCGTCGCGTCGCGGATGATCTCCTTCATCACCACGCCGATGTACTTGGCCGCCGAGCCGTAGCCGGGCGTGTGGTCGGTGAGCATCAGGTCGTTGTCGATGGTCTTGGGCACGCCCATGAACTTGATGGAGCTTCCGGTCAGGCGCGCGTAGTCGGACAGCTTGCAGATGGTGTCCATGCTGTCGTTGCCGCCGATGTAGAAGAAGTAGCCGATGTCCAGCTTATCGAGGATGCCGAAGAGCTTTTCGTAGACCGCGGGATCCTCCGCAAAATCCGGCAGCTTGTAGCGGCAGCTCCCCAGATAGGAAGACGGCGTGCGCTTGAGCAGCTCGATCTCCAGCGCGGAACCCAGCCGGGAGGACAGATCGACGATCTTCTCGCTGAGCAGCCCTTCCACGCCGTGGAGCATGCCGTAGACGTGCTCCGCGCCGCGCATCTGGCAGGCCTGAAGCACGCCCGCGAGGCTCGAATTGATGACGGAGGTCGGCCCGCCGCTCTGACCCACGATTGCATTTCGTCCCATACAAACCCTCCTAATCCGCTCGATTTGATTTTGTCTACAGTATACCATACATCCATCGCGCATGCAAGAAAAGCCGACAAATCCGCCAAGAGAAATGGCAAAAAGCGCGCGTCTGCGCCGCGCCGCGCTGGAAAAAGGACGGATGGCCGCCGCGCCGCCGCAAAAAGGCTTTGACATTTTTGCGCGTTGGGTCTATCATCATACGGAAGCTTTCACACAAGGAGCATGGCTATGAAGACCCTATGGCGCTTTTTGAAGCGGGAGATCGTCCTCTCCCTTTCGCTGCTGGCGGCGCTCGTCAGCTGCTTCTTTGTGCCGCCGGACGCGGAATATCTGGGTTACGTCGATTTGCGCACGCTGGCGCTCCTCTACGCGCTGATGGTCGTGGTCGCCGGGCTGCGCGGCGCGGGCGTGTTCGACGCCACGGCGCGCGCGCTGTGCCGGCATCTGCGGAGCGTGCGCGCCGTGGGCGCGGCGCTGGTGTGCCTGTGCTTCTTTTGCGCGATGCTCATCACCAACGACGTGGCGCTGCTCACCTTCATCCCCTTCGCCGTCGTCGTGCTGGGGATGGCCGGGCGGCTGGACGCGCTGATCCGCGTGGTGGTCTTGCAGACGGTCGCGGCCAATCTGGGCAGCATGCTCACGCCCGTGGGCAACCCGCAAAACCTCTATCTCTACTCCTACTACGCCATCCCCTTCGGGCGCTTCCTCGGCATAACCTTCCCTGTCTGGGCGGCGTCGCTTTTGCTGTTGCTGCTCTGCTGCCTCGCGCTGCCCGCCGCGCCGATCGAGGCGCGCTCGCAGGGCGGCGGCGCGCTGAACCGGCGCGCGCTGGCGCTCTATCTGCCGCTCTTTGGCGTGTGCCTGCTGACCGTCCTGCGCGTTCTCAGTTGGCCCGTGATGCTGCTCGCGCTCGCCGCCGCGCTGCTGATCTTCGACCGCCGCGCGCTGCTGCGCGCCGACTTCCCGCTGCTATGCACCTTCGTGTGCTTCTTTGTCTTCTCCGGGAATCTGACGCGCATCCCCGCGGTGGACGCGCTGCTGCGGCGCGCGCTCGCCGGGCGGGAATACCTCGTCTCGCTGCTCGCGTGTCAGGCGATCAGCAACGTGCCCGCCGCGCTGCTGCTGTGCGGCTTCACGGACAACGCGCGCGCGCTGCTGCTCGGCGTCAATATCGGCGGGCTGGGCACGCCCATCGCGAGCCTCGCCAGCCTGATCGGCCTCAAGCTCTATGCGCGCACGGAGCGCCCGCGCATGGGCCGCTTCCTCGCGGAGTTCACCGCCGTGAACGCGCTGTTGCTGCTCGCGCTCTCGGCACTGCAAGCCGCGCTGTAAGCGGCGCCAGCGCCTTTACACGCGGGCATAGATGTGCTATACTGGCCCCAAAGTGAGGGCTGAACCGACCGACCAAAGGAGGATCCCTAATGCGATTTGAAAACGACAACGGGGCGCTGGTCTGCCGCCACAACGGCGAAACGCTCAGGATCGAGGCGTGGGGCAAGGATTCGCTTCGGGTCAGGAGCACCATGCTGGGCGCGTTTACCGGGAACGACTGGGCGCTGAGCGAGACGCCTGCCCCCGCGCAGGCCGCCGTCACGGTGGACAGCGAAGACCACTGGGTGGGCGACGGCACGATCGATAAGCGCGAGATCGCTTCGATCGTGAACGGCAGGCTCAAGGCCGTCGTCAACTTCGCGGGCGTCGTCTCCTTCTACCGGGACGACAAGCTCTTCCTGCGCGAATACTACCGCATGTATGACGGCACGCTCTCTAGGGGCAGCCGGTGCCTCAAGGTGGTGGGCCGCGAGTGGAAGGGCGTCATCGGCGGGACGGAGTATTCGCTGAACGTGAAGTTTGAGTCCGACCCCAGCGAAAAGATCTTCGGCATGGGCCAGTATCAGCACGGCCTGCTCGACCAGAAGGGCTGCGTGCTGGAATTGGCGCAGCGCAACTCGCAGATCTCCGTCCCCTTCGCCGTCTCCTCGCTGGGCTACGGCTTTCTGTGGAACAACCCCGCCGTCGGGCGCGTGACGTTCGGCAAGAACTACACCGAGTGGATCGCGCGCGCGACCCGCGAGATGGACTACTACATCACCGTCGCCGACACGCCCAAGGAGATCCTCGCCAACTACACCGCCGCCACGGGCCGCGCGGACATGTTCCCCGAGGATCGCATGGGGCTGTGGCAGTGCAAGCTGCGCTACCGCACGCAGGAGGAGGTGCTCTCCGTCGCGCGGCGCTATCGCGACGAGGGGATCAAGATCGACCAGATCGTCATCGACTTCTTCCACTGGACGGTGCAGGGCGACTGGAAATTCGACAAGACCTACTGGCCCGATCCCAAGGCGATGGTGGACGAGCTGCACAGCATGGGCATCAAGGTCATCGTCTCCGTCTGGCCGTCGGTGGACAGGAAGAGCGAAAACTTCCAGCCGATGATGGAACGCGGCCTGCTCATCCGCACCGAGCGCGGCGCGGCGCAGACCTACGACTATCAGGGCGACTGCGTGGAGATCGACCCCTTCAACCCCGAGACGCGCCGCTACGTCTGGGAGGTCTGCAAGCGGAACTACGCCGACTACGGCATCGACGCCTTCTGGCTGGACAACTCCGAGCCGGACTACGGCGTGTACGACTTTGAGAACTACCGCTACTTCGCCGGGCCTGCGCTCGCCGTGAGCAACCTCTACCCGCAGATGTACAGCCGCGCCTTCTACGACGAGATGAAGAAGACGGGCAAGCCCGTGGTCAACCTGCTGCGCTGCGCGTGGGCCGGCTCGCAGAAATACGGCAACGTCATCTGGTCGGGCGACATTCCCTCCACGTTCGAGTCCTTCGCGGAGCAGCTCTGCTGCGGGCTGAACATGGGTCTGGCGGGCATCCCGTGGTGGACGACCGACATCGGCGGCTTCATGACCGACGACGTAAACGACCCCGCCTTCCGGCAGCTGCTCATCCGCTGGTATCAGTTCGCGGTGTACTCCGCCGTGCTGCGCATGCACGGCGACCGCGGCCCGTACAATATTCCCCCGCTCGACGATCGCGACTGGGGCGGCGGCTACCTGCACACCGGCCAGCCGAACGAGCTGTGGAGCTACGGCGAGGACAATTACAAGATCATGCGCAAGTACTACGACATCCGCATCGGCATGCACGACTACATCAAGCGCCTCTACGAGCAGGCGCACACGGACGGCTCGCCGCTCATCCGCGCCATGTTCTACGAGTTCCCGGAGGATCCCAAGTGCTGGCAGTTGCAGGATCAGTACATGTTCGGCGACCGCTATCTGGTCGCGCCCATCCTGCACCTTGACCAGTTCGAGCGGGAGGTCTACCTCCCCGCGGGAAGCTGGACGCTGACCTCGACGGGCAAGCGCTACGCCGGGGGGCAGACCGTCACGGTGGACGCGCCCATCGACTACATGCCCGTCTTTGAGAAGGACTAATATCACAAAAAGCAGCCTCCGTCTCGCGGGGGCTGCTTCAAAAAATCCTCCCCGCCCAAGGGCGGGGAGGATTCGTTTACCCGATCGATCAGTCGATGTAGTTGACGGTCACGGAATCGTCCACGACCGGCTCGGTCTCGGTCTCGGTGGAGACGACGATCGCGCCAGAGGCGATGTCCGCCTTCACCTTCTCGTACTCCTCGACCGTGAAGGTCTTGAAGCACCAGCTGGTCTCGGCGGTCGGCAGGCCGACATAGTCGCCCGCCTGCAGGTTCAGGGTCTCGATCTTGCCGCCGATCTCGTCCCAGGTGCCGTCAAAGGCCTTGGCCAGCGCGGCCTCGGTCGCGTTCTGCAGGCCCTTCATGGCGGAGGTCACGAACGGGTTGTAGCCGTCGGTCTCGACATACGGCTCGCCGAGGAAGTGCTGATCGACGTCCACGCCCACGACATACGCATCGTGGTTGAGGGCCGCCTCGACCGCGGAGGTGTAGATGCCGCCGCCGCTGGCGAAGACGATCTCGGTGCCGTCGGCATACCAGCCCTCCATCTTCGCGGTGATGTTCGCATCGCCGACGAACTGGCCGCCGTAGGTGTAGTTGATGGAGATGGGCGTGCCCATCTCAACCGCCGCGGCGTTCGCGCCCTGCACGAAGCCGTAGCCGTAGCGCTGCACGGCCGGAACGGCCATGCCGCCGAGGAAGCCGAGCTTGGTGTAGCCGTCCTTGACGACCGCGTAGCCCGCCAGATAGCCGGCCTGCTCCTCGCCGAACACGGCGCAGTAGAGGTTGCTGAGCGCTTCCGTGCCCAGATCGCCCTCGCTGACGTCAACGGCGATGAACTTCACGTCGGGATACAGCTCCTGCTCGATCGCAGCCGCCTCGCCGAACAGGAAGCCCGGCATGACGACGACCTTCGCGCCGTCCTTTACAGCCTGATCGATGGAGCCGATGCGCTCGTCCGTGCTGTCCGCGGCGGGCTGATAGTACTGATAGCTGAGGTTGTTGGCGGTAGCGAACGCCTCGACGCCCTGCCAGCAGGCCTGGTTGAAGGACTCGTCGTCGATCGTGCCCACGTCCGTGACCAGCGCGATGTCGGCAGCGAGCGCGCAGCTCGCCAGAGACAGCAACGCGACCAGCACGAGCAGAGCGGAAAGGATCTTCTTCATGACACATTCCTCCTGTTGCGGTATAGGTCGTTGGGATGCGCCGCGAAAGCGGCGATCTGTGACGCTCTGATTATACCATCTATGGGGCATAAATGCAAACAATACTTTTTGTCAACCTGTGGAACGTTCGGTTTTTCCTTCAGGCGTCCCGCTCGATGCCCTTGAAACCCTCGCCCAGCGCCTCGCTGACGTCGCACACGGTGACAAATGCGCGCGGGTCGCACTCGGCGACCAGCTTTTTGAGGCGCGCCGCCTCCACGCGCGAGACGACGCACAGCAGCATGCCGACATCCCGCCCGGTGTACATGCCGCGCGCGAGCACCTGCGTACAGCCCCGGCCCATCTCCTCGTTGATGCGGCGGGCGATCGTCTCGCGCTCGCCGGAGATGATGGTGAACTGCATCGCCGTGTTGACGCCCTTGATGACGGCGTCCATCGTCTTGGAGGAGGTGAACAGCGCGACCAGCGCCCACAGCCCGGCCTGCAGGCCGAACGCCGCCGCCGCGACGGCGACGACGAACGCGTCCACGGCGAAGAGCAGCGTGGGGATGGACAGGAACTCCGCTTTGTCATGGATGAGCCGGGCGGCCATATCGGTGCCGCCCGTGGTCGCGCCCGCGCGCACGACCAGCCCAAGCCCCACGCCCATGAGCGCGCCGCCGCAGACCGCCGCGAGCATCGTATCCCCGGCGACGTCCGCGCGCGGGATCGCGTCGATGAGCAGCGAGAGCAGCGTCATCGCGATGAAGGAGCGCGCCGCAAAGCGCCAGCCCGCCGAGCGCAGCCCGAAGAGAAACAGCGGCAGGTTCAGCAGGAAGCTGATGAAGCCCACGCCCAGCGGCAAAAAGTGCGCCAGCACGGTGGCGATGCCCGTCAGCCCGCCGGGCGCGATGTCGTTGGGCAGGAAGAACGCGCAAAACGCCAGCGCCGTCAGCGCCGCGCCCACGGCAAGCTGCGCGTAGTCGAGCGCGAGGCGTCCGCCCTCGCGCCGCAGGTCGATTTGCGCGAGGTTGTCCCGCGCGCCGGCGCCAATTTCCTTCAGTCGCTTCATCGTTTTCTCTCCTCTCGTCCGTGCGCGTCCCTACGCAGGATGCCCCGCGCCGCGCGCCGGAAACCGCAAAAAGGGAAACGGAGGCTCGCCTCCGCTTCCCGATCTATGCGTCGATGCCCAACGCCGTCAGCAGCGCCGCGTCCACCCGGCGCAGCGCCAGCCCGTCGATGTGCCCGGCCTTCGCGCGCAGCCTGCGCTTTTCCAGCGTGCGCAGCTGCTCGCACAGCACGAGCGAATCGCTCCGCAGCCCGCTGTCGTGCGCGCTCACCCACACATGCGTGGGCAGGTCGGCCTTGCCGAGCTTCGAGGTCATCGCCGCAGCGATGACCGTCGGGGAAAAGCGGTTGCCCCGGTCGTTCTGCACGATGACCACGGGGCGCACGCCGCCTTGCTCACTGCCGACGACGGGATCCAGATCGGCGATAAAGACGTCTCCTCTGATGACCTCCACGATCTCACAACCCTAGTCGCAAATCATGGAGCCTCGCCCTGACGCTTTTATTCTATGCGCAGCCTCGCCGCGATGTCCGACGCGGTCGTCGCGCGCGCGCCGAGCGCCGCCGCCGCCGCCTCGCCCGCGCGGCCGTGGTAAAACGCGCCCACGCGCGCCGCGTCCATCGGCGACAGGCCCTGCGCGAGCAGCCCGGCGATCACGCCTGTGAGCACGTCGCCGCTGCCGCCCGTGGCCATCGCGTCGCATCCGGTCGCGTTGAGCGTCACGTCCTCGCCCTGCGCGATCACCGTCGTCGCGCCCTTGAGCAGCACGCACGCGCCGAGCTGGAGCGCCAGCTCCTGCGCCGTCTCCACGGGGGAGGCGAGCACCTCCTCCACGTCCGCGCCGCACAGGCGCGCCATCTCGGCGGGATGCGGCGTGAGCACGGTGTTCGCGCCCACCTCGCCGCCGTGGCGCGCGAGCAGGTTCAGCGCGTCGGCGTCCACGACCTTGGGCTTGTCGCCGCGCAGCAGCGGCTCGATCGCCTTGTAGGTGCCCTCGTCGCGCCCCAGCCCCGGCCCGATCGCCAGCGCCGTCGCCTGCGCGACCATCTCCCGCAGCGCGGGCGCGGCGTCCTCGCCCAGGCGCGGGCCGTCTGTGACCACGCGCGCCGTCGCGCACGGCACGGCGCTTTGCAGCGCGCCCAGCACCGGGAACGGGCAGGCCGCCGTGACCAGCCCCGCGCCGGAGCGCAGCGCCGCCTGCGCGCAGAGGCACGCCGCCCCGGCCATGCCCTCGCTCCCGGCGACGGTCAACACCCGGCCGAAGCTGCCCTTGTGCGCGTCCATCGCGCGCCGGGGCAGCAGCGCGCGCGCGTCCTCGTCCTCCAGAATATCGTAGCCCTGCGCGCCGTCCCAGTCGGGCAGGATGCCGATGTCCGCGACGGTCAGCCGCCCCGCGTAGGCGCGCCCCGGGAAGAGCAGATGCCCGTGCTTGGGCCGGTGAAAGGCGATCGTCTCCTCCGCGCGCACCGCCTCGCCGAGCACCGCGCCCGTCGCGCCGTCCACGCCGGAGGGGATGTCCACCGCCACGACGGGCAGGCCGCTCTCGTTGACGCGCCGCACCGCCGACAGCCCCGCGCCCTCGATGGGCCGGGACAGCCCCGTGCCGTAGAGCGCGTCCACGACGGCGGCGCAGTCCACCGGGATCTCCGGCGCGTCGGCGTAGAGCACGGTCAGCGACGCGCCGCACGCGCTGAGCAGCGAGGCGTTCACGCCCGCGTCGCCGCGCAGCTGCGACGGGCTTTTGAGCAGCCACACGTCCGCGCGGCCGCCCTCCCCCAGCCACAGCCGCGCAGCCGCGCAGCCGTCGCCGCCGTTGTTGCCGCCGCCGCAGAGGAACAGCACCCGGCTCCCCGGCGCGACGCGCGCGCGCAGCGCGCACACGACCGCCTGCGCGGCGTGCTCCATCAGCAGCAGGGACGGATAGCCCGTCCCATCGAGAAAAGCGCGCTCCATCTCCCGCATGTCCTGCGGCGCGATCGTGTGCAGCATGGCCTGCCCTCCTGTCGTCAAGGCGCGTTCGCATCATTGTCTGTTGAAAAGCTCTTCTCACAGACTTGCCCTTTCAGGATGTGGGGCGCTGCCCCACCGCCCCGCTCAGGGGCTTTCCGGTCGCCCCTGAGAACCCTTCGGTGTCCAAACTTTGAAAATCTTTTGGATGTTTTGATAATACAATAAAACTCAGTTTGACAATATCAAAATTATCTGACAAGCTGTCAATTGTTCGCCTTCGGTCGTCGTGAGGTCTTCTTTAGGTCTCCTGCGGTCGGGTCTCGCGCGGCCCGCCGGTGACGACGGCGAACGCCGCCGCCTGCTCGCCCTCGTGCGTGAGCGAGAGCAGCACGCGCGCGCCGCCCATCCGCTGCAAACGCTCCAGCGCCGCGCCGTGCAGCGCGGCCCCCGGCGCGCCGAGCGCGTCGTGGACGACCTCGATCTGCTCCGGCATCACGCCGCCGGAAAAGCCCGTGCCCAGCGCCTTCGCCACGGCCTCCTTGGCCGCGAACATCGCCGCGGCGCTGCGCGCGGCGCCCCTGCCCTGCGCGGCCAGATACGCCCGCTCGCCCTCCGTAAAGACCCGCTGCGCGAAGCGCTCCCGCGCCATCGCCCGCTCCATTCGCGGCACGGCGCACAGATCGACGCCCACGCCCAGCACGTCACACATAGCCCATCAGCCCCCGAACGGACACGTCCCCGGCGAGCACCGTCTCTCGCGCGCCGCCGTCCTCCTCGACCACGAGCGCGCCCGCGGGCGTCACCTCGACGGCCAGCCCGGTGAAGCTGCGCTGCGCGCCGATCACCCGCACGCGCCGCCCCAGCGTCGCCGAGCGCTCGCGATAGGCGGCGAGCAGCGCGCCGTCGTCCATCGCCGTCGCGCGTTCCATCCGCTGCAAAAATGCGCGCACGATCTGCGCGCGGCTGCACGCGCGGCCCGCGAGCATATCCAGCGACGCCGCCGTCTCGCGCAGCTCGCCCATGTCCCGCTGGTGGACGTTGATGCCGATGCCCGCCGCCACGCTGCGCACGCGCTCCTCGTCGGCGTCCATCTCCAGCAGCATGCCCACGACCTTCTTGCCCTGACAGACGACGTCGTTGGGCCACTTGATGCGCGCGTCCAGCCCCGTCGCGTCTCGGATGCCCTCGGCCACGGCCAGCGCCGTGCGCAGCGAGAGCAGCGCCACCTGCGAGGGATGCGCCTGCGGCCGCAGGATCAGCGACATGAAGATGCCCTCGTCGGCGGGCGATTCCCAGCCCCGGCCCCGGCGGCCGCGCCCGGCGGTCTGCGTGCGGGCGATCACCAGCGTGCCCTCTTTTGCGCCCTGCGCGGCGAGGTCGCGCGCGGCGCGGTTGGTCGAGTCCACGCTCTCCAGATAGACGATCTCGCGCCCGGCCCACTGGGTGGTCAGCCCCTGCGCGATCACGGGCGGCAGCAGGCTGTCCGGGCAGGATACGAGCCGGTAGCCCTGCCGCCCCCGCGCCTCGATGACAAAGCCCCTCTCGCGCAGGCGCTCGACCTGCTTCCAGACCGCCGCGCGGGTGACGCCCAGCGCGTCGCTGATCTCCTGCCCGGAGACCGTCTCCCCGCCCAGCAGCCGTTCCAGCACCGCGTTCAGCATGCGCGTCCCTCCCCTTATATCCGGCGTCAGATCTTTTCGCAGCCGCGCAGCAGCGCGCTGCGCGCGCGCGGGTTGCGCGCAAGCTCTTCGGCGTCCGGCTTCACGCTGCCCAGCAGCCGCACGACGCTCTTCCTGCCGCAGACGCACACCGGGCACTTCGGCGGGCAGATGCAGGGGTTGGCCAGCGTGCGAAACGTCTGCTTGACGATGCGATCCTCCAGCGAGTGAAACGAGATCACCGCCAGACGCCCGCCCGGGGCGAGCAGCGCCGCCGCGTCCTGAAGCGCCGCGCGCAGCGGTTCCAGCTCGTCGTTGACCGCGATGCGCAGCGCCTGAAACGTGCGCCTTGCGCTGTGTCCGGCGTCCTTGTCGCGCACGCGGCGCGGGATCGCCGCGTCCACGCAGGCGACCAGATCGGCCGTCGTCTCGATGGACGCCCTCGCCCTGTGCTCGGTGATGATGCGCGCGATGCGCGCCGCCCAGCTTTCCTCGCCGTAGTCGCGCAGCACGCGCGCGATCTCCGCCTCGGGCCAACTGTTTACGATGTCGCGCGCGGTCAGCTTCTGCGCGCGATCCATGCGCATGTCCAGCGGCGCGTCGGCGTGGTAGGAGAAGCCGCGCTCCGCCGTGTCCAGCTGATAGCTGCTCACGCCGAGATCGAGCAGCATGCCGTCGATGCGCGCCACACCCAGCTGCTCCAGCAGCGCGCGCGCGTCGTGGAAGTTGCCCTTGACGGCGGTGAAGTTCGCATGCGCGCCCAGCCGCGCGCGGCTCGCCGTCAGCGCGTCGTCGTCCCGGTCGATGCCGATCAGACGCCCGCTGCCCGCGAGGCGGCGCAAGATCTCCTCGCTGTGGCCGCCGCCGCCCAGCGTGCCGTCCACATAAACGCCGCCCTCGCGCACGGCGAGCATGTCCACCGCGGGTTGCAGCAGCACGCTCACATGCTCAAATGACATCGGCAAACTCCTTTTCCTGCCGCAGCAGCGCGCGCAGCTCGCCGATCAGGTAGAGCGATCCCGCCGCCAGCACGGTGCCGCTTGGCCCGGCCAGCGCGCGCGCGCGGCGCAGGCCCTTCGCCGCGCCGTCGGCGGTCTCGGCGCGCACGCCCCGGCGGGCAAACGCCTCGGCCAATTCCTCCGCGGGCAGCGCGCGCGGGTTTTGCGGCGCGACGCACACGGCGCAGCGCACGCGCGTGCGCAGCCTGTCCGCCATCTTGTCGATCTCCTTGTCGGCCATCATCCCGGTCAGCAGCACGACGTCCTCGCGCGGCAGCCACGCGTCCAGATACGCGCCCAGCGCGCGCATGCCGGGATCGTTGTGCGCGCCGTCGAGCAGCACGCCGCCGAAGCGCTCCAGCCGCCCCGGCCAGCGCACGGCGGCCATCCCCTCGCGCACGGCGGATACCGGCACGCGGAAGCCGCGCTTGCGCAGCGCCTGAATCGCGCCCAGCGCCGCGCAGGCGTTCTCGGCCTGATGGCGGCCCCGCAGCGCCACGCGCAGGCGATTGATGCGCTCGCCCTCCATCGACACGTCGAAGGTGACGTCGTCGGCGGTCTCGCGCACGTTCTCGGCGTCCAGATCGATCACCTGCGCGCCCAGCGCGCGCGCCGCCGCCAGCAGCACGCCGCGCGCGGCCTTCTCCTGCGGGCCGAGGGAGACGGGCACGCCGCGCTTCAGGATGCCCGCCTTTTCCAGCGCGATCTCCTCGACGGTCGCGCCCAGCACCTGCATGTGATCCATGCCCACCTCGGTGACGACGCAGCACAGCGGCGAGAGGATGTTCGTGGAATCGAACCGCCCGCCGAGGCCGACCTCGATCACCGCAACGTCTACCTGCGCCTGCGCGAACGCGCAGAAGGCGAGCGCCGTGCTCAGCTCAAACTCCGTGACGTGGATGCCGTCGCGCTCGCATGCCTCCACCGCGGGCCACGCGTTCTCGACCAGCTGGGTGAGGCGCTCGTCCGAGACGGGCGCGCCGTCCAGACGGATGCGCTCGTTGTAGGCCTCGATGTGCGGCGAGGTGAACAGCCCCGTGCGGTAGCCCGCCGCGCGCAGCATCCGCTCGATCATCGCGCAGCAGGAGCCTTTGCCGTTCGTCCCCGCGACGTGTACCGCCGGAAACGCGCCCTGCGGGTTGCCCAGCCGCGCCATCAGCGCGCGCATGTTGGCCAGCCCGTTCCTGTGCGCGTTCGGATGCACGCTGTGAATCTTCTCGATCGCCTCCGCCCCGGTCATGGGCGTCGCCTCCCTTGATGCGTTCGCGCCGCTTCACGCGTTCAGCGCGAGCGCCGCCTCCTCGTCCGCGCCGTAACCCCCGCCGATATAGCCGCGCGGCAGCGGCATCGGGCGCTCAAACGTCGAGCGCAGGGCGACATGCGCGCCTGTGCGTCCGCTCTCGATCGCCCCGGTCAGCAGCTCCAGCGCGTGATAGGCCATCCGCGCGTTGGCGCGCGGCGCGCGGCCTTGGCGCAGCGCCCACGCCATCTCCGCCGCGCCCAGCCCGCGCTCGTTGCCCGCGTAGCCGTGCGTGTGCGGCAGGGCGGCGCGCTCGCTCTGTCCCTTGAGCAGATAGGTCGCCTCGCCGCCAAAGCAGTTGGGATCCGGCAAAAAGAGGATGCCCTGCGTGCCAAAGAGCGTAAGGCTCGGCTGCTCGCACTGGATGCTCGCGGCGTTGAAGTGAAAGCTGCCCACCGCGCCGCAGGCAAAGCGCGCCGTCGCGGCCAGCAGCGTCTCGGTTTGCAGCGTATACGGCGCGCCGAAACCGCTCCTCGCCGTCTCGTGGATGCGCTCGGGGCGATAGGTGTCCGACATGCCGCACACCGCCGTCGCCGGGCCGAGGATGCTGCATAGCGCGGTGGCGTAGTACACGCCCACGTCCAGCCCGATGCCGCCGCCCGGCTTGGCGGTGAACGGGAAGCATTCGGCGAGCAGCCCCGCGTCGCGCTGCAGGATCGCCACACAGGAGGTCACCTCGCCGATCAGCCCGGCGTCCACGGCGAGGCGCGCCGTCTGGAGGCCCGCGCCGAGGAACGTGTCCGGCGCGGCGCAGAGGAGAAGCCCCTTGCTCTGCGCGAGGGCGACCAGCTCCTGCGCCTGCGCAAGGCCGACCGCGAGCACCTTTTCGGTGTAGACGTGCTTGCCGCCCAGCAGCAATCGCTTGATCACGTCGTAATGCGCCTCGGGCTGCGTGAGGTTGACGACCAATTCGATGGAGTCGTCCGCGAGGATCTCCTCCATCGTCATGGGGGCCACGCCAAAGCGGCGCGCGACCTCCTGCGTCCGCTGCGGCTTGCGGTCGCAGCAGCCGGCCAGCTCGATGATGGAAAAGCGCTCACTCAGGTTTTGCAGATACACGCCGCTGATCGCGCCCAAGCCGACCACGGCGGTGCGAACGGGTTTCACAGAGCAGCCCTCCCTTCGCGTCAGGCGTCGCTCTCGAGCAGCTCCACGACGCAGTGGAGCGTGTCCTCCGCGTCCAGATACGCGTAGCGCCCGCCGCCGTCGCCGTACTCGCCACGCTGGATGAGGCGCATGCCCCACGAGACGCAGCGCTCGATGGCCTCGGCCATCCCCTTCACGTTGAACGCCAGATGGTGCAGGCCCTCCCCGCGCGCCTCGAGCGGCTCGCGCCACGCGCTGGGCGCTTCGCCCGGCTCGATCAATTCGAGCTGCACGTTGGGCAGATCGAAGAAGCACATCTTGCAGGACGCCTCCGGCGCGGGTTCGCCGCGGTAGCGCGTCTTCGTGATCTCGTAATCTCCGCTGCCGACGGTCGGCGGCTCCTCCACGCCCAGAAAGCGCGCCAGTTCGCTCTTGGCGCTCTCGATGTCCTTGACGACCCAGCCGACCTGGGCCAAGCGCAAATCCTTAAGCGGCGCGTCCATGGTCATATCTCCCTTCTCGTCTCGGTGGATGGGGTTACATGTTCTTCAGCTCTTCAAGGCGCGCGTTCAGCTTGGCAATCTTGTCCTCCAGCACGGCCAGCTTGGCGCGCTCCTGCTCCACGAGCTGGGCCGGGGCCTTGCCGGTGAAGCCGGGGTTCGACAGCTTGCCCTGCGTGCGCGCGAGGTCGCTCGCCGCGCCGTCGCGCTCCTTGGTCAGGCGCGCGATCTCCTTGCCGGCGTCCACGAGGTCGCCCAGCGGGATAAACAGCTCCGCCGCCTCGGAGACGGCGGTCACCGTCTTGCCCTCGGCCTCCTCGCCGGGCGCGAGCAGGCGCATCTCGCTCACCCACGCGAGGCGCTTCACATATTCCTGCGCGCCGGAGAGCGCGCCGGCCCAGCCCGCCTTGGGGCGCACGAGCAGGTGCGCGCGCTTGCCCACGGGCACGTTCATCTCCGCGCGCAGGTTGCGCACCGCGCGGATGACGTCCATCACGCCCTCCATCTCGCGCGCGTCGGCGGCGAAGTCGAGCGCGTCGTCCGCCTGCGGCCAGCTGGAGAGCATGATCGTACCCTGCGTGCCGGGGATGTGGCGGTAGACCGCGTCGGTGATGAACGGCATGAACGGGTGCAGCAGCTTGAGCAGGCAGATCAGCACATGGCGCAGCACGCCGCGCGCGGCGTCGCGCCGGGCCGCGTCCTCGCCGTTTAACGCCGACTTCGCCAGCTCGATGTACCAGTCGCAGAACTCGCTCCACGCGAAGTCGTAGATCTTCTGCGCGGCGAGGCCCAGATCGTACTCCTCAAAGTGCGCGCTGATCTCGCGGATCGCGCCGTTCAGCCGCGAGAGGATCCAGCGGTCGGCCGCGGAGAGCGCGAGGCCGTCAAGCGATTCGGGCGCGTCCTCGCCCAGATTCATCAGCACGAAGCGGCTGGCGTTCCAGATCTTGTTGGCGAAGTTGCGCGCGGACTCCACCTTGTCGGTGGAGAAGCGCAGGTCGTTTCCGGGCGAGACGCCCATCACCAGCGAGAAGCGCAGCGCGTCTGCGCCGTAGCGGTCGATGATCTCCAGCGGATCCACGCCGTTGCCGAGCGACTTGCTCATCTTGCGGCCCTGCGCGTCGCGCACCAGCCCATGGATGAGCACGGTGTGGAAGGGCGTCTGCCCCATCTGCTCGCAGCCGGAGAAGATCATGCGCGCGACCCAGAAGAAGATGATGTCGTAGCCCGTGACCAGCACGCTGGTGGGATAGAAGTAGCGCAGATCCTCGGTGTCCTCCGGCCAGCCGAGCGTGGAGAAGGGCCACAGCGCGGAGGAAAACCATGTGTCCAGCACGTCCTCGTCCTGATGCAGGCGCTCGCAGCCGCACTTGGGGCAGCGTGTGGGCGTCTGCCGCGCGACGATCACCTCGCCGCAGTCGTCGCAATACCACGCCGGGATGCGGTGGCCCCACCAGAGCTGGCGGGAGATACACCAGTCGCGGATGTTCTCCATCCAGTTCATGTAGGTCTTGGCAAAGCGATCCGGCACGAAGCGCGTCTTTCCGCTGCGCACGGCCTCGATGGCGGGCGCGGCGAGCGGGGCCATCTTCACGAACCACTGCTTGGAGACCATCGGCTCGATGGTCGTGTGGCAGCGGTAGCAGGTGCCGACCTCGTGGCGCAGCGGCTCGGTCTTCTTCAGCCTGCCGATGGCGTCCATGTCCGCGACGATCCGCTTGCGCGCCTCCTGCGAGGTGAGGCCCGCGTATTTGCCGCAGTCGAGCACGCGCGGCTCCCCGGCGGCGGCCTTGCCGCCGGCGAAAAGCTCGTCGGCCTCGGCCTTGTCCTCGGGGCCGGTCATGCGGCCGTCGTAGGTGAGCACGCGCACCAGCGGCAGGTTGTGGCGCTGGCCGACCTCGAAGTCGTTCGGGTCGTGCGCGGGCGTGATCTTCACGACGCCCGTGCCCTTCTCCATGTCCGCGTGCTCGTCGCAGACGATCGGGATCTCGCGGTTCACCAGCGGCAGCACGACGTGACAGCCGTGCAGGTGCTTGTAGCGCGGGTCGTCGGGGTTGATGGCGACGGCGGTATCGCCGAGCATCGTCTCCGGGCGGGTGGTCGCCAGCTCCAGCAGCTCGCCCGTCTCCTTCACGGGATAGAGCAGGTGCCAGAAGCGGCCCTCCTGCTCCTCATACTCGACCTCGGCGTCGGAAATCGACGTCTTGCAGCACGGGCACCAGTTGATCATGCGGTTGGCGCGGTAGATGAGGCCCTTCTCGTACAGGCGATTGAAGACCTCCGTGACCGCGTGGGAGCAGCCCTCGTCCATCGTGAAGCGCTCGCGGCTCCAGTCGCAGCTGTTGCCCATGCGGCGCGTCTGGCGCACGATGCGCCCGCCGTATTCGCGCTTCCACGCCCACGCGCGCTCGAGGAAGCCCTCGCGGCCCACGTCCTGCTTGGTGAGGCCCTCCTTGCGCATCGCCTCGACGATCTTCACCTCGGTGGCGATGGAGGCATGGTCGGTGCCCGGCAGCCACAGGGTCGGGTCGCCCTTCATGCGGTGGTAGCGCGTGAGGCTATCCTGCAGGACGCCGTCCATCGCGTGACCCATGTGCAGCTGGCCCGTGATGTTGGGCGGCGGCATCACGATGGTGAAGGGCTTCTTGCCCTCCACGCGGTGGGCGACAAATGCGCCGCTCTCCGCCCAGTCGCGGTAAAGCTCGTCCTCGATGGCCTGCGGATTGTACACCTTGTCCATCGGCGCGTTGCGGTTTTCCATGCTGTGTTCTTCCTTTCTATGCTACCCATAATGGATGAGATCGAGCGTCGCCCTCAGGGGACGAAGACGAAGATCGCGCCCGCGAAGGCCAGCGCCACGCCGAGCAGGCGCACGCGCGTGGCGCTCTCCCGCTTTCTACACAGGCGGTCGGCAAAAAACGTGAGTACCGCGCCGATGAGCAGCGCGCTCAGGCCGGGCAGCATCTGCGTCGTCAGGTTCATCCCCATCCCCCTTCCGGCAAACAAAAACGGGCGCTCCGTCCCAAAGGACGCGAGAGCGCTCGCGTGGTACCACCTTCATTCGCGCCCGCGGCGGCGGACGCCTCTTCGCGCTGTATCGGGCGCGCCCGCGCGGCTTCCTCCCGCCAAAGCGGGGCTTGTCCGCGCCCTCGGGAGCGACCTTCCGCGCGCGCATGCCGGGGCGGCCTTGCAGCCCATGGGCCGCCCTCTCTGCCGGAGACGCGCGCGTACTCCTCTCCCTCATCGGGTCTGTAAGGCGATTATAGCGTATCGCGCGCGGCTTGTCAACACAAAACCCGTCACGCCGCGAGCGCAAAGCTGCCCGCAAGGTTGAGGGCGGCGAGCAGCGTACACAGCGCAAACGCCGCCGCGACGGGCCAACGCCGCGAGCCGTCCCCGCGGCAATCGCGCAGGCAGAGCAGCGCCGCGAGCATCATCGCGCCGTAGAGCGGGAGCATCGTGCGCTCGCCGCTCTCGATCACGGTGGGGCTGAGCGACACGGCCATGCGCGCGGCAAAGCCCAGCGCGAGCGCGAACGCGCCGCAGGCCGCCGCCGGGCGATGCCCCAGCGCCAGATAGACGCCCAGCAGGCACAGCCCCAGCGCCACGGCGAGCAGCGCCATCGCCGCCATGCGGCCCGGCAGCAGGATGCGCTCCGGCCCCAGCTGGAGCACGAACGCGCCGTAGGCCGCCAGCGGGGCGAGCGGCCCCGTCTCGCCCATCCGCCACGCGGCGCGGCACAGCGCGGCCATCGCCAGCGGCGCGGCGCAGACGAGCAGTGCCGGGAGGCTCCTCCTGCGCGCGGCCGCCGCGCAGAGCACGCATCCGGCGCAGGCGATCAGCACGGGGTTGTTCCCGAAGAAGAGGATGGCCCCGGTGCTGCTCAGGCCGACGGAGAGCTTGTCGATCAGCGAAAACTGCGCGTAGTCGCGCAGGTTCACGATCGCGACGGACTGCGCCGAGCGCAGTGCGTTGCCCGGGCAGAGCAGGTGCATAAGCAGCTCCGCAGCCGCAATCGCCAGCAGCGCGAGCAGCAGCGGCCGCGCGCGCCTCTCCCGCGCCTGCACGAACCCTCCCAGCACAGCGGTGGCGCCAAAGAGCGCCGCGGCCATCTGCTCCTGATTGGCGGCGAACAGCGCGAGCAGCAGCGAGGCGGCCGCGCAGGCGCGCCCCGTGTGCTCGCCCCGCAGGGCGTCGGAAAGCGGGATGAGCGCCGCGAGCGCGCAGGCGAGCGGCCAGTAGTAATTGACGCTCGTCGCCTGCCAGCCCGTGCTGCGCAGCAGCGCGAACGGGATCGCCGTCACGAGCAGGCCCGACAGCGCGAGCATGTCCGCGCGGCGGTGCGCGCCGATCAGCCGACAGAGCGCCCACGCCGTGAGCGTCTCCGCCGCGCTGTCCAGAATGCGCCACGCCCAGATGGAGTGCGTGGTCAGGCAGAGCGTCCCCTCGATGAGCAGGCGCGAACTCCATGTGTGCCAGCGCGAGAGCAAAAAGCGCGGCAGGCTCGTCTCCTCCAGCGCGGCGAAGAACGTCCAGTCGTCCAGAATCAGGTTGTCGCAGTTCAGGCGCATCACGCCCTGCGCGGCGAAGATCGCCAGCAGCACCAGCGCGCAGCGCAGCCGCCGCGCGCGCTCGCCGCCCTGCTCACGCGCCCTCATGCGCCGCCCCCTTCCGCTATCTCGAAGCCGAGCAGCTCGCCCCCGTCGCCCAGCGCGAGGGTCAGCCCCGTGGCCGCGAGGCGCTTCTCTCCGTTCGATTCATCCGCCAGCACGACGGCGTAGCGGCCGGGTTTGAGCGCGCTCTCGCGCGCCGCCGCCGCGAAGCCGCAGTGGTCGTCGCAGCCCAGCTCGGCGGCGATGTCGTAGCGGCGCACCATCTGCGTATTGAGCAGCGTCATCGCCTCGTCCTCGCCGTCCAGCGGGAGCAGCGCCGCGTACACGCGCACCTCTCCGACCCGCTCCCCGGGGCGCGCGAGCGCGCCGGAGAGGAGCAGCACGCCGCCCCGCTCGCGCGGCGACTCGACGTACACGACCGCGTTGCCGTCCATCGGGGCGTATTGCGAGGCGAACGCCTCGCCGCGCAGCCCGGTCGCGTTCAGCCAATGCAGCGCCAGAATCAGCAGCGTCCCCGCCGCGATCGCCGCCAGCGCGCAGGCGACGACGCGCCCCTTCACGGGCGCGATCGTCCCGGTCACGCCAGCCACCGCCTCTCCAATTCCTCGTACAGCGGCGTGCCTGCGTCCACCTTGCGCGCGAAGGCGCAGCCGGAGGCGTCGATGCGCGGCAGGTCGTCCAGCGTCAGCAGCGCGGGCAGGCCGCGCTCCGGCTCATCCCAGATGGAAAAGCGCTGGTCGTCCGCGATCTCAAAGCCCGCGTCCGAGAGCACGTTTTGAAAATAGAATTCCTCCGGGATGTACGTCCAGCGCAGCTTCTTCAGCAGCTTCCCCGCCCGCCTAGAGCAGGCCGCCTCCGCCGCCGCGCGCGGCAGGCTGCACCAGACCATCCCCTTGTAGGTAAGGTCGAGCCTGCGGCGCACGCGAAGCGCGTCCTGAAAGCGGTCGATGCGGCCGACGAGCGTCTGCACGCGGTCGGACGGGTCGCGGTAGTCGATCAGGTGCATCGCGTGAAAGTGGCGGTAGCGGTGCTCCAGCTCGGGAAAGTCCGCCAGATGCAGCCGCTGCATGTGTACGCGCGCGTCGCCCGCAAAGCGCGCCTCCAGCTCGGCGTGGGAAACGGTCGGGAAATCCTGCGCGCTCATCAGGTGCAGGTGCGTCACGCGCGGGTCTCCAAGCGCCCGTCGCATCAGCGAGAGCAGCGCGTCAAGGTGATGGATGCTGCCCCAGTTGACCCGGTAGCGGCGCTCGGCGTACACGTTCTCCATCGCGCACAGCTGCGCGATCTCCTCCGGCGTGACGGGCGACTTGACGTCCACATGCACGAAGCAGAGCGCATGCCGGGCGAGCGCCGCCACGGCGCGGCGCAGCGACGCGTAGTCGCGATAGGCGGTGATGAGCATCGCCTGCATGGCGGTTCCTCCTTGGCCCGTTTTACAGGACGTAGCGGCGCGTGTCCAGCCGCTTCACGTCCTCGCCCAGGTGCTCCAGCACATAGTCGCCGTTGACGACCACCTCGACGTCCGGCATGTCGCCCCCGGCGTTGAAGGAGATGTCCTCGAGCATCTTCTCAAAGAGCGTGTGCAGCCGCCGCGCGCCGATGTCCTCCAGCGTCTCGTTTTCGATCTGCGCGGCCTGCGCGAGCGCGTCCAGCGCGCTCTCCTCAAAGCGCAGGTGGACGTGATCGACGGCGAGCAGCGCCTCGTACTGGCGGGTGAGCGCGTTGTCGGTCTGGGAGAGGATGGCCTTGAAATCCTCGCGGGTGAGCGGTTTTAAGCGTACATGTACCGGGAAGCGGCCCTGCAGCTCCGGGATGAGGTCGGTGACCTTGGAGACGTGGAACGCGCCCGCGGCGATGAAGAGCATGAAGTCCGTGCGCACGACGCCGTACTTGGTGTTCACCGTGCAGCCCTCGACGATGGGCAGGATGTCTCGCTGCACACCCTCGCGGCTGACGTCCGGGCCGTTGGCCGCGCGCCCGGCGACCTTGTCGATCTCGTCGATGAAGACGATGCCGTCCTGCTCGGCGCGGCGCAGCGCCTCGTCGGTGACGGCGTCCATATCCACGAGCTTTCCCTGCTCCTCGGCGACGAGCACGCGGCGGGCGTCGGCGACCTTCATGCGGCGCATGCGCGTCTTCTTGGGCAGCACGTCGCCCATGATCGAGCCGATGTTCACGCTCGCGCCGTTGATCTCGACGTCCTTGGGCGCGTCCTCGACCTCGATCTCGATCTCGGCATCCTCCAATTCGCCGCGCGCGAGCTGCTCGCGCAGCTCCCCGGCGCGCTGGGCGACGCGCGCGCGCTCGCCCTCCGGCAATTCCGGCTGCTTGGGCTTGTTCCCCAGCAGCACGTCGATGGGGTTGACGGGCTTGCGGTTGGGGTGCAGCAGAATGTCCACGATGCGCTCCTGCGCGAGCTGTTCGGCGCGCGCGCGCACGCGCTCCTGCGCGTTCTCGCGGCACAGGCGCACGCTCGCCTCGACGAGATCGCGGATGATGCTCTCCACGTCGCGGCCCACATAGCCGACCTCGGTGAACTTGGTCGCCTCCACCTTGATGAACGGCGCGTCCACCAGCCGCGCGAGGCGGCGGGCGATCTCCGTCTTGCCCACGCCCGTCGGGCCGATCATCAGGATGTTCTTGGGCACGACCTCCTCGCGCATTTTCGGAGAGAGCTGCGCGCGGCGATAGCGGTTGCGCAGGGCGATGGCCACCGCGCGCTTGGCCTCGTCCTGTCCGATGATGTAGCGATTCAGCTCGCGCACGATCTGCTTAGGGGTCAGTTCCATGCTTTGCCTCCTGCCGTTATCCGGGAAAACCTTGAGTGTTGGCTTAAAGCCGTCTTTCGTTTTTTATGGGATGCGCCGCCCGCCGCTTTGCGGCATGCTTGCGGCCTCGGATGAAAACCCCTCGCATAAAGCATACCGCCTTCGGAGATGGGTGCGGGCACGGCACGCTAAGCATCTTCTACGATGACGTTGTGGTTCGTGAAGACGCAGATGTCGGCGGCGATGTGCAGCGCCTTTTCGGCGATCTCGTGCGCGGAGAGCGAGGTGTTCTCGCGCAGCGCGCGCGCGGCGGCCATCGCGTAGTTGCCGCCGGAGCCGACCGCCGCGACGCCGTCGTCGGGCGTGATGACCTCGCCCGTGCCGGAGACGATGAGCATCTCGTCCCCGCAGGCGGCGATGAGCATCGCCTCCAGCTTGCGCATCGCCTTGTCCGCGCGCCACTCCTGCGCCAGCTCCACCGCCGCGCGCTCCAGATTGCCGCCGAACTGCTCCAGCTTCCCCTCGAAGCGCTCGCACAGCGCGAACGCGTCCGCCACGCTGCCCGCGAATCCCGTGACGACCTTGCCGCCGTAGATGCGCCGCACCTTGCGCGCCGACGCCTTGAAGATCGTGTTTTCGCCCATCGTCACCTGCCCGTCGCCCGCGACGGCGATCTTGCCGTCCTTTTCCACCGCGCAGATGGTCGTGCCCTTGAGGTTCATGCGCTCACGCCCTTTCCCTGTATTCATCCCTCATTATACCACGTCCGGCGTCCGTTGCCCAGCGCCGCGCAGCGTCGGGTCAAAATCCCCCGCGAGCGGGTTGCTGCGCAGCGCCTCGATCGTGTCCAGCGCGCGCGCGGCGATCAGGCCGTAGCGCTGCTGCTTGTTGCGCACGCGCCGCGGAAACGGCTCGATCAGCCCGAAGTTCGCGTTCATCGGCTGGAAATCGCCGCTCGCTTGCGCGACGTGGTGCGCCAGAGAGCCGATGGCCGTGCGGCGCGTGAAGTCCACCGGCGGCAGGCCCAGCATCCGCCGCGCCAGCGATAGCCCCGCGACCAGCCCGCTGGACGCGCTCTCCACATAGCCTTCCACGCCCGTCATCTGCCCGGCGAAGTACACGCCGGGGCGAGAGATCATCATGTATTGCTCGTCGAGAAATCCCGGCGATTGCAGGAACGTATTGCGGTGCATGACCCCGTAGCGCAAAAACTCCGCATGCTCCAGCCCCGGGATCATCGAAAACACGCGCCGCTGCTCGCCCCACTTGAGCCGCGTCTGAAAGCCCACCAGATTGTACATCGTCCCCTCGCGATCCTCCGCGCGCAGCTGCACCACCGCGTAAGGCTCGCGGCCCGTGCGCGGGTCGGTCAGGCCCACGGGCTTCATCGGGCCGAAGGCCATCACCTGCTCGCCGCGCGCGGCCATCACCTCGATGGGCATGCAGCCCTCGAAGACCTGCGTGCCGTCAAAGCCGTGTACCTCGGCGGTCTGCGCGCCGAGCAGCGCCTCGTAAAAGGCCAAGTATTCCTCGCGCGTCATCGGGCAGTTGAGGTAGTCGTCCCCGCGGCCATAGCGGCTCTGGCGGAAGACGCGGCTCTTGTCCAGCGATTCGCCCGAGACGATCGGCGCGGCGGCGTCAAAGAAGTGCAGCGTGCGAAGGCCCGGCAGCGCGGCGATCTCCCGCGCCAGCGCGTCGCTGGTCAGCGGCCCCGTCGCGATCACCGCGTCCCGCTCGGGCAGCGAGACCGCCTCCTCGCGCGCGACCTCGATGAGCGGATGCGCACACACGGCCTGCGTCACCCAGCGCGAAAACGCCTCGCGATCGACGGCCAGCGCGCCGCCCGCGGGCACGCGCGCGCCGTCCGCCGCGCGCAGGATGAGGCTGTCCAGCTGGCGCATCTCCTCCTTGAGCAGCCCGACCGCGTTGGTCAGCTGGTCGCTGCGCAGCGAGTTGGAGCAGACCAATTCAGCAAAGCCCGCGCTGTGATGCGCGGGCGTAAAGCGGACGGGTTTCATCTCGACGAGCCGCACCGGAACGCCGCGGCGGGCAAGCTGCCACGCCGCCTCGCATCCGGCCAGTCCCGCGCCGATGACGGTCGCCTGTCGCATACTCCCCTCCGTGTATGTCATTCCTCGTTTTCGCGCGGCTCGTCGGGCGCCTGCACGCGCTCGCGGCAGGCCTCGTTCGCGCACACAAACCAGCGCTCGCCCTTGCGCGCGCGCTTGAGCACCATGTATCCGCCGCACTTGGGGCAGCGCTCGCGCACGGGCATGTCCCACGAGACGAAGTCGCACTCCGGATAGTTGGCGCAGCCGTAGAAGCGGCGGCCCTTGCGGGACGTCTTTTCCAGCAGCTTGCCGCCGCACTGCGGGCAAGACGCATCGATCTCAACCTGTATCGCCTTGGTGAAGCGGCACGCCGGGAAGTTCGGACAGGCGAGGAAGCGCCCGTAGCGGCCCAGCTTGTAGACCATCATCGCGCCGCACTTTTCGCACGGCACGTCGGAGACCTCGTCGCGAATCTCGACCTTGTCGATGCTCTTTTCGGCGTTTTCCAGCGTCTCCTCGAACGGGCCGTAGAAGTCCGCGATCACCTTGCGCCAGTCGAGCTTGCCCTCCTCGACCTTGTCGAGGCGCTCCTCCATCTCGGCGGTGAAAGCGACGTCCACGATGGAGCCGAAGTACTCCTTCATCATGTCGGTGATCATGACGCCCAGCTCCGTCGGGAATAGCTGGCGCTTCTCGCGCGAGACGTAGCCGCGCGCGAGGATCGTGGAGATCGTCGGCGCGTAGGTGGACGGGCGGCCGATGCCCTTCTCCTCCAGCGCGCGCACGAGCGACGCCTCGGTGTAGCGTGCGGGCGGCTGGGTGAAGTGCTGCGTGATCTCCACGCCGTCCACCGCCGCCTTCGCGCCCTCCTCGAGATCGAGCATCGGGGCGCGCGGCTCGTCCTCCGGCGCGTCGTCGCTGTCCTCCTCGTAGACGGCAGTGAAGCCCGCAAAGCGGAGCGTCTCTCCGCCCGCGCGCAGCGTCGCGTCACTCGATGCGATCTCGACCTGCTGCGTTTCGTAGAGCGCGTCGGCCATCTGGCAGGCGATGAAGCGCAGGTAGATGAGGCGGTAGAGCTTGAACTGATCGCCCGTCAGCGAGGCACGCACGTCCTCCGGGCGCAGGGAGACGTCCGCCGGGCGGATGGCCTCGTGCGCGTCCTGCGCGCTCTTGCGGCCCTTGTAGACGACCGGCTCCTTGGGCAGGTATTCCGCGCCGTAGCGCTCGCCGATGGCCTCGCGCGCGGCGGAAACGGCCTCCTCGGAGAGGCGCACGCTGTCCGTGCGGATGTAGGAAATCAGGCCGCGCGTGCCCAGCCCTTCGATGTCCACGCCCTCGTAGAGCTGCTGGGCGACCTGCATGGTCTTGGCGGTGGTAAAGCCGAGCTTGCGGCTGGCCTCCTGCTGCAAATTGCTGGTGGTAAACGGCGGCGCGGGGTGCTTGCGGCGCTCGCCGCGCTTCACGCTGCGCACGGTGAAGCCGCCGCGCTCGATCAGCGCCTGCGCCTCCTTGGCCTGCGCCTCGTCCTTGAGGCCCGCGCGCTCGCCGTGTGCGGCGACCAGACGCGCGGTCAGCTTCTGGCCGCAGGCGGTCAATCTCGCGTCGGCGTGCCAGTATTCCTCGGGGATGAACGCCTCGATCTCCTGCTCGCGATCGACGATCATGCGCGTGGCGACGGACTGCACGCGCCCGGCGGAGAGGCCCTTGCGGATCTTCGCCCAGAGCAGCGGGCTGATCTTGTAGCCGACGATGCGGTCGAGCACGCGGCGCGCCTGCTGCGCGTCCACCAGCTCCATGTCGATCTTGCGGGGCGTCTTGACGGCGCTCTTGACGGTCTTCTCGGTGATCTCGTTGAACTCGACGCGGCAGGCGCTCTCCGGGTCGATGTCCAGCACCGTGGCCAGATGCCAGCTGATCGCCTCTCCCTCGCGATCCGGGTCGGTCGCGAGGATGACGCTGCGCGCGGCCTTGGCCTCCTTGCGGATGCGCTGGAGCACGTCGCCGCGCCCGCGGATGGTGATGTACTTCGGTTCAAAGCCGTGCTCGACGTCCACGCCGAGCTGGGACTTGGGCAGATCGCGGACGTGCCCGTTGGACGCCTCGACCTTATACCCCCGGCCCAAGAACTTCGATATGGTGCGCGCTTTCGCCGGCGACTCCACGATGACCAGCTTATGCGATGCCTTTGAACTGCTCAAAACCATTCCCCCAAAGCGCGGCGCTGCCGCGGAAATTCTCTCAAACGCAAAAAAGCATACCAGCCCGGCGCGCATCTGTCAAGGCTGCGCGGGCATTTTGGCGGCAAGTTTCTTTTCGCGCCGCGCGCTACGCGCGCATGTAGCGCAGGCCGGGCAGCGCCGCAATCAGCCCGTCCAGTTCCAGAAGGGAGAGCAGCGCGCCCATCTCCTGCGCGGGGATGCGCGTCGCCTCGCACAGCGCGTCAAACTCCATTTCGCCGCGCGAGAGCGCCGTGAGGATCGCCCGCTCCTGCTCGCCCAGCCCGGAGGGCAGCGGCGCAGGCCCCTTTTCCGGCTCCTGCATCACGCGCACGCGCTTGGGCGCGGCGGCTGGCCGGGGCTGCTCCTCCCGCGCGTCAGCGACGAGCGCGCCGAGGATGTCCCCGCCGCAGACGGCCATCTGCGCGCCCTCCGCCAGCAGGCGGTTGGGCAGTCGGGAGAGCGGGTCGTCCACGCTGCCCGGCAGCGCGAACACCTCGCGGCCCTCCTCCAAGGCGGACTGCGCGGTGCTGAGCGCGCCGCTGCGCATCGCGCCCTGTGTCACCAGCACGCCGAGGCTCATGCCCGCGATGATGCGGTTGCGCTGCACGAAGCTGTAACGCGTGGGCGACATGCCCATTGGGTACTCGGTGACGACGCTGCCGCCGCCTTCGAGGATGGCGCGCAGCAGCGGCCTGTTGCCCGCCGGGTAAAAGCAGTCGTGCGCGCCGCCCAGCACGGCGACGGTGCGCCCGTGCGCGTCCAGCGCGCCCCGGTGCGCGGCGGAATCCACGCCCAGCGCCAAGCCGGAGACCACGCACGCGCCCGCCTCGGCCAGCTCCCGCGCGATGCGCCGCGTGTGCCGCAGGCCGTAGTCGTTTGCGCTGCGCGTGCCGACCACGGCGAGCGGGCAGGCGTCGCCCAGCTTCGTCTCGCCCCGCACGAAGAGCAGGTGCGGCGGCCGCGCGATGTGCGCGAGCAGCGGCGGATAATCCTCCCCATCCCGCACGACGAGACGGATGCCCTCGCGCTCAAAGCGCTCCTGCATCTCCTCCGCGCGGCGCGCGCCCTGCTTCACGCGAAGGACGCCCTCCTCGCCGAGCGCGCGGGCATAGCGCTCCGGCTCCGCGACGACCGTCTTTGCATCGCCCGCCTCCCGCAGGGCCAGCTCGCGCCGGGCATAGCCCGCCGCGCCAACCAGCACCGCCATCGCCAATTCTTCCTTCATACGCGCCTCACAATTCCAGCGTCTCGATCAAAAACGGGCGCAGCCGCTTCAGATAGCCGCGCTCCTGCTGCGCGACCTCGCGCCGGGCGGGGTCAAAATACCCGCGCCCGCTCAGGTCCTGCGACAGGCTATCCAGCGGCCAGCCCGCGCGCCGCTGCGCGCAGGGCTTGTCCAGCAGGATGAACGCCGCTTCCCGCGCCTCCTCGCGCGTGATCTCGAGCGTTTTCACGCCGTGCGGCCCCGCCGCGGCGAAGCCGTCCAGATAATACGCCAGCGCCCAGCCGCCCAGCGCATGCGCGAGCGCCGCGTAGTAGGCGATCATCGCCTCGTCGTCAAGCCGCTCCCCGCCGCGCGGCGTGCGCACGTGCAGCCCCGGCTGACGCGGATCGTCCAGCGGCAGCGCGTCCAGATACAGCCCGGAGTCCGCGCAGACGACCCGCGGCGCAAAGCGCGCGTAGAACGCCGCCTTGATGCGCGCGTTCTCCGCGGGCGTCGTCCCCGTCTCCTCCGGCTCGCCCGCGATGCCCAGCGCGTCCGGCGTGACCACGCTCGCGCCCGTGCCCGCCAGCAGCCGCTCAAAGAGCGCCGCTTTGGCCGGGTTCGTCGTCCCGATCAGCACCTGCATGCGGCGGCCTCCTTTCCACGATCTATGCAACGGTTCGCCGCCGGGGCGGCCATTTCCTGCCTTGGGGCGGCAGAAAACGCGGTGCGAAAGGCGAACGGTGGGAAAAAAGGCGCGCAAAGGCGCAAAGAAAAAGCGGCCGGAATGCAGCCGCCGTTTGAAGGTCACGCCCGAATCTCCGAATCCGATTCCAGACAGCTGACCGACGTGACGCCCTCGATCCGGGAGACCGACCGCGTCAGCGCGCCCTTGTCCTTTGCGCGCACCTCGTAGATCCACTCCGCCTCCTGCGCCCTCGTCACGACGGACGAGAGGTGCAGCCACGCGCTTTCGCGCTTGATCGCGTCGTGAATTCGCGCTTCGTCCGCGCCCGCATCCGCCTTCACGATCAGCACGGCGGGCGCTCTGGAGGCCGGGATGCTGCCCAGCAGCCAGATGAGCGCCGTCATGATCGCGCAGAGCAGGATGGCCAGCGTGTAAAGGCCCACGCCGCAGATGATCCCCGCGCTGATCGACCAGAACAGGTACAGCAGATCGAGCGGGTTCTTGATCGCCGTTCTGAAGCGAACGATCGACAGCGCGCCCACCATGCCGAGCGACACGAGGAGGTTGGTCTGCATCGCGATCATGATCGCCGCGACCGTCACGCACATGCCGGCGATCGTGACGTTCAGATCCCGCGAATAAAACGCGGATTTGGAAAAGCCCTTGTAGACCAGAAAGATGTACGCGCCGATCGCGCAGGCGCCGGCCAGAATCAGGAGAATCTCCCACAGCCGCAGGCCAGCGCTCCTCCCAAGGGCATCCAGAACGCTGGATTTGATCGTGTCCTTAATCGACATCTCGTTTTCCTCCCATTTGAAGCAGCTCCCGGCAGGTCGCGTATTTGGAGTTCGCCGTCTGCAACATGTTTCCGCTTTCCAGAACCTGCATGAGAAAGCGCGGAATGCATTGATCGTATTTGACCTCGATCACCGCGCGGCGCTCATCGTCCGGGCGAAGCCACGTCAGGTTCTTGCATCCGATCCGCTCGCACTGGCCGCTCGATCGAATGTCCCGGTCAAAGGTGATGCGCACGTTGCCCGGCTCAAAGATGTAAGCGTTCCGGTCATAGGTCACGTTCACCCGGCAGCGCAGGCCGCGCCGCGCGATCGCAAGGTTGAAGAGCGTTCGCGCGTCCTGAAGGCTGCCGCCGTCCGGTATTCGCTCGCCTCTGAGCAGCCTGCGCATCTCCTCCTCGGTGATGGAGGCATCCAGCTTGGTCGCGCGGTTGTACCATTTGCGCTTGACCTCCAGCTTGATCGTCTCGAGCGAATCGTTGTAGATCCTGATCCTGTATTTTTCCCGGAACGGATTGCCGCTCAGGGAATCGTTCAGCATCGAATCGCGCAGATCGTCAAAATACACGCTGCTGATTTTATAACCGCCGTGCGCGACGGCGTCCTGCGGCAGCAGGCAGGCCACGCGGCTTTCCAGCAGGCGCATCTGCGCGTCCGGAAGGTGATATTTGTCTTCTACTCTGAGCATCTAATCCGCCTCGTAGATCGTCCGGTTTTCCGTGTCGATGGCGCATATTCTGCCGTCCTGCCGGGTGTAAATCGTAAATCCGACCAGAGGGGTCGCAAGGCCATACGCCTCCATCACGTCCTGCCTTTCCTGCGCGCCCGTGGAAAAATAGACCGCGCCATCCTCCGCCACCCAGCCGATCTTCAGGCTTTCATCGCCCTCGCGCCCGTCCACAAACGCCCAACCGGCGATCGACGTAAGGCCGCCGTTTGAATCGGTACGCGAATCCACGGAAAAGCGAAGGCCGCCGTAGTGGGCGTAGGTGGAAACATCAACGGCCGCGGGGATGCCCAGTCCCCTATCCATCCACTCTGCCCTTCTGTCAAACCACGTCAGCACGGCCGCGGCCTGCTCCTGTGGCGGCTTGACGTCGACGCCCCATCTGGCCGCGTCCAGCTTCCAGCTCTCTTCCAGCGCCTCGCCATCCTGCGCGATCAGCTCCGACAATTCGCGCTCGACATCCGCATAGAGCGTATCCCGCACGCCCATCCAAGCGCCGGTATAGCAATCGAAGAACGATTGCTGCGCAAACAATGTCGAAAAATGCGCGATGAACTCCTCCCGTGAGGATGCCCATCGATCCACATTTTGGAACGCGCTGTCGTGATCCCATAAGGGACCCATTTTGAGCTTGCTCGAGGTGGGATTCTTCGGGTCAAAATCGTATTTGTAAAAGTATATATTGGCGCCGCCGCCGTCCAAAATGCCCGTGATGTCCCGCACAAGGAACCATCGCGCGAAGGAATCCTCGTCGATATAATCGCGATACGCCGCATCGCCAGACAGAAGGAAGCCTTCATATTCGTTCATATACTGGCGAATCCGGGCAACCCGCCTGTCCGAAGTCGTGCGGATCGACGGATATTTGAGCGTATATGCCAACTGATCGATTTGCCCATTCGTTCTGAAGGAGAGTCCGTCCGCGTTCCACCAGTACGGGTCGTCCTCCAGGATATAGCCCGTATCGCTCACCAAGCCGTCCGCAGCGTCGATGCCCACCGTCTCCGTCAGATAATAGCAGCCCTTCCAATCGCCGTTCAGCATGACGTTGACAAAGCCCGCGTCTCTCTGCCATTCCACGCCGCACAGCCGGCTGACGCGGTCGCATACATAGTCATTGAGGCTGTGTCCGCTGTTGAGCAGCGCCCATTCGCGGTGCGCCCCGTCTCGGTCTTGTCCGAGGAGATCGACGCTGTCATTCAGGACGATCTTATAAGGCTTTTTGTCCAGAAAAATGCAGCTTGAATTGCCCCGCGTTCTGATCTTGAGGCGGTCGGAAAAGCTTTCGCCGTCCGTTCCGACAAACAGATATTCGCCCTCGAGGTAGAGGTTGTTCGTCTGGGTGTTGCCCCAAAGATGGTCATAGGGTTTATTCGCTTCTTCATACGACGGATCTTCGCCGCTTCGCGTGTTGATCACAAGCAGTGGAAGCCTCGGCAGCCGGTCGTAATCGAGAAACAGCGCCGTCTCCGTCTGAGATGCGTCCGGTCGGCCGTCCCCAAAATGCGCCGTGATCGCGACGGTATACCTTTGCCCATGCTCGCCGTCCGAAAACAGCATCCGCCGCGCATGCGGGTCAAACTGGCGTCTGCATATCACATGATCGCCCGCGCTTACGGTCACATCCACGCCCTCGCACAGATAGGTGTTGGGTACGATCCACGCGATGTCAAGCCCCTTATCGGTGGATATAATGTCGACCTTTTGTACGCAGGCGCCCTCTTTCCACCACTGAATGGCATGGACGGCAAGCAGCGCAATGATTGCAATCAGGCACAACAATAGTATGCACCGCCTGATTGCAGCATGTGAAACGCCTGTTTGCGCTTTCATCCTGTCCCTTTCCGCTTCATCGGCCGCCGGTGGATCCGCCATTTCGATCAGTCAATCCCTTATATTGTAAGGGATTCCCCGTTTGCTGTCAATCCCCGCACGTCTCCTGCGATCTCTTCTTCCGCTTTCTCTTAGACAATCCGTGGGGTGCTTTTTTTATGCTTTTCTCAGATAGAATCTTTATATTCTGCGAAGCAGAGGTAGGGGTCTGGGGGACTGAAGCCCGCCGCCGCCTGAGGCGGAGAGGAGGCGGGCGGAACGTCGGGAATCGCAAGCCTGCAAATAAAAAGTCAATAGGGAAAGAGGAGTGAACCGAAAAAAA
>CANRLC010000006.1 GCA_947631405.1 uncultured Clostridia bacterium | reverse complement strand
TGGGAGAGGTGGCGCGGCGAAGCCGCGACGGAGAGGGCAAGGCTGTGATGAGCGGGCTTTTTTGACAAGCTGAGGGCTTCCCCCGCTTGGGAGGAAGCCCTGTGTTTTGCGGTTTGCGCCTCAGGCCCCGAGCGTGACCCACTCGCCGCGGCTCTCGTCGTAGTAGAAGCGGAACATCGCGGTGCGGGTCTGCCCGTTCGCCGTGATCTCGAAGGTCAGCGTGATGCAGTCGCACGTCACGCCGTCCACGACGATGCGCTCGATCGGGAAGTACTCCGCCAGCAGCTCCATCAGCGCCTGCTTTTCGTCGCCCTCCAGCGCGTCCATGCGCGCCGCGATCGCCTCCATGAGCGCCGCGGCCTCCGGAGAGAGCGTCACGTTCTGCGCCGCCAGCGAGGCGGTCACGGCATCGCCGAGGCCCGCCGTGGTCAGCATCACATAGATCTGCTCGTTCATCGTCAGCTGCTTAAAGGACGCGTACTCCGTTTCGCCCAGAATCTCCTCCGCGCCGACGCTCTCGATGACCACGTCGGCGTCCTGCACGCTCTCCGTCAGCACGAACAGCTGAAGCGCCTTCACCATCTCGCCCGCGGTTGCGGTTGCCGTTTCCGCCTCTTCGGTGGGGGCGGCGGCGACGAAGCTCTGGATGCCGCCGAAGCCGGTATCGAAGCCGGTGTTGGCGTTCGAGCCGGAGCTGGATTCGTCGGTCGCAGGCGTGACCGCCGGCTCCGGTGTGGCCGTCGGCTCCGGCGTGGCCGTCGGCTCGGGCGTGGTCTCAGGCTCCGGCGTGGTCTCAGGCTCGGGCGTGGCCGCGGGGTTCTCATCGTGGCAAATCCAGCACTCGCCATCCTCGTACTCGTGCGGAGCGCTCTTCACGGTCTGGTTGCGCAGCAGATCGACGACCCACTCCTCGCCGCATTCCTCGCAGCGCTCCACCGTCTCGACGTCCGCGAGCATCGCGTGCGTGCCGTCGCCGTTGTTCTTCGCGTTGCGCACGAGCGAGTAGCGCGTAAACGTCGTCTTGGCGCCATCGTGCTTACAGTCATTCTCGTAGCCGCACACGGCGCACTTGCCGTTTTCAAACGCGTGCGGCAGCAGTTCCGGCTTGCCCGCGCCCTTGATCGTCTGGCTGAGGATGACGCCGCAGTCCGCGCAGCGAACCGTCTCAAACGTCTGGTTGTAGGTCACCAGATGCCCGTCCGCCCGCTGCTCGATGGACGCATAGTCGTCCGAGGCCTCCTCGACGGTCTGAAGATTCGCGTGCTCGCAGTTGCTATCCACCTTTTCGATGTACTCGCAATCCCTGCACATTCTCCAGCCGTCGGCGATGACGCTGAAGTTGTGATCTACAACGGCTTCTTGCATAGGCTCGTAGGTCGTCTTCAATACCTGTTTGCAGTCCGTGCAGACGAGCGTTTCAGCCACATTCATTCTGGTGACGTGCTGCTTTTCGTTGAGCGGCGAACAGAAGGTGTTGTAGTTGTCGGAGTCGATAAGGAAGTCCAGCCAGCGCCTGACTGTGGTGTGCGCGTGATCGCAGGGCTTGACGTAGCCGCAACCTGCGCAAACGCCGCCATCATAATCCCATTCATCAAAGACGTGCGGCTCGATCCGGGTGAGGTTTTCCTCCACGACGGTCTCGCTCACCGTCTCACCGCACTCCAGACATATGACGCGCCGGATGCGGTCAAACGTGATGCGGTGGTTGGTCTCGTCGATCTTCTCTGGGATGCGCTTATTTTCAGAGGGCTGATAGACGGTCTTCGTTCTGCGGTGCTCACACGCATTGACATCATAGCCGCAGATATAGCAAACATTGTCCCCTTCGTCGTACTCGTGCGGCTCAACCCGTGTCTGCTTTTCACCTGTGAGGCCGACGTATTGCTCCAAACCGCAGTCGAGGCAGATTTCGTATTTCTTTACCCACGCCTCAAGCGTGTGCCCGCTTTCATCCCGCGCGACCACGCCGGTACTCACGCCATTTCTATAGGAAATGGTGAAATCTGTTGTCAGGACTTCACGTTTGTTCTTGTGCTCACATGTGGCTCTTTTGTCCACATAATCGCTGCCGGCAATATAATCGCAATCATAGCATGTTCCATCCCACTTCATACGGTGCGGCTCGACACAGATTTGGACTGTCGTCTCGCCGGATTCGTCGCGCTCTTCCCTGCCGCAGTTTTCGCAATACCAATACTTGCCCAACACATACGTTTCTGTGTGCGTGCCATCCCCATTGTCCTCGCCAGTACAGCCGCCGACTAGAAGCCAGTAATATTCGCGGTTCGTATGGGCACAGGCTACGCCTTCGAGAAGCGGCGCATTGCACACCCTACAGTTCTGTTTGCCTTGATAGCTATAACATGGTTCAGTCTCACTCACTCCCGTTTGAACA
The DNA here is from genome assembly GCA_947631405.1 of uncultured Clostridia bacterium. Classification (GTDB taxonomy): domain Bacteria; phylum Bacillota; class Clostridia; order Christensenellales; family Aristaeellaceae; genus Ventricola. Next base: position 63,595 of record CANRLC010000006.1, on the reverse strand, counting down.
ATCCCTTCACTCACCGTCTTGCCGCAAGTGACGCAAACTGTCCGCCTGAAAAGATCGCCAATCTCGGTATGTGTGCCGTTGCCGTTGTAACCAACGTAAGTTACATTCTTAAGCCATTCTTCCTGTTTTGTCCACTTATGTTCGCATTTGTATTCGTAGCCGCATGCATCGCATACATCATCCATATCATTATAATAGCATGGTTCTCTCATCGTCATATATCCGGCTTCCACTACGACGCTCTTTGCGCCGCACGTCGGACAACTATACAGCATCCAATCATATGTGACGGTATGCGTACCGTCGCCGTTGGGCGTAGGCGGAACAGTCGTCGATTGATACGGCCCGAAATTTGCGTTCTCGTGCGTACATTCCCCATCCAACGCCATCAGCGACACGCCAAAGTCAAATACCTCCTCGCTCTGATCCTTGGAGGAATCCGCCGGAGCGCCGCACACCGTGCAAACGCCGTCCACAAAGTCGTGCGCGCCGTCCGCGCAGGGTTCCTTCTTGCCGCACTTTGCGCAGACGCCGTCCACGAAATCATGCGTGCAAACCGTGCCGCACACCGTGCAAACGCCGTTCTCAAACACATGCGCGCCGTCCGCGCAGGGTTCGGGCTTGTTGTCCGGTACGGTCTCGTCGTCCGATGCGCTTTCGCTGCCCGTCGCGCCCTCGTCGTCCGACACAGTCTCGTCGTTCGACACGGTCTCGTCATTCGGCACCGTCTCGTCGCTGACGACCTCCTCGGCGCCCTCGCCCGGCGTCGCCTCGTCCGACACGGTCTCGTCGTTCGACGCGGTCTCGTCATTCGATGCCGTTTCGTCGTTCGACACCGTCTCGTCGCTGACGATCTCCTCGGTACCTTCGCCCGGCGTCGCCTCGTCCGACACTGTCTCGCCGCTCGGCACGGTCTCATCGTCCGACGTATTCTCGTCGTTCAACGCGTTCTCGTCGTCCTCGCCCGGCTCCTCCGCGCCGCAAACGGCGCAGACGCCGTCCACAAAGACGTGCGCGCAAGCCGCTCCGCACACGGTGCAGACGCCCGCCTTGAACTCATGCGCGCAGGGCGTTCCGCACGCCGTGCAGACGCCGTCCACAAAGGCGTGCTCGCCCTCCGGGCAGGGCGTCATCTCGTCGTCTGCGATGGTCTCGAGGCCCTCGCTAGGCGTCGCCTCGTCCGGATGTCCCTCGCCCAGCCCCTGCGCAAGCGCGAACGGGAGGTTGGACAGCAGCAGCATCGCGCTCAGCACCCACGCGAGCATCCTCTTGCTTTTCTGTTCCTTCATGCTTCCCCGTCTCCTTTATGGTGAATTTGCCATTGGATTTCGATGCGTATCCGTCTACCATCATACCCCCCCCCGGTAGTTTTTTGTCAAGGCTTTCCAGAAAGGTTTTTTGAACTTTTCGCCTTTTCGGCAAAAAAAGACCCGCCGCGCATGTGCGGCAGGTCTTTGGGGATTGCGCTCGCTCGGGGCGTTTCTTGCCCTGAGCTTTATGCTATCCTCAAATCATATTCACGGTGAACCCGCCCGGGATCGCTTCGCTTCCGGGCTACTCATTTGTAGGCGCTACGCGCCGGGGAACGTTGGGGCTACCGCCCCAAACCCTGTCTGGGGACATTGTCCCCAGACCCCACCCTGTGCTTCGCACCATAGGAAGGTTTTATCTGAGAAAAGTATTAGTAATACATCCACCCCTTGAACCAGTTCATCGCGTTAAACCACGCGATCGGCGCCTCGACGCCGGAGGCCAGCGGATAGAAGGCGATGAACAGCGCCACCGAGGCGACACCCAGCGCGAGCGCCACGATGTGCGCGGCCTTCGGTTCGCGGCGCTCGGCGTAGCGCAGGCACTGCACCGTCGCCAGAATGATGAACGGCACGCTGGCGAAGTAGTGGTAGATGAACGTGAGCCGAGGCACCAGCACCCACGGCAGATATGCCGAGAGGAAGCCCACGGCGATCAGCGGCAGGGCGTCGTCCAGCGCGTCGCCGCGAACGGGCAGCACGCGCAGCGCGGGCAGCGCATTTCGCTGCGCGCTGCGCAGCAGCACGAGCACGATGCCCGCCAGCCCCGTCCACCAGACGGCGGGGTTGCCGAAGCTCATGATCGTGGAGAACTTGCCCGGCGCGGAATACGGCGTGCTGTAATACCAGATCGGCTTGGCGATGACCGGCCACTCGTACCACGGGGAGGCGAAGGTGTGCGTCGCCACCAGATTGTGGTGGTAGTTGTACATGGTCAGCTGCGCGTGCCAGATGCGCTCAAAGGTCTGCGCATTGAGTTTCACCGGCCCGTAGGCGCGCAGGTAGGGGATGTAGCTCGCGCAGTAGACGGCAAGCGGCACGATCACAAAGAACGCGACGCACGCGGCCAGCGTGAGCGCGGCATTGCGCGGGAAGGCGTCGGCGGCGCGGGCGAAGGCCGCGTTCTCCTTGCGGTGGCGCTGCGCGTAGACGCTCTGCCGCCAGAGCGCGGCCATCCGCGCGAAGAAGAACAGCGCCAGCCCGACCGCGCAGTAGACGCCGATCCACTTGCTGGCGATGGCCAGCCCCATGCTCAGACCCGACAGCGCCAGCGGCACGAACGTGTACGAGAGCTTCTGGTGGAAGAAGCTCATCTGCGTCCAGCGCAGCATGAAGAAGAACATCAGCAGGATGAACAGCACCGGGAACGAGTCGATCGTCGCGATGCGCGTCTGCGTGTAGTGCATGCAGTCCGCCGCCAGCAGCAGCGTGCTGAGCGCCGCCCAGCGCGTGCGGCCGAAGAGCTGTCTGGCGAGCAGGTAGAGTGCGGGCAGCATCAGCACGCCCGCCAGCGCCCCGGCGAAGCGCCACGCGAACGGCGTCATGCCCATCAGCCGGATGCACCAGCTCATGAACACCTTGCCAAGCGGCGGGTGCGTCGTCTCGTAGGTGTACTGCGCGTGCGCGTGCTCGTAGCCGGTGCGCGCGTGGTAGACCTCGTCGAAGTACATGCTGTTGAGATAAGACGGCTTGTCGGGCACGGTGTCCTGCTCGTCCACGAGCGCCATGGGGTCGCCCATGCGCCCCTCGAGGCCGCCGTAGATGCGCGCGCTCACGACGGGCAGCGCGTGGCCCGCGCCGTCCACAAAGGCGACCTCCCAGAGCGCCACGCCCGCGTCCTTAAAGGTGAGGGAGACGTACCGGCCGGAGAAATCAAGCATCGACCCGGTGACGCCCTGCACCTCGCCCTCCTGATCGAAGAGCGGCGTGCGCACGGCCATCCACTTGTAGCACTCGCCCTGCGCCATGTATGCCTCGGTCTGCTGGCCGTAGTCCTCCCCGTCGTCGGAGGCGGCGACGGTGAAGCCTGCGTAGGAGACGCCGCCGTAATAGTAGATGTGGAAGTCCTCGCGCCGCTCGCCCAGATCGAAGACGACCGTCTCGCCCTCGGCGGTGGAGGTGCAGCCGCCCTGCGGCGCGCGCGTCGCGCCCAGCCCCCAGAAGGCCACCACGGCGTACACGGCGGTGATGCCCAGCATCGCCGCCCAGTCGCGCCGGGTCAGGCGCAGGCGGTATTCGCGGGGCGCGAGCAGCTCGTCCCGCATGCGCGCCTCGCGCGCGTCCACCGGCGCTTCGCCGCCATGCGCCGCGCTCTGCTCCGCCCTCGGCGCGCGCGCCTTCAGGCGCACGACCTGCCCGCCCAGCGAGAGCCGCGCGGCGGTGTAGAGCGTGAGCGCCAGCGCGGCGAGCTGTGCGATGGAGATCAGGTAGCCCAGCCAGAGGTTGGGGTCGATCAGGTAATCGTAGGCGAGCACGACGCCGATGTTGACGGCGGCGGCGGCGCTGGCGATCACGCAGGAGAGCAGCAGCCGCGCGTCGCCCGTCTCCACATAGGCGAGCAGCAGCAGCGCCAGCGCGGGCAGGATGTAGCGCTCGTGCATCATCGAGCCGAGCGCGAAGACGCCCTGCATCGTCACGGCGCTGGCGAGCATCAGCCGCCCGTTCCCCTGCCCCAGCAGGTACACGGCGATGCCCGCCGCGAACGAGAGCGCCATCATCGCCGCGCCGATCTGTCCGTAGGTGATCCCGCCGAGGAGCGCCGTGTCGGTCTCGACCCAGTTCCCGCCCAGCAGGAACATGAGGTTGCCGGTGGAGAGCGTCGCGTATTTGTAGCCGAAGAGCGTGCGCCCATACAGGTCGATGAGCCACGTCACGGGGTTTTGCGGCAGCGCGAAGGGCAGCACGACGGCGAGCGTCAGCGCCAGCGCGACGCCGATGCCCGTGAGGATGGACTTGCCCGAGCGCGCCCGGTCGCCGCGCATGAGCGCGCGGATGAGCGCCGCGACGCCCAGCGGCGCGAGCAGGCCCGCCTGCGGCTTGGCCAGCACGGCGAGCGCGAAGAGCGGGATGGCGGCGTGCCACTTTCCCTCGCGGGCGAGCAGCAGCATCAGGCACAGCATCACGGCCAGCAGCGCGTCGATCTGCCCCCAGCAGCTCCCGGCGACGATGAACGCGGGGTTGGCCGCGATCAGCGCGGCGATGCCCAGCGCGGGCCGCCTGCCCGCCTCGCGGGAGGCGACGGCAAACACGACGGCGGCCAGCAGCAGATCGCAGACGATGGGCGTCAGCTTGAGCAGGCCCTGCCCGAGCGCGCCCGTCAGCGGGAAGCCGAAGAGATTCGCCGCCGCGCCGAACAGCCCCAGTACGAGCATGTAGGCGGGCGGGTAATCGCAGAAATAGCCGCTCTCATAGAAGCCCCGCGGGCCGACCTCGGCCATGCGCATCGCCCACGCGGTGAAGCAGCCCATGTCCACGCCGTAGCCCTCCACGGCGAAGGCCAGCGCCACGCGCAGCGCGCCCGCCGCGGCCAGCAGCGCGGCCAGCTCGCCGCGCCAGCCCCGGCGCGGGTCGAGGTTCTCCCTTGCGCCCGCGCGCAGCGCGCCGGAGGCGATCGCCCACGCGATCGCCAGATAGACGGCCGCCGCGATCAGCAGCGCCGGGATGGTCAAGGACGGCGCAGCGCCCTCCTCCGCCTCCTCGGCGGAGTCCCGGGCGGGTTCCTGCGGCGCGATGCTAAGCACCTGCGCGCCGATGGGCACGTCGTCGGTCGCCGTCAATTCCACGTCGGTGAACCACGCCTTGCCCTGCGCCTCGGAGCCGTAGCCGCCCACCCGCGCGCAGACCGTCGCCTCGTGCTGATCCGACCCGGTGCGCGCGTAGAGCGTCAGCGTCGTGAACGCGCCGTCCGTGTCGTAGGCGCACTCGCTCGTCCCATAGATGCCCAGAAAGGAGACGTTCGCGCCGACGCGGCCTTCCTCGCAGCCCTCGGCGCACACGCGCGCGCTCAGGCGGTAGGTCGTGTTCGGCTGCACGGCGACGGTCTGCTCAAAGCGCGCGTCGTTGCGGGCGGCGTTTTCGACCAGCGCGGCCGTCGTGCCGTCCGGCAGCGTCGCCGCCTCCAGATACGACGCGCCCGCCGACGTCACCCACATGCCCGTGTTCCACTCGTCGGGCATGCCGTTTGTGACGGCGGAAAAGTCGCCGTTGCGGATGAGGTTGCCCTCGCTCGCCGCCTCCTGCCCGCGGCGCATGGGCCGCACGGCCAGCACGGCCAGCGCCAGCAGGAGCAGCGCCGTCACGGCGGCGACGCGCCTGCGCCTGATGCTCTTCATGAATTGCCTCCGTTGCCCCGTTTTGCGCGCGGCGTCCGGTCAATACGCCGGCCCCTCGTAGGGGAAGGCGTCGATGAGGTGCGTCGCCCGCGCGCCCTGCACCTCGATCACGTCGAATCGGGCGGGCGCGCCCAGCAGGCCGTTTTCGGCCAGATAGGCGAGCGCCCCGCGGCTGATGCGCCGCCGCTTGGCGGCGGTGACGGCCTCGCGCCCCGGCGCGCCGCGGCTGCGCGTCTTGACCTCCACGAACACGACGGTCTGGCCGTCCCGGGCGATCAGGTCGATCTCCGCGCCGCCCACGCGCGCGTTGCGCGCCAGGATCTCCATGCCGCGCTCCAGCAAGAGCTGCTCGGCGCGCACCTCGCCCAGCGCGCCCAGCGCGCGGGCCTGCCGTCGCCCGTCCATCATCTGGCCCCGTCCGCGTCCACAAAGTGGCCGATGAACGTCCTGCGGTGGATGGGGCACGGCCCGTAGGCGCGCAGCGCGGCGATGTGCTCCGCCGTGCCGTAGCCCTTGTTGCGCGCGAAGCCGTATTGCGGGTAGAGCGCGTCGGCCTCGCGCATCAGCCGGTCGCGCGTCACCTTCGCCAGAATGGACGCCGCCGCGATCGAGTAGCACAGCGCGTCCCCGTGGACGATGCCGCGCACCTCGCCCGGCACGTCGAGGCGGTCGATGGCGTCCACCAGATAGAGGGAGCAGGGCGCGCCGCGCGCGGCGTCGGCCATCGCGCGCTTCGTGGCGTTTAGGATGTTCACCCGGTCGATCTCCTCGGGGGAGGCCAGCTCCACTCGCGCGTAGAGCGCCGTCTGCATGATCTGCTCGTAGAGCTGCTCGCGCCGCTTTTCGCTCACGCGCTTGCTGTCGTCCACATAGAGCAGCAGCGGCTCGGGCGGCATCACCACGCACGCCGCCGCCACCGGGCCGCACAGCGGCCCGCGCCCGGCCTCGTCGATGCCCGCAAACGCCGTGCCCGTAGCCCACAGCGCGCTGTCCGTCCGCGTGATCTCCCGAAGGCGCGCCTCGTGATCCCTTTTCACAGCTTGCCGCCCTCGCTTTCGCCCTGCGTCGCTTGCGGCTGCGGCGGCCTTTGCAGGCTCACGCGGCCCAGCTTGCCCGCGCGGAACTCGTCGAGGATGACCGCCGCGCCCCGGTCGGTGTCGGCGACGCCGCCGGGCAGCAGCCAGCCGCGCCCGCGGCAGGCGTCCTCCAGCAGAGCCGCGCCGCGCGCATCGGCCTCCTTTAGATGGAAGCGATCGCGCGCCGCCTGCGGCTTGATCTCAAGCAGCGTTTCCAGCAGCTCGATGGCGAGCATCTGCGTATCGACGATCCGGTCGTTGATCGTGCCCACGAACGCGAGCGCGCGGGCGTCCCGCTGGTCGTCCAGCTTGGGCCAGAGCAGCCCGGGGGTGTCAAGCAGCTCCAGATACGGCGTCACGCGCGCCCACTGGTTGGCGCGGGTCACGCCGGGCTTATCCCCGGTGCGCGCAACCGTCGCGCCGCACAAGCGGTTGACGAACGTCGATTTGCCCACGTTCGGCACGCCCACGACCATCGCGCGCACGGTCTTGCGCGCGCCGCGCTGCGCCATGCGCGCGACCGCCTCCGCGGCGAGCGCCTCGATGCGCGGCAGCACGTCCTTGGCCCGGCCGCGCGCGGCGTCAAAGCTCATGCACGGCACGCCCTGCGCTTTGAAATGGCGCAGCCACGCGCGGGTGACGCCCTCCTCGGCGAGGTCGGCCTTGCACAGCACGAGCAGGCGCGGCTTGCCCGAAAGCAGCGCGTCCAGATCGGGGTTGCGGCTGGCGCGCGGGATGCGCGCGTCGCACAGCTCGACCACGGCGTCCACGCGCGAGAGCTGCTCGGCGAGCAGGCGCCGCGCGCGCGCCATGTGCCCGGGGTACCAGTTGATCTTCTGATCCTGCGCGCGCAGGAGGACGCTCTCATCCATCGCGCTCACCCGCCTTTCTCACCGATATAAAGAATGGGAGGCCGCGGACATGCCGCAGGCCTCCCTGTGAAAGCAGCTTACTTCTCCTTGATCTTGGCGGCCTTGCCGGACAGATTGCGCAGATAGTACAGCTTCGCGCGGCGAACCTTGCCGCGGCGCAGGACGGTGATCTTGTCCAGACGCGGGGAATGAAGCGGGAAGGTGCGCTCCACGCCGATGCCGTAGGAAACGCGGCGAAGCGTGAAGGTCTCGCGCACGCTGCCGTTGCGCTTCGCGATGCAGATGCCCTCAAAGGCCTGCAGACGCTCGCGCTCGCCTTCGACGACCTTCACCATCACGCGCAGGGTGTCGCCCACGCTGAACTTGGGAAGATCCTTCTTGAGCTGTTCGCTCTCGATCGCACGGATGATCTCGCTCATGGTCGATTTCTCCTTTCCTCATAGGCGTTCATGACCGGCAGGACTTCGCCGTCAGCGGACCGCCCGTTTTCACACGGAGAACATTATACCATCCCAAAGCGCATTTGGCAAGAAAAACTTGCGCGCCTTTCCCGCCTTTTTTAGCCTCCCTCGACCGCCCGCATCACCTCGCGCACGCGGCGCAGCGCGCTACCCGCATCCTCGCCCTCCAAGAGCGCCGCGCGCGCCGCCCCGGCGAAGAGGCTGCGCAGCGTGCCGCCCGGCGCGCGCAGCCACACCGCGCCGTCCTTCCACAGCCCGCGCGCGCCCAGCGCGCCGCCGGATCGCTCGTCCTGCGACCAGAGCGCCACCGCCTGCAGCGCCAGCGCCGAGGCCTGCGCGTCCCGCCCGGCGAAGACCGCCGCGCCCGTCGTCTCAAAGGAGCGCACTGTGACGCCCTGCGCGCTGGGATAGGGCATCGCCGTCCACTCCATCCCGGAGAGCGCCTCGCGGCAAGCCTCGGCGTCCGCGTCCGTCCAGTCGATGAAGAGCAGCGTTTCGCCCGAGAGAAAGCGCTCGAGCGCCGCCTGCCGGTCTTCGGCCACGCCGGCCATCCCGGCCTGAACAAGGTCTTGCAGCCAGCCGAGCGCGTCGGCCATCGCCTCGCCGTCCGCCTCCTGCAGCGCGCCGCCGTAGAGCGCCTGCAAGAGCGCCTCGAGCGCGGCGGCGTCCTCCCCGTCGGACAGCCACACGTCCATCGCCGCGCCGCCCGCAAGCGACGCCTCCTCCGCCGCCTGCAGCGCCTCGGAGGGCAGCCACACGCCGTGCGTCCGCCCGTCGAGCAGGTGCTCCAGCCCCAGCGCGCGCAGCATCCCCGCGTTGACCGCCACGCGCCGGTGGCGCGCCAGCAGCGGCGCGACGTAGAGCGTCTCGTCCGCGACGCAGGCGTCCACCACCTCCGGCTGCATGCGAGAAAGCCCGGTCACGCGGCCCTCCAGCGGCACGAGCAGCCCTTCCTCCGCCCACGGCAGCGCCTCCCCCGGCGCACACAGGGCGATCTGCGGCGCTTCGTCCGCGAGCACCATCTCGCGCAGCGTTCGCCCCTCGTCCTCCTCAAAGAGCGCGTCCCACTCCGCCTGCGGATACGTCTGCCGCGCCAGCGCGATCAGCCGCAGCGCCGTTTCGCGCGGCATCGCGTCCCGCGCGACGTAGACGCAAATGCGCGGCGTCTCCTGCGCCGGGGCGGCGAGCGGCAGCGCCAGCAGCAGCGCCAACAGCAGCGTAAAGATCGAGCGTTTCACCGTGCGTTCCCTCCTTGTCCTCATGCTCCATATATATACGCCGGGGACGCGCGTTATGCGCGCGCTTGAGCGTTTATCCGCGCGGAAAGGACGCAAAAACGCCCTCTTCTCTGCCGAAAAGAGGGCGCGGCGCGCGTATGCCGGTTTTTAGATCGTCTTTGTCTTCCCTTCTACTCTTTTTTCAGTTTCCCTTCTCGGGGCCTGCGCCCGCTCACGCGCATCATGTGCGTCAGCCGCCGCCCGTCCCACAGCCGCACGCCCGTGGCGCGCGCCAGCTCGCGCGCGGCCGGGGTGAAATCGCCGGGGCAGATCACCGCCGCGACGTCGCAGCCATAGAACTGCGCGCCCGCGTAGGCCTCCTGCACGGCGGCGTTGCCGACCGCGCCCGCGTAGTTTTTGCACTGGATGGCGTAGCGCTTCCCCTCGCGATCGGCGAGGATATCCACGCCTTGATCGCCGCTGGCGCGCGTCAATTCCACGTCCCGAAAGCCGTTGTCCCGCAGCACGAGCGCCACATAGCGCTCAAACTCCTCGCCCGTCAGCCGGTCGCACTGGCGCGCGGCACCCGCCCGCCTGCCCGCCGCGCGCGCAATCGCGCGAAACGGCAGCGCCGCGATGCGCGCCAGCAGCCGCACGAGCGCGAGCAGCCCGCGCGCAATCAGCCGCAGCAAGGCGAGCAACGCCCGACCCAGCGCGGCGGCCAGCGCGCCCACGCCCTCGCACAGCCTGTCCACCAGCGTGAGCAGGCCGTCCATCAGCGCGGCCAACGCGCCGCGCCGCTTTCTTTTTCGCCCCGCCATCGCTTTACGCGCGCACGACGCACGCCACGGCGTGGCTGGAGATGCCCAGCCCCTCGCCCTCAAAGCCCAGCCCTTCGGTGGTCGTCGCCTTGACGTTCACGCACGAGACGGGGACGCGCAGGCACTCCGCCACGCGCGCGCGCATTTGCTCGATGTAGGGCGAAAGCTTCGGGCGCTGCGCGACGATCGTCACGTCCGCGTTGCCCACGCGGTAGCCGTTTTGTGCGAGCAGCTCGACGACGCGGCCGAGCAGCACGGTCGAGTCCGCGCCCGCGTAGGCGGGGTCGCTGTCCGGAAAATGCCGCCCGATGTCGCCCAGCGCCGCCGCGCCGAGCAGCGCGTCCATCAGCGCGTGCAGCGCGACGTCGGCGTCGCTGTGGCCGAGCAGCCCGCGCTCATAGGGTACCTCCACCCCGCAGAGCACGAGCCTGCGCCCCTCGACGAGGCGGTGAACGTCGTACCCGTGGCCGACGCGCATCGTCGCTCCCTCCTCCTGTCCCCGCCGCCGCAGCAGCAGCCGCTCGGCGAGCAGCATGTCCTCCGGCGTGGTCAGCTTGATGTTCTCCTCGTCGCCCTGCGTGAGCGCCACGCGTTCGCCCAGCCGCTCCACCAGCGCGGCGTCGTCGGTCGCGCGCGGGCCGCGCAGCCCCTCCTCGTGCGCGCGGCGGATGAGTTCTGCGCGGAAGGTCTGCGGCGTCTGCACGGCGCGCAGCGCCTCGCGCGGCGGCGTCTCCACGGCGCGGCCCTCGGCGTCCACGCGCTTGACCGTGTCCTTGAGCGGCACGGACGCGACGCCGCTGCCGCAGCGCATGGCGCTCTCGACCGTGCGCGCGATCACCTGCGGCGTCGCCAGCGGGCGCGCGCCGTCGTGGATGGCGATGATCTCCGCCTCCTTGGGGCAGGCGGCCAGCCCGCGGTAGACGCTCTCCTGCCGATCCGCGCCGCCCGGCACGAGGATCGCACCCTCGCCTTCGAGCAGCGCGCGCATCGGCTCCATATCCGCCTCGCCCGTGACGACGACGATCGCGCCAAAGAGGCCCGTCTGCCGGAGCGCGCGCACCGTATGCACGATGACCGGCTCGCCCAGCAGCGGGGCGAAGAGCTTGTTGCGCCCCAGCCCCATGCGCTCGCCGCGCCCCGCCGCGACGACGATCGCCGCGTTCATTCGATTTCCTCCCCGCCGATCAGCTCGTACATCGCCGCGGCGTTCTCCTTGCGCACGGTCTCGGCGACGGAGAGCACGCGATAGCGCGCGAGCTTCTCTCCAAAGCGGATCTCCAGCACGTCCCCGGCCTTCACGTCGGTGGCGGGCTTGGCCGCTTTGCCGTTCACGCTCACGCGCCCGCCCTCGGACGCCTCCTTGGCGAGCGTGCGGCGCTTGATGATGCGCGATACCTTCAGGTACTTATCCAGCCTCATGGGGCGTTACCTCCTTTATTCCTCCCAGAGCAGCGGCTCCTCGCCCTCGAGCGGCGCGCGCGTGTCCAGTCCCGCCCGGCGCGCCTGCGCGAGCTGCTCCCGGCGCGGGATGCGGTACTCGCGCCCGTCCTTTTCAAAGAGCGCGCCCGTCTGCTTGAAGGTGAAGGGCACGCCCGCCGCCGCGCACTGGTCGCGCAGCGCGAGCACCCATTCGTAGCGGCACAGCCGCGCCCTCAGGCCGCTCTCCCCGCCGGCGGTCACGCCCTCGATGCCGGGCAGCCACGCCGTCAGGTCGATCTCCTCGAGCAGCGGTTCGCAGATCAGCTCCCGGTGCCGGATGGGCGCGTCCAGCAGCAAGGGGATGCGCTCGGCGGCCTTCTGCTGGTTTTCGCAGGTCACGGCGACGGTCACGTTGCCGTAGCCCTCGCCCCAGTCCTCCGGCAGGGCGACGGCAAAGCGGTCGATGCGCTTGGTGATGATGTAGAACATGAGGTCGGGCCGCGCGCGCATCAGCCGCCATGCCCGCGCGCGCCACGCGTCCGCCTCCTCGATGAAGAAGTCGCTCGTCAGGCAGGTGAACACGCACTCACCCGGGCGCAGCGCGGGTTCCCCGTCGCGCCGCCCGCGCGCGGGCAGGTCGAACTCGCGCGTGGTGCGCACCTGCGAGGCGTCGCGCCCGTAGCGCTCGTCGCCCCGGTAGACATAGCAATTCTGGCAGCCCGGGCTGCATTTGCGGCAGCCGTGCCACGGTCTCCACAGCGCCATTTTCATTCCTCCCTGTCCCGGCTGGCCAGCGCCGGCAGCGCACAAACAAACGGATAGATATACCGCCCCGCCATCACGGGGCCGAGCAGATAAGTGCCCAGCAGCAGCGGCGCGAGGCCGCCGACGCCCAGCCGCCGCCAGCGGCCCGCGTAGGCGTCGCGCAGCAGCAGAAACAGCATGGCCCAGACGATCAGCCCCATGTTAAACAGCCAGCCGACCGCCGGGAACTGCGCCGCGCCGCGCGCGCCCACGCGCCACGCCAGCGCGGAGAGCAACCCCGGAAAGGCGCTGTGCATGCGCTCAAAGTCGCACCAGTCGTCGTAGTAATCCTCGCCCATCGTCAGCTGCAAATACGGCCCGGAGACGCGGTATTCCCGATAGGGATAGAGGAAGGAATAGGTGTGCAGCAGCAGCGCGTCGGCGTAGGCGTGCGGGCACTTTTGCCCCACGCTCAGGTAGACGCGCGCGGCGCTCCGCGGGTCGTCCAGCAGCGCGGCGGTGTCAAACTCGAACTTGACGGGGTCGGAGATCGTCGGGTCGTAGAGCCGCCACGCCTCGCCGGGCATCAGGCGGTCGATCGTCTCCTTCTCCGCGTCGGTGAGGCGCTCGCCCTGCGTCAGCCGCGCGCGCGCGAGCTGCTGGAGGGGCCACGAGAGCGTCTCGGACAGATCGCCCGGCGCGGCGTCTGTGACGCGCGCGAGCAGGCCGTTTGCGCAAAGCGAGAGCGCGACGGCCAGCGCCGCCGCCGCGACGCATGCGCCGCGACGGCGTCTTGCGGCGGGGACGGCGGCGAGCAGCGCCCACGCGGCAAGCGCGTAGACCGCGTTGTTGCGCATCATCGCCATCAGGCAGGCGCAGGCGATCAGCCGCGCGGCCTCGCGCTGGGAAAGGCGGGGCTTTCGGGACGCCTCGCGCAGCAGGGCCAGCGTCAGCGCGAACAAGCCGCCGAAGAGCGCGTCCTTTGTCGCGTTGACGGCGAGGAGCATGTGCATGGGATAGAGGCCGAAGAAGACCGCCGAGCGCCTCGCCGCGCGCGCGCCCGACTGGCGGGCGATGGACGCGCAGGTGAGCGCGAAGAGCGCGGCGAGCAGCAGCGTCTGCGCGGCGGTATACAGCGCCGCGCCCGCCTGCGCGCTGCCCAGCAGGCGCCCCAGCGCCACGCAGCCGCCCAGCAGCAGGGTGTGTACCAGCGGGTGATGGGTGGAATACGCGCCGGTAAACGCCTGCCGCAGCTGGAACGGCGCGTCGTAGGCGAACACGCCGGGGAAGGCGATCGCGAACATGGGCAGATAGCACAGCAGCAAAAAGCCGAAGGCGCGCCGGGCCGAAAAGGGGCGGCAGGGCTTCGCATGGCGGCGCGCGGTCAGGCGCTCGCCGCCCTCAAGCAGCACGAAGAGCAGCGCGAGCAGCGCGGGCAGCGCGAGCAGGGCGCAGCGCAGCGCGCGCGCGGGGTCGCTGGAGGCGAGCGGGTCGCCCTCCATCAGGCGCTCGGCCTCGCGGCCGAATCCAAAGAGGAGGGAAAACATCGCCGCGCCGAGCGTCAGCGCCGCAGCCTTTCGCGCGGCGGTCGCGCCTTTTCGCACGCCAGCTTCCTCCTCTCGTCGCTTTCCCTCACAGTGTAGCACATTTCGCCCAAAAGCTCAATCGCGCGGCGGGCGAGATTTTCCATTTGATTCAATCGGATGACAAACTTTCGTCACATTCCGGCGGTATACTGTTCGCGGTAAAGGGGTCAGGCGCCCCTTTGCGGTTCCCGCGCATTCCCCTTGACGCGGGGACAAAATCTTCCTTTTTCTTCCCCTTTCTCATTTTCCCTTCCAATGGAAAAGCGCCGCTGCCGCGAACCGCGCGGGACGGCGCTTTTCCGGTTTTTGGGGAAATGCGGAAAAGAAGTTCGGTGCGCTTGTGGGGTTGGGGTCTGGGGCTGAAGCCTGCCGCCGCCTGTGGCGGATGCAGGCAGGCGGAACGTCGGAAACGCAAAGGAGCGCTTGCGCGACTATTGCGTTTCCCGGGAGCAAGGAGTGAGCGAAGCTCACGACTATGTGAGTTCCCCGGATCGGTAGCCCCAACGTACCTCCAATCGCGAAGCGATTGAAATGTAGCCCGGAAGCGAAGCGATCCCGGGCGGGTTGCTCATGAAAAGCAGCGTACTCCCGCTTTTGCTTGTCCTGCGCAACCCATGACAGAATGATAGATGCTTTGATTTGAGAATAGCATAAGCCGCCTGTCTTCGCCCGGTTTCGCGAGACGCTTCGCGTCCGCTTCCGGGCGGCGAGGCCGGCGCTTCGCGCGGGGAACGCTGGGGCGCCGCCCCAGACCCCGCTGGGGATATCATCCCCAGACCCCACCCTCGCTTCGCGTCATATAAAGCGGAGCGAAGCCCTCATTCAGCCTTCGCCCCGTCGTCATTCGGTTGTTCCTCGGCCTGCTCGTCCTCGCCGAGCTGCGCCATGATCGTGCGGTAGATCTCCGGCGCGCGGCTTGGCCAGCGCGCGCAGAAGCGCTGCGCCTGCGCCCGTGTCGCGGCGGTGAGCGTCAGGCACGCGATCTCCTCGCCCGCCTCCAGCGCGCGCAGCGTCACCGTGTAGCCCGATTCGGTCTCCTCAAACGTCGCGGGAAGCTGCTGCTCCTCGCGGATGCGCTCGCGCCACGCGGGCGCGTTTTTCGCCAGCTTTTCCCGCTGCGCCGCCCGAATCTGGTCGCCGAAGAGGTCGAGGCTCTGCCGCCCCTCCGGCGTCAGCACGAGCAGCGCGCCCTCCGGGCGGCGCACCTCGCGCACCTGCGCGGCCTCCTTCAGTTCCGAGAGCGCCAGCAGGAACGGGAACGGCTCCTGCAGGCCCGTCTCCACGGCGAAGCGCAGCAGCTGTTCCTGCGTGCAGCCGCCCAGACGCGCGAGCGCGTCCAGCAGCACGAGCTTATCCTCCTGCGGCGTGGCGTGCGCGTGCAGCGGCGCGCCCGTCACTCCTGATCCTCCTTGACCAGATAGTCCGACAGCTCGGCGAGCAGGTCGTCGCAGTCGTCGCTGTAGATGTCCATGCGGATCGGGCGCGACAGGTCGATGGAAAAGATGCCCAAAATGCTCTTGGCGTCCACCACATAGCGGCCCGAGCGCAGATCCATATCGTAGGGATAGCGGTTGACCAGGCTGACGAAGTTCTTGACGTGATCGGTCATCATCGTCAGACGGATATTCACGGATTTCATACAGGCGTCACACTCCTTTGCCCTGTACGGCGTATTATACCCGAAAGAGCGCGCGATTGCAAGGCGTGCGCCCGGCCCGCAAAAAATTACAGCAGGTATACCCGCGTCTCCCACGGCCTCAGCGCGCCCGCGTCCCCCGCGTCGGGATAGTTGCCCAGCAGCCGTTTGCCGCGCGTCTTCGCGGCGTCGTCCAGCGCCGCCGTCTTCCCGGAAAAGTTACAGGCGACCAGCAACGTCTCCCCCTCATATTGGCGGGTATAGGCGAAGACCTGCTCGTCCTGCGGCATGAGCAGGGTAAAGTCGCCCCGGCACACGACGGGCAGCTCGTGGCGCAGCGCGATCAGCCGCTTATAGAAGCTGAAGACCGAGTCCGGGTCGCCCACCTGCGAGGCGGCGTTGATCCGCTCGCAGTTGGGGTTGACGGGCATCCATGGCGTGCCGCTGGTGAATCCGGCGTTCTTCCCCGCCGTCCACTGCATGGGCGTGCGCGCGTTATCGCGGCCCTTGAAGCGAATGGCGGCCATCATCTGCTCGGGCGTCATCTCGCCCTTCTCTATCACCAGCTCGCGGTACGCGCCGATGGCCTCGACATCGAGGCTCTCCTCGATGGAGGCGAAGGGGTAATTGGTCATGCCCAGCTCCTCGCCCTGATAGACGTAGGGCGTGCCCTGCATCATGTGCAGGCATGCGCCGAGCATCTTGGCGCTGCGCGTGCGGCTCTCCTCGTCCGCGTCGCAGCCGAAGCGGGAGACCACGCGCGGTTGGTCGTGGTTATTCCAATAGAGGCTATTCCACGCGCGGCCGCGCAGCTCGGTCTGCCAGCGTGCCATCACCTGCTTGAGCTTGGGCAGGCTCACCCGCTTGTCCGTCCACTTATGCTTCGGCCCGGCGTCCGCGTCCATGTGCTCAAACTGGAAGATCATGGTCAGGCGGCTGCCGTCCAGCGGCGCGTAGACGAGCGCCTCGCTCGGGGTCACGCCGCCGGTCTCGCCGACGGTCAGCACGTCGCGCCCTTTCAGCACGCGCTCGTTCATCTCGCTCAGGTATGCGCCCTGCATCGGGCCGTTGAAGCCGTTGCGGTGCGGGCCGCCGTCGCATGCGGTGACCTCGTCCGGCTTGGCGATCAGGTTGATGACGTCCATGCGAAAGCCGTCCACGCCCTTATCGAGCCACCAGCGCATCATCTCGTAGACGGCCTCGCGCACGCGAGGGTTCTTCCAGTTGAGGTCGGCCTGCTTCTCGGCGAACATGTGCAGGTAGTATTCGCCGGTCGCCTCGTCGAGCTTCCACGCGCTGCCGGAGAACATGCTCTGCTCGCCGTTGGGCACGCCGCCGCGGTACGGCGGCCGCCAGACGTAGAAGTCGCGCTTGTCGTTCGTCTTATCCCGCCGGGATTCGATGAACCACGGATGCTCGGTGGAGGTGTGGTTGACCACGAGATCCATCACGATGCGGATGCCGCGCGCATGCGCCTGCGCGAGCAGCTCGTCAAAGTCCTCCATCGTGCCCAGCTCCGGGGCGATGGCGCGGTAGTCGCTGATGTCGTAGCCGCCGTCCGCTCCGGAGTGGCGGTAGACGGGGTTGAGCCAGACGACGTCCACGCCCAGCTCCTTCAAATAATCGAGGCGCGAGATGACGCCCCGCAGATCGCCGATGCCGTCCCCGTTCGTATCCTGAAAGCTCTTGGGATAGATCTGGTAGACGACGGCGCGCTCAATCCATTCCTTCATGCTCCACCCTCACATTCTCGCGGCCGAATGCCGCGAACACCTTGTCGAGATTTTTCTTGGCCTGCCGCTCGGCGTCGGCCTGCGCCGCCAGCACGCCCGCGTCGGTCTCCTTGACCGTGCCCTCGATGGCGGCGCGGAACGTACAGGGGAAGCCCGCCGCGGCGGTGAGCGCCGCCTCCATCTGGGCGCGCTTTTCGTCCGCATTGAGCAGCCGCACATACATCCCGCCCGACGTCTTGTCGAAGACGACGGTGAACAGGCCGTCCTCGCAGGAGGCGAGCCTGCCGAAGCGCGCGATGCCGAAGATCCTCGGATCCTGCTTGAGCCTGCGCAGCGCCTCCTGCCATATCTGTTGCGGGCGGTGCCCGCTTCCATCTCCGAACGGCTGTGCAGCGTTTCCAGCCTGTGCGCCCGTGGCCGACGGGCCGTGCCCGCTTCCTTCTCCGAAGGGCTGTGCAGCGTTTCCAGCCTGTGCGCCCGTGGCCGACGGGCCGTGCCCGTTTCCGTCTCCGAAGGGCTGTGCAGGGCTGCCAGCGTTTGCGCCCGTGGCCGACGGGCCGTGCCCGTTTCCATCTCCGAACGACTGTGCAGGACTTCCAACTTGTGCGCCCGTGGCCGACGGGCTGTGCCCGTCTCCATCTCTAAAGGTCTGCGCGGCGCTTCCGACCGTCTGCGGCGCGGCGAAGGCGACGCCCTCGCGCAGGCGGCGCTCCAGCTCGTCCACGCGGACGGCGAGCGCCTCCAGCTGAAGCGCCTCTTCCGGCTCGCAGGCGCGCAGCGCGGCGCTCTCCAGCGCGAAGCGGGGCTGCGCGGACCACTTCATGTCCGTCTCGCTCTGCAAAAAGAGGTCGAGCATGCGCATCAGCCGCGCGTGCGATGTGCGGCGCGCCTGCTGCACATACGCCAGCGCGTCCTCCTGCGTCGTCTCCAGCAGCTCCGCCGCGTGTTCCTCGCCGCAGACGTCGGCGAGCATCAGCGCGCGCAGGTGGGCGCTCACGTCGCGCGCGAACACCTGCGCCTCGCGGCCCGCGCGCAGCGTCTCGTCGATCTGCGTCAGTGCCGCGCGGGCGTCCGCGCCGATCAGCGCGTCGGCGAAGCGGAAGAGCGTCTGCCGATCCGCCGCGCCCAGCACATGCAGCACGAGCGCCTCGGTCACGCCGCGCCCGTCCTCCTGCGCGTAGCCCAGCGCCATGTCGAGGATCGACCACGCGTCGCGCATGCCGCCCTCCGCCGCGCGGGCGATGCGCGCGAGCGCCGCGTCCTCGCAGGGCACGCCGTCTTCCTCGAGCGCCTGTTTGAGCCGCGCCGCGATCTGCTGGGCGGGGATGCGCCCGAAGTCGAAGCGCTGGCAGCGGGAGAGAATGGTCGCGGGCAGGCGCTGCGGCTCGGTCGTCGCCAGAATGAACACGACGTAGGCGGGCGGCTCCTCCAGCGTCTTGAGCAGCGCGTTGAACGCGCCCGCCGAGAGCATGTGTACCTCGTCCACGATGTAGACGCGATAGCGCCCGCTCTGCGGCGGATACTTGACCTTCTCGCGCAGGTCGCGGATCTCGTCCACGCCGTTGTTGCTGGCGGCGTCGATCTCCAGAATATCGAGGCTGCCCTCCCCGGCGAGCGCGCGGCAGACCTCGCACGTTCCGCACGGCTCGCCGTCCTCGGGATGCAGGCAGTTGACGGCGCGCGCGAACACCTTCGCCGCGGAGGTCTTGCCCGTGCCGCGCGTGCCGCAGAACAGGTACGCGTGCGCGATGCGCCCGCTCGTCACCTGGCTCTTCAACGTGCGGATGACGGCCTCCTGCCCCACGAAATCGGAAAAGCGCGCCGGGCGATAGCGGCGATACAGCGCCTGATAGCTCATAGCGACCTCCTGACCTTTGATGGCTTTAGCATAACACAAACGGGGCGAGACTGCAACGGAAAACCAACGCCTTTGCGTTATACTTTTCTCAGTTAAAACTTTAATATGGTGCGAAGCACATGAGGGGGTCTGGGGACAATGTCCCCAGACAGGGTTTGGGGCGGTAGCCCCAACGTTCCCCGGCGCGCGGCGCCAAAAATAAGAAGCCCGGAAGCGAAGCGATCCCGGGCGGGTTGTTCATGAAAAGTGGCTTTTCTCCCCCCTCCGGGAGGGGAGAAAAGCCACTCCAACTAAGCGGGCGCCCGGCTGTCCGGGCGCCCGCGCGCAAAGGGTCAATACATCTCGCGAACCTCGACGTCCTTGTAGCGCGGCATGCCCGTTCCGGCGGGAATGAGCTTGCCGATAATGACGTTCTCCTTGAGGCCGACGAGCGGGTCTTCCTTGCCCTTGATCGCGGCCTCGGTGAGCACGCGGGTCGTCTCCTGGAAGGAGGCGGCGGACAGGAAGGAGTCGGTGGCCAGCGCGGCCTTGGTGATGCCTAGCAGGATGCGCTTGGCGACGGCCGGGCGGCCGCCCGCGAGGATGGTCTTCTCGTTCTCCTTCTCGAAGTGGAAGATGTCCACCATGGAGCCGGGGAGCATGTTGGTGTCGCCCGCCTCCTCGACGCGCACCTTGCGCAACATCTGGTGAACGATCACCTCGATGTGCTTGTCGCCGATGCCGACGCCCTGCAGGCGGTAGACCATGAGCACCTCTTTGAGCAGATGCTCCTGAACGGCCTTGACGCCGAGGATACGCAGCAGGTCGTGCGGGTTGATCTGGCCCTCGGTCAGCTCGTCGCCCGCCGTCACGCGGTCGCCGTCCTTGACCTTCAGGCGGCTGCCGTAGGCGATGGGGTACGCCTTCACGGTGCCGTCGTCCGAGGTGATGATCATCTCGCGCTTCTTCTTGCTCTCGCCGATCTGCACCGTGCCGGAGATCTCGGCGAGCATCGCCTCGCGCTTGGGCTTGCGCGCCTCGAACAGCTCCTCGACGCGGGGCAGGCCCTGCGTGATGTCCTTTTCGGAGGCGACGCCGCCGGTGTGGAAGGTACGCATGGTGAGCTGCGTGCCCGGCTCGCCGATGGCCTGCGCCGCGACGATGCCGACCGCCTCGCCGACGTTGACGTAGCCGCCGTGGGCGAGATCCTGCCCGTAGCACTTCACGCACACGCCGGTCTCGTTGCGGCAGGTGAGCACGGAGCGGATCTGCACGGCCTTGATGCCGCAACCGACGATCTGCATGCCCGTGTCGTAGGTGATCATCTCGTTGCAGGGGACGATGACCTCGCCAGTCATGGGATTGACGACGTCCTCCGCCGCGACGCGGCCGACGATGCGGTCGATCAGCTTCTCGATCGGGTCGTGCTCGGAGCCGATGGCGGTCACGGTGATGCCGCGGATCTTCTCCCTGCGGGAGGCAAAGCAGTCGTACTCGCGGACGATGACCTCCTGCGAGACGTCCACCAGACGGCGGGTCAGGTAGCCCGAGTCCGCCGTGCGCAGCGCCGTATCGGACAGCGCCTTGCGGCTGCCGTGGGAGGACTGGAAAAACTCCAGAACGGACAGACCCTCGCGGAAGTTCGCCTTGACGGGCATCTCCAGCGGGCGACCGGTCGGCGAGGCCATCATGCCGCGCATGCCGGCCAGCTGGGAGACCTGCGAGATGGAGCCGCGCGCGCCGGAATCCGTCATCATGCGGATGGGGTTGAACGCGTCCATGTGGTTCATGATCTTGGAGCGCACGTCGTCCGTGGTCTTGCTCCACACGGCGACGACGCGGTTGTAGCGCTCCTCTTCGGTGAGCAGGCCGCGCTTGAAGAGCTTCTCGATCTTGCGAACCTCGCTCTCGGCCTCGGCCAGAATGGGCTTCTTCTCCGGCGGCACGATGACGTCCGCCACGGCGACGGTGACCGCGCCGATGGTGGAGTACTTGTAGCCCATCGCCTTGATGTTGTCCAGCACCCGCGCGGTCTCGGCCACGCCGTGGACGCGGAAGCAGTTATCGACGATCTGCCCAAGCTCCTTCTTGCCGACGGTGGTGTCGATCTCCAGCTTGAACATGTCGTCCAGTGTGTTGCGCGGCTTGAAGCCCATGTCCTGCGGGATGTTGTTGTTGAGGATGAGGCGGCCCAGCGTCGTGGTGATCAGGCGGCGGTGCGTCTCGCCCTGCCATGTGCGCGCAATGCGCACCTTGATCTCGGCCTGCAGGTGCAGCTGGCCCGTCAGGTAGGCCATCATGGCCTCGTCCTCGTTGGCGAAGCAGCGGCCGGTGCCCGGCGCATCCGGGCGGATGCAGCTGAGGTAGTAGCAGCCGATGACCATGTCCTGCGAGGGCGAGATGACCGGCTTGCCGTCCTGCGGCTTGAGGATGTTGTTCGCGCAGAGCATCAGGAAGCGGGCCTCGGCCTGCGCCTCCATGGACAGCGGGACGTGTACGGCCATCTGGTCGCCGTCGAAGTCGGCGTTGAAGGCGGTGCAGGCCAGCGGGTGCAGCTTGATCGCCTTGCCCTCGACGAGGATCGGCTCAAACGCCTGAATGCCCAGGCGGTGCAGCGTCGGCGCGCGGTTGAGCAGCACCGGGTGCTCCTTGATGACGCCCTCGAGGATGTCCCACACGCGGGTCTCGCCGCGATCGACCATCCGCTTGGCGCTCTTCACGTTGTGGACGATGCCGGTGTTGACCAGCCGCTCCATCACGAAGGGCTTGAACAGCTCCAGCGCCATGCCCTTGGGCAGGCCGCACTGGTGGAGCTTCAGCTCCGGGCCGACGACGATGACCGAGCGGCCGGAGTAGTCCACGCGCTTGCCCAGCAGGTTCTGGCGGAAGCGGCCCTGCTTGCCGCGCAGGAAGTCGGAGAGCGACTTGAGCGCGCGGTTGCCGGGGCCGGTCACCGGGCGTCCGCGGCGGCCGTTGTCGATCAGGGCGTCCACGGCCTCCTGAAGCATGCGCTTCTCGTTGCGCACGATGATGTCCGGCGCGCCCAGCTCGAGCAGGCGCTTTAAGCGGTTGTTGCGGTTGATGACGCGGCGGTAGAGGTCGTTCAGGTCGCTGGTGGCGAAGCGGCCGCCGTCCAGCTGCACCATCGGGCGCAGATCGGGCGGCATGACCGGGATGACCTCCAGAATCATCCACTCCGGGCGGTTGCCGCTGGCGCGGAAGGCCTCGACCACCTCCAGCCGCTTGATGGCCTTGGCGCGCTTCTGCCCCTCAGTGTCGCGGTCGCGCTCCTTCTCGGCGAGCGTGGCGATCTCGGCGCGCAGCTTTTCGCTCAGGTCGTCGAGGTCGATGCGCTGGAGCAGCTCGCGCACGGCTTCCGCGCCCATGCCCACGCGCAGCTCGGGCTTGCCCGCCTCGATGTCGGCCTTGTAGGTGGGCGTGGTGATCTGCTGGCGGTACTCGGTCTCGGTCAGGATGGCGTTGGGCCGCAGGGCCGTGCAGCCGGGGTCGAGCACGATGTACGCGGCGAAGTAGAGCACCTTCTCCAGCGAGCGGGGCGAGATGTCCAGCAGCGTGCCCATGCGGCTGGGGATGCCCTTGAAGTACCAGATGTGGCTCACCGGCGCGGCCAGCTCGATGTGGCCCATGCGCTCGCGGCGCACCTTGGCGCGCGTCACCTCGACGCCGCACTTGTCGCAGATGATGCCCTTGTTGCGCACGCGCTTATACTTGCCGCAGTTGCACTCCCAGTCCTTGGTCGGCCCGAAGATGCGCTCGCAGTAAAGCCCGTCGCGCTCCGGCTTGAGGGTCCTGTAATTGATCGTCTCCGGCTTGTTGACCTCGCCGTGCGACCATGCGCGGATCTGATCCGGGGACGCCATGGAGATTTGGATGGAAGACAGATTGGTCAGTTCTGACAAGGGGCTGCACTCCCTTTCTGTTTCGCGATCGGCGGCGCGATTCGGCGCGCGCGATCAGGTCATGTGATGTTCTCCGTCGGCGAAAGCCGCCCGCGTTACTTGTCGTCCAGATCGTCGTCCAGCGAGATGTCCTCGAAGCTGGGCACGTCGTCGAAGTCGAACACGTCGTCCTCGTCGAATTCGTCCTCTTCGCCCTCGGCGGGTTCGTCGAGCAGGTCGCCCTCTTCCTCCTCGGGCAGGGTCTCCTCGACCGGAGCGGAGGAGCGCTCGTACTCGTCCTCCTCGTCGTCAAGCTCCTTGATGACGATCTCGTTGTGCTCGCCGTCGAGCACCTTGACGTCGAGGCACAGGGACTCCAGCTCCTTGATGAGCACCTTGAACGACTCCGGCACGCCCGGGGACGGGATGTTCTTGCCCTTGACGATCGCCTCGTAGGCCTTGACGCGGCCCACGATGTCGTCGGACTTGACCGTCAGAATCTCCTGCAGGGTGTTGGCGGCGCCGTAGGCCTCCAGCGCCCAGACCTCCATCTCGCCGAAGCGCTGGCCGCCGAACTGGGCCTTGCCGCCCAACGGCTGCTGCGTGACGAGGCTGTAAGGGCCGGTGGAACGGGCGTGCATCTTGTCGTCCACCAGGTGGTGCAGCTTCAGGTAGTACATGTAGCCGACGGTGACCGGGTTGTCGAACTTGTCGCCCGTGCGCCCGTCGTAGAGGATGGTCTTGCCGTCGGTGGGCAGGTTGGCCTTTTCCAGCGCGCGCTGGATGGCCTCGAAGGTCGCGCCGTCGAAGTCGGGCGTGGCGACGTGCCAGCCCAGCGCCTTGGCGGCCATGCCGAGGTGAACCTCCAGCACCTGTCCCAGATTCATGCGGCTGGGGACGCCCAGCGGGTTGAGCACGATTTGCAGCGGCGTGCCGTCGGGCAGGAAGGGCATATCCTCCTGCCGCAGGATGCGCGAGACGACGCCCTTGTTGCCGTGGCGTCCGGCCATCTTGTCGCCGACGGAGATCTTGCGCTTCTGCGCGATGTACACGCGCACCATGCGGTTGACGCCGGGGCTAAGCTCCGCGTGATCCTTGCGGTCGAAGACCTTCACGTCCACGATGATGCCTTCCTCGCCGTGGGGCACCTTCAGGGACGTATCGCGCACCTCGCGCGCCTTTTCGCCGAAGATCGCGCGCAGCAGGCGCTCCTCGGCGGTCAGCTCGGTCTCGCCCTTGGGCGTCACCTTGCCGACCAGAATGTCGCCGGGATGCACCTCCGCGCCGATGCGGATGATGCCGTCCGCGTCCAGATCCTTGAGCGCGTCGTCGCCGACGTTGGGCAGGTCGCGGGTGATCTCCTCCGCGCCCAGCTTGGTGTCGCGCGCCTCGCACTCGTACTTTTCGAGGTGGATGGAGGTGAAGATGTCGTCGCGCACCAGCTCCTCGGAGAGCAGCACGGCGTCCTCGTAGTTGTAGCCCTCCCACGTCATGAAGCCGATCAGCACATTGCGGCCGAGGCCGATCTCGCCGCGGTCGGTGGAGGGGCCGTCCGCGATGACGTCGCCGCGGCGCACCTTCTCGCCCACGTTCACGATCGGGCGCTGGTTGATGCAGGTGGACTGGTTGGAGCGCGCAAACTTGATGAGCTTATAGGTGTGCGGCTCGTGCAGCTCGTCCTCGATGACGATCTGGTCGGCGGACACCTTCTTGACGAAGCCGTCCTCCTGCGCGATCACGCACACGCCGGAGTCGCGCGCGGCCTTGGCCTCGATGCCGGTGGCGACGTAGGCGGCCTCCGGGCGCAGCAGCGGCACGGCCTGCCTCTGCATGTTGGAACCCATCAGCGCGCGGTTCGCGTCGTCGTGGTCGAGGAAGGGGATCATCGCGGTGGCCACGGAGATGACCTGCCGCGGGGAGACGTCGATGTAGTCGATGCGGCTCGGCTCCACGCTCTGCACGTCGGCGCGCACGCGCGCGGTCACGCGGTCGTTGACGAACGTGCCGTCGGGATTGAGCGGTTCCTTCGCCTGCGCGATGTAGCAGCCGTCCTCCTCGTCCGCGGCGAGGTAGACGATCTCGTCGGTGACGCGGGGCGCGGGGCCGCTGTGATCGACGACGCGGTAGGGCGCCTCGATGAAGCCGTACTCGTTGATGCGCGCGTAGGTCGCCAGCGAGCCGATCAGGCCGATGTTCGGGCCTTCAGGCGTCTCGATCGGGCAGATGCGGGCGTAGTGCGAGTAGTGAACGTCGCGCACCTCGAAGGAGGCGCGGTCGCGGTTGAGGCCGCCCGGGCCGAGGGCCGAGAGGCGGCGCTTGTGCGTCAGCTCGGCCAGCGGGTTGGGCTGATCCATGAACTGCGAGAGCTGGGAGGAGCCGAAGAACTCCTTGATCGCCGCGGAGACCGGGCGGATGTTGATCAGCTCCTGCGGCTTGACCTCGGCCTGATTCTGCACGCTCATGCGCTCGCGCACGACGCGCTCGAGCCGGGCCAGACCGATGCGGATCTGGTTTTGCAGCAGCTCGCCCACGGAGCGCAGGCGGCGGTTGCCCAGGTGGTCGATGTCGTCGGTGGTGCCCACGCCGTAGGGCAGCGTGAGCAGGTAGCTGATCGAGGCGACGATGTCGTCGATCAGGATGTGCTTGGGCATGAGCGAGGAGAGGTTCTCGCGCAGCAGGGCCTCGCGGCCCGCGTCGTCCATGTTCTCCTGCTCGGCCTTCTCCAGAAGCTGCTTGAGGGAGGGCAGGTGAACCATCTCGTTGATGCCCACGCGCTCGGCCGTCTCCGCGCCCAGCCAGACCTTGGCGTCCACGAAGTTGTTGCCGACCACGCGCACCTCGCGCCCGTCCTCGAGCGTGAGATAGACGTCGTTGACGCCGGCGTTCTGGATGCGCACGGCGGTGGGGTCGGTCTTCGCGCCCGGGATGCGCTCGCCCGCGGGCACGATCACCTCGCCGGTCGTCGGATCCACGATGTCGCGCGCGGCGACGTGGCCGCGGATGCGCGCGGCGATGGCGAGTTTCTTATTATACTTATAGCGGCCCACGCGCATCATGTCGTAGCGCTTGGGGTCGAAGAACGTGGAGCGCAGCAGCTTGTCGGCGCTGTCCACGGTGCCGACCTCGCCGGGGCGCAGGCGGCGGTAGATCTCCATCAGGCCGCTCTCGACGCTCTTGCTCTCCGTGCCGGCGCGGGTGCGGCGGGTGCCGTCGTCGCCGCCGTCGCGGGCCATGGTCGCGTCGAGCTTCTCGTCGTGGCCGAGCAGGTTGTAGATCTGCTCGTCGGTGCCGTAGCCCAGCGCGCGCAGCAGGCTGGTCACGGGCAGCTTGCGCGCGCGGTCGACGCGCACCCAGACGACGTCGTTGGAGTCGATCTCATATTCGAGCCACGCGCCGCGGCTGGGGATGACCTGCGTGTCGAACAGGTGCTTTCCGGCCTTGTCGATGCTCTCGCGGTAATAGACGCCCGGCGAGCGCACGAGCTGGCTGACGATGACGCGCTCGCCGCCGTTGATGATGAAGGTGCCGTGCTCGGTCATGAGCGGGAAATCGCCCATGAAGACCTCGCTCTCCTTCACCTCGCCCGTCTCGTTGTTGGTCAGGCGCACGAGCACCTTGAGCGCGGTGGCGTAGTTCATGTCGCGCTCACGGCACTCCTCAAGGCTGTTCTTAGGCGTCTTGTCGAGCGTGTAGTCGATGAACTCCAGCTTCAAATTGCCGTTGAAGTCGTAGATCGGGGAGACGTCGTTGAGTACCTCGCGCAGGTCTTCCCTCAGAAAGCGCTCATACGAATTCTTCTGGATCTCGATCAGATCGGGCATCTCGACGACTTCTTCGATGTGCGCAAAGCTCTTGCGGATGCGGTCTTTGCCCATCTGAACGTCGTGAACGCCGACGTACTTCATGATCTCCTCTTCCTCGCGCGCGTCTCGGATCGTAACCACGAATTCCATCACCCCTACTCTTGTCTGAGCCTGCAAACAGCGCTTGGCCGTTCACCTGTGTCGCCGCGGAGGGCCGCCGGGCCTGTCCGCCGGAATCATCGCATGCCTCCGGCGGGAAGAAGCGCGCCTCTTGCCAAACCGCCCAGGACGGTGTACAATAGGGGAGGTGAGGCACACTTTTCCGGGCACAACCCGCCTATTTTGCATACTGATGCAATATAGTATTGTATTCCCTTTTGAAAGCCCTGTCAAGCCATTTTTCTCACTTTTTGTAAAATTCTTTTTTCTAAGTGTGAAGTTTTGTAATAATCTCCCAAGGTTTCTCCCATTTCTATAAATACCTTCGGCCCGCGAGGTGACGCGGGCTTTTTTGATGGCAATTTATGGTAAGGGACGCATCCTGACGGAAGGAGTTCGGCAAACAACTCGCTAACCAGCCCGCAAAAGAAAAAGAGCCTCTGCAAAAGCGCATCCGGCTCTCCTTCTCACATGATACTTTGCAACATCCTCCGCCCGGTCTCGCAGACGCTTCGCGTCCGCTCCCGGGCTGCTTTTCTTCTGGGGGCTACGCTGGGCTGCCGCCCAGACCCGCTCGGGGGATATCATCCCCCGGACCCCCATCCTGAAGCCATTATTCAATTTTCGCTGCTGTGCCCAGCGCGTACAGCGTCTGCTCCTCCCCGTCGGTCGCCAGCAGATACACCGTCTCTCCCGCTCGCGCCGCGAGCAGCATCTCCCCCTCGCGCCGCTCGCATACCGCGTCCAACCCCGCGAGCGTAAAACCCGTCACCAGCTGCGGCTGCCAGCCCTCTAGCTGCAACCTCTCCAGATACGCCGCGGGCGTCGCCGTGATCGCCCTCGCCGTGCCTCCGCCTTCCAGCGCATACGCGCGCGTCACAACCTCGCAGTTCACCCCGCCGACGCGCGCCGTATCCGTCCGCTCGTCCGTCATCTCGCCCTCGCTCAGCGCGAGCAGCCCGGCGATCTGCGCCTCCTCCTCCAGCGCGAGCGGGCGGCCGTTCTCGTCCAGCAGCTGGTAGACCATCGTGCCGTAAAACATCGCGGCCAGCGCCAGCGCGCACAGCAGGCTGACGAGCACCAGCAACAGCCGCAGCGCGGCGCTTCCCCATCTCTTGCGGCGCACGCTTCGCCCTCCTTCATGTCAAATCCCCACTTTTATGCGGAATTTGGCATAATTTCGGAATGATCTCTCCCTTTTATCCTTCGTTTATCCGTCTATTCCCGTTATTCTTGGGCTTTGTCCTCCACATCGCCATCATCTTTGTTTCCCGCCTGTTCGCCCTCGATCAGGTCGGCGAACTGGCGCGCGATGCGCGGCGAGCAGCCGTTATGGCTGACCGTCCACGCGCGGGCGCGCGGCATCAGCTCCTCCCAGTCGTAGGTGACGCCGCGCGCGTCCAGCAGCGCCCGGCAGATGGTGAAGTACTCCTCCTGCGAGGGCGAGGTGAAGGTGAGGCGCAGGTCGAAGCGGTCGGCGAGGGAGAATTTCTCCTCCAGCGTGTCGCGCTCGTTGACGTCGTCCTGCCGCTCGGAGAAGCGCTGGCGCACGATGTTGCGCCGGTTGCTCGTCGCGTAGACGACCACGTTCGCGGGCCGCGCCTCCAGCCCGCCCTCCAGCACCGTCTTGAGCGCCGTGTACTCCGGGCAGGAATCGCCGAACGCCAGATCGTCCACGAAGACGATGAACTTGCCCGGCTGCTCGCGCAGCAGCGCGAAGATCTCCGGCAGATGCGTCAGCTGCGCCAGCGGCACCTCGACGATGCGCAGGCCCTCCAGCCAGAAGGAGCTGAGCAGCGCCTTCACCGTCGCGCTCTTGCCCGTGCCCTTGTCGCCGTAGAGCAGCACGTTGCACGCCTGCCGCCCCGCGAGCAGGCGGCGCGTGTTTTCCACCAGCACGCCGCGCTCCTGCTCATAGAGCACCATGTCCTCCAAGCGAATGGGATCCGGCTCGCGCACGCCGCGCAGGCCGAGCGGCGCTCTCTCGCTCACGCCGACCCATGTGCTGCCGGGATAGCGCGCGAACAGCCCGGTGCCGTGGCGCCTGAAGAACGCCGCCACGCGCGGCGCGCCCTCGCGGGAGAGCATGTCCCGATCCACGCGCGGGTCGAACGCCTCGCTGCCCAGCGCAGGCTCCCACACGGGCAGCCGCGCGGCGGCCCCGGCGGGCAGGCCCGCGCGCTCGCACAGCAGCAGGAACATCGCGGGTTCCATCGCGGTCAGGCGGCCCAGCGCGTCCAGATCGTGCGCCATCGCGTTGATGAGGCTGTAGGGCAGCCGCTCGGTGCGCGCGCAGAGCGCCGCGGCGGCGCTGTCCTCAAAGAGGACAGCCTCGAGCGCCTCGCGGGCGAAGCCGCCCTTGCCCTCGCTCGCGGCGTGCAGCCATGCCTCATAGGCCGCGCAGTACGCCTCGGTGAGCGCGTCCGGCTGCGCGTCGTCCTGCGCGCAGGCGCGCAGCAGCGCGCGCAGCGCCGCAATCGCCGGGGCCTGCAACGCGTGGCGGAAGGCCGTCATGCAGTCGAGATCGAGCAGCAGCTCCTTGAGCGCAAACATATCCATCATCGCCATGCTCCTTTATCCGGTCGGGCGGCGCGCGTCACATGCGCTCCGGGGCTTCCACGCCGATCAGGTACAGCCCCGTGCGGATGACGTCGCGCGTCGCGCGCGTGAGGGCGAGGCGCGCCGCCGTTCCGGCGGGGTCTCCCTCCTCCATGATGCGATGCTCGAAGTAGTATTTGTTGTAGGCCTGCGCCAGCGCCGTCACCTGCCGGGTGATCAGCGACGGTTCGCTCTGCTCCCGCGCTCGCGCCACCGTCTCCGGGAAGCGCGAGAGGAGCAGCACGACCTCGTTCGCCTCGTCGTCGGCGAGCGCCGCGTAGTCGGGCGCGGCGGCGGGCAGTCCCTGCGCCTTGCGCAGCACGGAGCAGCAGCGCGCGTGCGTGTACTGCACATAGGGGCCGGTCTCGCCGTCGAAGTTCAGGGCGCGCTCCCAGCGGAAGTCGATGTCCTTGTTGCGGTCGTTGTGCAGGTCGAAATAGACCACCGCGCCGACGCCGACCTGCCGGGCGACCTCATCCTTGTTGGGCAGGTTCGGGCTTTTCTCCTCGATGATCTCCCGCGCCTTGTCGATGGCCTTCTGCAGCAGATCCTCCAGATACACGACGTAGCCCTCGCGCGTGGAGAGCGAGCGCCCCTCGTAGGAGACCATGCCGAAGGAGACGTGCTCCATGTCCTTGTGCCAGTCGCGGCCCATCAGCTCCAGCACCTTGAAGAGCTGCCTGAAGTGCAGGTTCTGCTGGTAGGCGACGACGTAGAGGCAGCGGTCGAAATGGTAGGTGTCGTGGCGGTACTGCGCGGCGGCGAGGTCGCGGGTGATGTAGAGCGTCGCGCCGTCCTTGCGCAGCACGATGGCGGGCGGCATGCCGTAATCGTCCAGCATGACGACCTGCGCGCCCTGCGATTCGACGAGCAGGCCCTTCTCGCGCAGCTCGCTTACGATGGGCTGCATCTTGTCGTTGTAGAAGCTCTCGCCCGCGTAGGAGTCAAACGTCACGCCCAGCAGATCGTACACGCGCTGGGTGTCCTTGAGCGTCACGTCCTTGAACCACGAGAAGATCTCCATGGCCTCCGGGTCGCCCTCTTCGATCCGCTTGAACCACGCGCGCCCCTCGTCCTCCAGGGCGGGGTCGCTCTCGGCCTCCTTGTGGAAGCGGACGTACAGATCGACCATCGCCTGCACGCCGCCCCGCTCGACGCTCTCGCGGTCGCCCCACTTCTTGTAGGCGCAGATCATCTTGCCGAATTGCGTGCCCCAGTCGCCCAAGTGGTTGATGCCCACGGTCTTGTAGCCGCAGAAATCGTAGATGCGCTTGAGGCTGTTGCCGATCACCGTCGTGGACAGATGCCCGATGTGAAAGCGCTTGGCGATGTTGATGGACGAATAGTCGATGCAGACGGTCTTGCCCCGGCCCGCGTCGCTGGCGCCCCAGCGGCCCGGATCGGCGAGCACCGCCTCGATCAGCTTCCCGGCGAATCCGCCGCGCGCGAGGAAGAGGTTCAGATACCCGCCCACGACCTCGGCGCGCTCCAGCTCCTCGCAGGAAAGGCGCTCGCAGAGCGCCTGCGCGATGGCCTGCGGCGGCTTGCGCAGCGTCTTCGATAGCCGAAAGCACGGCAGCGCGTAGTCGCCCAGCTTCTTTTCCGGCGGGATCTCCAGCATCGCGCAGACGTCTTCGCCCGTCAGCGCGCAGCCCTCGAACGCCTCCCGCGCCGCGGACGCCACGCGCTCCGCGATCAGCATCTTCATGTCCATGTTCGGCTCCTCCTCCCGCGAGCGCAGACGCGCCCACAACACCGTATTGTAACAGATTGCCGTACAAAACACAATCCCGCTTTTGCGTCCTTGCGTCAACCGTCCCTTAAAAAACAGTTGACAATTCGCCGCGCGCATGCTATCCTGTCTCTCGAGCGTAAACTGCTCATCAATCGCAAGTTTACAAAAGGAGGCCTCGCTCCCATGTCCGATCGCGCCCTCTTCACCCGTAGGCTCACCCTCGCGGCATTCTTCGCCGCACTCACGGCCGTCTGTTCCCAGCTGCAAATCCCGCTGCCGATGGTGCCCATCAACCTCGCGCTGTTCGCCGTGCATCTCTGCGGAGCGGCGCTCGGGCCGAAGTGGGGCGCGCTGTCGATGGCGGCGTATGCGGGACTGGGCGCGATCGGCGTGCCGGTGTTTGCAGGGTTGGGCAGCGGCCCGGCGACGCTGTTCGGCCGCACGGGCGGGTATATTCTCGGCTATATCTTGGCGGCGGCGATCGTCGGGTTGCTGTCAAGGCGCTGGGGGTTTGCGTTCCCGAGGCTGTGCGCGGCGATGGCCGCGGGCGTCGCGGCATGCTACCTGTTTGGCACGCTGTGGTTCATGGCGCTGACGGGGACGGGGCTTGGGGCGAGTTTGTCCTATTGCGTGCTGCCGTTTTTGCCGGGCGACGCGGTAAAGATCGCGCTGGCGGCATTGCTGGCCCAGCGCCTGCGCCCCTCCCTCCACCGCATGGGCCTCTTCTAACCGCGCGAAGCGAGGATGGGATCTGGAGATGAAATCCCCAGCGGGGTTTGGGGCAGCGCCCCAAAAAACCGTTCCCCACGCCGCAGGCGAAACCCCGCGTCCGGCAGCAAACGCGCCGCGTTTGCGTCCCCGGACAAGTAAAGCCGCATCAAGCCGCCGTATCCTTGTTACTCTACGGCCTCTTCTAACCGCGCGAAGCGGAGAAGGGAGTCCGAGGGGCTGGCCCCTCGGGCAGGTCTGGGCGGCAGCCCAGTGTACCCCGCGCCGTAGGCAAACCCCCGCGTCCGGCAGCAAACGCATCGCGTTTGCGTCCCCGGACAAGTAAAGCCGCATCGAACCGCCTTATCTTCTCCCACTGCGCCTCTCTGTAACCCTATCGGCCCCGCTTTTCCTTTCACCTTCATTTCACAATACAAAAAACCGCGCGGACAGTTTCCTGTCCGCGCCAAAGGTTACAGTTCAAAGGCGGAGCATCAATACCAAGTGCTCAGAGCGTTGGCGTTGTTGGTGCGATAGGTCTTCTTGTACTCGACCCGGTAGAAATCGCGCATGTGGCTGGAAGCCTCAGCCTTGCGCCCGTCATAGATGGAATACGCGACACTCGCGGCGACCAGCGCGGCGAAAACCAGAATAACGGTCATATGGAACGCTCCTTTGAAACTGGAATGTGTGGGAATGGTATCGGAGATCGGCTCTCCTTTTGACACCGTCATTATAGCACCTTCCAAGTCGAAAAGCACGCGTTTTTTCAATAATCACTGAATAAATTCGGCGTCTGGCCGCCTTGCAAACCCTCGATTTTGCCCGCCTCAGCGGGGGCGGTTTTGGCCCCGTTTTGCATTTTTGGAAAGCCAAAAAGTCATTTTTCTTTCGTTTTGGCCTCAAAACGGCGCACTTGTGAAAAACATTTTTCTTTGACCTTTTCTGACTTTCCCTCTTGCAATCCGGCTCGCATGGCGCTACAATGGACGGGACAAAAGGGGAGGGATCGCGCGCATGATCTCGCTGAAGGAAAGCCTCCGGGACGCCGTCGAGGAGGCGCAGCTCAAGCTCGGCTACCGCCGCGAGGCGATGCGGCTGTACTACCCGCTCTCCTCGCTCTGCGCGCTGACGGGCACACAAACCGACGCCGAGGGGATGGAGGCCGTCCTGCGCCGCTTCGCCGAGGAAGAGCAAAGCCTCTTTGGGGAGATCGCCGTCTCCCGTCAGGGCGACCGCTTTTGCCTGACCGTCCCGCCGGAGGGCGCGCAGCGCATCCATGAGCAGGCGGATGCGCAGGGCTTTCTTGCGCAGCTGCTCGCCGCCGTGTCGCGTCCCGGCGCGCAGCTGGCGGACGCGCTGGCGGTCTTTTCCCGCTTTTCAGACGGCGTCGTCGTGCGCGCGATGCGCGGCGAGGAGTTTGACACGCTGGTCTACTTCGCGCGCGGCGAGCCGAACGCCTACCGCTACTGCTTCAAGCAGGAGCCATGCCACCTGATCTACCACCGCTTCACGCCGGAGGATTACGAATCCTTCGGCTTTGAGGACGAGGAGATCGCGCCATAGCGCTACGGCCCGGACAGGCGTCCGGGCCGCTTTGTTTTATCTGTTAAGCCTTCTTGTGTTATGGATTATACCGAGCAAGCAATGGCGGGATACAGCAACTTTTCATGAACAACTCGCCCGGGATCGCTTCGCTTCCGGGCTGCTTATCTGTGGGCGCTACGCGCCGGGGTACGTTGGGGCTACCGCCCCAAACCCTGTCTGGGGACATTGTCCCCAGACCCCTCCCTTTGTTTGCATCCCGCCGGGCATGCGCCGCAATCCCCGCCGCACGAGGAGAGCAGCCGATGGCGCCGTATCGCGCGCACGGCCAGCGCCAGCGCCGCGGTCAGCAGCAGGACGACGATCCCATTCGCCACGTCAAATCCCTCCGAGCATCAGGCCGATCAGCCGCACCGCCAGCGCCGCGACCCACGCGATCGCGCACTGGAAGACCACGATCCCCGCGGCCCACTTGCCGCCCAGCTCGCGGCGCACGCAGGAGATCGCCGCGACGCACGGCGTGTAGAGCAGGCAGAACACCAGCAGCGACGCGGCGGCAAGCGGCGTCAGCGCGGCGTGCAGCGCGCTCGCGCTGCCAAAGAGGATGGTCAGCGTGGAGACGACGCTCTCCTTGGCCATGAAGCCGGAGATCAGCGCCGTGCAGATGCGCCAGTCGCCGAAGCCCAGCGGCGCGAGCACGGGCGCGATCAGCCCCGCCAGATGCGCGAGCAGGCTGTCCCGCGAGTCGGCGACGACGCGCAGCTGCGCGCCGAACGTCTGCAAGAACCAGATGACGATCGTCGCCGCGAAGATCACCGTGAACGCGCGCTGCAAAAAGTCCTTCGCCTTTTCCCAGAGCAGCTGCGCGACGTTGCGCGCGCCGGGCATGCGGTAGTTGGGCAGCTCCATCACGAAGGGCACCGGCTCGCCGCGGAAGGCGAAGCGCTTGAGCAGCGCCGCCGTCAGGATGCCCATCGCGACGCCGAGCACATACAGGCCGATCATCACCAGCGCCGCGTGCTCGGGGAAGAACACGGCGGAGAAGAACGCGTAGATCGGCAGCTTGGCCGAGCAGCTCATGAACGGGGTCAGCAGGATGGTCATGCGGCGATCGCGCTCGGAGGGCAGCGTGCGCGTGGCCATGACGCCGGGCACGGTGCATCCAAAGCCGACCAGCATCGGCACGATGCTGCGGCCAGACAGGCCGATGCGCCGCAGTAGCTTGTCCATCACGAAGGCGACGCGCGCCATGTAGCCGCTGTCCTCCAGCAGCGAGAGAAAGAAGAACAGCGTCACGATGAACGGCAGGAAGCTGAGCACGCTGCCCACGCCGCCGCACACGCCGTCCACGACGAGCGAGCGCAGCACGGGGCTGACGCCCGCCGCGGTCAGCAGCGCGTCGGCCTGCCGCGTCACAAAGGCCACGAGCGCCTCGAGCAGGTCGGAAAACACGCTGCCCACGACGTTGAACGTCAGGAAGAACATGAGGCCCATGATCGCGGCGAACGCGGGAATCGCGGTGTAGCGCCCGGTGAGGATGCGGTCGATGCGCTCGCTGCGGGCGCGCTCCCGGCTCTGCCGGGGATGGACGACGGCCTCCTCGCAGACGCGGTTGATGAAGCGGAAGCGCATGTCGGCGATGGCGGCGGCGCGGTCGAGGCCGCGCTCCTCCTCCATCTGCACGACGATGTGCTCGATCATCTCCAGCTCGTTGTCGCTCAGGCGCAGCCGCTCGCGCACGAGCGGGTCACCCTCGGCGAGCTTGCTCGCGGCGAAGCGCACGGGCAGCCCCGCGTCGCGCGCGTGATCCTCGATCAGGTGCATGACGCCGTGCAGGCAGCGGTGTACCGCGCCGCACTCGCCGTTCGGTTCGCAGAAGTCCGCGCGCCCGGGCCGCTCCTGATACTGGGCGACGTGGATCGCGTGGTCGATCAGCTCGCCGATGCCCTCGTTCTTCGCCGCCGAGATCGGGATGACCGGCACGCCCAGCCGCTCCTCCAATTCGTTCACGCGCACGGAGCCGCCGTTTTCGCGCACCTCGTCCATCATGTTGAGCGCGACGACCATCGGCACGTCCAGCTCGAGCAGCTGCATGGTCAGGTACAGGTTGCGCTCGATATTCGTGGCGTCCACGATGTTGATGATGCCCTTGGGCTTGTCGTCGAGGATGAAGCGCCGCGTGACGACCTCCTCGCTCGTGTACGGCGAGAGCGAGTAGATGCCCGGCAGGTCGGTCACCAGCGTGTTCGCGCGGCCGCGGATCGCGCCGTCCTTGCGGTCGACCGTCACGCCGGGGAAGTTGCCCACATGCTGGTTGGCGCCCGTCAGCTGGTTAAAGAGCGTCGTCTTGCCGCAGTTCTGGTTGCCCGCCAGCGCGAAGGTCAGCGTCGTGCCCGCGGGCAGCGGGTGCTCGTCCGCGCGGGTGTGGTAGCGCCCGCCCTCGCCGAGGCCCGGGTGCGCCGCCCGCCGCGCGCGCGGGCGCGCGGCGATTTCGGCGTCCGCGTCGCGCACGCCGTCGATGTCGATCTGCTTCGCGTCGCTCACGCGCAGCGTCAGCTCATACCCGTGCAACCGCAGCTCCATCGGGTCGCCCATCGGCGCGAGCTTCACCAGCGTGATCTCCGCGCCCGGGATCACGCCCATGTTGAGGAAATGCTGGCGCAGCGCGCCCTCGCCGCCCACGCGGGCGATCGTCGCGCTGCTGCCCACAGGCAGCTCGTCGAGCGTCATCGTATGCCCCCTTCGCCGGAAGACCGGCGCTTTATCCTATGCGCGCGCCGCGGCGGCATGTCCCGCGGGCGCTCGCCCATCGCGCACAGTGTAGCGCTTTTGGGCGGCGCTGTAAAGCCGCGGACTCCACAAAATCCGCGGCTCCATCCTGTCAATCCTTCTTTGCTTCCCGCTTCGCGCGATAGCGCCTGACGATGACGCGGTCGTAGACGTAAGCGTTCGCCGCCAGCCAGAGCGCGATGCCGATCAGCCCCGCAAACCACACGCGCGGCGCGTCCAGCGCGCGCGTGAGCACGAGGCCGAGCGCCGCGAGGACGACGCCCGATGCGACGCACCACTTGCCCACCGCGGCGTTGTAGCCGCGCACGTCTTCGATCTCCTGCGCGCGCAGGCCCGATCGCTGGGGAATGACGGGCTTTTGGGCAGCGAAAGCGTAAAGCCCTTGCGCGATCAGGAAGAGCGCGCCGGGCAGCCACACGATGTCGATCCCCCGCATGCCGGTTCCCTCACCCCTTCGCGCGGTAGCGCTTTGCGACCGCCAGCTCGTAGACGGCCATGAGCGCGATCGCCCAAAGCGCCGCGCCGAGCACGCTTGCGACCAGCGCGAGCGGCGCGTCCGGCGCGAGCATCAGCGGCAGGCCGATCACCGCGAAGGCGACGCCCGCGGCGATGAAGAGCCTGCCCATCGCGGCGTTATAGCCGCGCACGTCTTGCATCCGCTCCACGGGCGCGTTCGCCCAGAAGCCAACGGGCTTCGCGGCGAAGAAAGCCAAGATTCCCAGCACGATGAACAGTCCCGCGATCAGCAGCCACAAGATCGTAACGAGCATGTTATCCCCTCCTCGCTCCGTCGATTCCCCGGCCCCATTATAGCGCGCCCGCGCACGCAGCGCAAGGCGGGGATAAAAAGGAGCCTTTCCCCCGTTTCAGAGGAAAGGCCCCTTTGCTTGTCTTTACTCGACCACCGCGCCCTTGTTGGCGCTGGAGACGAGCTTGGCGTAGCGCGCCAGATAGCCGCCCGTGACGTTCGGCGGCGGGCAGACGTAGGCCGCCCGGCGCTTTTGCAGCGTCGCCTCGTCCACGCGAAGCTCCAATTTGCCCGCCGGGATGTCGATGGCGATGGTGTCGCCCTCCTCGATCAGGCCGATCATGCCGCCGGAGGCCGCCTCCGGGGAGACGTGCCCGATGGCCGCGCCGCGCGTCGCGCCGGAGAAGCGCCCGTCGGTGATGAGCGCGACCTCCTTGTCCAGCCCCATGCCGCAGATCGCGCTGGTCGGCGAGAGCATCTCGCGCATGCCGGGGCCGCCCTTGGGGCCTTCGTAGCGGATGACCACGACGTCGCCCGGCTTGATCGCCCCGGCGTAGATCGCCTCGATGGCGCTCTCCTCGCTGTTAAACACGCGGGCCGGGCCTTCGTGCGTGAGCATCTCCGGCGCGACGGCGCTGCGCTTGACGACCGCGCCGTCGGGTGCGAGGTTGCCGCGCAGGATCATCAGGCCGCCGGTCTTTGAATAGGGCCGGTCGAACGGGCGGATGACGTCGGGATTGTAGTTGCGCGCGCAGGCGATCTCCTCGCCCAGCGTCTTGCCGGAGACGGTCAGGGCGTCCTCGGCGAGCAGATCGCGCCCCGCCAGCTCGTGCAGCACGGCCATCACGCCGCCCGCCAGATGCAGGTCGATCACATGATGCGCGCCGGCGGGCGCGAGGTGGCAGAGGTTGGGCACCTTCGCGCTGACCTCGTTGACCCACTCAAGGTCAAAGTCGATCCCCGCCTCGTGGGCGATGGCGGGCAGGTGCAGCACGGTGTTCGTGGAGCAGCCCAGCGCCATATCCAGACACAGCGCGTTGCGGAAGGCGTCGCGCGTCATGATCTTCTCGGGCGTCAGCCCCTCGGCCACCAGCTCGACCACGCGCATGCCGGTCTTCTTGGCCAGCCGCACGCGCGCGGCGTCCACGGCGGCGATGGTGCCGTTGCCGGGCAGCGCCATGCCGATGACCTCGGTCAGGCAGTTCATCGAGTTCGCGGTGAACATGCCCGAGCAGGATCCGCAGCCGGGGCAGGCGGAGGACTCGACGTCGTTCAGCCCCTGCTCGTCCAGCTTGCCCGCCTTGTACGCGCCGACGGCCTCAAACACGGAGTTGAGGTCGAGATCGCGATCGTCGCCGGGGCGCTTGCCGGGCATCATCGGCCCGCCGGAGAGGATCATCGCGGGCAGGTTGAGGCGGCGCGCCGCCATCAGCATGCCGGGGACGATCTTGTCGCAGTTGGGGATGAAGACCATGCCGTCGAAACCGTGGGCGATGGCCATCGCCTCGCAGCTGTCGGCGATCAGCTCGCGGGAGGCGAGCGAATACTTCATGCCGATGTGCCCCATCGCGATGCCGTCGCACACGCCGATGGCGGGCAGCTCGACCGGGACGCCGCCCGCGAGGCGGACGCCGTCCTTGACCGCCTGCGCGAGCTGGCGCAGGTGGTTGTGGCCGGGCACGCACTCGGACGCGGCGGAGACGACGCCGATCAGCGGGCGGGAAAGCTCCTCGTCGGTGAGGCCGAGCGCCTTCCACAGGGAGCGGTGCGGGGCCTTTTCAGGCCCGGTCTTCACTCTGTCGCTGACGGCCATCTCACAGCGCCTCCGTCTTGGTGCCCCAGCTCATCTTGGAGCGCAGATCCTTGCCGACCTGCTCGAGCTGGCTTCCGGCCTCGATGCGGCGCTTGGCGAGGAAGTGCGGGCAGCCCGCCTGGTTTTCCAGCAGCCAGTTGCGCGCGAAGGTGCCGTCCTGAATCTCGGAGAGAACCTTCTTCATTTCCTTCTTGGTCTCGTCGGTGATCAGGCGCTTGCCGACCTCGTAATCGCCGTACTCGGCGGTGTTGGAGATGGAGTAGCGCATGCCCGCGAAGCCGTGGGCGAAGATCAGATCGACGATCAGCTTCATCTCGTGGATGCACTCGAAGTAGGCGTTCTCCGGCTGATAGCCCGCCTCCACCAGCGTGTCGAAGCCGGCCTTCATCAGCGCGGTCACGCCGCCGCAGAGCACGCACTGCTCGCCGAAGAGGTCGGTCTCGGTCTCCTCGCGGAAGGTGGTCTTGAGGATGCCGGCGCGCGCGCCGCCGATGCCCGCCGCATAGGCCAGCGCATAGTCCTGCGCCTTGCCGGAGGCATCCTGATACACGGCGATCAGATCGGGCACGCCCTTGCCCTCCAGATACTGGCTGCGCACGGTGTGGCCCGGGCCTTTGGGCGCGACCATGATGACGTCCACGTCCGCCGGGGGCTTGATGCAGCCGAAGTGGATATTGAAGCCGTGCGCGAAGGCGAGGATCATGCCCGGGCGCAGGTACGGCGCGATGTCGTTTTCGTACATCTTCTGCTGCTTCTCGTCGTTGATGAGGATCATGATGAGGTCGGCGACCTTCGCGGCCTCGGCGGTGGTCATCACGGTCAGGCCCGCGTCCTCGGCCTTCTTCCAGCTCTTGCTGCCCTCGTAGAGCGCGACGACGACGTCGCAGCCGGAATCCTTGAGGTTCAGCGCGTGCGCGTGGCCCTGAGAGCCGTAGCCGACGATGGCGATCTTCTTGCCCTTCAGGTAATCGAGGTTGCAGTCCTGCTCGTAGAACATCTGTGCCATTTTCGTTTCCTCCTTGCAAGTGATGGGTTATGGAAATGGGGTGTTTCCCATTTGGGCGGGATTGGGGGCGGGATCAGTCGAAGAGATCGGGGGTCATCACGCCGTCGCCGCGCTCCAGGGCGACCACGCCGGTGCGCACCAGCTCGCGGATGCCGTAGTCCTCCAGCAGCTTCATCAGCGCGCCGATCTTCTCGTTGTCCCCGGTGATCTGCAGGATCATCGAGGAGCGCGTGACGTCGAGCACCTTGGCCTTGAAGATGTCCACCAGCCGCATCAGGCTCTCGCGCTCGGCGGGGTCGGCGGCGACCTTCACCAGCAATAGCTGGCGCTCCACGGCGTTGTGGCGCTCCATCACCTGCACCTTCTGCACGCAGACGAGCTTGTAGAGCTGCTGCACAAGCTG
Source organism: uncultured Clostridia bacterium (assembly GCA_947631405.1). Classification (GTDB taxonomy): domain Bacteria; phylum Bacillota; class Clostridia; order Christensenellales; family Aristaeellaceae; genus Ventricola. The sequence goes on along the minus strand of CANRLC010000006.1, from coordinate 23,345 downwards.
CTCGATGTGCGCGTCGTCGCCCAGCACGGCGATGGTGATGCGGGAGATCTCGGCGTCCTGCGTGGGGCCGACGGCGAGGCTCTCGATGTTGAACCCCCGGCGGGAGAACAGGCCGGAGACGCGCGAGAGCACGCCCGGCTCGTTGTCCACGAGGACGCCGACGGTATAGCGCTTGAGGTTGTCGGGATTGGTGTTCATAATTCCTCCGTCCGTTGCGGCGCGCCGCGTCAGTTCAGGCAGAAGGTGTCGATCGGCGAGCCGGGCGCGACCATCGGCGCGACCATCTCGTCGATGTCCAGCATGCACTCGATCAGGCACGGCTCGCCCGCGGCGTAGGCGCGCTCAAACGCGGCGGTAAAGCCCTCGTTCGTATGAACGCGCTCGCCGTGCAGGCCGTAAGCCTGCGCGAGCTTCACAAAGTCCGGCCCGCGGTCGAGCGTCGTCTGGCTGTAGCGCTTGCCGAAGAAGAGCGTCTGCCACTGGCGCACCATGCCCAGCGTGCCGTTGTTGAAGATGACGACGATCACCGGGATATGGTAGTACGCCAGCGTGGACAGCTCGGTCAGGTTCATGCGGAAGGAGCCGTCGCCCGTGACCAGCGCGACCGGCCGCCCCTCGGGATCGCTGGCGGCCGCGCCCATCGCGGCGCCGAGGCCGAAGCCCATCGTGCCCAGCCCGCCGCTGCTGATGAGCTGGCGCGGGCGCAGGAACGGGAAGTGCTGCGCCGTCCACATCTGATGCTGGCCGACGTCGGTGGCGACGGTCATGCGCGGCGCGGTTTTGGCCATCGCCTGCAGGATCTTGCGCGGCTCGAACAGGTCGTCGCTTAAGTATTCCTCGGCCATCGAGCGCGCCTGCTGCATCCACTGCTCGTGGTGCTTTTGCGACACGCGCGAGAGCAGCAATTCCAGCACCACCCGCGCGTCGCCGGTGATGTGCAGCGTGGTGGATACGTTCTTGTTGATCTCGGCGCGGTCGATGTCGATGTGCAGCACCTTCGCGCCCGGCGCGAACGCCTCGGCGTTGCCCAGCGCGCGGTCGGAAAAGCGCACGCCCACGGCGATCAGCAGATCGCAGCGCTGCATCGCGATGTTCGCGGCGTGCGTGCCGTGCATGCCCAGCATGCCCAGCATGCGCGGGTCGTCCGCGGCGACCGCGCCCAGCCCCATCAGCGAGGAGACGATCGGCGCGTCCGCGCGCTCGGCGAGGGCGAGCAGCGCCTCCTCCGCGCCCGCGTGGATGACGCCGCCGCCGCAGTAGATCAGCGGCCTGTGCGCCTCGGCGATGAGCTGCGCGGCCTGCTCCAGCCGCGGCTCGGCGTGAATCTTGTAGCGCTCCAGCGCCTCGCCCTCCGGGCGAAGCTGCATCATCGCGCGCTTCATCGACAGCCGCGGGATGAGCGCCTCGCCGCTGAGCGGCTCGTACTCCGTCTCCGCGATCTGCACGTCCTTGGGGATGTCCACCAGCACCGGGCCGGGACGCCCCGTGCGCGCGATATAGAAGGCCTCGCGCAGCGTGTCGGCGAGCCTGTCCACGCGCGTGACCAGATAGTTGTGCTTGGTCACCGGCATCGTCATGCCGGAGATGTCCGCCTCCTGGAAGGAGTCGGTGCCCATCAGGCTCTGCGGCACGTTGCCGGTGATGAACACCACGGGCGAGGAATCCATGTACGCCGTGGCGATGGGCGTCACCAGATTCGTCGCGCCGGGGCCGCTGGTGGCGATGCACACGCCCGTGCGCCCGCTGGCGCGCGCGTAGCCGTCGGCGGCGTGGCCCGCGTGCTGCTCGTGCGCGGTGAGCACATGGCGTATGCGATCCTGACGGGCGTACAGTTCGTCGTAGATCGGCAGCACGGCGCCGCCCGGGAAGCCGAACACCGTGCCCACGCCCTGCTCGATCAGGCACTCGATCAGGATGGCCGCTCCGTTGAGTTTCATCGTCTCTCTCCCTTGTCCACCAAAAACAATTCAATCGCTATTGGTGCATGTTATCATGCGGTGCGCGCGCTGTCAAGCGTCGAATCGCACAAAAGTGAATCCCTTTTTACTTTCTCACGAAATCATTTCACCTTGGGTCTCGCTGCGCGTCCGGCGCTTCATCCTGCGCCGCAGCGCATGCGCCGCGAGCGCGCCCCACGCGGCAAGCGACACGGCGTCTGCGGCGCGCCAGATCGCCTTCCCCTTAAACCACACGCGCAGCTCGCCTTGCGTTCCGGCGGGGAGCGAGAGCGTCAGGCGGTTGTTTTCACCGAGCGTCCACGCGACGGGTTCTCCGTCCAGCGTCGCCGCGTAGCCGTCAAACCCGAATAGCGGCAGCGAGAGCCGCGCGTCGCCCCCGGCGCTCACCCGCGCGGTGATCCGCGTGCCGTCTTTTTGGTAATCCTCGAGCGTCACGTCGCCCTCGGCGATCACGCCGGGATCGCGCGTGGCGGCGGTCTGCGTGCCGGGCAGCAGGTATTCCCCGTATCCCGTCATCGCGCTGACGCCCTGCCCGTAGGGCAGATAGCTGTCTACGCGCGTCTGCGCCCCCAGCGTGGGCAGGGCGATCAGCGCCGAGAGGGCCAGCGCCGCGAACGTCGCCGCGCCGTCCCTGCCGCGCAGGAAACGCGCGTAGCCGCAGGCGGCGGCCGGCGCGAGCAGCGCGTCCGTGAACATCAGCAGCCGGTTGGGGAACTGGATGTAGCCCGCCGCCCCGCCCGTGAGCGCGTACAGATGGCCCCACGGGAAGAGCGACGTCGCCGCCAGCGCGGCCAACGCGCCCGCGGCGCAGAGCGTCATCGCAAGGCGAAGCTGTTGATCTCGCCGCGAGGAGACATAGAGGTAGACGAGCATCAGCGCGCCCAGCAGCAGCGGCAGCCCGATCTCCGTGGGCATCGGACTCAAAAAGTTGTCCGTGGGGTCGACGGGCCTGTCCCCCTCGCCCCAGAGCAGCATCTGCGCGGGCGCGGAGCCGTGCATCGTGGACGAGGCGCGGATATTCTGCGCGCCGATGCCGTCGCGCGCGTAGCCCAGAAACGGCACGAGGAAGAACGCACACAGCAGTGCGGACAGGCACGCCGCCTTCGCCAGCGCCGCAAAGCGCTTTTCCCGCACGATGCGCGCCGCGAACAGCACGGCAGTCCCCAGCGCGAACAGGCCGCACAGCGCCGTGGAGAGCAGGTGGCAAAGGCAGATGCACGAGGCGCTCGCGGCCAGCAGCGGCCAGCGCGAGCGGTCGCCGAAGATCGTCTCCCACAGCCCGCAGAGAAACAGCGGCAGCATCCCCATCGCGAGCGCCTCGCCCAGCGCGCAGCGCACATACACGTCCGTGATGCGGTAGATCGCCAGCGTGTAGAGCGCGGACGCGCACAGGGCGATCTCCCGCTTGCCGAACATCCGCTTCGCGCAGACGTACATCGACCACGCCGCCAGCGCGTTCACGGCGATCTCGCACAGGTGCATCGCGTACTGGATGGACGCGCCGAGCGCGAGCAGCAGCGCGAACGGCGTCAGGAAGACGTCGGGATACATCGCGGAGGTCACCGCGCCGAAGCCGTTGTAGCTGTAGCCGCCCGCCCGCGCGGGGAACTGCCCGCCCGTCAGCGCGTCGCGCAGGTTTTGCAGGCGCGTCATGTGAAAGTTCGTGTCGTAGACGAGGGTCAGGTTGTCCTTGAGCGACGGCACGCTCGAGAGCAGCACGGCGAAGCCGATCACGGCCAACGCCCCGCGCCGCTGCGGCGTGAGCGCGCCGCGCCGATAGGCGATCCACAGCACGCACAGCCCCGCCGCGGCCAGCGCGAAGGAGAACGCGTCGTCGCGGTAAAACGGGCTGTAGAGCCGGATCTCCTGCACGTCGATCCGCGTGCCGGAGAGGAACTCGACCGCGATCTGCACATCGTCCGCCGCCCGCTCGAGGGTGACGTATGCCTCGCCCTGCGGCTCCTGCGGGGAGAGCGCGATGCGCTGCGGCGAGAATGCCGCGCCGTTTGAGGCGCTCAGCGCGATGGCGTTTTCGCCGTCCGCCTCGACGCGCCATTTCAGGCGGTAGACGCCCGCGGGCAGGTCAAAGCCCGGCCCTCTGTTCATCGGCCCGTAGCTTTGCTCGTCCTGCGCCTCCAGCGTCAGGCCGCGGTCAAAGCGCAGCTCCCGATCCAGCAGCGTGTCCCACGTCGTCTGCCTGTCCAGCGCACCCGTCGCGAATACGACCGCGATCAGCGCGGCGGCGGCGAGCACGGGCAGCGCCGTGAGGATCGCCCGTCTTCCTTTCATGCCTGCGTCTCCATCAATACGCCTTGGCGAAGTAGATGAGCTTCTTCGCCGGCTTGCTGCAGCAGACGCAGGTTTCGGCGATTGGCGTCTGGTCAAAGGGCATGTTGCGGCTGGTCGCGCCGAAGCGCTCCTTGATCTCGTCCTCGCAGGCGCGCTCGCCGCACCACATCGCGCGCGCGTAGCCGCCGTTTACCTGCTCTTCCAGCTCCTCCATGGTGAAGACGTCCTTGGTGCGCGCGTCGCGGAAGGCGCGGGCGATCTCGTAGAGGTTCTTCTGGATGGCGCAAAGCGTCGCCTTGACGCTCTCCACGATCTCGTCAAGCGGCACGGGCGTCTTTTCAAACGTGTCGCGGCGCACGCACATCGCCTGCCGGTTCTCCAGATCGCGCGGGCCGATCTCCAGCCGCAGCGGCACGCCCTTCAGCTCCCACTCGTTGAATTTCCAGCCCGGCGTCACGTTGTCGCGGTCGTCGAGCTTCACGCGCAGCCCGGCCTCGGTCAGGCGATCGGCGACGGCCTTCGCGCCCTCCAGCACGCCCTCCTTGTGCGCGGCCACGGGCACGACCACGACCTGCACGGGCGCGACCTTCGGCGGCAGCTTGAGGCCGCGCTCGTCGCCGTGCGTCATAATCAGCGCGCCGATGAACCGCGTGCTGGTGCCCCAGCTCGTCTCATAGGCGTACTTCTGCGCGCCGTCCTTGTCGAGGAACTTGACCTCGAACGGCTCGGTGAAGTTGGTGCCGAAGTTGTGGCTGGTGCCGCTCTGCAGCGCCTTGCCGTCCTGCATCATCGCCTCGACGGAATACGTCGCCTGCGCGCCGGCGAACTTCTCCTTTTCGCTCTTCTGCCCGCAGTAGACGGGCACGGCGAGCACGTTTTCGCAGAAGTCGCGGTAGACCTCCAGCATGCGCATCGTCTCCTCCTGCGCCTCCTCGGCGGTGGCGTGGACGGTATGCCCCTCCTGCCAGAGGAACTCGGAGGTGCGCAGGAACGGGCGCGTGGTCTTCTCCCAGCGCATCACGGAGCACCACTGGTTGTAGAGCAGCGGCAGATCGCGCCAGCTCTGCACCCACTTGGCGTACATCGTGCAGAAGATCGTCTCGCTCGTCGGGCGGATGGCCAGCCGCTCGGTCAGCGGCTCCGTGCCGCCCTGCGTCACCCACGCGACCTCCGGCGCGAAGCCCTCGACGTGGTCGGCCTCCTTGAGCAGCAGGCTCTCCGGGATGAGCATCGGCATGGACACGTTTTGGTGCCCGGTGCGTTTGAAGGCGGCGTCCATCTCCTTCTGGATCAGCTCCCAGATGCCGTAGCCGTAGGGCTTGATGGCCATGCAGCCGCGCACGGGCGTGTAATCCATCAGGTCGGCGAGGCGCACGACGTCGGTGTACCACTGAGAAAAGTCCTCATCGCGAGGCGTGATGTGCTGAACGAACTCCTGCTGACTCTTTTTCGCCATGATCGTTTCTCCTTCTTGCTCTGACTCTTGCTCTGTCCATGATGACGGCGGCTTATCGCCGCCCGCGAAGCGCCCAAAAAGAAACGCTCCGCCCCACGCTGGGACGAAGCGACGCTTCGCGGTACCACCCGGCTTGGCGCTTGCGCGCCCACCTCTCGCCCTTATCGCGGGCGGCACGGCGGCGTTCTTGGCGCCGCGGCTGATGAGGCTCGGAGCGTATGCGCATCCCACCGCGCGGCTTCCAGCCGTGTCCGCGCTCTCTGGGGGCGGATGCGCCCGCCTTCCCCGTCGTTGCCAATAGATGAATGTATTATAGGCAATCCCCGCGCGTTTGTCAAGGCTCGCTTTGCGCCTCCAGGTCGCGGGCCATCTCCTCCAGCTTGCGCAGGCGGTGGTTGACGCCGCTCTTGCCCACGGGCGGGTCGCACAGGCGGCCCAGCTCCTCCAGGGACATCTCCGGGTGGGCGAGGCGCAGCCGCGCCGTCTCGGCAAGCGCGGGCGGCAGGCTGCTTTCGCCCATCGCCGCGATCACCCGGCCGATCGCGTCCGCCTGCCGCCCGGCGGCGGCCACGGCGCGCTGCACGTTGGCGCTGTCGCAGTTGACCGCGCGGTTCGCGTTGTTGCGCAGCTCCTTGCGGATAAACGTCTCCTCCATCGCGAAGCGCGCCTTTTGCGCCTCGATGATGCTGAGCATGTCGCCGATCGCGCCCTGCCCCTTGAGGTAGACCACCGTCATCTGGCGGCGCGAGGCGATGCGCGCGGTCAACTCAAAGCGCGCGATCAGGCGCACCAGCGACGCGGCGAACGCCTCGTCGGAGAGGACGAACTCCAGATGATATTCCTTGCCCGGGTCGGTGACCGAGCCGCAGGCGAGGAACACGCCGCGCAAAAACGCGCGGCGGCAGCACTTGCGCAGCGTGATCTCCTTGGGCACGGCGCGCCGCTGCGTCACGTCGATGCCGCAGCCCTCCAGCACGAAGGACGCCTCGCCGCCGGCGATCTCGATGCGGTGCGCGCTGCGCCCGCCCAGCCGCGCGCGCTCGAGCGTGACGAGCCGGGGCCTGATGTCAAAGACGTCGCCGAGCAGGCGGAACACGCGCCGCGCGACGGCGGCGTTCTCGGTCTCGATACACAGGCGCTTTTCGCCCCCGCCCCGGTAGATGATCGAACCGGCGGCGCAGACGATGCCGCTCAGCTCCGCCAGCAGACAGCAGACGTTCTGCGGCACGACGCGGCAAAGCTCCTCCTTGGCGACGGATGAATAGGACATATCTTCCCCCGCAGATCGGATGATCTTTCGTCAGTCACGGCGGCGCTGGCCGGAAATCAGCAGCAGCCTCGCCAGCTGCAAGAGCGCCTGCAGCGCCGCGGCGACGTAGGTCAGCGCGGCGGCGGAGAGCACGGCGCGCACGCCCTTCAGCTCATCCTCGGGCAGCGCGCCCGCCTGCAATACGGCCACGGCCCGGCGGGAGGCGTTGAACTCGACGGGCAGCGTGACCACATAGAAGAGCACCGCCAGCGCGAAGCACCAGATGCCCACGCGCATCAGCGGCTGCCACGAGAAGAGCAGCCCCAGCAGGAACAGCGGAAACGCCGCCTGCGAGCCGATGTTTGCGATCGGGGCCATCGTCGAGCGGATGCGCAGCGGCGCGTAGTCCTGCGCATCCTGGATGGCGTGCCCGGCCTCGTGCGCGGCGACGCCCAGCGCGGCGACGGAGCGCGAGCCGTAGACCTCGTCGCTCAGGCGCAGCACGCCGTCCTCGGGATCGTAGTGATCGGTGAGGCTGCCGGGTACGCGCTCCACGCGCACGTCTCCCGCGCCGTTCTGGTCGAGGATGAGCCGGGCGGCCTGCGCGCCGGTCATGCCCGCGCGCGACTCGACCCGCTTCCACTTGGAAAACGCAGAGGATACGAGAAGCTGCGCGGCCAACGCCAGCAGCAGCCCCGGCACGAGCAGCAGCATCGTGGGATCGTAATAATAGCCGAACATGGCGTTCCTCCTTTGGGCGGCGCATGCGCCCGCCTCAAGCCTAGCGTACCCGAAGCGCGCCGGTTTGACAAGCGAAAGCGTCCACAAACCTGGCCCCGCGCGCCAAACTGTCGCCGCTAGTCTTCCACGATGCTCCCGGCGGCCTCGGCCTTTTCCAGCTCGTGCATGTATTTGTAGACGGTGTAGCGCGACACGCACAGCCGCTCCGCGACGATCGCCACCGATTTCTGGTAGGTGAACGCGCGGCGCTTGTAGAGCATGCGGATGATGCGCATGCGGTCGGTCTTCTTCATCTGCGCCGGATCCTTGCCCACGGCGCTCACGCACGCGCGAAGCAGCTCCTCCAGCTGGCTGCGCGCGTCCTGCATGAGCGTCTGCTGCAGCTCGCCGCTGGTTGCCGTCATCTCGCTCAGCTGCTGTCCCGCGCGCACGAGCTGGGTGATGTCCATGTTGATGCCCAGCGCGAAGTGGTAGTCCTCGCCCACGACGTTGAAGGTGCTGCTCTTGAGCGTCCGCCCGTCGCGGGAGAGCACGAGCTGGTTGGTGTAGTCCTTGTTCAGATACACGGTCTGGTCGTAATCGCCGATGTCCCCGAAGATGTCCGCCGTGGAGCCGACGTCGCGCCCGGTGACCGTGCCGTTGTAGATGGCCAGAATCGGGTGGCCGGGGCGGGTCATGTCGTGTACGAGCGTCTCGCAGTTGGGGCCGAACATCTGCGCGATGCCGCGGGCCTCCCCCTTCAAAAACGCGAGCATATCCTCCCTGTTCATGGCGTCCTCCTTTCGTATGCGCCCCGCGCGGCGCGCATGCGTATCGTTCTTCTTTAAGGACTATGATACCACACCTTCCGCGCGGATGACAAGCGCGCTCAGCCGTTTTCCCCCGCGCGCAGGGGAACGGCGAGCAGCCATGCCCCGGCGGCGAGCATCATCGCCGAGCAGGCGGAAAGCGACAGCCCCATATCCCACAGGCACGCCAGCGAGGCGGTCTCCGCGAGCGCGAGCGCGGGCGCGAAGCGGCGATCCCGCGCGGCGCAGCACAGCGCGAGCACGACGGCCAGATAGAAGTAGCGCTCGTGCATGCGCGGCAGGAAGAAGACGACGACGAGCGCGATCTCCGCCGCGAGGTACACATGCTCCGCCTTCCCCATGCGCGGCGCGCGCGTCATGCCGCGCGCGACCAGCAGCGCGCAGGCGCCCATCGCCAGCGCCATGCCGAAGTTGCCGTAGGCGTAGACGTCGAGGCCCTGCGTGTTGAGCAGGCCGAAGAAGCTCGGCGCGCTGTACGTCAGCCCGGTGTACAGCCCCGTCTGCGAGACGTACACCCGCAGCAGGTCGGCGGCGCTCTTGCCGCCCAGCAGCGCGGGCAGCGCGGTCGCCAGCAGCGTGAGCAGGAAGGTCAGCGCGTCGCTAAGCCGCAGCCGCTTGCCCGCCCAGAGGACGGCGACCATCGGCAGGGCGAAGACCGCCTGCAGCTTAAACGCCAGCGAAAGCGCGTAGCACGCCGCCGACGCGCGGCGGCGTCCCTCCAGCGCGTGGGCCAGACCCCAGAGCGCGCAGCCCGCGAACAGGCTGTCGCACTGGCAGAACATGCCGCCGTTGAGCGCGATGCTCGGCAGCAGCAGCGCGACGCACAGCGCGCCCACGCTGTCGCGCCCGTCCCGCGCGCACAGCCGCGCGACCGCCCCGGCGAGGAACGCGTCGCCCACGAAGGACACCGCCTTGAGCGCGTAGAGCGGCTGCACGGGCAGGCGCGAGGTCGCAAAGAGGATGTACTGGTAGAGCACGTTGTACTCGCCCACGTTCTTGCGCATGCCCTCGGAAAAGGAGCCTGCGCCCAGCTCGGCCATCCAGTGGGAGAAGTAGATGTCGTAATCGCCGGAGGAGCGCTCGATGAAGCACAGCCGCAGCAGCATCGCCAGCGCGCACGCGGCGCACGCCGCCGCGCACGGCAGCAGCCCCCAGCCGTTTTGCCGCGCCGCGCGCAGCGCGAAGGCGAGCATCGCTAAAAGCGGCAGGCACAGCGCTAGCAGCGTCGCCACGCGCACGCCCGCGCCCGCCCCTGCGAGCGAGGGGAACGCGCGCGTACACAGCAGCGCGAAGAACGCCGCGCAGGTGAGCGCCGCCAGCGCGACCGCCGCGCCCGCGCCCGCCTGCGCCGTCAAAGCCCCGCGCAGGCGGTCGTCCCAATCGTCAAGCCGCCTTTGCATGGGCGTCCTCCTTCCCGGCGAGCGCATCCGTCAGCTCCGCGAAGAGGAGCGCCGCCGCGCCGATCGCCAGCAAGCTCAAAAACGCGATGGGCAAAAACTCGACGCCGAAGATGCTCTTCATGTATCCGCACAGCGATACGAATTCGAGGATCGCCAGCGCCGCCGCCCGCCGCGCGTTCTTCGCCAGCGCAAACCCCAGCAGGGTCGCCAGATAAAGGCAGCGCGCGTTCATCTGCGGCAGCAGCAGCGGCAGCGCCGCCGCCAGCAGCCACGCGCCCAGCAGCCACGCGTCGGGGGAGGGCGTCCCCTTCGCGCGCAGCAGCGCCAGCGCGATCATCAGCGCCGCGGCGATGCCGAAGTACAGTCCCATGCCGCTGAACTCGCGCACGGAGGCGACGTTCATCAGCCCGAACACGCCCGGCGCGTTGTCGCCGAGGCCGATGCTCTCCCGCGCGCTCGCGAGCTGGCCCGCGTAGCGCGCGAGCAGCGCGGCAAAGCCCTGCCTGTCGAGCAGGATCGCCGCCTGCACGGCGACCGCCGCGGCGGCCAGCGCGAGCAGATGGCGCAGCGAGACCTTGCCGCGCATGAACAGCGGCAGCAGCAGCGGGAACAGGAACGCGCTTTGCAGCTTCGTGCCCAGCGCCAGCCCCCACAGCGCGCACCCGGCGAGCGGCCTGTCCGTCAGCAGGAAAAACAGCCCCCACAGCGCGAGCATCGAGAACGTCGCGTCGAAGTGCAGCCAGCAGCCCGCGTTGAGCAGCATCGTCGGCGCGAGCACGCAGGCGAGCATGCCCGCCACCGCGCCCGCCGCCTTCGCGCCCCTCGCGAGGGAAAGGCGCAGCACGGCGCAGCCGCACAGGCACTGGCAGACCATGTCAAACAGCTTGAGCGCGGTCATCCGGGGGAAGCTTTCCAGCCGCGAGACGAGCGCCATCACCAGCAGGTGGCCGCCGCTCCAGCTCCCGTCCTCCCACGCCGCCGCGGTGAGCAGGTCGTAGTGGTACATGTCCTCCAGCATCGGGGCGATCGTATTCGCGTAGCGGCCGGGCTTGATGCCCAGCATCGCCAGATGCGCCGCAATCGCCAGCGCGCCCGTCAGCGCCACGCACAGCCAGAGCATCGCCTCGCTGCCGTCGCCCAGCGCCGCGTGCGCGCCCCAGAGCAGCAGCCCAAGGCACGCCGCGCCCGTCAGCGCGACGGCGGCCGCGCCCGTCTCTCCCGCAAGGCTCGCGAGCGCCCCGGCGAAAAACGCCGCGCAGAGCGCCGCGCACAGGCAGCAAAGCCCCCGGCCGCCCACGCGCGCCGTCAGCAGCGCGCGCAGCGGATCGCGCCAAAGCGCGCTTCTTCTCGTCTCCATCACGCCTTCACCTCCGCTTCCCTCGGCGACGCCTCGGGCGCAAGCGCCCGATACAGCGCCGCCGCCGTCAGCGCGACGCCGATCATCTGAAACACCGTCGCCCATTTGAGATCCATGATCGGCTGTCCCGGCAGGCCCTCGGTGTAGCAGACGTATGACGCGAGGCCGAACAGCGCGGGCAGCGCGAGCAGGCGGCGGTCGTTGGCCGCCAGCGCCACGGAAAGCACGTCCGCGCCGAATGTGTAGCGCTCGTGCATCTTGGGCAGAAACAGCGGCACGCCCGCGAGGATCAGCACGCCAAAGAGCAGCGTCGCCTCGCGCGTCACGCGCTGGCGCCGGCCGCACACGAGCGCGCAGGCCGCCGCCAGCGCCGCCATCCCCAGCGCCATCGCCATGCCGGAAAACATCTTGTAGAGCGTGTCCGGATCCACGCCCGAGGGCAGGAACTGGTAGAGGCTGGGCGCGTTGACCGTCATGAAGTTGTACTTGCCCGCCTGCGAGAGATACACGGTCAGCACATGGTGCAGCGATTTGCCGCCCCAGAACGCGGGGATCATCATCGCCATGTACGCCGCGGGGATGAGCGGCAGGTGGCGCAGCTTCACATCCCGGCGCAGCCACAGCGGCAGCAGCGCGGGCAGGAAGAAGACCGTTTGCAGCTTGAAGGAGAGCGCCACGCCGAAAAGCGCCATGCACCCGGCGCTGCGGCGCGTGAGGCCACAGTAGAGCGCCAGCAGGCAGAAGGAGACGTAGATCGCGTCGCACTGGCCCCAGTACGCGCCGTTGAAGACGACCGTCGGCAGCAGCGTGACGCCGGTGAAGATCGCCAGCTTCTTCGTCTCGCCGCAGCCGCGCAGCGCGCAGAGCTTCGTCACGGCGTAGGCGAGCACGGCGTCCGCCGCGACCGACCCGGCCTTGACCAGATACTGCCACGGGAAGCTGCCCGTGCGCGAGATCAGCAGCAGGAAGTACAGATACGGCGGCGTGTAGTCGCTGCTGATGTACGAGCCAAGCCCCTGCTTAAACCCCATTTGCGAGTATTCGTAGATCCAGTTGCTCAAAAAGATCGAGTAGTCGTCGCTGACGTAGTCCAGCAGCGAGATCTTCCCCAGGATCACCGCGCCCGTGATTACCGCCGCGAGCGCCTGCTGCCCGAGGGTCATCCGCCGGGAAAGCGAGAGCGCCAGCGCCAGCGTGAGCGCGTAGACCGCCGTAAACGACGCCGCCGTGATGCGCGTCATCCGCGCGACGCCGTAGGCGGCGAAATCGTCGATCGACGCGTAGCGCGCGTTCAGCGCGAACGCGCAGAAGATCGCGCAAGACGCCGCCCAGAGCAGCGCGCGCCAAAGCGCCGCGCTCCTCGCGCGCAGCGCCCGGCGCGTCCATTCGCTTATCGTATCCTTGCCCATAGCCGCATCCCTTTCGTAAAGGTTTTGTCGTCCCTTCTATTATAGCGGATGATCGCCGATCTGTACAGAACAAAGTCGCCCGCGCGCCTCTTTACTGCGCGTTCGGGGCGTCGGCGCGGCGGGGCGATCTTGTCCAAATGCACAAAAAGCGGAGGCAAAAAAGGGTGTTGACAATCGGCCTTGCCTCGGCTATAATAATCATCGTTCCCAAGCACCCATAGCTCAGCTGGATAGAGCGTTTGACTACGAATCAAAAGGCCACAGGTTCGAATCCTGTTGGGTGCACCAAGACTGTTGACGTGCTTCGCGCCGTTGACGGTCGTTTTTTTATGCCCCGTCGGCGAAAGAAGGGCGGCCCTTCTTTTCCTTTTCTCCGGCGCACCCCATTGGCAAATTCCGCCCGGCATGCTATACTCGTGCTGGGCCGCGAGGACGCGGCCCCGGAGGGATCATCCATGGCCAAAGAAGCACGCGCCCGGTTCGGTTGGCGGGCGTTCCTACACAATCTGGCGGCGCTCGCCATCCCGGTGGCGCTGCAAAACCTGCTGACGACGACCGCCAGCATGATCGACACGATGATGGTCGCGCCGCTGGGCGAACTCAGCGTCGGCGCGCTGGGGCTTTGCGCGCAGTTTTCCTCGCTGATGTTCTCCGGCTACTGGGGCTTCGTCGGCGGCGGCATGCTCTTCTTCGCCCAGTATTACGGCGCGAAGGATGACGACGGCATCGACCGCTCCTACGGCCTGACGCTCGCCAGCATGATGGCCGTCGCCGTCGTCTTCTGCCTGATGGCGGTTTTCGCGCCGGGGCTGGTCATGCGCGTGTATACGGACAAGGCGTCCATTCAGGCGATCGGCGTCGGGTATCTGCGCATCGTGGGCTTCGCGTATCTGTTTCAGGTCTTTGCGATGGCGATGAGCAGCCTGCTGCGCGCGACGGAGCGCGTGCGCATCCCGATGCTCGCCTCCATCGCCTCGGTGGGCACAAACATCTTCCTCAACTGGGTGCTGATCTACGGCCACCTCGGCCTGCCCGCGATGGGCATCCGGGGCGCGGCGCTGGCCACGACGATCGCGGCGGCGGTCAACGTGGCGGCGATCTACGCGATGGCGCGCCGCGTCCGCTACCCGTATCTGTTCCATCTGCGCGCGCACTTTTGCTGGACGCGCGAGCACGTCCGGCTGTATTTCGTCAAGTGCTTCCCCATCCTGTGCAACGAGATCCTGATCGGCGTGGGCAATATGACCATCAACATCACGCTCGGCCGCCAGCCGGAGCACGTCATCACCGCCCTCGCCGTCTTCCGCACGCTGGAGGGGCTGCTCATCGGCTTTTTCGCGGGCTTCTCCAACGCGTCCTCCATCCTCGTGGGCGCGTGCGTGGGCGCGGGCGAACTGGACACCGCCTACGAGCGCGCCAAGCGGCTGATCTACCTGTGCAGCGGTATCATCGCCTTGGCGGGGCTGACGCTGCTCTTCGTCAGCGCGCCCATCCTCACGCGCATGGGATTGTCCGGCGCGTCGCACCGGGCGGGCACGGCGATGCTGGCGATCTACGTCTTCGTGGCGATCATCCGCATGGGCAACTGGATTCAAAACGACACCTATCGCGCCTCCGGCGACGCCGTCACCGGCACGGTGCTGGAGATCGCCTTCATGTATGCGCTGGTGCTCCCGTGCGTGCTGCTCGCCGGGTTCGTCCTTCACCTGCCGTATTGGGCGATCTTCCTGTGCTGCTACATCGACGAGCCGATCCGCTACGCGCTCATGCAGCGCCGCCTCTACTCCGGCCGCTGGATTCAGCCCGTGACGGAGCAGGGCGTCGCCGCGCTGCCCGCCTTTAGAAAACGATTCGCGGATAAACGGGAGCGCTAGACGCGCACGCCTCCATCTGTCAAAGCAGCCTTTTTTCTCCCCAAAGGGGGAGAAAAAACGGCCTGATCCTTTCGTGTTTCGGCAACATGCGGCGGGGCGCTAGACGCGCACGCCCACGATGTGCAAAAACCGCGCCGCGTCGTAATCGTAGCTGGCCAGCGGCCGGTCGATGGCGTCGGCGGAGTGCGCGGCGACGAGCGTCAGCGGCCCCACCGCGATCACCACGGGCGAGTGGAAAAAGTCGCCGTCCGCCGTGGCGAGCTGCACGATGTCGCCCGGCTGCGCGGCCTCGCGCGGCACGACGCGCGCGAACGGGCCTGCGCCCATGTTCCCCACGAGGAAGTTGTAGAGGTATTCGACGCCGCTCCACGACGCCGTCCGATCCGACGAGGCGCGATAATACCAGCCCATCACGGGCGTGTAGTTCATCACGCCCGCGCCCGCGTACAGGCATTGGGACGCGAAGCTGGTGCAGTCCCCGCCGACGCGCTCAAAGTCGTAAAACGCCGGGTTGCGCGAGAGCGCCCACCTTCGCGCGTAGGCCACGGCCGCCGCGCGGTCATACGGCTTGATCTTCACGCGCATCTCCCCTTTCCCCACCATCGTATGCGCGGGCGAGCGCCCGCGCGCAAGGAGGCCGCCATGATCGAGGTCACCGCCGCGCTGCTGCGCCGGGGCGATCGCCTGCTCGTCTGCCAGAGGCCGGAGGGCAAGCGCTGCGCGCTGCTCTGGGAGTTTCCCGGCGGGAAGATCGAGCCGGGCGAGACGCCGCAGGAATGCCTCGCGCGGGAGTGCCGCGAGGAGCTGGGCATCCAAGTGCGCCCGCTGCGCCTTGTGGGCGAGGCGCAAAGCGGCGAACCCGGCGCGCGGGTGCGCGTGCGGTTTTACCTGTGTGTGCTCCTCTCCGGCGAGCCGCAGCGGTTGGAGCACCGCGCGCTCGCGTGGCTGACGCTGGGCGAGATTCTCGCGCTGCCGCTCTGCCCGGCGGACGCTGCGCTGCTCGAAAGCGCCGGGGAGGCGCTTCGCGCGCTGCTCGCGGGGCCGCAGGACAACTGACCATTTCTCAAAAATGGTTTCATCTGAAAAGCAAATCTGTACGGGGAACCGGATTTGTGGTATGATATACCGCAAGCCCGGCTTCCCTCTTTTGAAAGAACCATTGGAGTTGTAAGAAAAAATGACCAGCATCCTCTTCGTCTGCCACGGCAACATCTGCCGCAGCCCGATGGCCGAGTTCGCTATGAAGGATCTCGTGCGGCGCGCCGGGCTGGAAAGCCGCTACCACATCGAGTCCGCCGCGACCACCGCCGAGGAGCTGGGCAACCCGGTCTACCCGCCCGCGCGGCGCGTGCTCGCGTCGCACGGCATCTCCTGCGCGGGCAAGACCGCCCGCCGCCTGACCCGCGCGGATTACGACCGATTCGATCTGCTCGTGGGCATGGACGCGGAAAACCTGCGCGACATGCGCCGCCTCTTTGACGGCGACCCACAGGGCAAGGTGCGGCTGCTGCTCTCCTTCGCGGGGCGCGCGGGCGACATCGACGACCCGTGGTACACGCGCGACTTCGACGCCGCGTGGCGCGACGTACACGCCGGGTGCGAGGGGCTGCTGCGCGAGACGAGCGAAGGATGACATGAGCGCCGGGAACAGATCGCGTTCCCGGCGCTCAGTTTTCATCAATAGATTTTCTTGATCTCCCCGTCCACGCCGTAGGCGCGGCGGAACGCCTCCAGATCGCGCGCGTCCCGCAGGAGCATGATCTCGCGAAAAGCGCCGGTCTGCCTGTCCACAAAGCCCGCGGCCTGCTCGCCCGTGCAGATGCTGCAGCGGATCGCAGGCGTCTCGCGCGCAGGATCGTAGCGCGGCGAGGCGGGTCGCTTTTTCCCAAACATGGCGTTCCCCTCCTCACTTCACCGCGCGGCGCTCGATCAGCCCTGAGGCCGCGCGCACCGTCGCCGAGGCGGCCGCCGCGCCCACCGCGATGGCCGCGATGATCTGCACAGCCTGCATCATCGCCGAGGCGGCGCGCATGCCGTCGTTTTCCACCAGCGCGAGCATCGCGCTGTACAGGTCGTAGCCGGGCACCAGCGGCACCAGCGCGCAGAGCAGGAACACCGTCGCGGGCATGCGGTAGACGCGCGCGGAGATCTCGCACAGCGCCGCGATGACCGCCGCCCCGGCGAAGTATCCGGCGATCATGCTCACGCCCGCCAGCGTACACAGCGCATAGTACGCACCGTAGCCCGCGACCGCGATCAGCGAAACGGGCAGCAGCGTGCGGCGCGGCGCGCCGAAGAGATACGCAAAGCCGAGCGTGCCGCCAAACGCGCCCAACACAATGTGTGCAAGCGCGTGCGTCATAGCGGCATCCCTCCCAGCACGGCCATCAGCTTGAGGCCGACGTAGACGCCCAGCGCCACGAACGCCGCGAGCAGCATCGCCTCCGCCGCCCGCGCGACGCCGGAGACGAGGTCGCCGTACATCGTATCGCGCACGGCGGTCGTCATGAGCAGGCCGGAGAGAAACGGCATCACGCCGCCGACGATCACCGCGTTCACCTCGAGGCCGGGCAGCGCGAGCGCCGCCGCCTGCGCGAGCACGGCGGTGAGCAGACCGCCGCAGAAATTGCCGAAGAGCGCGCCCATCGTCATGTGAGAGAAGAGCGGCTGCGCCGCCTGCACCAGCACGCCGATGACCGCCGCGGCGGCGAACGCCCACGCCCCTCCGCCGACCAGCACGCTGAACGAGCCGCAGGCGAGCGCGCTGGCCATCAGCCCCACGCCCCATCGCCCGCCGGAGTCGGAGGCGATCTGCACAAGCGCCGTCTCAACCCCGTCCAGCGTCATCTGCCCGTGCTCCGTCTGGCGGGAGACGTCGTTGACCTTCACCAGCCTGCGCAGGTTCGTGCCCCGGCGGACGATGCGCCGCAGGCTCGCGCGCCCGCCCGCCTCCACGAAGATCGACGTCGGGAACGCGACCACGTTCACGTCCTGCATGCCCAGCCCCTTGGCCATGCGCTGCACGGTCTCCTCGACGCGGTAGGTCTCCCCGCCGCTCTCCAGCACCAGCTCCGCCGCCGTACACAGCGCCTCGGTCTGCCGCGCGAGCGTCTCCGCCGCGCCGCTTCCTGTCTCCTGCGCCATATTATGCCTCCCCCGCGATGGCGCGCTCGTAGCACGCGAGCGCCTTCGTCGCAAACGCCGCCGTGCCGAACGGCTCCGCGTGCTTCGCGGCGTCGCGCGCGATGCGGCGGCCCTCCTCGCCAAAGGCGCGCGTCAGCGCGGCGAGCACCGATTCGTCGTCGTCCCCGTCGCACAGCACGCCGCTCACGCCGTCCTCGATCACGCCCTCCAGACACGGGTCGTCCGCCGCGCACACGCACAGCCCGGAGGCCATCGCCTCCACATAGGTGAGGCCCTGCGTCTCCGAGCGCGACGTGCTGACGAACACGTCGCCCATCGCGTAATAGCGGTCGATCTCCTCCCACGGCTTGGGGCCGGTCAGCGTCACGGCGTCCGCGACGCCCAGCGCCTGCGCCTGCGCCGCGAGCGCCTCGCGCATCGGCCCCTCGCCGACGAGCACGAAGCGCACGTCCGGGCAGCGCTCGCGCAGCCGGGGGAACACGCGCATCACCTGCTCCAGATTCTTTTCCCGCGCGATGCGCCCGATGTTGAGCAGCACGCGCTCACCGGGCCGCACGCCGCACTCCTCGCGGGTGTGCGCGCGCTGCGCGCCGTCGTGGCGCTCCGGCGCAAAGCGGGCGATGTCCATCCCGCTGGGGATGACGTCGATGGGCGCGGTGACGCCGTAGCGCACGAGCAGGTCGCGCGTCTTGCCCGTCGGCGCGATCACGCGCTCGAAGCGGTTGCACCACCACTGCGAGTAGCGCCGCGCGATGCGCCGCGCGGCCTCGTCGGCGACGCCGTGGGTGACGTAATAGGTGTAGTCCTCCCAGACCGTGTGATAGGTGTGAACCAGCGCGCAGCCGAGCTTTCCCGCGACGTGCCGCCCGAAGTGGCCCATGATGAACTCGCTGTTGGTGTGGACGACGTCGAAGCGCAGCCGCTCGGCGACGCGCGCGGCGATGGGGCTGGGGAAGGCGACGTTCCGATCGCGCAGCACGAGTAGCGGCGCGCTCGCCAGATAGTGAACGCTGTCGCTCTCGTGTGCCTCCCAGCCCTTGCAGCGGGGCGCAAAGACGTGAACCTCGTGCCCGCGCCGGATCAGCTCCCTTTGCAGGTTCAGGCAGGAGGTCGCCACGCCGTTGATCTCCGGGTAAAACGTGTCGGTAAAGATGCCGATGCGCAAGCCGTCTCTCTCCCTTTCTTCGCGCGATTAACTCTCATTATAGCATAGTTGGCCGCGCCGTGCCAGCCCCGCGCGCAAATGCGCGCAATTGCGCGCGAATCCGCTTGCCAAATCGCGCGATTTATGATAGCATGGGGAGGGTTTTGGGCGCCGCACGGCGCACGCATATAAAGGAGGGCGTTGATCTTGCAGCTCGTCAGGGAGATCGCCACGGTGGCCAGCGTCGCCATGCCCGTGGGCGAACGGTGGAACGTGCGCCGCTGCCGCTACGCGCCGCAGGGCGGCGGCAAGGGGCGCGTGTGCATCGCCACGGGGGTGCACGGCGACGAGGTGCTCGGCCAGCTCATCGTCTACGGCGTGGTCTCGCGGCTGATCGCCGAGCCGGAGCATCTGCTGGGCACGATCGACGTCTACCCCATGCTCAACCCTCTGGGGCTGGACGTCGGCGAGCGCATGGTGCCCTCCGTGACGCGGCTGGACATGAACCGCGCCTTCCCCGGCTCGCCGGACGGCACGGCGCTGGAAGGCATCTGCCACAGCGTCTTTTGCGACATGCTGGACGCCGATCTCGTACTCGACATCCACACCAGCACGAATTTCAAGAGCGAGCTTTACGAGGCGCGCGTGAGCGCCCGTCAGGCGGACGTGATGCTGCGCGAGGCGCGCGCGCTCTGCCCGGAGCTGCTCTGGGTGCTGCCCGACCGCAGCGATTTCGACGCCTCTCTGACCGGCGCGCTCGCCGCCGCCGGGACGAAGGCGCTGATCCTCGAGGCCGACGAGCGCCGCCGCCGCCCGCAGGAGATCGCCGACGCGGTCGTCTCCGGCATCTTCTGCAAGCTGCGGGAGATGGGCCTCTTTTCCGGCGAGACGAGAAAGCCGCCCGAGGGCGACATTCCGTGCATCCGCAGCCCGAAGGACGTTTTGCGCGTGGGTTGCGAGCGCCCCGGCATCTATGTGCCGGAGGATCACATCGGCACATGGGTGAAGGAGGGCGAAGTGCTGGGCGTCGTGATCGACGCGCTTCAGGGCGAGGCGCTGCAAACCGTGCTGGCCCCCGCGGCCGGGCTGGTCTTCAGCCAGCGCAGCTACTCGACCGTCTACCCGGGCACGCTGATCGCCCGCCTGTGCAGAAAGGAGCAGCCGTGAAAAAGGACGTGCTTTTTACCGTGCCGTCGTACTTCCGCGACGACATGGACATCATGGGCTACCGCTTCGGCAAGGGCGAAAAGAGCTGCGTGGTTCTGGGCGCGCTGCGCGGCGACGAGGTGCAGCAGCTCTACGTCTGCGCGCGGCTCGTCTCCTTCCTGCGCGAGGTGGAGAAGGACGGCGGCATCCTGCCCGGCAAGAGCGTGATGGTCGTGCCCACGGCGGTGGGCTTCTCCATGAACGTGGGCAGCCGCCTGTGGGCGCCCGAGAACCGCGACATCAACCGCCGCTTCCCCGGCGCGGCCGACGGCTCGACCACCGAGCGCATCGCGGGCGCGCTCTTTGAGCGGCTAAAGCTCTACCGCTACGGCGTGCAGCTCACCAGCTTTTACCAGCCCGGCTCGTTCATCCCGCATGTGCGCATGATGGATACGGGCCGCCACAACCCGGAGCTGGCGCGCGAGTTCGGCCTGCCCTACGTCTATGTGCGCACGCCGCGCACCGTCGATCACACGACGCTCAACTACAACTGGCAGCTCGCGGGCACGCAGGCGTACTCGCTCTACGCGGGCAAGACGCAGGAGATCGACGAGGCCGCCGCCGAACAGGCGCTGCGCGCCATCGTGCGCTTCCTCAACGGGCGCGGCCTCATCCGCAGCGAGATCACGCCCGGCCACGCCTCCAGCGTCATCTCCGACGACGATCTCACCACCGTCGTCTCGTCCGAGGCGGGCCTGCTGCGGCGCGTCAAGTTCGCGGGCGCGCATGTGCGCCGGGGCGAGCAGCTCACCTTCATCATGAATCCGCTCGACGGCGGCGTGCGCGAGGTGCTGCGCACGCCCGTGACGGGCATGCTCTTCTTCGTGCAGGACGGCCCGTTCGTCATCGAGCACAGCCCGGTGTTTCAGGTGCTCTCCGGGCGGACGCTGTGACGCCTTTCCCTCTTCGATCCCATAGGAGGAACCCATGAATCCCACACAAGCTCCCCGCGACCCCGAGGAAAAGGCCGCGCCCCGCGGCGCGCTGCGCGAGTTCGCCGCGTTCTATAAGCCGCACCTGCGGCTGTTCCTGCTGGATATGGCGTGCGCGCTGCTGATCGCGCTGGTGGACATCCTCTTCCCCGTGGTCACGCGCAAGGTGCTCTACGATTACATCCCCAATCAGGCGATGCGCACGTTCCTGCTGGTGATGGCGGCGATGCTCGTCGCCTACGTCGTGCGCACGGCGGCCCAGTGGATCGTGACCTATCTGGGCCACCTGATGGGCGTCGCCATCGAGGCGGACATGCGCTCGGCGATCTTCGAGCACATGCAGCGGCTCGGCTTCAGCTTCTACGACAAAAACCGCACCGGCCACCTGATGAGCCGCGTGACGACCGACCTGTTCGACATCACCGAGCTGGCCCACCACGGGCCGGAGGATCTGTTCATCTCGATCACCACGCTGCTGGGCGCGCTGCTCGTGCTGGTTCATATTCAGCCCACGCTCGCCTTCGTGCTGCTGATCGCGGTGCCGCTCACCATCCTGTTCGTCTCGCTGCGGCGCACGAGCATGATGCGCGTCTCCCGCCGGGTCAAGCAGCGCACGGCGGGCATCAACGCGGAGATCGAGAGCAGCATCTCGGGCATCCGCGTGGCGAAGGCGTTCGGCAACGAGCGCGAGGAGATCGCCAAGTTCTCCCACTGCACCGATCAATATGTGGACGCCAAGCGCAGCTACTACCGCGTGATGGCGGACTTCTTCGCGGGCACCGAGTTCATGATGAACATGATGGGCTTGTCGGTCATCTGCGTGGGCAGCTATCTCATCATGCGCGGGCGCATGGACGTGGCGACGCTCGTCACGTTCAACATGTACGTCGCCAGCGTGCAAAGCCCCATCCGCAAGCTGACGCAGTTCACCGAGCAATTCACCGCGGGCATGGCGGGCTTCCAGCGCTTCCGCGCGATCATGCACGAGAAGCCCGACATCGAGGACGCGCCGGACGCCGAGCCGCTGCCCAGCGTCGAGGGCGACATCGCCTTTGAGGACGTGACCTTCACCTACGACCGCGAGAAGGACGCCGTGCTCTCCCACATCGATCTGCACATCCGCCCGGGCGAGATGCTCGCGCTGGTCGGCCCGAGCGGCGGCGGCAAGACGACGCTCTGCCAGCTTATCCCGCGCTTTTACGAGGCGACCAGCGGCCGCATCACCATCGACGGGAAGGACATCCGCAAGGTGAAGCTGGCCGACCTGCGCCGCAACATCGGCATCGTGCAGCAGGACGTGTTCCTCTTCGCCGGGTCGGTGCTGGACAACATCCGCTACGGAAAACCCGACGCCACGATGGAGGAGGTCGTCGCGGCGGCGAAGCTGGCGGAGATTCACGACGACGTGATGCTCATGCCGAACGGCTACGACACGCTGGTGGGCGAGCGGGGCGTGATGCTCTCCGGCGGGCAGAAGCAGCGCGTGTCCATCGCGCGCATCTTCCTCAAGAATCCGCGCGTGCTGATCCTCGACGAGGCGACCAGCGCGCTGGACACCGCGACCGAGCGCAAGATTCAGGCGGCGTTTGACCGCTTGGCGAAGGGCCGCACGACGCTGGTCATCGCGCACCGGCTATCCACGATCAAGAACGCGGACGAGATCGTGGTCATCGGCGAGCACGGGATCTTGGAGCGCGGCACGCACGCGCAGCTCGTGGCGCAGGGCGGCGTCTACGCCGAGCTGGCCGCAGGCGCGACGCTGGCGGGAGAATAAAAACAGTATCTTAAACCAAATGTTGGGGGTCCGGGGGATGAAATTCCTCGGGCAGGGTCTGGGGCAGCCGCCCCAGCGTAACCCCAAAGAATAAAACCGCAGCCCGGGAGCGGACGCGCAGCGTCTCGCGAGACCGGGCGTCGCCCCCGCGCAAGAAACTCTATAACCGACAAACAAGCGATTCCCGCTTCTCTGGTAACCGCCTGTTTTTTGTCTATAGCCCGCTTTCCTGCTTGGCAGGGAAAGAACCGCCTCCGCCAGAGCGTTTCCGCCGCCCGCTGACGGGTCAATGTTCCTGCTGATTTTGATACAAACAGAAAAAGCCTTCTCCGGCGCAGAAATGTCGAAAAAGGCTTGGAATAAAGGGCTTCCGAGGTCAATCGTCGACTTCGGAAGCCCTTACTTTTATGTGGTTATGTGGTCTGGCTGGCAGCTGAAAACTGCTACCAGAACCTTGGGGTGCTAAAGTATGGGAATAATTAAAAGGTGTAGGAAAAATTGAAAGGTGTAGAAAGACACACTATGATACATCTCTAATATAGAACTCTATCTAGCGAACTTTTAGAAAAGATATAAAACATCAGAGTATGGACAGTTGCGGAT